>NZ_JBTMUW010000001.1:1387230-2006737 GCF_054473825.1 Stenotrophomonas genospecies 5
CGGTGCCGACGGTTCCATCGAGGACACCGCCAACCGCACCCACGGTGCCGTTCAAAGCGCCGCCTACGGCGCTGCCGACCGTGCCGACCGTGCCGTTGAGCGCGCCACCCACCGCACCACCGACGGTGCCGACGGTTCCATCGAGGACACCGCCAACCGCACCCACGGTGCCGTTCAAAGCGCCGCCTACGGCGCTGCCGATCGTGCCGACCGTGCCGTTGAGCGCGCCACCCACAGCACCACCGACGGTGCCGACGGTTCCATCGAGGACGCCACCTACAGCACCTACGGTGTTGTTCAACGTGTCGCCCAGGGAACCACCGACGTTGCCGACGGTGCCGTTCAGTACACCGCCCACCGCACTGCCGACCGTACCGACAGCACCGTGGAGCGTGCCGCCCACTGCGCCACCTACGGTGCCGACAGTGCCGTTCAGTACACCGCTCACCGCACCGCCGACGGCGCCGACGGTTTCGTGTAGCGTTCCGCCTGCTGCGCTGCCCACCGTGCCGACCACGTCGTGCACTACGCCACCCACCGCACCGCCGACCGTGCCGGCAGCTCCGTGAAGCGTGCCACCTACTGCGCCCACGGTGTTATGCAGCGTGCCGCCCACTGCGCCACCTACGGTGCCGACGGTTTCGTGCAGCGTCCCGCCTGCTGCGCTGCCCACCGTGCCGACTACGCCGTGCACTACGCCACCCACCGCACCGCCAAGATCGCCCAGGGCGCCGTGATGCAGGCCTCCGAGACCGAGCGTGCTGGCCTGCGCACTCACGACGGTCCGGCCCGCGAGCTTCAGGTTGCGATCGGCCACCACGTCCTGGCCACCCGGGCCCTGCACGCGCACCTTGCCGGCGACGCCTGCATCGAACGCCGCCGTGATCGCGCGATCATCGGTCTCGCCCGGCAGTTCTTCCTTGGCGGGCAAGCTCACCGCTGCGGTTGCGGAGGCCTTGCCCTGGCCCTCGATTCGATGTCCGGCGATGGCCAGATGCGAGTCGGCGTTGCCGTCGATGCCGGCCTTCAACCCGGACAATCCCTGCGAGGACGTCGTGATACCCGCTGCCGCCTTGGCGCCGGCACCCACCGATGCCACCGGGGCACCCGCGATGCCGACCCTGGCCTTTGCCTTCGCATCGGCCGTCAGCCCCAGCGGCGAAGCGGAGCCGGAGGAAACGTTCGCTGCCAGTGAGGTATCCACCTGGGTACCTGCTCCGATGCCGAGCTGGGCCCGCACATCAGCGGCCAGCGCTGGCGTGGGCACATGCTGCGGCGATGCGTTCGCCCCCAGCTTCACCTGCACGGCGGCCGGCAGGACCTCGTGCACCAGCGGCAGCGAGGCCGTGCTCAGCTGCAGGCCCACACGCGTATCGGCACTGATCGCAGGCGTGGCCTGCGCCTGTCGCGCGGCTGCAGCCAGGGCGACTTCGGCATCGACCTTCACCGGCAACGTCTGGGTGTACTTGGCCGCCAGCGCCTGCAGATCGCGCAGCGACTGGTTGGATTCGGTTGCGGATGCCGGCCCGCTGGCCAGCACGCACAGCAGTGCAAGCGCAAGGGCGCTGGGCGTCAGCAGGGAGGTGCGCGGATCGCGTGATGCGGTGCCGCCGCTATCGCCGGTGGCCAGTTCCGAGGCCACAACCAGAGCATTGAGCTGGCGGTTCCATACACGCCGGTAGATGCGGTTCATGAGCATTTCCCCCGTAGGCGAACAACTTGAATGACAGTGGACTTGCCGCTAGGCAGGTGACTGACATTTCAACGGTTCGCGGAGGCGTGGCGCACTTCAATCCGGCAGGGCAATCGCGCAATCCGGCAAATCCACGGCCGGATTCGGCAGCCGGATATGCAAAACCGGCAGCAATGCCGTGAAAGCCCCTGTGGGGCAAGACTCAGGCCGGTTGGCCCAACTGCGCGGGTGCACGCATCAGGGTATCCCGCGGAAGTTCACCGAACACCTTCCGGTAATTGTCGGCAAAGCGGGAGAGATCCCACAGGCCACAGCTCAGCGCGATCGCCTTGACAGAACGCCTGCTGGAGTCGGCCATCGATAGGCTGCGGCAGGCTGCACACAGGCGCAGCATGGACAGATAACGGTTGGGCGACGTACCGAACAGATCTTCAAATGCATAGCGCAGGCCACGCTCGCTGACACCGGCGGCGTCGCAGATTTCATTCATGTATATATTGCGACGCAGGTTGAGCCGCATGAAATTCTCGGCGCGCTGGGCGATCAGGTAATGCGTACGCCGTGCGCGGCTGCACCCCGGGCGATCGACGGCACCGGCACCCAGCAGGGCCTGGATGTGCTCATGCAGCAGCCGCTCGGTTTCCTCCGGCTGCAGGCTGGCACCCTGCCCCAGCTGCTGGTGCAGCTGCTGGTAATGCAGCGCCAGCGGGGCATCATCACCGGACAGATTGAACAGCGAGAGCGCCTGTCCCGCCGGCGGGGTGCTGCGCAGGCTCAGTTCGGTCAGCTTGCGCTGCACGCGGGATACCGGCACCAGCATCAGGGTCATGCGGGTACCGGGGCTGAGGGTGAATTCACTGATGCCTTCGGGAAGCACGGTCAACGCCATCCCGGCCGCCAGCGGTACGCCATGGCACCAGCTCACCGCCTCGTCGGTGGCCTGCAGATACCCCAGCATCGCCCAGTCCGGCGGCAGCATGAAGCGGCCACGGCAATGGAATCCGCAGCTGATGCTGCAGAACAGGGCTTCCTCATGCACGCGCGAAGCGAACGCCGCGCGCGGACCATTGCCGTCGAGCAGCAACAGTTCCACATCGCATACGCGAAGCACACCGCTCAGCGTGGCCAGGTCGATCGACCGGAGCTCGCCGTCGTCGCTGTCAACCACCCCACCATCAACCATGACAGTGTCGTCCCCCGTTGGTCAGCTGCCCGCCGCAACCCCCACTGCCCTACAGGTGCGCGCGGTTTCCAAGAGCATCATCCGTTGCCGTGATGGATGCGGCCACTGGCCGGCTCCACCTTGAAAGTACCAAACCTTGAATACGAGTATGCCCGATAATCCACGCAGGTAAACAGGTCGCACGGGAATACAGCAACCCGCGCCCGGCGTGAAGGAAATGTGGGCGCCAGTGGCACGATTCTCGCATGCGTTAACCCGGGTCACATTATTAACATCACGATGAATCGTTACGCCTGGGAACGGCGCTTCATCACAGAATAAGCAACCGATTATCAGGAATAAGAGATTCCTGCCGAATTTGCATATAGGTTCCGGTTGCACCCGGCCGCCATTCAGGCAAAGTCGGTATCACGGTGATCGAACCGCTCCGATGCGGTCACACCCAGGGGACAGCATGACGATGCACGCGCTGCTCGATGACGTTGCGACCACCGGCCTGGTGCCGCGCGGTCGCACATGCGCGGTCGCTGCACTCCCTGGCGGAGATCACCCTGCTTTAGCGATGCGGGACAGTCCCGCATTGCCACCTCCGCCAGGATGGCAGAGGTCCATGGACGGTCCCGACGGAGTCGGGCAACCGGCCGATGCAGGTGTCTTGTTGCCATTGACAGGTAGAGGGAGACAACCGTCATGAACGCTTCCATCCGCAAGTTCCTGAAAGAAGAAGATGGCGTGACCGCACTCGAGTACGGGCTGCTGGCCGCTGTGATCGCCGGCATCCTGATTGCCGTGGGCCGCACCCAGATCACGGAATTCTTCACCACGCTGTTCACCCGCCTTTCGGCAATCGCCACCGAAGCAACCACCTGAGCGACCTGCGGACGCACCACCGCTGGTCGCGCCATCCGCGACCACGGTGGCCGCAGGCCGGGATGCGGTTGCAGACGGTCCAGTGACGGACGAAGGGGAGTGCGATGACACTGCTGGGACTATTGGCCATCGGTGTGTGCCTGCGGATCGCGATCAGCGATCTGTATGCCCGCCGGGTGCCCAATGCCTGGCTGCTGGCTGCGTGCGCACTCGCAATACCTCTGCTCGTCGCCGGGCAATTTGGTGAGCCACGACTGCCATGGCCGGCGCACCTGCTCGGTGCCGTTGCCGGCTTGCTCGCGCTCCTGCCCTTCTACGCACTACGCTGGATGGGCGCAGGCGACGTGAAATTCTTTGCCGTGCTCGGCCTGCTGCTGGGATGGCATGCCTTGCTGCCGATATGGGTAGTGGCCAGCCTTGCCGCCGGCGCCCACGCAGTGGCGATCCTGCTCGGGCGTCAGCTGGGCATGCACCTGCCGATGCGCGTGCAGCTGCAGGTATCGCGCGCCAGCGAGCAATGGCAGACACACCCCGCATTGCGCGGAATGGAGGCTGCCCGCCAGGGGCGCCGCGGCATTCCCTATGCGGCCTACCTCGCATTGGCGGCGATCGGCTGGCTCCTGGCCACGACCTACGGAGGTCTCGCATGAACACCCTCGGTCCGCGGCGCCAGCGTGGCGTGGTTGCCGTCGAATACGCGCTGATGATGATCCTCGGCCTGGTGCCGCTGCTGCTGTTCACTTTTTCCGGCGTGCTGATCATGGCTGCCCAGCAGACGCTTGCAACGGCCGCTGCCGAAGGCGCGCGCGCATCGCTGCGCTTCGGAACCGCCAACGAACGACGCACCGCCGCGTGCGTCGCAGCACGCCAGTCGATGCAATGGCTGCTGCAGTTCTCCAGGCAGAACCCCGACTGCAGCGCAGGCGGCACCGGTCCGATCCAGGTCTCGGCGCAGGCACCGTGCGCGGGCATGGCAACCGCGCAGTGCATGACGGTCACCGTCCGCTACGACTACGCCGCCCACCCCTTCTTCCCCGGCACCGCCACGCTTTACGGCTGGGTGATGCAGGCCCCCATCCGCAGCGTCGCGGTCGCCCAGCTCGACCTCGGCTCCGGCAACTGACGGTACAGGAGACGGTTCCATGCTCAAGTTGACCCGCATCGCCGCCATCGCTCTGATCGCACTCGCGGTGCTGCTGGCGCTGATCGCATTCGTGATCGGCCGCAGGCCCGCCCCTTCGGTGGAAAGCGCGGCTCCGGTCGTTCAGGCCGACGCACAGGCCATTACGGTGGTCGAGGCCATCGCCCGGCTGCCGGCCGGTGAACCGATCACTGCCAATGGCGTGCGCCTGGCGCGTCGAAGCGCGGCCGTGCCGGGCGCCGTCGCCGACCTGGCCGCCGTGGTCGGCAAGGTGCCGGTGCAGGACATCGCCGAAGGCAGCACCATCAGCGACGCGGTGCTGGCACAGGGCTTCTCGCTGCAGCTGCGGCCCGGCGAGCGTGCACTGGCGGTGCCGGTGGATGAACTGGTCGGTGCCGGCAACCGTATCCTGCCAGGCGATTTCGTCGATGTGTTCCTCAACCTGCGCAGCGAACCCGCCAGCTACAACGCGGCACCCGACGCCGCACAGACCCGCCTGCTGCTGTCGCGCCTGCGCGTGCTCAGTTATGGCCAGCAGGACATCGCCCCGAACACGGGCAGCACGAATGCCAGCGCCGATGCCAGCAACCGTGCAGACCCGCGCGCGGCAGATATCACCAGCAACGCCAGCAGCGGTGGCGGCAGTAGCGGTGACGCAGCCCAGCCGGCCCGCAGCGCCGTGCTGGCGGTGCCGGTGGCCGATGCCAACCGGCTGCTGCTGGGCGCGCAGCAGGGCAAGCTCTACCTCGCGCTGCGCAATCCCGCCGACGCCGGCCAGCCCGACCTGGCCCTGTTCCCGCAGGCGCGAGGCGTGATCGATCCGCTGCGTGGCCTGGACGCGGAACAGCAGCTGGCGTTGCAGCGCCCCGAGAACCACGCCTTCGCCGGCATCGATGGCGATGCCCTGGCCGGCCGCAGCAGCGCACGCGCACGCACGGTGAACGACGCCCCCGCACAGCCCCCCGCCGCCCGCCGCAGCGCACCGCGCGCATCCGGAATCGAGATCATCCGCGGCGATGGTTCTGCGCCCCGCGGCTCCCTTTGACCTGCACCGAGAGCTTCCATGACCGAACGTCGCCAGAGTCCACGCCCCTCCTCCCGCCAGCGCTGGCTCGCTCTGCTGCTGGTGCTGCTGGCGCCTGCGACCAGCGTGGCTGCTGACGACCTGGTGCTGCAGGCCCGCGAACAGCGGCCATGGACACTGCCCACGGACCTGGAACGGGTGGCCATCGCCGATCCGGGCGTCGCCGATATCGTGATGCTGCGTGGCCAGCGCCAGGCGCTGCTGGTCGGCAAGGCCCCCGGCACCACCACCCTGCTGCTGTGGCACCGCAAGCAGTCGGAGCCACAGCGCGTGCAGGTCCGCGTGCAGAGCGCGGTGCAGGGGGCGGCCGATGCGGGTTCCAGCGGCCTGGTGTTCACCCAGCAGGACCAACAGGGCCTGCTGCAGGGAAGCACCGACAGCGCGCTCTCGCACATGCAGGAACAGAAGGCGGCCGCGATGGCGTTGGGCAAGGATGGCCAGCTGGCCGATGCCTCCACCATCGCCAGCGGCGGTGTGGTCCAGGTCGAGGTGAAGGTGGTCGAGTTCAACAAGACCGCGCTGAAACAGGTCGGCATCAGCTTCCAGAACCGCAACGGCGGTTTTGCCTATGGCTTCGCTCGTCCGGGCGGCATCCTGCCGGGCAATACCGGCGTGCTGCCCGGCATGCAGGAGGGCAATTCCAGCAACGAATCGGAATCGCCCATCTCGTCGGCCTTCCGCCTGGTGTTCGGCTCGACGAAGGGCCTGTGGAATGCGGACCTCGATCTGCTGCAGTCCAATGGCATGGCCCGGGTGCTGGCCGAGCCGACCCTGGTCGCGCTGTCCGGCCAGAGCGCCAGCTTCCTCGCCGGTGGTGAACTGCCGATCCTCGAACCCCAGGGCCTGGGGACCACCACCATCACCTACAAGCCGTTCGGCATCGGCCTGACCGTCACCCCGACCGTGCTCGCGCCCAACCGCATCGCCCTGAAGGTGGCGCCGGAAGCCAGCGACCTCGACTACACCAACGCCATTTCCCTCAACGGTGTGCAGATTCCGTCGATCAGCACCCGCCGTGCCGATACCACGGTGGAACTGGGCGATGGCGAGAGCTTCGTGATCGGCGGTCTCGTCAGCTCGACGGTCGCCTCCACGGTGAACAAGATCCCGCTGCTGGGCGACCTGCCGATCATCGGCTCGTTCTTCCGCGATTTCGACTACAAGCGCCAGGACAAGGAACTGGTGATCATCGTCACGCCACGGCTGGTGCAGCCCCTCGCCCGCAATGCCGAGCTGGCACTGCCAGGCGAGCGCGAGGCCCGGCCCAACCTGCCTGAGTGGGGTTCCTGGCTGCTGGGTCCGGTCAGCCAGGACCCGGTGCCCGGTTTCTCACGTTGAATCCATGATGCCTGCGATACCACGCCCATGCCCTACGCCACTGCCCAGCCGCTGCATCCGCAAGGACCGCCGATGAACCTGGTCCTGTACGGGATGGATCGCGAACTGCTGCCGCGGCTGGCGGCCAAGCTGCCGCCTGCCACCACCCTGCACTGGCAGGACAGCGGTGAGCCGACATCCGCGCAGGACCTGCAACGCGGTCCGCAGAATCTGGTACTGCTCGACTTCCGCCCCGAGCACGCCGCCGCCTCGACCGTGCTGGCGCAGCAGCTGCAGCAGACCCAGCCGGACCTTGCGCTGGTCGCCGTTGGCGCCACCAGTGCCGGGCAGGTCGAAGGCGTGGTGATGGCGCTGCGCGCCGGCCTGCGCGATGTGCTCGACCTGGACAGCGACAACACCGGCATCGAGGCCGCGCTGCGCCGCGCGCTCTCGCCCCGGCCCGCCGCTGCCGCACACCAGCCGCACAAGGCGCGGTTGATCCTGCTGCTGGGCGTACGTGCCGGGGTCGGCACCAGCACACTGGCCGCGCATCTGGCCGTGCTTGCACAACAGACCCATGCATTGGCGCAGGGCGAGGCCAGCACCCAGGACGGTCTGCTGCTGGAACTGGCGCAGCCGGCAGGCGACCTGGCGCTCTACCTCAATCTGGACAGCCGCTTCCACTACGAAGATGCACTGCGCAATGCCAGCCGCATCGACGCCACCCTGGCGCGCACTGCGATGGCGCGCCATGACAGCGGACTGGTCCTGCTCGACCGCGCCAGCGGCAGCGATGCGCTGCCACCGTCCGATCCGGGCGCCCTGCTGCAGCGGCTGCGCGGCGTGTTTGCCAGCGTGCTGTGCGACGCCGGCGGCTGCCCGCTGCGTCAACTGCCACCGCTGCTGCTGGACCAGGCCGACGAGATCTGGCTGGTCGCGGACGCTTCGATCGCCACTCTGGTCTCGCTTGACCATGCGCTCAAGCATCTGTCCGGCCAGCGCGAACGGGAGAAGCGCCTGCAACTGGTGATCAACCGCCATGACGACAGCAGCGGCATGAGCCCGGAGCAGATCGCCCGACGGTTCGAGCTTCCACTGCTGGCCACGCTCCCCGAACGACCACGCGTACGCGCCTCCGCCAGCCACGGCCACCTGCTGCTGCAGGACGCGCCGCGTGATCCGTACCTGCGTGCCCTCGCCCCGCTCGTCCAACGCCTGGATCCGGCTGCATGCCCGGTCCAGACGCACGGCCTGCGGGAAAGACTTGCCCTTGCCCTGGGTGGATCGCAATGGAAGACAAAGTAACCCCGTTTCCGCACGCCGTCGCCCGCCACACCGTTCCTGACCACGTTGCGGGCAATCTGCCGTTCGCAGAGACCGAGCAGTACCAGAAGGTGCTGTCCGCGGCGCATGAGCACCTGCTCAACAGCATCGAGGACGAGCGCATCGATATCGATTCGTGGGCTCCGGACACGATCGCGCGCTGGGTGCAGGTGCAGACCGTGGGTTTCATCCAGGAATGGCGCATCCCGATCAATGAAGAGGAGATGCAGGTGGTGGCCGAGGGCCTGGTCAAGGAGCTGACCGGCTTCGGCCCGCTGGACGACCTGCTGCATGATCCCACCATCGAAGACATCCTGATCAATGGCTTCAAGGATGTGCATGTCTCGCAGGGCGGACAGCTCAAGCGCGCAACCCAGCGCTTCACCGACGACACCCATCTGCTGCGCATCCTGCGCCGCATCCTCGCGCCACTTGGCCGGCGCCTGGATGACTCCAACCCGATGGTGGATGCGCGCCTGCCCAACGGCGGCCGCCTCAATGCGATCATCTCGCCGCTGGCGGTGGACGGCCCGATGGTCTCCATCCGCAAGTTCCGCAAGGACCCGTTCACGCCCGATGAACTGCTGGCCAAGGGCACCTTCGATGCGCCGATGCAGGCGCTGCTGAAGGCGATGGTGCTGGGTCGCTGCAACATCCTCGTCTCCGGCGGCACCAGCTCGGGCAAGACCTCGCTGCTGAACGCCCTGGCCAGCTACGTGCCACCCACCGAGCGCGTGATCACCGTCGAGGACACCGCCGAGCTCTCGCTCAACCATCCGCACGTGGTGCGCCTGGAGAGCCGCATCGGTGGTGCGGAGGGACAGGGCGCCGTCAGCATCCGTGACCTGGTGCGCAACAGCCTGCGCATGCGCCCCGACCGCATCGTGGTCGGCGAGGTGCGCGGCGCGGAAGTGCTGGAGATGCTGCAGGCGATGAACACCGGCCACGACGGCTCGATGGCCACCATCCATGCCAACTCGCCGCGCGACTGTCTCTATCGCATCGAGATGCTGGCCGGCTTCGCCGGGTTCCAGGGCAGCGAAGACAGCCTGCGCCGGCAGATCGCCAGCGCGATCGATTTCATCGTGCAGATCTCGCGCCTCGGCAGTGGCCGGCGCGTGCTGGTATCGATCACCGAGATCACCGGCGTCAGCGACAACCTGATCACCACCCAGGAGATGTTCCGCCACGAAGTGCAGATCGACGGCAGTGGCAAGGAGACCGACCGCTGGATCGGGCTGGGCTTCCAGCCGCACTCGCACAAGCTCGAGCCGTTCCGCCAACTGTTGCGCGAATCCCTCTACGGAGACTACTGAACATGGGAACCGGCCTGCTGCTGGGCGTATTGAGCATCGTGTCGGTGCTGCTGGCGCTGGCGGTATGGCTGTGGGGCACCGCCAACAGCCGCGAACAGCGGCAGGCATCCCTGCAGCATGCCGAACAGCAGCTGGCACGTGGCAGCGCGGGCCCAGGCAGCAACGCGGCTGCGGCCAACGATGGATCGCGGCCGCTGCCGGCAGCAGCTGGCCGTCGCGCGCTGCCGTGGAATGGCCTGCTGCAACGCGCGGGCCTCGCCACCGGCTGGAAGGTGCCGCTGATGCTGCTGGTGCCTGGCCTGGCCCTCTCGCTGTTCGCGATGCTGCGGCTGGGAACTGCATGGATGCTGCCGCTGACGCTGCTGCTGTACCTGCTGGGCTGCTGGTTGTGGATCATGCGCCGCACCGCCAAGTTGCAGGCCAAGCTGCTGCATCAGCTGCCGGACTTCCTCGACAACCTGGTCCGCCTGACCGCGCTCGGCAACAGCCTGCAGTCGGCCTTCCAGGTCGCGTCGCAGCAGGCGACGCCGCCGCTGCGTGAGCTGCTGGACACCACGGTGCGATACGCGCGGGGCGGCATGGACCTGGACCGCGCACTGAACCTCGCCGCGCAGCCCTATCGGATGGAGGTGCTGAAGGTGCTGGCCGTGGTGATGGGCGTCAGCGTCCGCATCGGCGGCCGCGCCGATCAGATCCTGCAGCGCATGGGCGATTTCATGCGCGACCTGGAGCAGGCCCAGCAGGAGCTGTCAGCCACCACGTCCGAGACCCGCATGTCGGCCTGGGTGCTGGGACTGCTTCCGCCCGCCAGCGCCGTACTGATGGCGATCTCCAGCCCCGAGTTCTTCCAGCCCGTGCTGCACGATCCGCTCGGTCACAAGATCCTGCTGATCGCCCTGGGCCTGGAACTGCTCGGTGGTTTCCTGCTGTATCGCCTGGCCAAGTCGCTATGAGCATCCGCAGCGGAGATTCCCGATGAGCGCAACTGCCTGGTTTGCACTTGCCCTGCTGGTCCTGGCCGCCGGCGTCGCCCTGCTCGGTGTGGGCGGCTGGGTCCGCAGCCATCGCGAGGACCGCAGTGCGGCAACGCTGAAGACCGCATTGCAGCCACGTGATCCGATCGCCGACGAGGACGCGGCCCGCAGGGATTCACTGGGCTGGCTGGAGCGCTTCGGCCGGACGCTCAGCGGCGGGCGCCTGGAAGCCGCGCTGCTGGCAGGCGAGGATCGCCTGCTGCTTGATCTGGCCGGCTGGAACACCCGTCGCGGCACGGCGATCTATCTGGGCCTGCGCCTTCTGCTGGCAGTAATGGTGCTGGCGCTGACCCTGGCCGTGAGCGATGCCACCGGCCTGGCCCGGATCATGGTGATCGTCGGCGCGCTCGCCGCCGGCCTGCTGCTGCCCAAGTTCGTGCTGGCCGCGTGGGTCAAACGGCGGCGGCGCGCCGTCAACAACGAGTTGCCGCTGCTGATCGACCTGCTGCGCCTGCTGCAGGGGGTTGGCTTCAGCATGGATCAGAGCCTGCAGACCCTGGGCGACAAGCTGCGCGACGCACTGCCGGTGCTCGGTGGCGAGATCCAGGAGGCGAACGTCGCCTACACCCATGGACGCACTCGCGCCCAGTCGCTGCGCCGGCTCAGCGATGTCTACGGCGATGACGACCTGTCCAGCCTGGTGCAGTTGATCCTGCAGGTGCACGCCCACGGCGGCGCGGTGCAGGAGCCGCTGCGCCAGTTCAGCATCCGGCTGCGCGAACAGCGCCGCAATGCTCTGAAAGAGAAGGTCGGCAAGCTCTCGGTGAAGATGACCGTGGTGATGATGCTGACCCTGCTGCCTGCACTGATGCTGGTGCTGGCCGGGCCTGCGCTGGTCGCGCTGGCCAAAACCCTGTCGAACATGGGATGACCGTCATGCCTGCTCTGCGCCACGCCTGTCTGTTGTTTGCTCTTGCCACTGCCGTCGCGGGATGCGCCTCGTCCACCCCGAAGTACCTGCGCGCGCCCACCCTGGCCGAGCCCGGGCCCGCGCCGCAGGACAGCCGCAATGCCTACCTTGAGCTGATCGAGCGCATGCAGCTGCAAGGGGCCTGGTACGCCTCGCTGGCGCATGTGGATGCATTCCGCCAGCGCTACGGCGATCCTCCGGCGCTGCGCCTGCTGCAGGCCAATGCACTGCGCGAGACCGGCCAGACCGACGCCGCGGCCGCGCTGTACCGCGAACTCAGCAGCGGGCCGCAGGCCGCCGCCGCGGCACATGGCCTGGGCCTGATCGCCGCGCATCGCGATGACGAGGCCGGCAGCGAACTGTCGCTGGCCCGCGCCACCCAGCTGCAGCCGTTGAATACCGATTATCTGGGTGACCTGGGGTATGCGCGTCTGCGTGCCGGCCGCTTCGACCAGGCCCGCGAGCCGCTGGCCAAAGCACTGGAACTGTCACCGGGCAACGCCAAGGCGACCGCCAACCTGGCGCTGTGGGCGGTCCTGCGCGGCGACAACGCCACGGCCGAACGCCTGGCTGCGCAGGCCAACCTCAACGAAGACACCCGGCGCAGCATCCAGCAGCAGGCCCAGCAGATCCGCAGCCGGCTGCAGCAGCGCCAGGCGCAGGCGGCGGCCAGCAGCGCGGCACGGATCACCACCGCGCCGACCAACGCTACCGCCCCCGCCAGCAGCCGGCTGGCGGCCGAAACACGCCGTGACGCCCGCGATCGCGATCCCTCCCGTCTGCCGCCGTCGATGCTGGAGCGCTTCGGCACGTCCGACCACCCGACCGAGAACACGCCATGACCGCCATGACCCTGATCCGACGCCTGCTGCCTGCGGTCACCTGCTGCCTGCTTGCCACGGGAGCCCACGCACAGGCGCCACAGGCGCCGCTGACCGGCCAGATGCTGGGAGGCGGCCCGGCCGCCGGCCCGGCCGTCGCCCCACAGCAGGCCGAAGCACTGGCAACCGTCGACCTCGCGGCGCCTGCGCCGCCCCCGGCGATGCCGCCCGCGCCTCCTGCTCCGGTGGCCGCCGCACCGGCTGCGCCACGGCGCAACGAGGTCGGTGATGCCACGCGCCAGCTGTTCCAGCTGCAGGCGTCCGGGCAACAGGCGGGCGCGCGGCTGCCGATCCTCGGCGACCAGGCCACCGCCAGCTACGCGCGCTACCTGAAGAGTTTCGAGCAGGACATCCCCGCCTTCTTCGACACGGATGTCGGCAGTTCCAAGAGCACCTCCAACTCCGGACGCTGAGGCATGCCATGAACCGCTCTCGCCAGCCCCGTTTCCACCGCCCGCGCGGCGGCATGTCCGTCACCATGATGCTGGTGATGCTGGCACTGGTGGCCATGCTGGGTCTGATCGAGGTCGGCTTCCTGTTCTGGGCCAAGCGCGATGCGCAGAAGGTCGTGGACCTGGCGGCGCTGGCAGGTGCACAGCGACTTGAGCTGTGTACATCGAACAACGGCGACAACAGCGCCGCGCGGCAGAGCGCACTCACGCAGAACCAGTTCCCGGGCACGGTGCAGGTCCGCTGCGGCAACTGGAGCGCCGCACGCGGAGGCAACCGCTTCAGCGAGACGGTCGACGCCAGCAATCCGCGCAATGCGGTGCGGGTGGTTGCGACCCGCAGCGTGCTGCCGTTCTTCGGCCAGAACGAGAGCCTGCCGACCATCACCGTGCAGGCCGTGGCGCGCCGCTCGGAGCCGACGGCGGTGTTCGCGGTGGGTTCGCAGCTGCTGCGCACGAACGGCAACTCGCCCTTGATGGGCACCCTGCGCCTGGTGGGGCTGGACGTCACCAACGCCACGGTGCTGTCGTACGACGGACTGGCGCAGGCCAACATCACACCGTCAGGCCTGCTCAATGCGCTCGGCATTCCGGTCACCGCCAATCTCAGCGTGGCCGACTTCAATCGCCTGCTGTCGTTGAACCAGGTTTCACTGGCACGGCTGGTGGACGCCACCGCCACGGTGGTCGGCCGCAGCACCACCGCAGGCGTGCAGCTGCGTGCGCTGTCGGACCTGGTGGCCACCCGCCTTGACATCAATCGGGTCAATATCGCGCTGGGCAGCCAGAACGGCGGCGGCGGACTGTTCGCCGAGGTGATCTCTCCCGACGGCACGGTGGGCAGTGCGCTGCAGTCGCAGATCAACGTGCTTGACCTGGTCAATGCAGCCATCTCCATCGCCAATGATGGCAATGGCGTAGCGGTGCCGAACCTCAACCTGCTCGGCATGGATATCAAGGCAGGTGTTGTCGAACCGCCGTCGATCGCCATCGGCGGTGTCGGTTCGCGGGCCTACAACGCACAGGTCCGGCTGATGGTCGACGTCGACAGCGACCGCCTGTTCGGGGTGGGGCCACTGCTCAACCTGCTGGGCACGCGCCTGCACCTGCCATTGCATGTGGACGTGGCCAACGCGATGGGAACACTGACCAGCATCCAGTGCAGCGCGGCACCGCCCACCGCCACCATCCAGGTGGACTCCTCGGTACTGCGCGCGTGCGTCGGCAAGGTCAATGCCGCCGACCGCTTCTCCAAGAGCAATGTCTGCGACGCCACCTTGCAGAACGAACAACTGCTGACACTGCTGGGACGGCCGCTGATCAACGACAAGATCACCCTGCCGGCGCTGACCGGCACGCAGAGCCTGACCCTGGCCGCCGGCCAGACCGGCACCACCCGGATCAATCCCCTGGCCGTCGGTGACGCGGTCTCGCACCTGGTCAACGAGCTGCTGCGTGTCCTGTCGGGCATGCTGAGCTCGCCGGCACAGGGCATGAATGCCAACGACACGGCCAAGGCACTGGCCGACCGCTACCTGCAGGCAGCGTTCCCCTCGGGCGGCCGCTACAACGTCGACCAGCTCATTCCCCTGCTGCGCGACGGCGACCCGTCGCGCAACCTGGCACCGCTGGGCAACTGGACGGTCAAGAAGGGCGTGCCAAAACCCTGCCTGATCGGGCTGGGCACCTGCTGGGAAGATGGCTCGGTGTGGGCAGGCTACCGCGCCACCGTGACGGGACAGGGCCTGGGTCTGCTCGACGGGCTGCTCGGCTCACTGGTCGGCGGGCTGCTCATCAACCGCTGCGACAGCCTGCTGGGCAACCTGATCGACTACAACGGCTGCGTCCGCACCAATCTGGCCTCGTACATCCAGACCGCCCCGGACGGCTTCCTCGACGCGGCGGCCGGCGGCGGTGTCACCACGCCCGGCAACAACGTGTCCTGCAGCGGTGTGCTGTGCACCGTGCTGAGCCCGGTGCTGGCCGCGCTCAAGCCGGTGCTCAACACCGTCGGCTCCCTGCTGAGCACGACCCTGGCCAGCCTGCTGGGGCTGGAGCTGGGCCGCACCGATGTCAACGTCCAGTCCATCCAGTGCAATGGCGCACAGCTTGTGTTCTGAGCCGGGCCGGCGCCCTTGGCGCCGCCGCCGCGCATGCTAGACTCCCGGGCGGGGAACACTTCCATCTCAACCCACACTCATCCGTGGATGGTCCAGACATGCGAGAAACTTCAGGGGGCACCGTCTTCGCCCGCCACGCGCGCGGCGCGGCACTGCTGGCCGTGGCCATGCTGCTGGCGGCACCGTCCGCACTGGCGGCGCGCAGCAGCCGCGAAGCCGCAGCCGAACCGGTACGCAGCAGCGCACCCGTGGTACGCAACACGGTGGACGAGCTCAAGCAGTTGATGGACGCACGCCAGCTGACCGAACTGCGTACCACGTACAACGGCAACTACGGCGCCAGTCTGCTTTTCAATGCCAGTACCCTGACCTACTACGTCGCCCTGTTCCAGGAAAAGAACTTCTGGCGCGTCATCAAGACCGATGCCGTCGACAACGCCGAGCGGGTCTATCGCACGTTCGTGCAGCAGACCGAACAGCTCGCGCAGGTCTACATCGATACCACCCGCCTGGAGGCCGGCAAGCGCTATACCGAGCGCCTGGTGGCCTACAACGAAGAGCGCCTGCGTACCCTGCAGCAGGAAATGGAGCAGCAGCAGGCGCAGTCGGCCCAGGTCAGCGCGTCACTGCAGCAGGCCCAGCAGCAGGCCGTCAGCCTGAGCACCGATGTGCAGAGCACCAACAGCCAGCTGGACGCCCTGCAGCGCCGCATCCAGATCCTGCAGGCCGAACAGGGCAACCCCGAATTGAGCCTGCCGAAGCCGGACAGCACACCCGCGCCGGCAGCGGCCAGCGACGTTCGCTGAATCCCCCGACAGAACCCGACAGCGGCGCCGAACGGCGCCGTTGTCGTTTTTGGCCTGATTGCGACCCGATTCAGCGGCAGGCCTCGAACACGGCATCGTCCCACTGCCGGCGCTGGACGAAATCCGCCCGGCGCGTTCTGGCCAGCGCCTCCGTGCGCATCCTGCGCGCCCGTGCACAGGCCGCAGCATCCGCACTGATCGGAATCAACGCCCCCTGTGCACGGCCCGATCGCCGCATCGGCCTGCGTCCACCGTTACCGGGGGGCGCCCCGGCGGTGGGCGGCGCACTGCCGCGCGGCAGCGACTGCTCGGCGGGGACTTCCCAGCGCCACTCCGCCTGCCCCTGGCAAGGCGTCTGCTGGTACAGCGCACGCCCGCCGTCCGCGCACTTGTAGACCTGGGTCTGCGCCGCTGCGGATGTCGCCAGCAGCATGGCCAGCAGCCCCCATCCCGGCAGAGTCCTCATCTTCACCCCCTCCCACGACCAGCACTCATGGTCGGTACGACGAGCGCCGCGCGCCAGAGCGATCCGCGTCACATCCGTGCTCATCCAGCACAGCCGTGCAAGCCACTGCATCGCCTCTGCGCTGTACTGCCACAGGCGACGGCCACCTTCGCCGCCGCCGTCCTTCCCTTCCGCCAAGGAAACCGCAATGAGCAACTACATCACCGTCAACGACGGCGCCCGCATCTTCTACAAGGACTGGGGCACCGGGCAACCGGTCGTTTTCGCGCACGGCTGGCCACTGTCCTCAGACGCCTGGGACCCGCAGATGCTGTTCATGGGCCAGAACGGCTTCCGCGTGATCGCCCACGACCGGCGCAGCCACGGTCGTTCCAGCCAGACCTGGGATGGCAACAACATGGACACCTACGCCGACGACCTGGCCGCGGTGATCGACGCATTGGACCTGAAGGACGCCATCCTGGTCGGCCACTCCACCGGTGGCGGCGAGGTGGCTCACTACATCGGCCGCCATGGCAGCGCGCGCGTGGCGAAAGTGGTGCTGGTCGGTGCGGTACCGCCCCTGATGCTGAAGACCGCAGGCAACCCGGCCGGAACGCCACTGGAGGTCTTCGACGGCATCCGCAAGGGCACCGGCGGTGATCGTTCGCAGTTCTTCCAGGACCTGGCCACGCCCTTCTTCGGCGCCAACCGTGACGGCAACACGGTCACCCAGGGCATGCGCGATTCGTTCTGGCTGCAGGGCATGCTGGGCGGTGTGAAGGGCCAGTACGACTGCATCCATGAATTCTCGGAAGTCGACTACACCGCAGATCTGCAGAAGATCGACGTGCCGGCATGGGTCGTGCACGGTGACGACGACCAGATCGTCCCCTTCGATGCGTCGGCCAAGCTGTCCTCGCAGATCATCAAGGACGCCGAACTGACGGTCTACCCCGGCGCGCCGCACGGGCTGACCGTCACCCATGCCGATCGCTTCAACGCCGACCTGCTGGCGTTCGCCCGCAAATGATGTCCCGCGGCGGCGCCCCACTGCGCCGCCGCTCCTGCGGGGTAGCGACGGGTATTGCCCGGCGAACGTATCCAGCATCCGCCGGGCATGGCCCGGCGCTACCTGTCAGATATCGCTGTGATGGTGCGGTACCGCCGTGGGCAACGGGTCATGCCCGCCGACGAAATGACGTACCACCGGCGCGCGTTCACCACGGTGCAGAGCACGCAGCACTTCCTGGATCGCCTTGTCGTCGGCCGTGATGCGTTCGTGCTGGCGCAGGTGCTCCAGCCAGGACGGGGTCACGAAATACTCCAGATGGATGCCCGGGCTGGCCACATCTTCGACCACGCCCCACACCACCGCACCGTCGCGGCGCCGGACCGTGCCCAGCGCGCGCATCTGCGCCTGGAACGATGCACGGTCGGCGGCATCGATGCGGTATTCGATCGTCACCAGCACCGGCCCGCGATCGTTGGAGACCGGCACCGACAGTTCCGGCGCCGGCCAATGACCCGCAGGGCGCAGGTTGAGATCTTCGGTGCCAGCGATTCGCACCCTCCACACCAGCAGCCCGCCGATGACCGCGCCTGCTGCCGCAACCAGCAGCGCCAGTTCCGGCGATGTTCGCTGCGCCAGCGCGCCCCAGCATAGGCCGCCGGCGGCCATGCCTGCCGAGAACACCATGATGTACAGCGCCAGCGCTCGTGCCCTCACCCACGCCGGAACCGCCGTCTGTGCGGCGATCTGCAACGAGGACAGCACCGTGATCCAGGCAAAACCGTTCACCAGCATCACCACCGGCAGCAAGTACCAGCTGCGGGTCAGCGCCAGCCCAACCAGGCTCAGTGCCAGCGCCAGCGTCGCCAGCAACACCAGCAGATCGCGGTCCAGCTGTGCGCGCAATCTAGGCAGCAGCAGCGCCCCGGCAACCGCGCCGATGCCGATGCAGCCCAGCAGCATGCCGTACTGCCCTGCACCACCATGCATCTGCCCTCGCACCACCACCGGCAACAATGCGTTCATCGCCGCAGCGAAGAAGAAAAAGCCGACCGATTTGATCAGCACCGCCTGCAGACGCCCGGCGCGGCTGGCATAGCGCAGTCCGGCCTTCAGTCCGGCACCGAAGCCTTCCGGCGGCAGGCTCGATGCCTTCGGGTCACGCTTCCAGCCCCAGACCACGAACAGCATCGCACCGAAGGTAATGGCATTGAAGCCAAAGGCCCACACGGCTCCCAGCTGGGCGACGATCAGGCCACCGACAGCAGGCCCGATCGAACGGGCGATGTTGATGCCGATCGAATTCAGCGCCACTGCCGACGGCAGCATCGGCTGCGGAACCAGCTCGGAGACGATCGCTGCCTGCGCCGGCATCGCCATCGCCGCGCCACATCCCATGCAGAACGTGAGCAGCACCAGCAGCTGCGGCGTCAGCATGCCGAGCGAGGTCAGCACCGCCATCAAGGCCGCCACTGCCAGCATCCATCCCTGGGTGGCCAGCAGGTACGTGCGGCGATCGACGATGTCGGCCAGGGTTCCTGCGGCCAGTGCCAGCAGCACGATCGGTACGGTTGTGGCTGACTGCACCAGGGCCACCATCAACGGTGATCCTGTGCGTTCGGCCATCACCCAGGCCGCGGCCACGTCATTGACCCACGTACCGATGTTGCTGGCCAGGATCGCCAGCCAGATCGAGCGGAACATGCGGATCTTCAGCGGGGACCAGGCACCTGCGGCCGGTGCGGGAGGTTGCGATGTGCGTGCATTCACCATTGCCATGCTCCAACGATCGAGGCGAACAACGTGTCCTGGCCACCGGCCTGCGTCAGCGCAGGACCGGCATCGACCCAGGCCAGCTGCAGCTGCCACTGCCAGTGTGCACTGGCCTGCCAGCGGGTTTCGGATTTGTACTGGCGGCCGATCCTGCGCGCGCCGCCTGCGCTGCCGGGCAACGCCACCAGCGGTGCGGGCGTGGTGTACACCGCATCGGCGCGGCGGTGCTTCCAGGCCATCTGCATGCCCAGTTCAGTGGTGACGGATTCGTGCAACCGCAGTGTGAGGGTTGGCTGCACGTCCATCAGGTTCGCCGGCGCCAGCAGGCTGGCTTCGCTGAAGTAGGCCGATTTCGGGAACAGGGCATTGAAGGTGCCCAGCCGGGCGTCGTTCGGGCGGCCATCACCACTGGCGATGTCGGCCTTCAGTCCCAGCCGTGGCTGCAAGGGCAGTTGCGGCCAACGCCAACCGGTATCGGTGGCCAGCGTCCACGCGCGGATATCAAGCTGCTCGCTGGTGGTCCGCAGCTCACCGCCCTGCACGACCAGCTCGCTGTTCCAGTCCAACGATCCGGCCTGGCCGAACCAGCGCGCCCCGAGAGTCTGCCGGCGCTCGATGCCGGCGCCTGCCGCGAAGCGGGCGTCCTCCCGGCGATAGTCCAGCAGATAGAGGTCCCACTGGCCCGGACCCTGGCCTGGCGCCGTGGTTGCATAGGCACCCCACAGATGCGCACCGCGTTCGCCACGGTCATCGAACGCACCCGGCCGGTTCTCCACCGGACGCAGTGCCATCAGTTCCAGCACGCCCAGTCCGCCCTGCCATCCGACCCTGGCACCATCGAAGGCCAGGCGGATATTCGGCCCGTCGCGCACCGACAGCAGGCGCGAGCTGCCATGGCCCGCCTCCTGCCGCCCGAGCTGCACATGCAGGCCGCCGCGCTGCCAGCGCCAGTACGCCTGCTGCACGTCCAGCGCACCCCGATCGGTCCTGCCAGGTCCACCGGCCCTCCCACGCTCGCCGTGCACGCCCAGCTGCAGCATCGCCTTCCAGTCGCGTTCACCGTAGGTGGCCGACGCCAATGCGCGAAGCAGGCCGTAGCCATCCTCGCCGCCGCCGATACCGAAGCGGGTCGGGTCGTAGTACATGCCGCGCAGACGCATCGAGGCATCCCACTGCAACGTGCCATCAGCGGCATCGCTGCAGTAGCCCCCCTCGCAGGCGAGCGCAAGGGACGGCGCGGCCAGCAGGGCGAGGCTCAGAATGCGAAGCACGAGCATCCCATCGCACCCCAGAATGCGGTCAGATCATTGCTGGGTGCTGCGTGGCGCGCGGCATGGTCGTGTGCACCGTGGGTCCTGCAGGCCGCACCATGGTGATGGTGATGCGCCATCGCCAGGCCGGTGGCCGCGCCGCCCACGTGATACCCCCCGAACCGGTTGACCGGCGACCAGTCCGGCATCGCCGGCGGCAGCTGCGGCGCCAGTCCGGCATAGTCTTCGCCGGCATGCACGATGCGGCCACCGACCACGGTAAGCACGCTGGTGATGTCGGCGATGCGGGCATCTTCGACGCGGAAGAAATCGGCCGAGAGCAGGATGAAATCGGCCAACTGGCCTTCCCTCAAGGTGCCCTTCACCGCTTCATCGCCGGAGAACCATGCGCTGCCCTGCGTCCACAGGCGCAAGGCCTGCTCGCGCTCCAGCAGGTTCTCCTCCCCATACAGCGCCAGGCCGCCGACGGTGCGCCCGGTGACCAGCCACGACAGCGCGACCCAGGGGTTGTAGCTGGCCACGCGGGTGGCGTCGGTGCCCGCGCCGACCGGCACGCCTTCGGCCAGCATGCGCTTCACCGGCGGCGTGTGCCGTGCCGCCTGCACGCCATAGCGTTCGACGAACGCTTCGCCCTGGTAGGCCATGCGGTGCTGTACGGCAATGCCTCCACCCAGTGCCCGGATCCGCTCGATGTTGCGCGGGGTGATGGTCTCGGCGTGATCGATGAACCAGTGCAGTCCATCGAACGGTACTTCGCGGTTGACCTGCTCATAGACATCGAGGATGCGGCCGATGCTCTCGTCATAGGTCGCGTGGATGCGGAACGGCCAGCGCTTCTGCACCAGCAGCTTCACCACATCATGCAGCTCCGGCTCCAGTTCCGGCGGCAGCTCGGGGCGTGGTTCGCTGAACAGCTCGAAGTCCGCTGCCGAGAACACCAGCATCTCGCCGGCGCCGTTGTGGCGCAGCAGATCATCGCCCTGGCGGGGCTGCAGGATCTCACTCCAGCCACGGAAGTCATCCACTTCCTTGCCTTTGTTCTGCGTGAACAGGTTGTAGGCGATACGCACGGTCAGCTGGTCGTCGCGGTGCAGCTGCTCGATGACCTGGTAGTCCTCGGGATAGTTCTGGAAGCCTCCCCCGGCATCGATCACCGAGGTGATGCCGAGCCGGTTCAACTCGCGCATGAAGTGACGGGTGGAGTTGGCCTGGTATTCGACCGGCAGGCGTGGCCCCTTGGCGAGCGTCGCATACAGAATCAACGCATTGGGCTTGGCCAGCAGCAGGCCGGTGGGGTTGCCCAGCGAATCGCGCACGATCTGGCCACCGGGCGGGTCCGGCGTTTCGCGGGTGTAGCCGCATGCACGCAGCGCCGCCCCGTTGAGCAGCGCGCGGTCATACAGGTGCAGCAGGAACACCGGCGTATCCGGTGCGATCTGGTTGAGCTCCTGCAGGGTCGGCAGGCGCTTCTCGTGGAACTGGGCGGCGGTGAAGCCCCCCACCACGCGCACCCATTGCGGCGCCGGGGTGCGATCGACCTGTGCCTTGAGCATGGCCATTGCATCGGCCAGCGAACGCAGCCCGTCCCAGCGCAGCTCCAGGTTGTAGTTCAGGCCACCACGGA
The DNA here is from genome assembly GCF_054473825.1 of Stenotrophomonas genospecies 5. Classification (NCBI taxonomy): domain Bacteria; kingdom Pseudomonadati; phylum Pseudomonadota; class Gammaproteobacteria; order Lysobacterales; family Lysobacteraceae; genus Stenotrophomonas; species Stenotrophomonas genospecies 5. Next base: position 1,409,483 of record NZ_JBTMUW010000001.1, read on the forward strand.
TGAGGTGGGTGTGGCTGTCGTTGAGGCCGGGCACCAGTCGCCTGCCCTGTGCGTCGATGAGCGTGGCTTCGGCTCCCCAACCACGCATGATCTCTTCATCGCTGCCTACGGCGATGATGCGCCCTTCCTGTACGGCCAGCGCCTGTGCATGCGGACGGTGTGGATCGAGCGTGGTGATGCGGGCGTTGCGGATGACCAGTGTGTGCATGCGGCGCTCCTTGGGGGCGTAATCGAGGGCGGCGCCGGCCTGTCCGGCAAGGCCCAGCGCCACGGCAGCGCCGGTGCCCAGTACGACGCTGCGGCGGCCGGGATCGAGTGGCTCATGGTTCATGCGATGTCTCCGGGAAATACGGGGCTGTCCAGCGCCCAGGCTCCCGGCCCGGCCAGCGCGATGGCCAGCAGGACGAGGGTCCACATCAGGGGGTACTCGGCGCCGGCGCGCATCCAGAACCAGCCCTTGGGCACGGCCAGCAGCACGGTGAAGCCGATGAACGCCGCTGCGGCCAGCGCAGCGATGCGTGTCTGCCAGCCCAGCAGTACGGCCATTCCGGACAGCACCTGCAGCCCGGCCAGCAGCAATGGCAGAGGCGCGGCCGACGGCAGGCCGAAGCCACGCAGTTCGGCCGCAAAGCCGCTCAGGCCAGGGCCACCGAACCAGCCGAACAGCTTGCCCAGCGCGTGGGGCAGCAGGAAGCCGCCCGCCGCCACGCGCAGGATCAGCAGCGCCAGGTCGAGCCCCGGATCCATGGTCAGTGCCCGCCTTCCTGGGCGCCGAACATGGTCTTGGCGTACTGGATGCCGATGCCGTAACCGCCCGCGTGATCACGGGCGATGCCGGTGGTCAGGCCATAGGTCTCGCCGCGCGCCCAGTCGCGCTGCAGCTCCAGCAGGTACTGCACGCTGGTCATCGGCACCGCACCGGCCTGCACCATGCGGGCGATCGCCCGCTCATGTGCTTCCACGCTGACATCGCCGCAGGCGTCGGTGATCACGTACACCTGGAAACCCTGCTCCAGCGCTGACAGCGCAGGCCCCACGATGCACACGCTGGTCCACAGCCCGGCCATTACGAGGCGACGCCTGCCGATGCGATTGATCTCATCGATTACCGGCTGGTCTTCCCAGGTGTTCATCGAGGTGCGATCGAACACCTTCTGCCCGGGGAAGATCACCGGCAGCTCCGGAAACATCGGGCCGGAGAACGAGGTCTCCGCGACCGTGGTCAGCACCACGGGCACATTGAAACCCTGCGCGCCCTTGCTGATCAGCGCGACGTTGTTGCGCAGCGCCGAGATGTCGATCGTGTGGGTTGCAAATGCCATCTGCGACTGGAAATCGATCAGGACCAGTGCGTGATCGGTGGGCGATAGCAGGCCTTTGGCAGGAATTGCGGTAGCGAGGCTCATGGATGGACTCCGTTGCGAACAAGGGCAGGGGGAAGGGACAGGGCTGCATCTCCAGCCAGGTACTGGCCGGGGCTGCAGCCGGTCTCCGCGCGGAAGCTGCGGACGAAATGGCTCTGGTCGAAGAAGCCCAGCTGCTGCGCCAGGCAGGACATCGGCAGTTGCACGACGGGCAGCAGCTGACGGGCACGCTCGATACGGCGGCGGCGCACGTAGCGCAGTGGGCTCGCGCCGGTTCCGGTGCGGAACAGCCGCACCAGATGGAAGCGGCTCACGCAGGCCGCGTCAGCCAGCTCAGTGACCCGCATCGGCTGTGACAGATGTTCATCGATGTAATGCAGCGCACGCTGCAGAGCGGCAGCCTGCCGGGGCGGCAGCGCCGCGACGGTCGGAACAGGGCGGGATACGGTAGCCATGGAGGGGTGCCACGACGGGGTGCCCCATGGTGCGGGGCGCCGGCACGATGCCCTACCCCCGACGGACGAGGGCAGCACCTACCCGAATGGGGGAGACCGTCGCTCCAGCACACGTCGTCCGAACAGCCGCGCGTCCAGCGAGTAGGCACCCGGCCCAAGTGCCAGCAGGGCCAACGGCAGCAACGCCAGGGCCCACGGCACGGACTGCCAGAACAGGCACGGCACGGCCAGCAGCGCCGACAGCGGCGTCAGCACCCCCAGCAGCAGCGACAGGGCGACCAGCAGGCAGGCAGCCGTCAGCCAGCCCGCGTCGGACGGGCGCACGCACAGCGCTGCGACCACGCACAGCCGCAGCCACAACAGGCCGGCGCCGGGACCGCGGTCAGGAAACATCACGAACAGGCGCTGCATGGAGAGTCTCTGTGGTCCATGCCGGCGTGATAGCCGAGTGCCGCGGCAGGCGCCTACCCCGTTCGGGTCACCCCGCCCTGCCCCGCACCTGCGAGAATGCGCTGCATGCATGGCTGCCCCTTCCCTTCCCTGCGTCGCCTGACGGCGTTGCTGATGTGCCTGCTGCTGTGCATCGCCCTGCCCGCCCACGCCGTGCAGCGCCCGGCAGTGAGCAGCGGGCTGCCCGGCTACGAGCACACCGCCTGGCGGGTGGGACAGGGCGCACCCGGCGATATCTGGGACATCGCCCAGGATCGCGACGGCCTGCTCTGGCTGGCCACCGGCTCCGGGCTGTACCGCTTCGACGGGCGTCGCTTCGAGCGGCAGCCCGCACCGCCCGGCAGCCGATTTCCCTCCACCAACATGGTCACCCTGGTGCCCGGCGATGGCGATGCGCTGTGGATCGGCTATTTCCAGGCGGGCATCAGCCAGTTCGCCAATGGCCAGCTGCGCAACTTCGGGCGCGCGGAAGGGGTTCCGGTCGGCGTGGTGCCGCGCTTCAGCCGCGACCAGCAGGGGCGCCGCTGGGCCGCCATCAACGGCGGGCTGCGCTGGTTCGACGGCAAGCGCTGGCGGCCGCCACCGGCCAGCGCAGGCCTGCCCGAGCGGCGCGTGCAGTGGGTCCTGCAGGACAGCCGCAATACCTTCTGGGTGCTGGCCGACCTGAAGATCTGGAAACGCGCGCCGGGTGCCGTCCGCTTCGAGGACACCGGCATCGCTGTCTCGCAGATGGCCACGTTGGTGGAGAGCCCGCTGGGCGAGGTGTGGCTGGCCGACCGCGTGCGCGGCACCTCGCCGCTGGCCAACGCGGAGGGTGTGCTGCCACAGCACGAGCGCGAAGCACGCCGCCTGCCGGAGCTGGTCGCTGCGCGGCTGCAGTTCACCGCTGATGGCGCGCTGTGGGCGACGATGAGCCCGCACGGTGGGGTCGCCAGGGTCACGTTCGATGGCAGGCGCGCCGTGCGCATGGAACGTTTCGATTCACCGGATGGCCTGACCGCAACGTCGGCCGTGCCGATCATGGCCGACCGCGAAGGCAATATCTGGGTCGGCACCAATCTCGGCCTCAACCGCTTCCGCGCGCGCAGCGTGAAAACGCTGTCGGCCGGTCCTGCCGATCCGTATCGCTCGCTGGTCCGTGCCAGCGATGGCCGCGTGTATGGCTACGGCGAGGATCTGGCACCTTATGACCTGCGCCGGGAGCTGCTCGACGGCAGCGGCGCGCAACTGAAAGCCGCTACACGCGGCGCGCCGACGCCGATCTGGCAATTCGACTGGGTCAATCTCGCGCGCACGCGTAACGGCCGGACCGCACGGATCGCACTACCGGCGCCGTTCACCGGCCAGCCACTGCACGCGCTGCTGTTTCCCGATGACGAGCAGGCCTGGGTCTGTACCGGCGAGCGCGGCGTGCTGCATTACGCGCAGGGCCGTTGGCAGCGCGAACCGCGCCTGCCCGAGCAGGCCTGTTCCTCCCTGGCAATGGACCACAACGGCCAGCTGCTGCTGGGGTATGCCGATGGACGCCTGCGCCATCTGGGTGATAGCGCGATCGAGACCTTCGGTGCCGCGCAGGGGTTGTCAGTGGGGCCGGTGACTGCCCTGCTGCAGCAGCGCGATCTGTTGCTGGTCGCCGGCGAATCGGGCCTGGCCGCACGCCTGGGCGGCGGACGTTTCATGCCGGTACGCACCGACCTTGCGGGCGTGCTCGAAGGCATCACCGGCATGGTGGCCGATGCACAGGGCCGGCTCTGGCTCAACGGCAGCCGCGGCCTGGTGCGTCTGGACAGCGCGCATCTGCGGCACGCGCTGCGCGCCGGCCTGCCGGTGACGCCGCGCCTGTTCGATGCCGTGGACGGCATGCCGGGCGTCGCCCTGCAGAGCGGTCCGATCTCCACGGCGGTGCTGGCCGGTGACGGGCTGCTCTGGCTGGCCACCAACCAGGGCCTGGCATGGCTGGACACGACCCACGCGCACGTCAACAGCATGGCGCCGAGCGTCCGCATCGGCGATGTGCTGTACGGCAACGTGCACGAACCACTGCGTGACAATATGCGCCTGCCCGCTGGTACCACCCAGCTGCAGATCGACTACGTGGCCCTTTCACTGGCCCGGCCCGAACGCAACCGCTACCGCTATCGACTGTCGGGTGTCGACGAGGACTGGCAGGACGCCGGCAGCAGCACCCGCGCCTACTACACCAACCTGGCCCCCGGCAGCTACCGCTTCGAGGTGGAGGCCGCCAACGAAGACGGCATCTGGAGCCGGGTGCCGGCGCATCGCAGCTTCCGCATCGCACCGACCTTCATGCAGACGGTCTGGTTCAAGCTGCTGTGCGCGCTGCTGGTGCTGGCGGTGCTGGTGATGGCCGTACGGATCCGCAGCGGACAGCTGGCCGCGCTGTTCCGGGCCCGGCTGCAGGAGCGCAACGGCGAACGCGAGCGCATCGCCCGTGACCTGCATGACACGCTGCTGCAGGGCAGCCAGGGCCTGATCCTGCGCCTGCACGCGATCAGCCAGTCACCACAGACACCGGAAACCGTGCGCAGCCAGCTGGAATCGGCGATGCAGCTGGCCGAACGCAATCTGGCCGAGGGCCGCGAACGGGTCAACGCCCTGCGCGACGGTCCCTTCGCGGGTCGTGATCTGGCCTCGGCCCTGGCCGATGTGCACGCTGAGTACGCCGGCCAGGGCACCAACCCACTGCGCCTGACCGTGGAAGGCACCGCGCCCCGCCTGCAGCCGGATGCTGCCGAGGAAGTGTTCCTGATCGGCCGCGAGGCGATCCGCAATGCACTGCGGCATGCGCAGGCCAGCGCCATCGAGGTCGAGCTGTCCTACGGTGCCCGCTGCTTCCTGCTGCATGTCCGCGATGACGGCGTTGGCATTGCCGACGACCATGCCGGTGCCGGCCACTGGGGGCTGCAGGGCATGCGCGAGCGCGCGCAGCGGCTGGGCGCGGCGCTGAAGCTGTGGACGCGGCCCGGCCTGGGCACTGAAGTGGCGCTGTCGGTCCCCGCGCGCCGCCTCTATCACCGAAGGCCGTCGCGCTGGCGCTGGCCCTGGAGCAGACCTGACCATGACTGAGCTCTCCCCTCCCATCGGCGTGCTGGTGGTCGATGACCACCCGCTGCTGCGCGACGGCCTGGCGGCCCTGCTCGGCGCCCAGCCGGACCTGCGGCTGCTGGGCGAAGCTGCCGACGGTGAAGAAGCCATCGCGCAGTACCAGCATCTGCAACCGGACGTGGTGCTGATGGACCTGCAGATGCCCCGGCTGGACGGTGTCGAGGCCATCATGCGGATCCGCGCGCTCGACCCGCGTGCCCGCATCATCGTGCTGACCACCTACCGCGGCGACGTGCGCGCGGTGCGCGCCCTGCAGGCCGGCGCCAGCGCCTACCTGCTCAAGGACATGCTGCGCCATGAACTGATCGATACCATCCGCATGGTGGCCGGTGGTCGCCGTGCGCCTATTCCACCCGCGGTGGCCGCCAGCATCGCCGCGCACGTGGTGGAGGACCGGCTGTCGCCGCGCGAAACCGAGGTGCTGCGGCATGTTGCCGGCGGACTCTCGAACAAGCGCATCGGCGAACGCATGCAGATCTCGGAGCAGACGGTGAAAGCGCACATGAAGAGCCTGATGGACAAGCTGGGCGTCGGCGACCGCACCCATGCGGTCACCCAGGCCCTGCGCCGCGGCATCATCAGCCTGGACGACAGCGGCCACGATTGACGCGCGGCTGCGCGCGCAGCGCTCAGCGCAGGCGGATCAGCAGGCTGCCACCGGCACAGAGCGTCGCCAGCCATGCCACCCCATGCCACCCCCACTGCGCCAATGCCAGGCTGCCAAGTGCCCCTCCGGCCGCCATGCCGATGAACATACCGGTGAACAGCACTGCATTGAGACGGCTGCGTGCGGCGGGCGCCAGGCCATACACCAGTGTCTGGTGGGCCACCAGGGCCGACTGGAAGCCGAAATCGAACAGCAGTGCGCTGGCCACCAGCAGCGGCAGCAGTGCCGCTGCGGGCAGCCACGATTCGGCGAGCAGCAGTGCAAAGCCAAGCAATGCCACCATGATCGCCAGGCGTGCCACTGCGGGGCTGCCCAGCCTGTCGGCGAAGCGACCGGCGAAAGGCGCCGCCAGCGCGCCCGCCGCACCGGCGATACCGAAGGCGCCGGCGGCAGCACTGCCCAGTCCCAGACGCGCATGCAGCATCAGCGCCAGGGTTGACCAGAACGCGCTGAAACCCACCGCCAGCAACGACTGGCTCGCCACCGCCCGGCGCAGCTGCGGCTGCTCCCGCCACAGCGACAGCAACGAGCCCAGCAGCGCCGGATAGCGCAGGGTGCTGGTGGGTGCGAAGCGGGGCAGTGCACGCGCCATCACCACCCCCATCGCCGCCACGGACACGGCCGCCAGCACGAACTGGGTGCGCCAGCCCCAGGCCTCGGCCACCATCCCGCTGACCACGCGCGACAGCAGGATGCCCAGCAGCAGACCGGTCATCACCCGTCCGACCACCTGCCCGCGTTGCGCATCCGGAGCCAGCGCCGCAGCGGCAGGCACGATGTCCTGGGCCAGCGTTGCCATCAACCCGACCAGCAGGCTGGCCATCAGCAGGCCCGGCAGGTGCCCCGCACCGGCCGCTGCGGCGAGTACAACCGACAGCAGCGCGGACTTCAGCAGGATCAGCGACCGGCGGTCGAAACGATCCCCCAAGGGCGCCAGCAGCAGGATGCCCAGCGCATAGCCGAGCTGGGTCAGGGTCGGCACCAGACCTGCCGCGCGCTCGCCCGCGGACAGGTCCTGGGCGATCAGTCCCAGCATCGGCTGGCTGTAATAGAGCGATGCCACCGAAAACCCGGCACCGGCCGCCATCGCCAGTACCAGGGAGGTGGAAGGAGCCACGACCGGCGGGGCGGTCACGGAAAGCGTGGGGGTGGACATCAGCAACTCCAGTCAGGGAACGGGAGGTAGCCTGCGCCTATTCGCCTCACGTCTGTAGTAGGATCAAATGAATACTTTTCATACATGGTGCGTATGATGGACATGGCCCCGGGCGCCGACCGGCTCGACCTGCTGCGCACCTTCCTGCGCATCGTCGACGCCGGCAGCCTGTCTGCCGCCGCCGTGCAGTTGGGTACCACCCAGCCCACCGTGAGCCGCCGCCTGCAGGCACTGGAACGGCAACTGGGCCTGCGACTGCTGCACCGGTCCACGCATGGTCTGCAGCTGACCGAGGAGGGCATGCGCTGCCAGCGGCACGCGCAGCGGGTGGTGGAAGAATGGGAAACGCTCCAGGCCGAACTGCAGGGACAACCCGACGTGCTGCGTGGGCGCCTGCGTGTGATGGTGCCGCATGCGTTTGGACAGGCACAGCTGCTGCCGACCATGCTCGCCTTCCTCGCCCGGCATCCACAGTTGAGCCTGGAGTGGATCCTCGAAGACCGGCGCCCGGACTTCATTGCCGAGGGCGTCGACTGTGCGGTGCGGGTCGGCCCGGTGGACGAGCCACGCATGGTCGCGCTGCCGCTGGCCGAAGTCCCACGCATCGTGGTCGCCGCGCCTTCGCTGGTCGATCCCGATGCGGTGACCACCGCTGCACAGGCGCAGGCATTGCCCTGGATCTCCCTCGTCACCTACTACCGCGAACGCCTGCTGCTGTACGACGCACGCGGGCGTCCGCACACACTGTCGATCACGCCGCGCCTGCTCAGTGACAACCTGTTCGTGGTCCAGCAGGCGGCGCGTGCGGGCCTGGGTGCGGCGGTGGTATCGGCCTGGCTGGTCGCCGAGGATCTGGCGCACGGCCGCCTGGTCCAGTTGTTGCCGGGCTGGGAAGCGCCGCCCCTGCCGGTGCATGTGGTGTTTCCTGCCGCGCGCCAGCAGCCGGCGCGGCTGCGCGCCTTCATCGATGCGATGAAGGCCGCCCTGCCGCAGCTGCATGGCATGCGGCCGACTCCCGGTCTCAGTTCAACCGCGCCTTGATCAACGGTCGCAGCAGGTAGTTCAGGACGCTGCGCTTGCCGGTCAGGATGTCCACATCCGCCACCATGCCGGGAATGATCGGCAGGGCCTCGCCGTGCCGCCGCAGCTGGCTGCCATCGGTGCGGATCAGCACCTGGTAGAACGATTCCTTGCCCCGCGGCGTATCCTCCTCGATGGTATCGGCACTGATCTGCTCGACGGTGCCGCTGAGTTCGCCGTAGATGGTGTAGTCATAGGCGGTGATCTTGACCTTGGCCGGCATGCCCGGCACCAGGAACGCGACGTCGCGCGGCTTGACGCGGGCTTCCACCAGCAGCCGTTCCTCCACCGGAATCACCTCCATGATCGGCTCGCCGGGAGGAATCACGCCACCGCGGGTATTGATCAGCACCGTGTTGACCCGCCCACGCACGGGCGACAGGATCTCGGTGCGCCGCAGCTGGTCCTGCCGCTGGTGCACGATCGGCTCCAGTGCGGACAACTCCGCCTTCAGCTTGGAGCGTTCGGTATAGGCTTCCTGGAAATAGGTGTTGCGCAACTCGCTGAGCTTGCCGGTCAACGTGGCGATTTCCTGGGTCAGCTTCAACTCTTCCATCTGGCTGACGGCGTTGCGCGCGACCAGCGGCCGCACGATCCGCAGCTGGTCGCGCGCGATCGACAGCTGCTGGCCGATGGCTGCCGAACTCTGCTGCAATGTCGCACGGCGGGACTGGTACAGCTCCCTCTCCGAACGTGCCAGCGCGCTCCCGGCTGGAATGTCGTCCGGGAACTCGATGGCACCTTTGCCCAGCACCTCCGCATCCAGTCGCGCGATTGCGGCCCGCAGCACCTGCGACTGGTTGGCCGATTCCTCGTAGTTGGTGCGGAAGTGGGTTTCCTCCAGCCGCACCAGCGGCTGGCCCACTTCGACCAGGTCTCCCTCCTTCACCAGCAGGCGATCGAGGATGCCGCCTTCCAGGCTCTGGATCTTCTGCATGCGGCTGTACGGCACCACCCTGCCCTCGCCACGGGTCACCTGGTCCAGCTGCGCAAGCGCGGCCCAGCCCACGGCGATGGCCACCGTCGCCAGCAGCACCCACAACAGCGGTCGGTACACGGGATGCGTGGACGCCAGCAGTGGATCCGCAAGCTCGCGCCGCAGTCGCTGCGAACGCTTCTGCCGCTCAACCATGATGTCCCCCTGCGACCGCGGCGATCGGCTGCACCTGGTTGCCCTGCACCACCTGCTCCAATGGGCCGTCCATGATGATCCTGCCGTTGCGCATCACCACGGCACGCTCGACGAGGGCCAGCATGCTGCGCTTGTGGGTGGTCAGTACCAGCGTGCGCTGGCCGAGCCAACGCTGCAGGAACTGGATGACATGGGTCTCGCTCTGCTGGTCGAAGGCGGCGGTGGGCTCATCCAGCAGCACGACAGGCGGATCCTGCAGGATCACCCGGGCCAGGCCGATGGCCTGGCGCTGGCCACCGGACAGGCTGCCGTTGCCCATCACCAGCTGGTCCAGCCCCAACGGATTGCCGCGCACGAAAGGCCCCATGCCCACCGCGTCCAGCGCCTCCAGCAGCTCCTCATCCCGCCAGGCGGCACCTTCCAGATTGAGGTTGTCGCGCAGGCTGCCATGGAACAACGCCACGTCCTGCGGCAGATAGCCAATGTTCCGTGCGCGGTCACCGGGATCGATCTGTGCCAGCGCCACGTCGTCCAGCAGCAGGCGTCCCTGCTGCGGCGTCACCAGTCCGGACAGCACGCGCAGCAGGCTGGACTTGCCCGCACCATTGCCGCCCAGCAGCGCCACCCGCTGCCCAGGTGCGATGGACAGCGCATGCACGTCGACCACCCACGGCCCTTCGCCCAGCGCCAGGCGGACATCGTGCAGCTGGTAGGCACCCTGCAGGCGCGGCCGGTGCACGAAGCGGGCACCCTGTGGGCGCTCCTGCTCGGCGCCCATCAACTGGTCCAGCCCCTCCATGGCGACGCGGGTGTGCTGCCAGCGCCCCAGCACCGCTGCAACCTGCGCCAGCGGCGCGATCGCCCGCGATGACAGGATCGAGCACGCCACCAGTGCGCCCACGGTCATCGCACCGTCATTGATGCGGTAGACACCGAAGGCGACCACACCCACATACGCAAGCTGCTGCACCACGGCCGCGCCATGGCTGAGGCTGGCGGTGAGCGTACTCGTCTTCAACGCCGTTCCCGCCAGCTGCGCCGTCAGGCTTTCCCAGTGCTTCAGGCTGCGGCCTTCGGCACGGGTGGCCTTCACTGATTCCAGGTGTTCAAAGGCCTCCAGCAGCACGCTGTTCTTCATCGCCCCTTCGCGCAGATTCTGCCGCGACAGCTCACCCAGCCGGCGCTGCGCGAGCACGCCCGGCAGCACCATCAGGACACAGGCCACCACCGGCACCCAGACCACATGCCCACCGATCAGCGCGATCAGCAGCAGGAACACGAACACGAACGGCAGGTCGCTGAGCAGCGCAGCAGTGGACGAGGTGAAGAAATCACGCACGCCCTCAAACTCGCGCACCTGCGTACTGAATGCCCCCATCGACGCCGGCTTGGCGTTGATCCGGGTACCGAGCACGCGGGCGAACAGCAGCGTTCCCAGCTGCAGGTCCATGCGCTTGCCGAGCACATGCAGCAGCTGCCCGCGCAGGACGCGCAGCACCCCTTCGATGATGACCGCCAGGGCAACGCCACTGGCCAGCACCCACAGCGTGTCGAACGCTGCCACCGGCACCACCCGGTCATAGACCTGCATGGCGAAGATCGCCGTCGCGATGGCCAGCAGGTTGGCCACGAATGCGGCGGCCCCCACCTCGACATAGGAGCGCCACAGCTGACGCAGTGGCCCGTAGAACCAGTGCTCGCCCCGGCCCGCGGCGAAATCGCCGACCCGGCCATCCGAGCGGAAGCGCGGTTTGGCGAACACTGCCGTACCACTGTACAGCGCCTGCAGTGCCTGCAGCGGCATGGCCTGTGTGCCACCCTCGGCCTGTGGCACCTCCACCTGCGCCTGGTCATCGCTGATCGCCGTCAACAACAGCGTGTTCCCATTGTTCAGCAGCAGCAGGACCGGCAGCAGATAGGCGTCGATGTCGGTCAGCTCGAAGGCCTCCACGCGCGCGTTCAGGTCCGCCCGCCGCAGCGCGCGTGGCACCCGCTGCAATGGCAGCCGCCCCTGCTCCAGAGCAATGCCGTCAACCAGCTCGGCAGCACCCAGTGGCCGGCCCAGCCGCTCGCACAGCAGCAACAGGCCATCCTGCAGCGGGTCGCGCGGCGTGTTGCCGCTGCCGGTGGTAGTCGATTCAATGCGCGGCGTCTGCATGCGTCCTCCCTCCAAGCAACTCACCCAGCTGCCCGATCTGGGCGGCAGCGCGATAATCGATACGGACCCGCTCCATGCGCAGAGTTGCCAGCTGGCGTTCGGCCTCCATCCGCTCGCGCTGCACGCTAAGCAGATCGATGATGTCGCGGCGTCCGACCTGGAACTGGTCGTGATACAGGCCGCCGACGTGCGTGGACTCCTCCACCTGTTGCTGCAGCGCCTGCTCACGCAGTACCAGCGCATCGGCGTTGTCGAACAAGGTGCGCATCTTGCGCCGCAGATCACGGCGGGTGGCGTCGGCACTCCACTGCGCCGCCTCCAGTCGCTGCCGGGCCGCCGCCGGCCGCTGGAAATTGCTGAAGCCGCGCAGGACATCCATGCGCAGGCGCAGCGAAACCACCGAATCGTTCTCCATCTGCCCGCCGATCTCGCGGCGCAGCGCCGATGCCTCCACGTTGAGCTGTGGCTTCAATGCCGCGCGCGATTCGGCCAGCTCCGCCTCGGCTGCCGCGGCATCCTCGCGCGATTCCCGCAGCAGCGGCGCGGCCTCGATTGCTGCATCCAGGCCGTCACGCTGCCACGCCCGCCGGCCGGCAGGCAGGTCCGGCGCCTGCAGCGGGCCAGGATCCCGGCCCAGCAGCAGGGCCAGCTGGTTGTTGGCATCGCGCAAGGCGCCTTCCTCGAACGCCAGCTGGTCCTGGCCGCGGGCGAACTCCAGCTGCGCGCGATCCAGCTCGGTGCGGTCGGCGTAGCCGCTGCCGCTGCGGTCGCGGGCCATGCCGCGGACGCCCTCGATCCGCTGCAGGAAGTCACGCACGGCCACCACTCTTTCGCGGGCGACCAGCACGTCCAGGTAGGTCTCGATGATATCCAGCGCTGCGTCGTCCCGGGCGACCTCCAGCGCTGCCAGATAGCGGCGCTGGGTCGCACTGGCGGCCTCGACCTGGCTGCGCGTCCGGCCCCAGTCGAACAGCATCTGCGACAGCGTGACGTCGTACACCATCTCGGACATGTGTCCGGCCTGCGGTCCGCCGGAGACCTGCAGTGCGGGAAAGTAGCCCCCCCGTGCGATTTTCACGTCGGTGCCTGCCCGTTCCGCTTCGCTCAGCGCCGCACGCACCCGGGGATGGATCGCCAGTCCGGTCTGCACAGCCTGCTCCACACTCATCGCACTGGCCCCCGCCGGCAGGCCGCACAGCAGGAGGAGCGCGAACGCTCCTCCTGCCCACCGCCTTCGGCTCCGCCGTTGCGGCATCAGGCCACCACCTGCACCGAGTTGTCCTCCACCAGCAGCGTGGTGCTGCCAAAGGTGTACACGTCGTAGGTCACACCATTGATCAACTGGGTGGTTCCGGTGTTGACCGCACCGATGACGTTCAGCACATCGTTGCTCTCGCCGGTGATCTGCAGCGTGTCGTTGCCATCGGTGATCGCCGCCACTTCCGCCGCCGTGAGGGTGAGCACGCTGCCCGAATCTCCCGTGCCCAGATCGATGCGCTCGATGTTGCTGAGCGTGCCCACACCGGCCGAGTTGTAGTCCAGGTCGATGCCATTGGCCAGGATCAGGGTGTCGAATCCAGCCCCTCCATCGATGCTGACGAAGTTGGTGGCGGTGATCTGGATCGCGTCGTCGCCGTTGCCGGCGACCACGTGATCGCCGCTGCCGACGTTGAAGATCAGATCGCTGCCATCGCCGCCGTTGATGTGCTCGGAACTGCCGTTGGCGCCGGACAGTACGTCATTCCCGGATGTACCGTTGACATCGATCTGACCGATGTTCAACGACAGGCCGTTCGGACTCAGCGTGACGCCGTAGGCAGCGCTGTCGTTGCCGTTGGAATCGGTAGATACCAGATTGAAGGATATCTGCGACCCAAGGTTGAGGATATCGGTGATGTTCAACCCGAGCTGGCTGAGGATGGTCGGACTGAGCAGGTTCAGCGAGAAGTTGCCGGAGGAATCGGCCTGGATCGGCAGCAGCTCGACGTTCAGCGCGGGCGTGATCACCCGGATCACAACGCTCGAATCCGGCTCGGTGGTGCCACTGAAGCCAAAGCGCGGACTGAGAGGATTGAGGCTGACGTCCACCCCGAAGTTGCCGATGGTGACCGGCTGTTCGATGCTGGTGCCGATGCCGATGCTGGCCACGTTGCTCGGATTGCCAGCCGGATCACTGCCCACGACCGACACCTGTGCGTTGAGCAGCTGGTCCCAGGTGAAGTCGATATCCAGATCGGTGAGCAGGTTCAGCGACGCCAGGCCACTGTTGTCGGCGGTGACCGTCGCCGTGGCCGTCACACCTCCTACCGTCAGCGTGACCGTCAATTCGGTGCCGGGTTCGGCGGAAATGGTCAGCAGATTGCCGACCAGCGACAGCACCGGGGTTGCGGGTGGAACCGTATCGATGGTGAAGGCTTCCGGCGCCGATGCGGTGCCACCGGCGACTTCGGCGGTGATGGTCGATGCGCCTTCCGGGAACGGCCCCATGCCAGCGGGCGGCGTCAAGGTCACGGTCACCGAACCGGCCGCGATGTCCGCAGCGGTCAGGGTGTGGCTGACATCGGCCTCGTAGCCGTTCTGGCCCGCGAACCTGACGGTGATGACCTGCCCGACCTGCATCGTCGGGCGAACGGTCACGTCGACCTGGATGCCGTCGCCGATTTCCGCAGCATTGATCCACGTGTCGGCGGCCTCCGGCACGCTGATGTCCGGTGGCGCAAGATCGGGGGCATTGATCGTCGCCGGACCGCTGGTATTGCCCGCCAGATCGATCGCCACCGCAGAGATCAGCTCGCCGGCAATCAACGGTGGTGCGAACGGCAGGCTGAAGTTGCCGCTGCCATCCACATTGACGGTGATCGGATTCGCGGTGTCTCCATTGACCACAATCCGGACCTGGCTGTTGGGCTCGGCCGTGCCGCTCAGCAGCGTACCGTCAGCACTCACGCTGAGCAGCGGCGCCGGCGGCGCCACGGCGTCCACCGTGGTGGTGGCCGGGCCGCTGTTGTTGCCCGCCGCATCCTGGGCCACCGCGTTGATCACGGTGCCGTCGGGCAGCGGCGCACCAGGAGTGAAGCTCCAGTTGCCGCTGCCATCGGCGATAGCCTGCCCAATCGGATCGCCGTTGCCATCGGTGAGGATCACCGTGGCACCCGCTTCGGCCGTGCCAGTGATGACACTGCCGTTGCTCGGGTCGATCACCGGTGCCGGCGGCGCCACCGCGTCCACCGTGGTGGTGGCCGGGCCGCTGCTATTGCCCGCCGCATCCTGCGCCACCGCGTTGATCACGGTGCCGTCGGGCAGCGGCGCTCCAGGAGTGAAGCTCCAGTTGCCGCTGCCATCGGCGGTGGTTTCGCCGATGGGATCGCCGTTGCCATCGGTCAGGATCACCGTGGCGCCGGCTTCAGCCGTACCGCTGATGACGCTGCCGTTGCTCGGGTTGATCACCGGTGCCGGCGGCGCCACCGCATCCACCGTGGTGGTGGTAGGGCCACTGCTATTGCCTGCGGGATCCTGCGCCACCGCGTTGATCACAGTGCCATCGGGCAGCGGCGCTCCAGGGGTGAAGCTCCAGTTGCCACTGCCATCGGCGATAGCTTGCCCGATCGGATCGCCATTGCCATCGGTGAGGATCACCGTGGCGCCGGCTTCAGCCGTACCGCTGATGACGCTGCCATTGCTCGGGTCGATCACCGGGGCCGGCGGCGCCACCGCATCCACCGTGGTGGTGGTAGGACCGCTGGTATTGCCTGCGGGATCCTGTGCCACCGCGTTGATCACGGTGCCATCGGGCAGCGGCGCTCCAGGAGTGAAGCTCCAGTTGCCGCTGCCATCGGCGATAGCCTGCCCGATCGGGTTGCCACTGCCATCGGTGAGGATCACCGTGGCGCCGGCTTCAGCCGTGCCGCTGATGACGCTGCCATTGCTCGGGTCGATCACCGGGGCCGGCGGCGCCACAGCGTCCACCGTGGTGGTGGCCGGGCCACTGCTATTGCCCGCCGCATCCTGCGCCACCGCGTTGATCACGGTGCCATCGGGCAGCGGCGCTCCAGGGGTGAAGCTCCAGTTGCCACTGCCATCGGCGATAGCTTGCCCGATCGGATCGCCATTGCCATCGGTGAGGATCACCGTGGCGCCGGCTTCAGCCGTACCGCTGATGACGCTGCCATTGCTCGGATCGATCACCGGGGCCGGCGGCGCCACCGCATCCACCGTGGTGGTGACCGGGCCGCTGTTGTTGCCGGCCGCATCCTGCGCGATGGCATTGATCACGGTGCCGTCGGGCAGCGGCGTAGCCGGGGTGAAGCTCCAGTTGCCGCTGCCATCGGCGATGGCTTCGCCGATGGGATCACCGTTGCCGTCGGTCAGGATCACCTTCACGCCGGGCTCGACGGTGCCGGTGATCACCGTGCCGTTGCTGGCATCGAGCGTCGGCGCCGAGGGCGCGACCGCATCGACGGTCGTGCTGACCGGGCTGCTGTTGTTGCCGGCCGCGTCGCGCGCCAGTGCATTGATGACGGTGCCATCGGGCAGAGGCGTGCCGGGCGTGAACGACCAGTTGCCACTGCCATCGGCGATGGTCTGCCCAATCGGAATACCGTTGCCGTCAGTGAGGATCACTGTCGCACCGGCTTCGGCGGTGCCGCTGATGACGCTGCCATTGCTCGCGTCGATCGTCGGTGCCGGCGGCGCGACCGAATCGACCGTGGTACTGGCCGGGCCGCTGCCGTTGCCCGCCGCATCCTGTGCCACCGCAGTGATCACCATGCCATTCGGCAACGGTGTAGCCGGCGTGTAGCTCCAGTTGCCGGCGCCATCGGCGGTGGTCTGGCCGATCGGGTTGCCGCTGCCATCGGTCAGGATCACTGTGGCACCGGCTTCGGCTGTACCGCTCACCACACTGCCGTTGCTCGGGTCGATCACCGGTGCCGGCGGCGCCACCGTATCCACGGTGGTCGTGGCCGGGCCACTCGCGTTGCCTGCCGCATCCTGGGCCACCGCCGTGATCACGGTGCCATCGGGCAGCGGCGTGCCGGGCGTGAACGACCAGTTGCCACTGCCATCGGCGGTGGTCTGCCCGATCGGATCGCCATTGCCATCGGTCAGGACCACCGTCGCGCCGGCTTCGGCGGTACCGCTGATCACCGCACCGTTGCTGGCGTTGATCACAGGCGCTGGCGGCGCCACCGCATCAACGGTGGTACTGGCGGGGCCGCTGCTGTTGCCGGCCGGGTCCGTCGCGATGGCGTTGACCACCGTGCCATCGGGCAATGGCGTGGCCGGAGTGAAGCTCCAGTTGCCACTGCCATCGGCCGTGGTCTGCCCGATCGGGTTGCCGCTGCCATCGGTGAGGATCACCGTGGCACCGGCTTCTGCCGTACCGCTTACCACACTGCCGTTGCTCGGGTCGATCACCGGCGCCGGCGGTGCCACCGCGTCCACCGTGGTGCTTGCCGGGCCACTGGTGTTGCCCGCCGCATCCTGGGCGACCGCGGTGATCACCGTGCCGTCCGGCAGCGCTGTGGCGGGGGTGAAGCTCCAGTTGCCGCTGCCATCGGCCGTGGTCTGCCCGATCGGGTTGCCGTTGCCATCGGTGAGAATCACTATCGCACCGGCTTCGGCGGTGCCGCTGATCACCACGCCGTTGCTGGCGTTGATGATCGGTGCCGACGGTGCCAGCGCATCCACGGTGATGCTGGCCGGGCCACTGCTGTTGCCGGCCGGGTCCGTCGCGATGGCGTTGACCACCGTGCCGTCGGGCAATGGCGTGGCCGGGGTGAAGCTCCAGTTGCCGCTGCCATCGGCCGTGGTCTGCCCGATCGGAGTGCCGCTGCCGTCGGTCAGCACGATGACCGCATTGGCTTCCGCAGTGCCACTGATCTCGACCCCATTGCTGGGATCGATCACGGGCGCCGGCGGCGCAACGCCATCGATGGTGATGGCCGCCGGCGCACTGTCGACACCCGAAGGACTGCGCGCGATCACGTTGACCACGGTCCCACCGGGCAGCGGTACGCCCGGGGTGAACGACCAGTTGCCACTGCCGTCAGCCGTGACCTGGCCGATCGGGTTGCCGCTGCCATCGGTGATGATGACCGTATTGCCCGGATCTGCAGTACCGCTGATCACCGAGCCGTTGCTGGGATCGATCAGCGGAATCGAGGGCAGCGAGCTGTCGACGGTGGTGCTTGCCGGTGCGCTGGTGTTGCCTGCGGCATCGGTCGCGGTGACGTTGACCACCGTGCCATCGGGCAGCGGCGTGGCGGGGCTGAAGCTCCAGTTGCCACTGCCATCGACAGTGGCCTGCCCGATCGGATTGCCGTTGCCGTCGGTCAGCGTCACGGTGCTGTTCGGTTCGGCCGTGCCGGTGAGGACGTTGCCATTGCTGGCATTGACGACCGGCGTTGGCGGCGCCACCGCATCGACCGTGGTGCTGCCCTGCGGGCCGGTGTTGCCGGCCGCGTCCTGCGCGACCGCGTTGACCACCGTCCCGTCAGGCAGTGCCGTGGCCGGGGTGAAGCTCCAGTTGCCGCTGCCATCGGCCGTGGTCTGTCCGATCGGGTTGCCGTTGCCATCGGTGAGGATCACCGTGGCGCCGGCCTCGGCGGTGCCGGTGATCGTCGTGCCATTGCTCGGTTCGAGCACGGGGGCCGGCGGCGGCAGCGCATCGACGGTGATGGCCGCCTGGGGACCGGTATTGCCGGTGGCATCGGTGGCGGTCGCCACGATCACCGTCCCGTCCGGCAGCGGCGTGCCGGGAGTGAAGCTCCAGTTGCCACTGCCGTCGGCGGTGACCTGGCCAATCGGATTGCCGCTGCCGTCGGTCAGGATGACCGTGCTGCCAGCTTCGGCAGTACCACTGACGGTGGTGCCGTTGCTGGGATCGATGACCGGCGCCGGCGGCGCACTGGCATCGACAGGGACGGTGGACGGCGGACTGGTATTGCCTGCCGCGTCCACCGCCACGGCCGTGACGACGGTGCCATCGGGCAGCGGGGTGGCCGGCGTGTAGCTCCAGTTGCCGCTGCCATCGACGGTGACCTCCGCGATCAGACCACCGTTGCCATCAGTGAGGATGATCGTGCTGTTGGGCTCGGCGGTACCGCTGACCGTGTTGCCGTTGCTGGGATTCAGCACCGGCGTCGCCGGTGGCAGCGCGTCCACGGTGATGCTGGTCGCGCCGCTGGTATTGCCAGAGGCATCGGTGGCGGTCGCGCTGACGACGCTGCCATCGGGCAGCGGCGTAGCGAGCGGGAACGACCAGTTGCCGTTGCTGTCGACCGGGGCCTGACCGAAGGGATTACCGCTGCCATCGATCAACGTGACGACACTGCCCGGCTCGGCCGTGCCAGTGAGCGTGATGCCATTGCTCGGGTTGACCACGGGTGCGGCAGGTGCGACGGCATCGACCGTGATCGACGAAGGCGCACTGGTGTTGCCGGTGGCATCGGTGGCCGTGGCGTTGATCACGGTGCCATCAGGAAGCGGCGTCGCCGGAGTGAAGGTCCAGTCGCCAAAGCCATCGGCGGTGACCTGCGCAATGAGATTGCCATTGCCGTCGGTGAGCGTCACCGTGCTTCCCGGCTCGGCGGTGCCTACGATCAGGGTGCCATTGCTGACGTCGAGCACGGGCGCCGACGGCGCCTGCGAGTCGATGGTGACGCTGCTGCCGACGCTGGCGTTGCCGGAGCCATCCACTGCCACGGCGTTGACCACCGTCCCGTTGGGCAGCGGCGTGGCGGGCGTGTAGCTCCAGTTGCCGCTTCCATCCACCGTTACGCTGGCAATCGGATCACCATTGCCATCGGTGAGGATCACCCTGCTGCCAGGCTCGGCGGTGCCAGTGACTGCGCTGCCGTTGCTCAGATTCAGCACAGGCGCGGCCGGTGGCACCGCATCCACCGTGGTGCCGCCCTGCCCGCCGGTGTTGCCTGCCGCGTCGGTGGCGGTGGCATTGATCACGGTACCGTCCGGCAGTGGCGTGGCCGGGGTGAAGCTCCAGTTGCCGTTGCCGTCAGTGGTGGTCTGGCCTATCGCAGTGCCGCTGCCGTCAGTCAGCGTCACGGTACTGCCGGGCTCGGCCGTACCGCTGATGCTCGTGCCGTTGCTGGGAAGGACGACCGGGGCGGCCGGAGCGACCGCGTCAACGATGATGCTGGCGCCGGGGCCGGTGTTGCCGGTGGCGTCCGTGGCACTGGCGTTGACCACGGTGCCGTTCGGAAGCGGCGTGGCCGGGGTGAAGCTCCAGTCACCGTTGCCGTCGGCGGTGACCTGCCCGATCGGATTACCGTTGCCATCGGTCAAGGTGACCGTGCTGCCGGGCTCGGCGGTTCCGCTGAGCGTGGTGCCGTTGCTGGCCTCGAGTATGGGCGCGGCAGGCGGCTGCGAATCCACGGTGACCGTTGCCGGCGGGCTGCTGTTGCCTGAGGCATCCTGGGCAACCACCGTGACCACCGTGCCATCGGGCAGCGGCGTGCCGGGGGTATAGCTCCAGTTGCCGCTGCCATCGACGGCGACTTCCGCAATCGGATTGCCGTTGCCGTCGGTCAGCACCACCGTGCTTCCGGGCTCGGCGGTGCCCGTGAGCGTGCCGCCATTGCTGGGCTCCACGGTAGGCGTGGACGGCGCGACCGCATCGACCGTGATGCTTCCCTGGCCGCTGGTGTTGCCGGCCGGATCGGTTGCGGTGGCATTCACCACCGTGCCGTCCGGCAACGGCGTGCCCGGGGTGAAACTCCAGTGGCCATCGCCATCGGCGGTGACCTGGCCGATCGGGTTGCCATTGCCGTCGATGAGGGTCACCGTGCTGCCGGCCTCGGCGGTACCGCTGATCGTCGTGCCGTTGCTTGGATCGATGACCGGTGCGGCAGGCGCAACGCCATCGATGGTGATCGACGTGGCGGGGCTGGTATTGCCGGCCGCATTCTGGGCCACGGCAGTGACCACGGTTCCATCAGCAAGCGCCGCAGGCGGCGTGAAGCTCCAGTTGCCGCTCGCATCCGCTACCGTCTGGCCGATCGGATTGCCATCGCCATCCGTAAGCAGGATGGTCAGGCCCGCGCCCGCCGTTCCGGAAATCACACTGCCATTGCTGGCATTCACCAGCGGCGCGTCGGGATAGTCGGGCGCCTGCACCGTGACCGGCGGACTGCTGTTGCCGGCCGGATCGGTCACTACCACGCTGATCGTCTCGCCTTGGGTCAGCGGTGGATCCAGTGGCACCGTGAACTGGCCGTCGCCGCCGATCACCACGGTGGCATCGGGCTGGCCATCGCCATCGGTATCCACGCCCACCGTTGCTCCCGGCTCACCGCTGCCGCTGATGCTGCTGCCGTCGTCAGCCACCACCACGTTGCTGGCCGCTGCAGGCGGTGTCGTATCGGGGGCCGTCGCCTGCCCCGGTCCGCTCACGTTGCCGGCGGCATCGACCAGCGTCACGCTGACGCTCTCGCCGTTGGTCAACGGCGGCGACAGGGTGACACTGAATCGCCCATCGGCGCCCACCGTTCCGGTCGCATCAGGCTGCCCGTCACCATTGGTATCGACGCGCACCGTGGCACCGACTTCACCGCTGCCGGTAAGCGTCCGGCCGTCCGCACTGAATGCCAGCCCGGTGGGTGCGGCCGGCGGCGTGGTATCGGGTACCGGGGGATTCTGCGGTGGATTCGGCGATCCGCCACCGCCACCGCCGCCGCTGTCGGCCAACGCCACCGCTGCGCCGACCGCGGCCAGCCCGCCCAGCACCATCGCGCCGCTGATGCCACTGCCTGCGCCCGCGCCCGCTGCAGTCAGCGACTCGAACCCAGCCAGCGTCTCCTGCGGCAGATAGCTCGCCGCCAACGGCCCATCGCTGGCCACCGCCGGCAGATCGACGGCCACGAGCTTCTTGTCATCCACCAGGAACAGATGGCTGGGCGATTGTCCTTCAGCATAGAAGTTGACGATGCGGACGTTCTCGCCGGTCTTCAGCTGCACCACGAGATCCTGGCCGTCCTTCACGTAGCCGGCGACCTGGTCTGGATCGATGTCCAGTGCGACGTTGCTGCTCTGCTGCAGCGTCACGACATCATTGCGGACGGTGGTGACGGCGGTATCGGAGCTGATCGATTCGCTTGCCGGGACAACCTTGACGCGGATGGCCATGGGACATTCCTCTCTACAGGCGCACCGCCATGCGCACAACGACGTCACGCACAGCGATCACGCTGGCACGGCGGCACGGAATGGATATGTTTTCGCGCGAAGCCACCGCCAACGGGCAAATCGCCTGCTGTCGGATACGTGCTTCGGATTCTTCAGGCGACCGGATGCAGCGATGCGACGCGCCCGGTCGTGGTGCGATGCAGCGCTACAGCGTGGGCGCGAGATGCAGATGCATGAACGACAATCCTCTTGTCTGGAATCGCCGACGCGCGTTCAGCGACGCGGTCAGGGCCGTCGGACGTCGGCCATTGCTCCCCGTCCGCTGCGGGAGGGTATACACCGCGTTGAAGTGAACGTTCCATGCAGATCGCGTGCATGCGGCCTTCATCGCGCAGGTCGTTGAAAGCTCTGTGACGCAGTTGGCACGTCATTACGCTGGAACACCCGTTTTCAGGGGGAAAAAATGCGATCCCAATTGACGCTTCAGGCTCGTTTTGCGCAGCGCAAAACGAACGAAGGAACGGTCGGGAGTGCCCGCAGCAACGCGTGGCGACTCCCCCGTTCCCCTCATCACTACAACGATGACTGCGTTCAGTCCGCTGATCGGCCCTTGTCTGCTTCATCGTTCCACGCGGCGACGCGCGCGCGGGTGTCGGCCAGCATCTTGTCCAGCGCTGCACGATCATGCACGTGGCCGCGCAGGATCACGCTGTCGATCTTCCCGGTCGCGGCGATGTCCTGCAGCGGATTGGCGGTGAGCAGTACCAGGTCCGCGGCCTTGCCGTCGGCCACGCTCCCGTAGCGGTCCATCTGCCCGAACCAGGCCGGGCCAGACCGCGTGGCCGCTGACAGGGCCTGGGGCGGTGTCAGCCCTTCCTGCACGAACAGCTGCAGTTCCTGGTGCAGTCCGATCCCGGGATAGTTGAACGAATTGAGGAAGCCGGCGTCGGTGCCGGCAATGATCGTCACACCCGCTTCCTGAAGCATCGGCAGCACCGCGGCCACCTGCCGGTACTGCGCATGCCGCGCCTGGATCTGTGCCGGCGTGGCCTTGGCCGCGCGCTCCACGCGCCACTGGTAAGTGGCACGCAGGCCTGGGCCGATGTAGGCCAGATAGGGATCGTGGGCATGATCGTCCTGGTCGAGGAAGTCGAGAATGCGTCCGCCGTTGAGTGTGGGCGTCACGAACACGCCTCGACGGGCGAAATCACGATACGCGCGCATCGCGGTGTCACGGTCGAAACTGGCATCCAGCTGCCGGTTGGCTTCCGCACGATCGATACGCCCGGCGCCGAAATCGGCTGCAATCCGCGCCTCATCCCTGCTGCCCGCCTTGAACGCATAGTCCAGGTGTTCGATCGACGCCAGGCCAGCATCGACCGCCTGCTCCACGGTCAGTGCCATTGGGATATGGCCCGATGCCCTGAATCCTGCCTTGCGCGCGGCGGCGGCCGAGTACAGGAAAAGTTCCGGTGTCAGCGTACTGTCCGTGATCTTGACGAAGTCGACCTTGTCGCGCAGCAGGCGCGTGATCGCCTGATCGGCATCGGCGCGGCTGCCGACTTCGATCGTCCCCTTCCAGACCGGCTTGATGCCTTCGATCTTGGCGCCGGAGCTGAGCAGGCGTGGACCGAACAGTGTGCCGGCGGCGATCTCGCCACGCCACTGCAGCACCTGCTGCGGCAGATCACCCGAACAGTCGCGCACGGTGGTGATGCCATGGGCGACGTACAGCGGCAGCAGTGCCTTGTTCTCTTCGATCAGCGCACGGCCTCCACCGAAGTGCACATGCATGTCCCACAGTCCCGGAATCAGGTACTTCCCCTGCGCATCCAGCTGCCGGTCCGCGCGCCACTGGCCCTCCAGCCCTGCGTCAGGGCCGACCGCAACAATCGTCTCGCCGCGGATCACCACGCTCTGCCCCGGCAGGGTGCGGGCGTGCTCCACATCGACCACGGTGGCATTGCGGATCAGCAGATCGGCACGTTCGGCCGCAGCTGCGGACAGCGGTGCGCAGGCGAACAGCACAGCAAGGGACAACGGGCGGAAACAGAACATGGAGAATATCCTGATGGGCACGGCCAGCGTGCGGAATGGAAGGAGCAGATATCAGCGTGTCGCGCCATGCTGGCGCAGCAGGGTTTCGATCGCGGCCTGGCCGCGCTGGCGCGCGTGAGCCAGCGGCGTCACGCCCTCGCCGTCGGCCAGCTCAGGATCGGCGCCCGCTTCGAGCAGCAGCTGCACGATCTGCGTGTGGCGCGGCCCTCCGTCGCCGAGCAGGATCGCCTCCAGCAGCGCCGTCCACTGCAGTCGATTGACGTGGTCCACTGCCACGCCCGCACGCAGCAGCATGCGCACCGTGGTGACGTGGCCACGCTCGGCGGCGGGAATCAGGGCGGTGCCGCCATAACGGTTGGTGCTGCGTAAGTCGGCACCATGGCTCAGGGTCAAGGCCAGGATCCCGTCCAGTCCGCGCGCACCGGCGTACAGATAGGCACTGTCCTGCAGCCTGTCCTTGGCGGTGACATCGGCCCCCGCCTCGATCAGCACGCGCGCCGCGTCCACGCGGTTGCCATGGGTCGCCAGCAGCAGCGCGGTGCGGCCCTGTGCGTCGCGCGCTTCCAAGGCCGCGCCATCGGCCAGTGCCTGGCGCACCGCTCCGGCATCGCCGCGGCTGGCGGCCTCCCGCAACCGCACGTCGGCTTGGCCGGACGGGTCTGCGGCACAGGCCGGAAATGCCACGGCCAGCAGGCACAGCAGAAGCGCGCGCCGTGAGGGCGCAGCCCAGCGCAGGCAGCGGTGTTGCAGGTACATGATGAACCCTCCGGAATCAGTCGGCCGGACGTTGCCGGTACCTTGGCCGCATGGTAGAAGTCGCCACGGGTATCCAGAAATGAAATGTTCAAATGCAAGAAAGTTCAAAATCGAATAGGTCACTGTTCGAACTGGACCTGCTGCGGGCCCTGGTGATGGTGGCCGACTGCGGCAGCTTCACCACTGCGGCCACCCGCCTGCACTCGACCCAGTCCACGGTCAGCCAGAAGGTGCGCCGTCTGGAAGAGCTGGCCGGTCATCGCCTGCTCGAGCGTGGCCATCGCGATGTGCAGCCCACCGACGCCGGCCACACGCTGCTGGGCTATGCGCGGCGCATGCTCGACCTGAACGAGGAAATGGCACAGGCGTTGGCGGGCGCCACGGTCGAAACAGCGGTCCGCATCGGTGTGCCCGAGGACTTCGTCAACGCGCAGACCACGCGCATGCTGGCCGCTTTCAGCCGCCGCCATCCGCAGGTGAAGCTGGAGATCAGCAGCGGCCTCAGCCGCGATCTGGCCCATGGCTTCGATCATGGCGAACTGGATCTGGTCCTGGTCAAGCAGCGCCGCAACAGCCGCCAGGCCGTGCATTGCCGGCGTGAACCCATGCACTGGATCGACAGCCTGCGCAGTGGCTGCCTGCTGCAGGAGCCCCTGCCGCTGGTGACCTTCCCGCCGCGCGGACTGTACCGCGACGAAATGATCCAGGCGGTCGAAGCACTCGGCCTGCGCTGGCGCATCGCCTTCACCAGTTCATCGCTCAGCGGCATCCAGGGCGCGGTTGCCGATGGCATCGGCATCAGCCTGCTGCCGCGCCGGGCAGTGGGCCGCGGACACCGCATCATCGACGGCGAACGGAACCTGCCGGTGATCGACAACTACGAGATCGGGCTGCTGCACCGTGGCGACGCCGATGATGCCGTGCGTGCGCTGGCCAGCGAGCTGTGGCAGCAGGTGCAGCGCGAGCCGGTATGAGCCCGTTCGATGAATACCGCCGGGAACCGCCGGGAGCAGGGGCGCGGCGGGTGCGCCGTACACAGCGCTGAACGGGTACCATAGACACCTGTTTCCGCTGTGATGCCGCATGGGCCCGTCCGACCGCCACGATCGTATCCGCCGCTGGCAGGCCGCTTCACTGCTTGCCGCCGCGCCGATCGCCAGCCTGTCCGCCAGCGATGCCGTCGGCGCTCCGCCGCCGCAGGCACCGCCTGGCCAGCAGCGGATCGCCCCGGCGGCGCTGGTCGAACGGCTGCATCAGCGGGTGCTGTCCGGGCAGAGCGCCACAGCCACGCTGGAAAGCTGGTGTGCCGAACACGGCCTGGCCCAGCAGGCCCGCGTCCGCGCGGTGCGCATCCATGGCGATGACAAGCAGGCCCCGGCCGAGGTGCTGCAGGCACTGGGCGCCGACTCCAGCGCCGCGCTGCGCTACCGCCGCGTGCAGCTGGTGTGCGGGAACCGCGTGCTGTCCGAGGCCGACAACTGGTACCTGCCCGGCCATCTCAGTACGGCGATGAACCAGGTGCTGGACAGCACCGACGAGCCTTTCGGCCGCGTGGTCGGCCCGCTGGGCTTCCAGCGCGAGACCGAAGCCGACCAGACCTTCTGGCCCCCCCGTGGCGAGGGCGACCACGGCATCATCCTGGAAGTACGCGCCTTGCTGCGCGACCGCCAGCAGCAACCTTTCAGCTACGTCATCGAATCCTATCTGGTACAGGCGTTGCCGTAAGCGTGATTGCGGATGGCTGTGACCACTGTCCGCGCGTAGTGAAGGCACCAAACGACGCCTCTCCGCTCGCCGCAGACGCGAGTCGAAGAGGCGCCCCACCTGCGCTGCTCAGTTGAAGCGGTAATCCATCTCCACCCAGAACTGGCGGCCATAGGGGTCGTAGTTGCCGACCGGATAGAACGGCCAGCCCCCCCCGTTGCGGTCCGCCGGCGGCCGGCTGTTGCGCAGGTTGTTGACGATGACACCCAGCGACAGGTTGTCGCCGAAGGTGCGGAACACGCTTGCGTTGTACGTCATGTACGGTCCGATGCGGCCGCTGCCGTCGCTCTTCGGCAGCGAGCCATAGCGGTTGCCGTACACCGTCGCGGTCCAGTCACCGCGGTTCCAGGTCACGCTGCCGTTGACCTTGCTGCGCCACTGCCAGTCGTCGAGGGAATTGCGGATGTCACGCACCTCGTCATCGGCGAACTGCCGGTACTCATGCTCAAGCACGACGGTGTAGGCCAGGCGCGTGGTGAAGCGCCCCGCCCGCCCGGCATCGAAACGCCAGTTGCCCTTCAGATCGATGCCGCGCACGGATTCGGATGCCGCGTTGATCGGATTGATCAGCACCCGGGTGACCTGGTCCGGCTGCACCGCCGCAGTGGAAGGATTACGGATCACGCGGGCCAGCGCGTCCTGGCACAGCGGCGAACCGATATCGCGCACTTCACCGCCCAGGGTACGGCCGAGGCGGCAATCGGCTTCGTCGCGCAGGATGCGGCTGCTGTCGAGATTGGTCACCTCGTTGTCGATGCGGATGTCGTAGTAGTCCGCACTGAAATCCAGGCTTGCCAGCGGCGACCAGACCACGCCGAAGCCGTACGACTTGGCGGTTTCCGGTTGCAGCTGCGGATTGGCGCGGTTGCTGAAGTCGATGGACAGGCCGTTGAAGTCGCATTCGTCATACGGCTGACCGGCGGTACGGCACCGCCAGTAATCGGTCATGCCCGGGTTGTAGCCGCGGGTTTCAGTGGCGAACACGTAGTTCATGTCCGGCGCACGGAAACTGGTGGCGGCCGTGCCACGGATCAACAGGCTGTCCAGCGGGCGGAACTCCACGCCGAAGCTCCACGTCGCCTTGCCGATGTGTTCGCCTGCGGCCCGGTACTGATCGTAGCGGCCCGCCAGCGTGGTGGTCAGGCGCGGCAGCAACGGCAGCTGCAGTTCGGCGCCCACCGCATAGCGATCACGCTCTCCTCCTGCGCCAACGCCGGCACTCGTGTTCCAGAACTCTCCGGTTCCCAGCCGCGGGTCCGGTCGGTTGCGATACCCCTGGCTGCCGGCCTCGACCACGGCCGCCAGCGCCGCGTCTCCCCCGGGCAGTTCGAACAGGCGGCCGTTGACGCTGGCGCTGAAGGTCTGCAGCCACGCCGCATTGCGGCTCTCCTGGTAACCGGACAACTGCCCGTACTCGTCCGGCGTCAGCGGCTGGTAAAGCCGTGCCGGATCCGGCGCGTAGACCTCCACCCCGTCGCGCACGCCCAGTGTGGGGCCGAGCAGGTATTCGTTTATTCCCGCCAGCAGCACCGGCCGCCGCGTCCGGTTCTCGTAGCGCGAGCGGCTGTAGACGGCCTCGTAGTCCCAGTCGCTGTCACCCAGCTGGCCGCGTACACCGACGTTGAACGACCACGATTTTTCCAGGAAGCGATTGGCGTTGCGCGGCAGGCCGCCCACTTCTTCCGGTGCGAACCGGCGATACCAGCTCTCCAGTTCACCACTGTTCTGGTTGTAGAAGTAATTGCGTGCGGACGTCCACGTCGGGGCACGGGTGTTGTTGTAGATGGTGGCGCTGCCCACGGCCAGGTCGGCGAACAGATCGGTCCGTTCGTCCAGGTGGAAGGTCAGCAGGCCATAGCCATCGAGGTTGCGCTTTTCAGTCTGCACGGTCCAGTAGCTGGCGGCGGCCTCGTTGCTGCCGCAGTAACTGCCCAGGCGCGGATTGGTGGCGCGGAACACGCTCCCGCCGTAGATCCCGGAAGCGGCATCGCAGCCGTCACTGCCCGGGTCGATGTTCCTGCCGGTGGCTGCATTGCGCCGATAGGCGATGGCCGTGGCCTGCGGGACCGTGCCACGCGGATCATCGTCCAGCGAGTCCATGAAATCGCGCTGGCGTGCGTGGATGGCCTTGCGGATTCCCAGCTCGAAGCCGAACACGCCTTCCCATCGCTCACCGGCACCACCTCCCACCACCTGCACGCGCTGGTTGTCTCCCCCGCCCTGCTCGGTACCGCCGGCACGAACGTTGATGTCCACGCCGTCGTAGCGCTCCTTGAGAATGATGTTGACCACGCCGGCGATGGCGTCGGAACCGTACACGGCCGAAGCGCCGCCGGCGAGCACTTCGATGCGTTCGATGAGCGCACTGGGAATGTTGGCCAGGTTCACCACGTTGACCGAGCCTTCGTAGGCCAGCGGGTAGTCGGACTGGCGACGACCGTTGACCAGCACCAGCGTGCGGTTCGGCCCCAACCCGCGCAGATTGATGGTGTTGGCGGCCGGGGTGAAGGTATTGCCGTAATCCTCGCCCTGCACGTTGCCGGTGTTCTCGGTCAGCGCACTCAGGGCGTCGAATGCATTGCGGTAGCCCTGCGCGTCGATCTGCTCCCGGCTGATCACGGTCACCGGCGACGGCCCTTCAACGCTGGCGCGCGGAATGCGCGAACCGGTGACCTTCACTTCCTGCAGCGATGTAGGTGCGCTTTCCTGCGCGAAGGCGGGCAACGAGGCCAGCATCAGGGACGACAGCGCGAGCACCAGCGGACGATGGCGCAGCGCCTGGGGAGAGGCGGACATGGGCTTCCTGGGGGAGTTGGACGATTGGACGGGACGCGGCGGCCTGTGCACGCATAACGATCCCGTAACGAAAGTGTCCCGAACGGACAGTTTCAGCGGAAATGACCAGGCCTGATGGGCTTATGCCGGAACCTGATAAGTGACACCGCGCGCTGACAACGTGCGTTTTACAACATTCTTGATGGTGTGGCGGCGCATGTACGGGCATCGTCAAGCCATGACGACCTGTTCCTTCGGCCCTCCGATTCCGCCGCTCCGCCCCGTGCTGCGCCAACACCTTGTGCAGCTGCAGGCGGCCCCGATCACCCTGCGCCTGTTCAACCGCGCCGATCTGCCACGCTGGCGCGCCTTCGACGATCGAAGGAGCCGCGGCATCTTCCGCCCGTCCGGCGTCGACGAGGAAGCGCGCTTCCTGGCAGGCGTCCACCGTTCGCGCCTGCAGCAGGACAACGACCAGCTGCTGCTGGGCGTGTTCGATGACCGGCACGGCATGCTGCATGATCAACTGCAGATCCAGCTGCACTCCGCCCACGCCCGTTGCGCCGAGCTGCGTTCAATGCAGCACAGCCACGAGCATCCCGCGCAGGCGTTGCAGGCGCTGTGCCCCTTCCTGTTCGACCAGGTCGGACTGCATCGCGTGTTCACCCTGCTTCCGGTGGCCAGCAGCACGCCTTTCGTCGATGCACTGCGCTCGGTGGGGTTCGAGCATGAAGGCCTGCTGCGCGATCACCATCTGGATATCGATGGCTGGCAGGACCGGCAACTGCTGGCCTTGACCGCGCCGCGCTGGCGACAACAGGTCCGCCCGGACTAGCGGACCCGCTCCAGCGCCGCATCCGCCCCGGTCAGTACCGAGCACGCATGGTCCTGCAGCTCCTCGCCGCTGGCCTCGTTGCCGGTCGCCGGATCCAGGCGGGTCGCCAGCAGAATGAAGCCGGGGCCTCCCAGCACATTCTCGCGGCCTGCCACCACCAGGCTCCATTGGCCGACATCGGGCAGCCCGCTCAGGTCATAGGCGAGCAGGTTCAATGGATTGGCACGCAGTTCTGCTCCCGGCAGCATGCGCGCAACGTAACGATGGCCACGCAGCGGCACGGGCAACGCCGCCCACTGCATTCCGACCGCCGCGGCGTGCGTGTCCAGCGCCTGCAGCACATCGGCACGCAGGCAGTCGATGTGGATGTGAAGCTGATGCTGGGAACGGCCGTGCGGCGAGTTCAGTGCAAGGCTTGCGACATTGCGCGGCAAGGGGCGGCCCAGTGCCTGTTCGGTATGCCCGCGGGCCTGCCAGGCAGCCGCGAAGTAGTTCGGCGCACCGCGCTGGTACAGCACAGCGCTCTCGATGCCACTGACCTTGTCCAGTGGCATCAGCAGGAACTGGTAGTCGCCATGGGCGTCCTTGATGAGCACATCGCGGCGGGCCGC
The DNA here is from genome assembly GCF_054473825.1 of Stenotrophomonas genospecies 5. Taxonomy (NCBI): domain Bacteria; kingdom Pseudomonadati; phylum Pseudomonadota; class Gammaproteobacteria; order Lysobacterales; family Lysobacteraceae; genus Stenotrophomonas; species Stenotrophomonas genospecies 5. The sequence continues at coordinate 1,440,013 of NZ_JBTMUW010000001.1, forward strand.
GGTCGCGTCCCGTTGCAGGCAGGCGCCACGCGGCACATCGGCACCGCGGCAATCCCGCTCGATAAGCCTCCACAGCGCATCCGACGGGACCGGAGCCGGCGGAGGCGCGCTGGCGCAGGCCGCCAGCAGCGAACAGGACAACAACAGGATCAGGCGGGTCACGGGTCTCACAATCGACGGCACGGCCAAGGGCTGCGCCGGCCAGTGTACCCTGCCCCCTCAGCCGGGCACGGCTTCTCGCGTATCCGCCGTCTCCTCGACCTTGCCGGGCGTGTACTTGGTCGCGCCGAAGTACAGCACCCGCCATTGGCTCAGGTTGCCGATGAACCAGTGCGCCACCGAGTCATGACCGTACCCGTCGAAGAAGGTCTCCACGTCCGGCGGCAGCAGGGTCGTATTGTCCCAGGATTCCAGAGTGACCCGCTCGGCCATGGTCAGCGTTCTGCCGCGCTCCCGGCGCCGTCGCAGGCTGACGATCTTGTCCAGCAGCGTGTCGTTCTCCTTCTCCAGCCCCCGGCGCTGCTTGCGTACCGCAGAGAGCTCATCGTTGCGCGCCTTCAGCTCGTCTGACACCCGGTTCCATTCGGCGGTCTTCTCCGCATTGCCCTGGTCGGCCAGATGCAGGTTGTCGTTGTCCCAGGGCGATGGCAGCTGCGACTGCCGTCGGCGCAGCGTGCGCACCTGTTCGCGCAGGGCCTCTTCGCGTGCAGCAAGCCGCTGCATCGACGGCAACTGGTCACCACGTGCCACGCGCACGCGCAGCCAGCGATACAGCAGCTCCATATGCGACGCCTGCACGTCCTCCATGCGTCCACGCTTGACCCGCACCGCCTGCAGATAGGCGTTGAACACCGCCTGCAGTTCCGGATCCTGCTTGTCGAACTCAGCCTTGACGTGCTGTTCCAGGCGACTGATCGGGTTGAGCAGCACCCCCCTGGCCTGCGCCATGTCATACATCTCGTTCAGGGCAAAGCGCGCGATGCTGTTCCGGCGCCCCTGGTGCTGGGGATCGTAGCCACCGCCCACGTCCGAGTGCACACCCGGGAACCATATTTCCACCGTGTTGGCGGGGTATTCGGCATGCTCGCGGGTGGAATCCAGGGGGAACTGGCCGCGCAGCTCATGGGCGGCGGTCATGTGCACCGACTGCTCCACGATCTCCGGTATGGTCATGCCTTCAGCCCATCCGGTATGCCCATTGCGGTAGTTCACTGCCGCCGCCGTCAGGCTGGGCCACACCGAGCACACCGTATCGAACACGCCCATGAATCCGATCCGCAGCGGAATACGCTCGCGGTACAGCCAGGTGCCATCGGCCTGGCGTCGGCAGCGCGCGGCCAGATCGCGGGCAAACGCGCGTGCCGAAGCCGCTCCGCGCGAAAAGCCCAGTACCGACACGCTGACCACCAGGATGCGCATCGGCTCGGGCTGGCTGTCTATCAGCTCGTCCAGCGACTGCAGCGCGAAGTCGATGCGCTCGCGCCCGCCCTTGCCGATGGACAGCCCCAGCAGCCCCCCCTTATCACCGACCTCCGGGCACGGTGTTCCTACGCCGGACAGGTACTGCCGTTTTATGTTCCGTGTGTCGTCCCTGTGCGCGATGAACAAGCGGGCGATGTTCGACAATGCGCGCTCATTCTGGGCCTTGTTCAGCTCCTCATCGCGATTGTTACCGGTGCCATCGAAGAATACGGCCAGGTGCAGGCTCTGCGTGCATCCCGTAGTGGCCGCTTCCTTGTCGGGCACGGTGCCACACATCGCCTCCTGGCGACGGCGGCGCTCGGCATCGCTCAGCGGACGTGTGCCGCGGGCCAGTCGCGCAGTGCGTGCCGTGCCCTCAGCCTGGGCGACCGGATCCGGGGTGCCCGGTTCAAGATCCACCTGCCCGGGAATCGCGGTCGGATCAATACTGGTCATGGTCCTTGTGCTCCTTCGGCACTGGCATGCGCCGTACGTCCCACTTGTTCACGCGCTTGTCCAGCAGCTCGGCCTCGACATGGCCGTCCGCATAGAAGTGCAGCAGCAAGGTGGCCGGGTTGGGCGGATAGGGCGTCTTCAGCGGTACCACGGCTTCACGCGGCACGCGGTGCCCTTCATCCAGATAGCGGTTGGTGGCCAGATCGTATCGGTTGGCCTCGATCCAGCGCACGCGCACGCTGTGCGGCCCCTTGCCTCGGGGCGCACGCGGGGCCATGCCGGAGCCACCGTTGGTGTATCCACCGATTCCGCCCAGAAACTGCCCATCCACCCTTACATCGTCGAGGTAATACGGGCTGTAGTTGAACGCGAACAACGACATGATCGGCGTCTTGCCGCGCGCCATCGCCCGGCTGCAGCCGACGCCCACCACCAGCAGCGCGATCACCGCCAGCGCGCTCCACCACAGGTACTTGTTGCCCATCATTCCGATCGCGCTCCGTTCAGTCCCAGCTTTCTTCAAGCGGCCACACTTCGTCACCGATATCGGCAGCGCTGCGCCGCCCCGCCGCGAAGTCCTGCAGGCGAAGCCGCCATGCGGGATCCTCGCCAAGATCGACACCGGCCAGCAGCGCCCAGGTCGACACCATCACCAGCCGTCGGCTGTCCTCGATGCCGACGTCCGCGGCCGTGGCCACCACCCGTCGGAAGAAGGTATACCAGCGCGCACGGGGAAGCCGCGCCAGCAGCTCCGGATCGGAGAGCTGGAAGTGATCGATCAGCGTGTAGGGGTAGCTGGCATCGATCAGGGCGCGCCGCTGCGCCGCCTCCAGCACCCAGGGAGGATCGTGCGGATCCTGCACGCTGTCCTGCAATTCCAGGTGCGCCCATTTCAGATCGTGGCGCAGGTACCACCAGCGCTCTCCCAGCGCCAGGAAGGCCCGGCACTGCGCCGCGTCCAGCACCTGCACCCACCATGGCAGCACCCGCGCGTCGAAGAAGCGGGCCAGGAACAGCTTGCCGTTCGGGTAGCTGGCGTCCAGCCGTCTCTGCAGCCGCTGCTGCAGCTCTTCCGCAGGCAATGCCGTGTCGATCAGGCTGAGCAGGCCCGGAGAACGCGCGTACGACGCCGCACGCTGCAGGAAACCGTCAAGCTCCAGGCCACGCGGCAGGCGCGCGAGGAACACGCTGGCGTCATCCGTGCCATCGGCCAGCAGGCCGTCAAACAGGGGCAGCGGCGCCCAGGGCAGCGCGCGCAGCAGTTGCAGGGGCTGCTCGCACTGCGCGCCATCAAGCAGAACGTAACGCTGGGTGCCCTCCTCCAACGGCGGTGGCGAGAACGGTGGGAACTGCCAGTCGTTGGCCACGCTCAGCCTCCCTTTGGTGTCAGCGGGGCTGCACGCTGTGCGGCCAGCAGCAGGCATTCCTTGCAGACCGACTGCGGGAAGACCGGCAACGGGTAACGGCCGCGATCGCCGGGCAGGAACGACTTGCGTCCCGCGTGCACGGCGATCCTCCCGGGTGCGTTGAACACGATGTTGCCGCCGCTGAGGGTGATGCTGGCCCCGCCTGCGGTGGCCACCTGCACCGTCCGGCCCGCAGCCACCTCCACGGCACCCTGTGCGCTCGTGCCCCGCAGCGACTGCCGCGACTGCACGCGCACCTCGTCCTGTTGCGCCTTGACGTCCAGCACCTGTTCGCCGCTGGCCAGGGTCAACGCCGGCTCGCCCGGATCAGCCCCCTCCAGTGTTGCGGCCAGTACGCCGATGGCCTGCCGTCCATGCCAGCGCGCCTGCCCCATCACCACGGCCTCGCCGTGCTGGCCGCTGCCCAGTGCCAGTGTCTCGCCCGGCGCCCAAAGCAGCCCCTGTCCGGCCACCATCAGCGCACCATCAGGTGCAGCCAGGCCCAGCAGGGCATCGCCGGTATGCGGAACGCGGCCCTCGCCGGCATCACCGCTGCGTTCCGGCGCCGACCCGGCCGCTTCCTGCAACGCGTTACCGGGCACCGTGCTGCGTACGCTGGCCAACAGCACCGGCAGCGGTGACTGCGAACCGTCCAAACGCGAGCGCTGCGGCGATTGCACGCCGACATGCGCGGCCGGCCGCACTGTCAGATGCGTACCCGCCGCCGCCGCATGGCTGCGGGCCAGCGTGGCCAGCTGCTGCAGCAGCGCAGCAGGCTGTGCCGCCGCACCTGCCGGTTCGGCGCTGCGGCGGGCATAGGCACTCAACCAGAGCCCGCCTTGTCCGCGCACGCTGCCCCAGGCGTCGCTGCGCAACTCGAATCCACTGCCGCGGAAGCTGCCTCGATGGTTGTCCGCCTGATGGCGCAGATGTCCCAGCGTCAATGCCGAAGCCTGCTGGCTGCTGGCCAGCTGGGCCCGCAGCTGCTGGTCGCTGTCGTCGAACAGCAGACGGTTCCAGCCGGCCCCCTGCCACTCCCGTGATTGCAGGCCCCACAGCGCACCGGCGTTGCGGTGTGCCTGCTCTCCGGCCGCCGCCGCGTGCCAGGCAGGCGCCTGGCCGCCCCCGAGGTTGGCCTGCGCACTGCCGGTGCCATCCCTCGCCTGTGCGTACATGGACGTATCGGCCTCCGCGCTGGCGCCCGCCGGTGTCGGCGCGACGCCGGCTTCGCCGCGCCCGTTGTACAGCGCGCCCAGCACCAGCGGCCGGTCAATGTCGCCCTCGAGGAAGCCCACCAGGACTTCCTGGCCGATACGGGGCAGGAACTGGCTGCCCACGCCCGGCCCCGCATAGCGCTGCGCGACGCGCAGCCACGCGCTGTCCGTGCTGCCCTCTTCCTGCTGGAAGTGGAACCGCACGCGGATCCGTCCCAGTGCATCGGCGTGCAGCTCGGTGCCGTCGGCGCCCTGCGCAGCCACCACGACCGCTGTCTGGTAACCGGGCGCCAGCGGCCGCGGATTGCGTCGCGCACCCGTGCCGTCCCATAGCGTCGGACGCCAACGCCGGTCGCGGGGAAGCGCGACGAATGTCTGTGCGTAGCCCTGCGTCTGGGCAGCCACCTGCAGCGTGTCTGCGGTCGCGGCGGCATCGTCCATTGTTGCCAGCGCCTGGCGCAGGTCCACCGGCAGGTTGTTGACCCCGGCGTGCTCGACGTCCACCAGCAGCAGCTCGGTCGGCACCGCCCCCGGCGTTCCGCTCAATGACCAGACCTGGCCGGCATCAGCGCTGCGCACGCTGCCACGGCCGTGCCATTGCAGTGCCTGCGCTTCCAGTGCCTCGGCGACCAGACGAGCGTGGTGCTGCAGCTCGGCCGCGTCGGCAAAGGCATGCGCGCCAACCGGGTCATAGTCCTCGCGCCGCGCCTGCCCGCTGCCTTGCACCGGCAACTGGCCGGCCAGCGAGCGCGCACTGCGGTAGTCGCTGCTGTGCAGCTGCACGTGCGTGCTCTGCAGCCGCCGTTGCAGGCCAAGCTGCTGCACGCCGTCACTCTGTTCGGTGCCATCGGCACGATGGAAGCGGATCCCTCCCGCCGACTGCGACGCAGCGGCTTCCGGCAGGAGGGTCGAATCGGCGAACACCACCACGCCGTGGCCCACCGGGGCATCGGGAACCTCCTCCACGCACCAGCCCAGCCCCTCTTCGGCGAGCAGACGCTGCACGAACGCCAGGTCGGTCTCGCGGTACTGCACGCAATAGCTGCGCGGCCGGGATGCGGCCAGCATCCCATCGACCTCATCGCTCCAGCGCCAATGCGCATGTTGCGGGTGCATCTGGAACACCGCGTCCACGATCTCGCGCACGCTCTGTTCCTGGAACACGCGGCTGCAGCGGGCCTGGTCGAGCCACCACGTCCAGTCGCGCAGGGTCACGCGGTAGCGCGCCAGCCCACCGTCCGACTGCAGGCACTCGGCCGCGGCGATCACACCATGGCGTAGCCAATCCTCGCCATTGGCCTGCCGCACATGCAGGCAGGCGGGTTGCCCCGGCCACTCAGCGAGCGGCAATGCAGCATCCATCGTGAGCAGATCGATCTGCAGCTGCCTGCCCTGCGACAGCGCATCATGTCCACGCCAGCGGTCGACGACGACCTCGGGCGTGCCTGGCAGATCCAACCGGTACAGGCGGCTTCCAGCGTCGAGGCCCGCTGCCTGCACCATGAGGTTGCGAATCGCTTCCATGGCGTTCCCACCGTTGCTGCCAACCGGCGACCGGATGGCACGTCCTTCCCCTGTAGGCCGACGTTAGCAGATGGAAAAGCGCGGCGCACGCCCGCGCCATCACACCAGATTAACTTTACGGATCAATAGGTTCCGTAGGAGACTTCCACCACCACCGGCTTGCCCCCGTCCTGCAGTGGCTGCAGGGTGAACCGGTCCAGTGCGCTGCTGTCGTCGCCCAGCTGCGTGCTGCGGAACTGCAGGCGATAGGAAGATGCACCGGCCTGCACGCTGCCGTCGGGCATCAACCGTGCGTCGGCCGGCAGCAGCAATCCTCCAAGATCGCTGTAGGCCTCCGGCGCTTCGTTGAAGCCATAGTCCACCAGCTCGTCCGTGCGACGCATTTCGTACACCCGGGTCGGCCACGGGCGCTGGCCGCTGTGGCTGTTGCGCAGATCGGCCACCCATTGTTCCGGCAGCTGGTAGACCTTGCGCAGTGCGCCATCATCGAGCTCGGCGCTGGCCACCTGCAGGCAGCACACCAGCCGCTTGCTCTCGCGGTCATACACCGAGAAGCGCGCATCGCGTGCGACCGGCATCGGCAGCAGTGCGAACGGGACGTCGCGCAAGGCGGGCTCGGCACCATCGCGGGAGTCGAGGTTGCGCCAGCCACCAAAGGCCGGTTCGGCGGCCTGTGCCAGCGGCGCCGCCAGGCACAGCGCCACCGCAAGCCCGCCGGCGGTGCGTCCGATCCACTTCTGCATGTCGTTCATCCGTCGATGGCCGGTGGCCAATCAGTTTCGTGAGGATGCCATGAAGGTGCGACGGTTGCCACGTCGGGCAGCGCGGCTCGTTAAGCCGGGCCTGGCGATCGCCGGGGAACGCGGCCGCTACTGCATGTACTGCGTGGTGTGGCCGGTGAATCTGACACCATCGAATCCGAAGCAGAAGCGGCCCTCTTCGAATGCCCGGTAGACGAGCAGTGCGCCGCTCACGCAGAACGTGTCGCTCTCAGCGGATGTCTCCACCGTGCCATAGGTACGCGCGCCATCCTTGCTCACCAACGGGCCCGAGAATGCATCGATGGGCAACGGATACACGGTGCCGTCGCGGCTGTCGATCAGCACGATGGAGCGCTGGAAGTACTCCTTGCGCTCATCCAGCTGGGCCAGGATGTAATGCCGGTTGAAGTTCGGCACCTGGGTAAGGATGGCCTGGTCGATCTGCGCGCGATGCTGCGCATCACAGAAGTCCACCGGGCTGTATTCGTACGCGCAGCCGGAATGAGGTAAGAGCATCCTGACGCCGGCATATCGTGCGCTTCGCGCTGTAGATGCAGGCACTTCCTTCGTCTTGGTGGCCGCCCCCGTTGGCGGCACACCTGCAGCTGGGTTCTGCGATGAATTCGGCTTCCCGGTGCAAGCGGCGACCGAGAGAAGAAGGCCGAGCAGCAGCACAGGCTGCAGTCCACGCCAGACACGGGTGTTGATCTTCACCATTTCTCCGTTCCAGGCCTTCGACAAGAAGCGCGCGAACCACCGACGTAGCCTCAACCTTTGGCTTGTTCGGGCCATCGCCTGCCCATCTTGATCAGGCCCAATCGGGCGCACACATCAACTGCGACTTCTGCGCGTTGCCGACCTGGGGACCCAGCATCGGCCTTTCGCCGCGCCGGCTGCGCGCGTCATCGGGAAACTCAGACCCCAGCGCCATGCGGAGTCGCGCACGCGCCTGGTCCAGTGGTAGATCGATCATGATGCCGATGGGCGTGGGTGCGGTTCCCAGATGGGCAACGACCCTGTAGACCGGCAGGCCATGGAAATCGGCCTTGACGCAGAAGTGCGCCATCCCGAACTCCTCATCGCGTTCGCAGGGTTCGGGCGCGTGCAGGGCCAGGTAAGGATTCGCGGGCTGGCCTGATTCAGTGCTGAGGTACCAGCCCTTCGGCTGGCAATCCAGCAATCCGTCGAAGAGCGTTTCAGAGCTGTCCGGATCACCCGGCAACGGCGGCTCCGCCTGCGCGGCATGGGCGTCTGCCTTTGCCTCGATGGAGGCCTGCGCACGGCCGGCGGTGTCTGCCTGCTCGATATCCTGTGAGGTGGTTTGCCGGCATGCCACCAACGGCAGCACAAGGCTGGCCAGGAGCAGCTGACGCAGCGCAGCGGGGCGCTGACGATTCACTGACCTGCTCTGATGCATGGCTCCCAGCCTCCCAGAGGTGAAGCGCCCGATTGGCGCATAAGCGCAACGGGCATTCCAGACGCTGCATCGCCTCACCCGCCCATTGCCGAGCCCAGCTGCTGGAACGCGCCGCCGATGGTGGGGATGTTCGCTGGCGGCAGCGTAGCCGGATCCCGGCACTCCTGAGCCCTCCTGCCGGCCACACTGAAGACCTCGCGATAGCGGAGGTAGCCATAGGTATTGACGGCAGGAATATTCAGCTCCGTCCACTTCCCGATGTAGAAGCCGGCCAGCGAGTCATGCATGTAGTTGTCAAACAGCACCGTACTCACATCGGGTACCGGCGCACCGTCCAGCACAAGGTTAAGCAGAGTGCTGGTCTCGGCCGGGATTTTTGCGTAGTCGTAAGCCGCCTGGGAGGCCCGCGGCGTAGGTTCAAATACCGGACGCCCGATCTTGCGACCCGCCTCCATGCGCTTCTGGCTTTCGTCCAGCTGCCTGCGGTAGGCCGCCATCTCCTCCTTGCCCCTGCGCAGCTTTCCAACCAGATTTGCGAAATCGCGCTGCGCATTGGCCAGATCCACCTGATCCTCGACATCGGACTGCTTGAAGAACGGCTGTTGCAGCACGCTCTGTGGACCATTCGGCAGCCGCTTGCCCTTCCAGGCAACGTACTGCCGGCAATGTCCTGCAATCTGCTGCGTGTGCGCGCCTCCGGGGACACCGTGACCGGTCAGCCAGGCGTTGTAATCGCGGATCAGCTGCGGGTGGCAGCCGAAATGCATGGCGAGCACTGGCTGCGCCCCCAGTTCCTCGATCGTTTTCATTATCACGCCCGCCTTGACGGCCTCATGATGCATGTCGATCAACGGAATCTGCGCAAGCTTGGCGGTACCGTTCGCGGCACCGGAAACGAAGTCCTTGCCCTGGCCGCCGGGCGAGTAGCCGCCACCGACATCCGAGTGCATGCCCGGGTAAAGCACCTCCTTCCCGCTGGTCGCCAGGTCCAGCGGGAAATTGATCCGCTGCTCGTGCAGGGCCGCGAAATGCACGCTCTGGCGCGCTTCGGGGTGAATGCTCATCATGTCACCGGCGGCCCAGTCCCACTTGCCCTTCGAGACGCGGCTCATCGCAGCAACGCCGACCGACGCAACGGTATCGAAGATGCCCATGAAGTTCAGGTAGAGCGGAATGCCGGCAATGTTGTAGCCGCAACCGCTGCCCCAGGCTTCTGCCGTCTCATACAGCCGGTGCACGAACGCCCGCGCCTGTGCCGCGCCACGCGAGAAGCCGAAGACGGAAACGTGCACCGACTTGACGCGGCGCTGGTGCCCCTTGACCACGCGCTCCAACCGCTGCGCGATCGCCGTGAGCATCGCGCGTCGCGTCATGCCTTCCAGCAGCCGCGTCTCGCTCATTGAGGCGACCAGTACTTTGGCTTCGTTGGGCTGGATCAGGTCACCACCGTTCAGGTACTGATGTACCGAATTGATGACCTGCAGGATGGCCCAGTGGATGCGGTCCGCACCATAACGCGCGGCGCCGCCTCCCAGCGTGTCACCATCCTGGTTGGTATCGCCGACGTCGGCGAATGGCGTGCCGACGCCGGGAACGTAGATGCTGAAGAAGCCGTTGCCACGCTCCTTCAGGGCGGCGTCGTACAGGCGCGCCACATTGCTGTGACCGTTGCGGGCCAGCTGGGTCTTGGGGGAGCGCGTCTTGCCGGTTACAAAGGTCCCTTCCCACTCGCGGTTGTTGCCGGTGCCGTCGAAGTAGATGCCTACGTGCACCTGGCCCTGGCATTCGGAGCCCTTCTCGCGCATGCACGCCATGGCCCGCGCCCGCTGCTGCGCTTCGGCGCCGCTCAGCGCTCTGCGTCCATCTGCCGGCATTGGTTGCGCGCCGGTTGCCGTGCGTCCACTCATGTCCTTGTCTCCTGGATTCGCTGCTGGTCCCCGCCGGGATCGTTGTCCTTGTCACCCACGCCAAGCATTCGGATCGGATGCCCGGTGAGCGACCGGGCCCCGTGATCACTTTTCAAGCGGGCGCCGAAGGTGCTCCCAGACTGGATTCTCGCCCTCGCGCAAGGGCGCCTCGGGGCCGGTCAATGGATAGTCGGGATGACCGAGCACAAGATTGGTGACGAAGACCTTGATCTCGCCATTGCGCAGGAAATGGACGGCCAGGTTTCCGAGCTGGTTGTACTTCGGAATCGCAACGGTCTTCTTCTGGAACGTTTCGAGATCCGTGGTCCATTCGATCTCCACCTTCATGTCCGGCGTCCATCGATCAGGCAGCACGACGCAGCAGACAGTTCCGCCTTCCGAGTGGGAATCGGCCGACCCGCCACTGCCGCCATTCACGAGGAACTGCGCAATGTAGGCATCCGTATGGTTGTAGCCGAGCACGGCCACCGGCGTGGAGGCCGTCCGTCCCTTGCAGGCCGCCAATGCCGGCAACAGGAGCAGCAACGCCAGGGCCGCCAGCAGATGGGTCCGCATCAAACGCATGATTCTTCCTTCACGTCCACGAGGGTGCAGGCTCGGCCTGCAAAGGCGAGGCGGTGTGGTCCCACAGCGGGACGCCCGTCGTCCAGATATCTTCCGGCAGCGCTGATGCCCAGTCCGCGAACGGCACCTCACAGCTCCCGGCAGGCTGCGCGAAACGCGCCTGCACGGCAGGATGGCCGCGGCACGCGCCGGAGGTGTACAACGCCAGCAACAGGTACTGCACGTGATCGTCCACCTGGTTCACACCGTGGGCGATCGTATCCTGCATAAGGTCGACGACGAACGGGTACAGCGATCGATACGGCACCCGCTTGATCTCATCGGGGATGACCCTGCGAAGCTGGGCAATGGCCACATCCGGCTCGCACGCGTCCAGCAGGCGCGTGTACTGGTCTTCGTCCAGGCGCAATGGCGGAAGCGCAGGCAGGCCGGCATCATCCATTCCGGCCAGCATCTCGGCCAGCGGCCATTCCTGCAGATCGCCGTAGCGGTCGAAGTACTGCAGGCGCTGTACGCCCTCCAGCAGGGCGGCACGCTGCGCAGGCAACAACAGATCCAGCAGTGCAGGCAGGATACGGGTGTCGTACCAGCGCAACAGCATCTCGCGACCGCCCTTCTCGGGCACCTTCACCAGATGGAAAGCACGCAACCGCTTCGCGAGATCGTCCAGTTCCAGTGCACTCCACAGCAGGGTCACGCCCGGCCTTTGCGCTCCCATCTGCCGGATCTCCGCATCCAGCTGCGCGTGCAGGTCCCTGTCCGTCCAAGCCACCAGCAAGGGAGCAATATCCAGCAGGCCGGCCTCGGCCGTGCCTTCGAACAGCGAGCGGTAGCGCGCGCCAAGACGCTCCAGCCGCTCATGGAAGTGCGACCGCTGCGCGCTGTCGATCACGGCGTAACGATTCACACCAGCACTCCCGGCGTGCCCTGGCGCATGGCGTCGAGAATGCAGCTCTTACAGCTGCTGCGCGGGAACTGGGGAAGCGGATAGCCCTGCTGCGCCGGGCCGACGAATGACTTGCTGCCGGCATGCACCTTGATCGTGCCCGGACAGGCGATGGTGATGTTGCCACCGGCAATGGTCAGGCTGGCCCCCCCGGACGTCGCCACGTGGATCGTATTGGCCGCGGCGAGTTCCACCGGCGCCTGCGCGCTGGCCCCGCGCAGAGCGCCACGCGACTGCACGCGCACCCCATCCGCCTGGGACTGGATATCGAGCATTTCAGTGCCGGCCACGACGTCAAGCGCGGTGGGTGCGGCCGCTGCGCCCTCAACCACGGACGCAAGCACGCCGATCGCCTGCCCCGCATGCAGACGGGTCTGCCCCATGGTAACCGTGTCGCTATGACCGCCACTGGCCAACAGCAGGCCTTCACCGCTCCCCCAGTGCACTCCCTGGCCTGCCACCTGCACCAGTCCCTGCGGTGCGGCCAGTCCAAGCAGTGGATCACCCGAATGCGGCACGCGATCCTGCCCAGCATCCGACTTGCGCTCGGTCGCACCACTCTTGCCGATATCGAATCCATCACCGCCCGTGGTGGTGCGTACGCTCGCCAGCAGCGCGGGAACCGGCGACTGATCGGGAACCAGCTCCGAGCGCTTTGGCGCGCGCGCGCCCTCCTGCATCGCCAACGGGCTGGTCAGGTGCGTACGCGCGGCCTGGGTGAAGCGTTCGCCCAATGCCTGCAACTGCGTGAGCAAGGCAGCGGGCTGCACTGCCTCGCCCGCAGGTGCCGTCGACCGATGCCCGTACGCCGTGAACCAGGCACCGGCCGTGGCGCGCACCGCGCCCCACGCGTCGCTGCGCAGTTCAAAACCGGTGCCACGCAGGCTGCCGACATAATTGTCTGCCTGGTGACGCAGGTGCCCCAGGGTCAGTTGTGACACCTGCTGGCTGCTGGCCAGCTGCGCGCGCAGTTGCTGGTTCGAGTCATCGAACAGCAGATGGTTGGCGCCCTGCCCGCCTTCCCACTCGCGCGAGCGGATACCCCACAGCGCACCGCCCTGCCGATGCGCCTGGTCCCCCATGCCGGCAGCATGCCAGGCCGGCGCCTGGCCGCCACTGAGGTTGGCCTGCGCGCTGCCGCGCATGTCTGCAGCCTGGCCATACAGCGACACGTCGCTCTGGCCGCTTCCGCCGGCTGGCGTCGGTGCCACGCCCGCCTCGCCACGTCCGTTGTACAGGGTGCCCAGCACCAGTGGCCGATCGATATCGCCGTCGAGGAAGCCCACCAGCACTTCCTGACCGATGCGCGGCAGGAACTGGCTGCCCACGCCGGGTCCGGCATAGCGCTGTGCCACGCGCAACCATGCGCTGTCGTTGGCTCCGCCGCCCTCGCCTTCCTGGAAGTGGAAACGCACGCGCACGCGGCCATGGCTGTCTGCGTGCAGGTCCTTGCTGGCGCCTCCGTCGCCAGCAACCACGACAGCGGTCTGGTAACCCGGCACGGTCGGGCGCGGATTCAGCCGTGCGCCACTACCGTCCTGCAGCAGCGGGCGCCACGGCAGGCTGCGATCCACCGCGTCGAAACGGTTGCCATACCCGGTTGCTTCGGCCTGCTGCCAGAGCGCAGCGTCGGCCGGATCGATCGGCGCCACGCCCAGCGCGTCATCGAGGCTTCGTCGCAGATCGGTAGGGAGATTGTTGATGCCGGCATGTTCGACGGCCACCAACAGCAGCTCAGGCGGTGTCGCACCGGGGGCCTGCTGCAGCCGCAGCCATTGTCCGGACTGGAAGCCGCGAACCGTACCCGACCCCTGCCAGCCACGGCTGTGGGATTCGCGCGCCTGCGCCTGCAGGCGGGCCTGGCGCGCACCGGCGGTACTGTCGCTGAAGGCGTAGGCACCTACCGCATCGTAGTCTTCGCGCGACGATTGGCCACCTCCGCCCTCCATCGGCGACTGTGCCACCAGTGCGCGTACCTGGCGGTAATCATCGCTCTGCAGGCTGATCGAAGTACTGGCCAGGCGCCGACGCAGGCCAATGGCCTGCACGCTGTCACTGGATTCGGTGGCGTCACTGCGATGGAACCGCACGCCTGCAGCCGCGCTGGTGGCATCTTCCGGCAGCGCGACGCTGTCGGCGAAGATCTCCATGCCATTGCCGCAGGGCGCTTCCTCATCGGCGTACAGACGCCAGCCCAGGCCTTCTTCGGCGAGCACGCGCTGCAGGAAATCCAGGTCACTCTCGCGGTACTGCACGCAGTAGCTGCGCACGCGCTGGCCAAGGAAGGCGTCGACGCCCTCGGCCCAGCGCCAGCGAGCGATGCCAGCGTGCCCTGCCAGTACGGCATCGACGATCGCACGCACGCTCTGTTCCTGGAACACGCGGCTGTGCCGAGCATGCTGCAGCCACCACGTCCATGACACCAGCTGCAGCCGGTAGCGCACCAGGCCACCGTCGCTGCCCAGGCAGGAAGCGTCCGCGATCAGGCCGCTGCGCTGCCATTGACCACCATCGGCCATCTGCGCGACCAGTGTCGCACGCGTGCCCGGCAGGGCGTCCAGCGCGATATCAGCGCGCGTGGCGAGTACATCGACATCGGTCCAGGCATGTTGGCCGAGCGCATCACCGCCGCGCCACCGCTCCACCGTGCACCCTTCCAGTGCATCGGACCGCAGTCGATACAGGCGTTGCGCGTCACCGAGCCCGGCAACCTGGGTCATCACGTAGTTCAGCTGATCCATGCCAATTCCAGTGTGAAGACGCCTGCACCTACCCGGCGGCGTCGGATTCCAGCCATCAAATCTACCAGATTGCGGTGTTCGTCAAAATCACGACGCCTCTACCGCCGCAGAAGTGCGTTGTTCGTCACATAACTGACGGCATTCCGTATTCAGGCATGCCTGGACGGACCAATCCCGCGACCGCGTTCACATCGGCGGGCTAGAATCGCCCACAGTCCCCAACGAGACCCGCCATGCTGGATCAGGAAGCCCTGCTGGCCCCGATTTCGGAACACGCCCCGACCGGTGAAGACCTGTCGTTCTCGGCTGAATTCGATCGGATCATCGAAAACCGTCGTGCCGACGACCCGACCCTGGACCAGGGGGCGTGGCAGACCGACATCAAGTACGCTGACTGGAGCAGCGTGCTGCGCGATGCCACCGACCTGCTGCAGACCCGGACCAAGGACCTGCGGCTGGCAGGGTGGCTCAGCGAAGCCGCCACCCAGCTGGAAGGATTCCAGGGCCTCGCCGCTGGCTACCGGCTCACCGCCGGCCTGTGCGACCGCTACTGGGATGACGTGCATCCGCAGGCACCTGACGGCGATTTTGAAGAGCGCATCGGCAACCTGAGCTGGTTGCTGACCAACTCGCTGCAATGGCTGCGCTCCGTGCCGATTGCCGTCGCGCCGCAGGGGCGTTTCAGCCTCGCCGACTTCGAGCATGCCCATGCCCGTGCCAACAGCGGCGAAGAGGATGACGGCCGCCCTGGCCTGGACATTCTCACTGCCGCCCGCCGCGATACCCAGCACGGGTTCTACCGGCAGCTGGCCGACGACCTGCCCGACTGCAGCCAGGCCCTGGCCGAACTGCAGGCCGCGGTCGACAACCGCCTGGGGCTGGATGGCCCAAGCTTCAGCGCGGTGCGTGAGCAGCTTGAACACCTGCAGCGCACCGTGCTGCGTTTCGCACGCGAAGCCGGGGTGTTGCTCGATGGTGAAACCGAAGCCTCCTCCGACGATTTTGAAGATGCATCGTTCGGCCATGAGGCGCCCGCGTCCGAAGCGGTCCCGGTGACAGCACCGCGTGGCCCTGCGGGTGCACCCGGCTCGCGCAAGGAAGCGCTGCAGCAGCTGCGCCAGGTCGCTGAGTTCTTCCGTCGGACCGAACCGCACAGCCCCGTGGCCTATCTCGCCGAGAAGGCCGCACGCTGGGGCGAGATGCCGCTGCATGTCTGGCTCAAGCGCGTCATCAAGGACCACGGCACGCTGGAACAGATGGAAGAGATGCTGGACGTCAATCCAGAAGACTGATCTGCCTGCGGATCACGCTCGTGCGGGGATCGGGTCTGGCCCGATCCCCGTCATGTTTACTGGATCTTGAACTCGATGCGCCGATTGCGTGCGCGGCCATCGTTGCTGGTGTTGTCCGCCACCGGCTCGTCCGGTCCCTTGCCGACGACATCCATGTGGCTGCCCGGAATGCCCTTGGACACCATGTAGTTCTTCACCGACAGCGCACGCGCGTGGCTGAGCGCCAGGTTCGATTCGCGCTGCCCGACATTGTCGGTATGGCCGATGATCAGGAAACGGCTGTCCGGCATCTGCGCCATCTTGGCGACCATCTCGTCGAGGATGCTCATGCCGAACGGGGTCAGACGCGCACTGCCACTCTGGAACTCGATGATGCGGTTGGCCAGCGTCTGGTCCAGCACGTTCTGCTGCGAGCCGACCTTCAGCGCGTTGGTCACGGTGTAACTGGTATTGCTGGCCAGACTCAGGTCGCTGGCCACCTGCTGCCGCAGCGCTTCGTTGCCGACCTCACCGGTGATCCGCACTGCCTGTCCGTTCACTTCCAGCTTGCCGGGCGACACCCGCTTCAAGCCGGGATTGATCATGCCCGCCACGTAATCGCCCCAGTTCGGTGGGGTCGCGATCGTCTCGACCTGGATGCGGTCGACCACGCGCTCGGCGCCATACACGGCACGCAGATTGTTCAGCAGCTTGGCCTTGGTCGCCTGGTCAGGCACCACGCCTTCGATCACCACCGGTCGTTCGGTGGCAGCCTGTGCCGCAGCAGGCGCGTTCTGCGCGGCCAGCGGCACGGCTGCGAGCAGCAGCGGCAACGCAAGGGAGAGAGGGTTGCACAAGCGCATCATCAGGTTCCCAGGAAAGTCTCGCCGAACAGCTTGCGTGCGGTGGCCAGGGCCAGATCGTCACGGTCGAGGAAGCTGCCGAAGCGGTTGAGGTTGTAATCGCCGCGCAGATAGTCGTCCACCCATTCCGAATGCTGGATCCGGATCAGGAAGTCGCCGGCTTCCGCCGGGTCCAGCACCGCACGCAGCACCTGGCGGTCGGCGCCGTTGAAACCGACGATCATGCTCGGCGCAGCGTCGTTGCGGATCAGCACCGCCAGTTCGAAATCGCCGCGGGAGACGAAGCTGGACAGCAGATCCAGCCAGAATGCCGCCACCAGTGGGCGATAGGCCGGGTCACGGACCAGCGGAAACACCAGCGCCTTGTCGATGTTGACATCGCCCCCGCTGAGCACCGGCTGCAGCAGCAGGCCCAGTGCCGGCAGCACCTGTCGCAGCGCCACCTCGCCGTGACCGGAATCGCGCAGGCGCGACTCGAGGTCTGCCACGGACGTGCTCTCCAGGAAGTCCTGGAAGCTGCCGTTGTAGTCACCGGGATCGGTGCTGATGCTGAAACGTGCGTCCGCCAGCTGCGCCAGCGCCTGCGCCGCGTCGCTTTCCTGGTAGGCCTGGCGTGCCAGGCGGGCCAGTCCGGACCAGGCGTTGGACATCGCCAGCGGGCTGCGGCCGATGAACGGCAGCGGTTCCGGCGCATCCAGGCGCAGCGCGGACAGCAGCGGGAAGCGGCGTTCGGAGGAATCGCGGCTGGCCAGGAAGTGCCCGCACAGCACCATCTTGCTGCGAGAACCCAGGAACGCGTAGTGGATCTCCGGTGCCTCGTCGTAGCGCTGCTTCCAGTCCGGGCTCTGGCTCAGCAGTTCCAGGCTCTCGCCCGCCCACCGGTCCAGCCAGCCCAGCAGTTGGTGATTGTCGGCCGCGCGGACGAAATCACCGCGCGATGGCACCTTGCCGAAGTAGGAAACTCCGGCACTGACGACGCGGCTCATTGCGCACCTCCCGTGGTCTGCGCCGCAGCAGGCGCGGTGGCCGCCGGCGCGGGCGCGGCAGGGGTACCACCGGCCACCCGCTCGGGAAGCTGCAGGCCACGCTGCCAGTCACCGCCGCCCTCGCTGCCGCTGCCGGCCCGGCGGACGATGCGCATTTCCACCGTCACGGCCACACCATTGCCGTTCCAGGTGATACGGCTGGAATCATCCAGGCGCTCGTATTCGCCTTCGGCCATCAGGCGGTTGAAGCCGTTCGCGCCCGGTGCACTGAATACCTCCACGGTACGACCATCGCCGGTCACCGCCGTGATCTTCACGCCCGGCACCTGACCCGCGTTCGGGTACTGCATGGTGGTCCACTGCGGCGGGGTATTGCGATAACGAAGCACCTGGCCATCGATCTCGATGCTGTACTCCAGCGCGCCGGCAGCCGGCGACGGCAGGATCTCGAAGATCGTGGTGTCCTGCGCCGCGCCGGCGGCAGAGCCGCTCACCCAGTTGCCATAGTTGGCAACCAGCTCAGCCGACAGGTTCACACCCTGCCCTGCCCAGCGGCGGGTCTCCAGCAGCGGACCGCGCTGGATCACCAGCGTGCCGAGCGCGTCCTTGTTGAAGGCGGCAATGCTGCCACTGGCGCCGAAGATGCCGGCGATGTCGCTCGGTGCGGCATCCACATCCGAGTTGAGGTTGAACGGGTACTGCTGCCCGATGCGTGCCTTGAACGGGTCGTAGACCTGCGCCTTCCAGGTCTTGTTGACCTCATCTTCGGTCGGCGGGATCAGGGCGCTGAAGGTCTGGGTCAACGGGCGCAGCAGCAGCGGGCGCAGGGCTTCACGCTGCTTCTCGTCCAGCCCGGTCAGTACCTGCTCGTCGACCAGCGCCAGGCCCGCGCTCAGTTCGGAGCCTTCATTGCTGAAGGTGTCCTGCATCAGCTTGCGGGTGCCCACGCCGATTTCGCCCTGGCTCTTGATGGCATTCAGGCGCGCACGCAGTTTGCCCAGTGTCTCGAAGTAGGCCGTGATCACTGCCGGCTGATCGCCGCGCTCACTGGTGAGCCGCGCGATGCCTTCGAACGCCTTGCCGATCGGACCCACCGGCTGCGCGGCGGCCGTCACTGCCGGGTCCTTGCGCAGGATGGTGCGCTGGAACCAGGCCACGAAGCCCTTGCGCGCCTTGCTCGAACGCGCCTGCGCCGGCGGGTTGTCCCATACCGTCTCCTCGTTGATGCGCTCCAGCAGAACACGGAGCGGCGAGTTGCCGGGATCACCCAGCTTGTTGATGCGGGCCACCGCCTCGTCGAACGTACTGAACTCGGCCACGCTCAGGCCCTGCACGAACTTGCTCCACTCGCGCGCGTAGTCGTTCTTGTACAGGGTCACCAGCTCGCGCGAGACATGCTCGGGGCTGCCGGCCAGCGACAGATCGCTCTGCTCGGTGGTACCCAGCACCCAGTCGGTGGTGCTCAGCTGGGTATTGGCTGCTTCCTTGATCGCATCCTTTACGTACTCTTCCCACGCCTTGCGCGAGAACGCACCGGAAATCGCATAGCTGCCGTTGATCAGGCGCCCGTTGCGCTCCACACCCACCAGGCTATCGACGGTGGTGGTTCCAAAGCGGGCGCCGGCACGTGCCTTGATCTGCGCGTACACGCGCTCCATCGCCGGCTGCCCCTTCATCACCTGCCCCAGCGCCTGACGCGTGTCGGACACCAGCGTGACCTTGTTCTGTATCTGCGGCCAGCTTGGCTGGCCCGCCTGCGCTACGTAGAAGGTCATCAGCTTCTCGGCCGCGCGCACCATCTCCTCACGGCTCATCTGGCCGCGGTTGGCCTCCAGCCAGGTGCGCCAGAACAGGGTCAGCTGCTGCGACAGGTGAGCACCTTCGACATACTTCGGGTTACCCAGCATCAGGTAGGTCTTCAGTGCGTTGTACGCATCGTTGGTACTGGTCGGCGATGCGTTCTGATACAGCACCTCGCTCTCGGCAGCAGCGCTGCTGCCCTGGCCAAGCTTGTCGCGCTCGGCGACCACCTGGCCGAGATAGTTCTCCAGATTGGAGACGGTCGGCGCCAGCATCACCTGCTGCATGCCGTGGTTGTACTCACGCAGCAGCTTCTCGCGGATCGCGGTGCCCTGGTACAGGCCCAGATGGGTGGTGATGCCGCCCTCCTTGCCATAACGGTCCAGCTGCTCCATGCGATCCTGCAGCAGAAGCAAGGCGTCGATGCGCGACTTCAGGTCCATGCGGTCCTTCTGCACGCGCACGGCCTGATCCAGGTCCTTGGTGGCATTGGCCACCAGCTGGGCATTGGTGGTGTACGACCAGGTCCACAGGCCCAGCGCCAGTGCCAGCACACCCACTGCGCCCAGGAACACGCCATAGCGCAGCCGGTTCTGGTGCGGGCTGGAATACTGCCGGACCAGTTCCTTGTCGGCGAAGATCACCTTGCGGAACAGGTCCTTGAGGAAGAACGCGGTATGGCCGGTCGGCGCCTCATCGACATTGGACCCGCGCTCCAGGTTGAACTGGCGGCCGACGCGTTCGGACGCGTGATGCACCGAACGCCCTTCCTGCAGTGCGCTGGAGAAGTAGAAGCCACGGAACACCGGCTTGAACTGGTAGGGGTTGTCCTCGAACAGCGTAGCGATGAAGGTGCGCAGCGCCGGCTTGATGCCGACGAACTCCAGCGGCAACGACAGCAGCCCAGGCGAGACTTCACGGCCACGCTGCATCGCCATGTGGGTCAGGCTCATTTCCTTGATGCCTTCGGCCAGCTCGTCGAAATGGCTGTCGAATGCCGCCAGCGCGTCGCCCTGCTGATGCACGTCGAACGGCAGCGTCGCACCCCACACATGCTCGCGCTCGCCGGGATCGAGGTTGCGGAAGAACTCGCTGAAACCGGCGATGAGGTCGGCCTTGGTGAACAGCACGTACACCGGCGCGAACACTTCCAGCCTCTCGGTGATTTCCTGCACGCGCTGGCGCAGGTTCTTGGCCAGCTCGATCGCGAACTCCGGCTTGCTGCCGGACAGCTCGGCCAGGCTGGCGGCGATGATCACGCCGTTGATCGGTGCGCGCGGGCGGTTCTTCTTCAGCAGGCCGAGGAAGGTCAGCCACTCCATGCGGTCCTCGACGCTGACCGAGTAGCGGCCAGCGGTGTCGAGCACGATACCGTTGGTGGTGAAGTACCAGTCGCAGTTGCGGGTACCACCGATGCCCTGCACCACGTTGCCGCGGTTGTCCTCGAACGGGAACTGCAGGCCGGAATTGAGGATGGCCGTACTCTTGCCCGCAGCCGGATTGCCGATGATCACGTACCACGGCAGCTCGTACAGCGCGGCGTTGCCCTTCAGCACGCCCATCCGCGAGGACTTGATCTGCTTGACCGCGTCCATCATGCGCGTGCGCAGCGCCTCGGTATCGGCACGCTGGGCGGGTTGAGCGGTGGCTACCGCCTTGTCCGCCTCATCCTTGACCATCGCCTCCACGCGCTTGGCCGCGCGACGGGCCAGGATCCGCTTCACGATCCAGACCAGCAGCGCCAGCACCAGCAGGCCGGCCAGCACGATGGCCACCCAGATGCCGATCTGCCGTGCTTCGGCCTCACCGTAGTGGGCCAGCGCAGCGGCACCGACCAGGCCGAGCACCATCCAGAGACGGTAGTCGCGCAGGTAGTAGCTGAAATTGCTCAAACTCATGCAGGGATCCAGGAAGTCAGGGGGCCGACGGCGCATCGGCCGCCTGCGTCGGGGAAGGAAGAGGGTCGACCAGGCCGAACAGTCGCTGCTGGTTGTCGGCCACGCCGAGCAACAGCACCGGCTCGGCCTGGCGGTCAAGCTGTGCGCGGGCCAGTGCCAGCTGCGCCAACGGCAGCACCGGGCCCAGTTCGCCTGCGCTGATCGCCAGCGCCAGGCTCTGCGGACTGAAGTCCAGGTCGGGAGCCAGCGACGCCGTGATGGCGGCGGCATCGACCATCAGATCGCCCCGGTGATCGGCATCATGCAGCACGAACTGGGCCTGTGCGCCCTCCAGGCCCAGCGTCTGCTGCCACTGCGCAGCGAGCGTCGCCAGCTGACGGCGCTGTTCGGCCGGCCGGGTCGCCTCGATCTGCTCGGCGCGTACCAGTTGCGGGCGCCACAGCCGCGCGTCGCCTTCATGGGCAACGCCCCGGCTCGCCAGCAGGACGCCGGCCGCACCCTCGCCCGGTATGCGGCCATCCGGATTCTGTGCGGTTGCCAGCACACCGGAGGACTGCCATGAGGAAACGATTGCGGCATCGATCGAAGAAGACGCGGACACCAGCAGGTGCCAGCGTGGCTCGCCCTGATCCAGTGCGTCGATCACCCGTTGCAGGTGCGGCCACACCTCGCGTGCGCCGTCCAGCGAGGTGACCCGGACATCGAAGCGGCGCGCATCGATGCCTGCCATCCGCGCCTGCTCCAGCAGCCATGTCTGCACCCAGGGGCGCAGCGCATCGGACCAACTGCCCGGCACCAGCAGCTCGACGCTCAGTACGTTCTCCACGCGCTGTTCGTCGCGACGCCGCAGACCGGCCACCACCACTTCCTCGGAAGCCATGATTTCCGGCAGCGCCGCGGATGCTGCCTCCAGCAGTTCCTCCAGCACCGGCTGCAGCAGGGCAAGCGCACGCCGTTCGTGGGCTGCGGTGTCGATGCCGTCCTGACGGGCCTGCAGCACCAGGAACTCATCGAGGTCCTGCGCCGCGCTCATGCGCACCGGCAGGTTGTAGTTGTCGCGGAAGCGGCCATCGAGCGTCGGACGCGGCGGCGCAGCGGCAGCAGCCAGCCATGATTGGGCATCCAGATCCACACCCAGCCTGAGGCCACCGGCAATCAACGCCACCGACGGCGGCACCATCACCTTCGTCGCGACGGCTTCGCCTTTGCCCTTGGTCGGCTCCCCATCGTTGGCCGCAGCCTTGTCCAGCGCCGCATCGACGCCACGGCGCGCGGCGCCACGCAGCATGAAGCCGGCACCGCTCAGGCCGACGGGCAGCAGGCCCAGGTAGGCCAGCATCTGCATGCCGGTCGGTACCGTGCCGCTGTTGCGCCAGTAGAGAATCGTCGCGCCCCAGGTGGCGACGAAGATCATCACCACCGAAGCTGCTTTGCCCAGCCATCCTGCCATCAGTTGCCCTGCTCCATGCGCTGCTCCTGTCGACCGCGCAGGTCAACGCAGACCGGTCATGGCCTGTGAAGCGACCAGCGTCGCTCCACACGCGGTGCGGTCGCCGTCGCGCGCCACCGGCTGACCGTCGATGAGCACTGTCGCGTCGCCACTGACAATGGTGGTGGCGCCGTGCACGGCGCACAACGCACGATCACCGACGCGCGCCACCGGCCTGCCATTGATGTCGGTCTGTCCGGTGCCCGCCACCACGGTCCCTCCGTGGCTGAGCGGGTCACCGACGACGATAAACGGTCGTGCCATCCATCATGCTCCTTGATCCATGTGTGACCCGGCGTTCCATCGCCCCCCGGTTCCCCCGACGACGCAGGCCATCGGCGTAACCATACCAGTACCGCCGTGCGGTTATCACCCTTGACGGGACAGTTCCTCGCGCTTTGCCACCCGGGCGGCGCGGCAGCGGTCCGTCATTTCCACGTGAACATAGTCCTTGATGCTCCGCCAGTTTCCGCCCCAGTCCAGGCCCGCCTGTTCAGCCAGCTCGCCGTACAGGAAGTACCCACGCCGGGTCCACGGATCTTCCATGTCCCATTGCAGCTTGCCATCGCGGATGGGTGCGCTGTCCACGCCCAGCCCATACTGGTGGCAGCTCTGCCAGGCACCGGCCCGGGTCGCCTTGCCACCGGCCATCAGTTCGGCCTGCCGCTGCGGACTGCGATAGCCTTCGATCAGCACCATTTCGTAACCGTACTGGCGTCGCATCACCTCATAGATGGCCAGCACGCGCTGCTGCAGATCGGGATCGATCTGACCCCATTTGCGATCAGCCGTGACGATTTCAGGCCGCAGACGACGCACTTCGGCAGTGGTGAACACCTCCGGCGGCGGCGGCGGTGGCGGCGTCAGCCGCTCCCCGCGTAGCAGCTGGGCGACCATCGAACTCGATTCCGCCAGATCATCGCCCCTGAAATCCTCCAGCACCACGGTCTGCCGCGTGACGAATATCACAATTGGAGGAATCAGCAGCAACGCTGCGGCGACAACCAGAATGAGCCAGTGGCGCCGCAGTGCGCCGTGCACGGCTCCGACCTCTTCACGAACCCCACTGCGCACGCGGGTGGCGCCGTGGCCGACCCGGTCACCGACCTGCCCCGCCCGACGACGGAATCCGCCCAGACGCTTCGCGATCGCCTGACGCAGCGATTCGACCGTCTCGGGGAACAACAGTACCCAGCACACGCCAGCCACCAACAGTACGACGGCAATGGCAGCAACCACGATTGGCAACACCGGTCCTCCCTGACACGCGATCTGGTTGACGCCCCAACCGCTTTCACTAAGAATGCGCAAATTCGCTTCGGCAGTTGCCGACTCAAACCAAGGGCTGGATGCACTTGAATAATGGCGGAATCAATCGGCCAAGTCTGCTCTCAGGGGGAGCGCAGGCAAAGGGCCAGGCCCCGAATTCGGGCCGTATTCTGGCAGACATGGAGGGCCGGCAGGCAACCGCGTCGCCACGTGCCGCACGCGCGCCGTCCAGCGGCAAACGCCGTACGGTCCTGTGGCTGGCATTGGCCAGTGCCGTGGTCGTCATCGCCGGGCTGACCGCCTGGGGTCTGTCCGGTAGTAATGACTACAGCGACCCGTCCGAGTATTCACTGACACCCGACACCGGCCATGTGACCGGGCACCCGGACGCCCCGTCCGTGGCACCGGGTGAAGGTGCCGCGATGATCGTCGATGCACCCGCTTCTCCGACTGAGCCGGCGCTGCCGGCCACCGCCGGGAGCCCACCCGCTCCTGCCGCTGACGCGGCAACCGCTGCTGCGGGCGCTGCCGCAACCACCGGCACCGCTGCAACGACGCGGGCACGGGGCACCCAGCCGGGTGAACGCAGCAGTCGCGCCGCCGGTACCGCAGGCAAGGGCGATGAAAATCTGCTCGGCACCCTGCTCGGCATCATCAAGGAAGAGGACAAGGCCAAGGCAAAAGCCAAGGCCCAGCCTCAGAGCATGGATGATCTGATCGCCCAGATCGAAGCAGACCAGCGCAAACGCGCCGAAGATGAGCGCGCCGCGTTCGAGCGCGTGGCCAGCAAGAAGTCCGCCTCAACCGAATCCAACATCCAGGCGCAGCTGCGCAGCTGCCCCAGCCCCACGTCACTGAAAGGCGTGGACTGCCGGCGCAGGATCTGTGCGGCGGTGAGCGGCAAGGATCCGGCCTGCCCGGCGATGTGATCCTCAGCCCTGCCTGCTGACGCGGGCAGGGGCCTGCCGCACGGGCCCGCTCAGAGCGGACGCCGATCGGGCTCGAACTGCGCCATCACCTCGGGTTCCACGAGCCGAAGAGGATCGTTGGCATCGATCGCACACTCGTCTTCCACCCACTGTGGCCACACGGGCGCGCGGCAGGATCGAAGGACCAGCCATCTGCACAACACCAAGGGCAGCAGCAAGGGCATCAGGATGAAGCGCGCGCCCAGCAGGCTGGGACCGAGACTGGCCACCACGAACAGGTAGCAGTTGCGCCATGACGGCGTCACGGACAGATTCATCTGGCGACCCTCGATGGTATCGACCACCTCTGCCGGCCCCTGCTCCATGTAGCGGCGAATGAACTCCCAGATGCCGCGGATTTTCTGTTCGTCGTCGAAGTAATGGCCCACCGCGAAGGTGCGCTTGATCACCCGATCCTCAAGGATGCTGCAGCGTAGGTCGCGCAGGAAGGCCTGGCTGGTCCCCTGCCCGATGTAGAACACGGCCTCATCCCATGGGACGGATACGGCGCCCTCTTCACCACCCGTAAAGAAATAGACCGTCCGGTTGCGCCGGTTGAACCGTGTCGGATACCAGACATAGGTGAAGAACTCGTAGCGCAGCGTCGTGTGCCAGAACAGCACCGGGGCACCGACCACGCACACGCCGACCATGGCGTACATCACCCAGTCCCAGAAGTCGCCTTCCAGGTTCGGGATCACCAGCGTGAAAAGCAGGAAGAAACCGAACAGGAACAGGGCCAGCGTCCCCAGCAGGACCATGGTGGTCGAGACCATTCCGCGCAGGCGGAACCTTCGGTCGATCAGATCGATGTAGGTCGAGTTGAAATGAACCAACGACGCACGTTCGTCAGGTGCAACCTCCTCGGCGACCCGAGGATCGAAACGCGAGGCGCTCTCCTGCGCCGAGAGAAAGCGATCCGTCGGGAAACTGCGCATCCAGCCGCTGTACATCCGTGATCCTCGCTCACTCGTCTGAGCGAGAATGCCACGCCATGCATCCAACGCCCACTTCACGCATTCAACGAGGTTGCCTGCAGCTGCTGACGAATCTCATCGTTACGGGCCTTGGCTGCCGTGATCGAGTCCTTCCAGAAGCGCTCCATTTCATCGGCACGACCTTCCACGCGATTCACGCGTCCGTATACGACGGGTGCACGGAGCGGAGCTGCGCCCGAGTCGTCAGATACCTCGCGCCTGATCACCCCCACTGGCCAGACTGGCCTGCGGCACAATTTCATTGTCAGGAAACGGAATAGCGCCCAAGGCAATGTAACGGGCAGCGCTATCCACATCAGTCCCGCGCCAGCGGAAGACACATGGATGATGAATGCATTTCGCAACGTTGGCGCCACCGATGTGTACAGCTGAAGCGGAGGAAACGGAAGTGCAGAGCGGCCATCCTCCATGAAGCGCCTGATCATTTCCCAATGTGCGAGCGTGATGCCAGGATTGGACCCGCTATCCGAACCAACTGCAAAGGTATGGACGACCTGATCTCCCTTCATGACCAATCCACGCAGGTCATACGTGGCACCTTCATCCGGCCCAAGAGGCTTGTCCCTCCCAATGACGAAATTGACACTTGACCATGGCACTGAAATTACGCCCCTTCGCCCCCCTGCGAAGATGTGGACTTTCCTCTCACGCCTATCGAATCGGATGGGGTAGTACTGATATCTGAATATATCTCTACCAAGAAGCATCCGGTAGGTGAAGGCAGCGAAACCGAGCATGAGGACAGAGAGGACGCCGACCGTAATCGTCATCTCAGAACTAATGGACTTTCCCTCGGCGTGCATCGCGAGAGTTGCATACACAAATGCCAGAACGAAAACCAATACAAGACCGAGGATCACGCACCCCCACATCGCGCCCCAGCCACGATAGAGGAAATGGCGGTCGACGTACTCAATGTAGTCGTCATCAAGGTACACGATCCCCTGATCAAGTGGCGTGACGCCTGACGAATCGAATTTTCGAACATCTGCAGCGATCTCGTAATCCGTCAAGGAGCGATTGTTACGGTATCGCTGTCCAAGCCAACCTGCGAACTGGCTCATCGGTCAGGCTCCTGCGGGAAGCATTGCATTATATGCGTCCACCTGTGCGTCAACCGAGTCAAACGAGCCATGGTTATGAACACCGAATGGCGTCATATCAAGCCAACGCTCAATTTTATCATCCCGAATTAGATTAATTAGCCACTCGCCGAGCATACTGATAAGCCCCAGAACCAAAAGCACGATAAATCCCACGCCAGCGGTCATCACGCCAGCCAACATCAAAACAGCGACAACCGCTCCTGACACCGCAGTGACGGTATAAAACGCAACCATCGGAACGTCATTTCGCTTATAGGCGTCATAAGCCTTCCACCCGTCGATTACCGCGCCCAATAGACCCCCCACAGCCCCAAGCAGCTTTCCAAAGAACCCTACCATTCCCGCCCGGGTGGAGGCTTGAAGTGCGCCAAATCGAATCTCTGAGGACAGTGCGGCACGCCCCCACATCGACTTGCCCAGAGCCAACCCGGTCAACTCGACACTGGTCCCCGCAAAGCCGGCAAGCGCGGCGCCTAGATTAAGATCGCGACGCCCACCCGGCCCCTCTTTTTCGTCATCCAATTTGCCGTAGGAATCCGCAACATTCCAAGCGT
This sequence comes from Stenotrophomonas genospecies 5, assembly GCF_054473825.1. Lineage (NCBI taxonomy): Bacteria > Pseudomonadati > Pseudomonadota > Gammaproteobacteria > Lysobacterales > Lysobacteraceae > Stenotrophomonas > Stenotrophomonas genospecies 5. The sequence continues at coordinate 1,467,633 of NZ_JBTMUW010000001.1, forward strand.
CCAGCACCAGCCCCACAACCCCCAGACGCACGTCTAAACTCACACGTGGAGCGGTGTACTGCGCGGCGCGATTCCTCACCAGGACCCTCACCTGATCTTCGCTCATCAGCATGTTTGACATAGCCCCCGGTTGTCCATTCCGGACGGCTGCCATCGCTTCCTTATCCCAGAACAAGGCCCACTCGAAGACCTTCCTGCCGCGCGCATTTCGATCGCCTGTCGCGACTCTTGCGCCACTGCGCTCACTGAGCTCCTGTCGAAGATGCTGATCAACACGGGCCCTCAGCTCCCGCTTGTTGACACCAGATTGTCCCTCGCTGAGCGCCTCCACCAGAAAGTGCGCCATCTCACGCTCCGAGGCACGAATGCCGACCCTCTGAATGCGCTTACCCGAAAGAACACCGAGCAGGCCGACCAGATTGTTCCTCGTCGCCGTAGAAATAGCGATATTGATGCCTGCCTTTGCGACAGTTGATCCTGCCTTGGTTAGGGCTGTAACAAACATCCCAGACGTCTTGAAGACAAGACCTGCAACCAGGCCTAACCCCTGTTGCAGTTCCTGGGGCTTGCTACCTCCTCGATCGAGGACGTGAGCATATGCCTTGAATATGTTGGACCAAGCACCGGGGTTATCTGAATTGCTCAAGAATGTCTTGGATTGCTTCTCAATAACCTCCGCCGCGATCTTGTCATTGAGCGTCAACGCTCGAACAGTGCAGTTCTTGATGTCCTGAAAACGACCAGCGAGATCCTCCAGAAGCGCAGCCTGCACACAGTCAAATCCAACAACCCCTTCAAGCGAATTATCGACGATCTCCGTCAATCTCATTGAACTATATGACAGTTCATCAAGGTGATTACATGCCAGCCAAGTCCTGAAATCGTCGTTCCTGTACCAGCGAACGAAACTCTGGGCAATCGGGTTCAGGTGCGAAGCGATGTATCGCTCCATTTCCGGCATGAGGCTTTTGTCAAACCTATCAAGCGCTTGCTGGCTGTAATCATCACGGTAGCGATCCCATGCGGAGTCCCTGGCCCTCTTGTCTTCTTCGGCCGTCAACTCCTCACGCATTTTAGTGATTCCCGCCGCATACAGCTCCATCGCCGCGCGCCCGGTGTACGCGCTGGCACGTACGGAGCTCAGCTTCTCTGCGGCCGCCTGATCCTCAATTGCCTGCCGGATTCCGCGGATCGCCACTGAGGTTGCATGCTTCCACCCCCTGTCATCTTCCTCTTCGAACTCTCGGGTCTTCTGCCGAATAAGTGCGGAAAGCTCCTGCGCTATTCCTGCGGGATCATTCAACGCAACCATCATCGGACGCGCAGACAAAGAGCTCTTCTGAAGCCATGCCTCCATTCCTGGCACATCCTGTTTACACCTTGAAAAAGGCGCAAAGGAGAACGAAAAGCCAGGATTAGCATACACATCAACGACTTCGAGGATCGTCTCAACTGCACGATCCACAATTCGGGGCTTCCCAGGGTCCGCAGCCGGTGGCGGACTTGAGGGGAGCATAGGGATCTTCACTTCAGACTCGGATTTTACCCTCTTGCCAAACTTGAACTCGCTGACCATGGAGGGGGCGTCAGCCGCACTTCCCACGTGATCCAGCGACTTTCCTTTGAGCCACATCTGGACATCAATACAGCGCATGTGCTTCTTGCGCTCGCTGGATTTTCGATTTCGCTCCATGATCTCTTTCGTCCATGGAGCCTCCGAGAAGCCAAACCAAACTTTTCCAGCTCGCTTGGGGTCGGGGATGATAACGAAGCGGGCCACCTGCGAATCGGCCATTCGCGCGCATGTAGGTTGAAACTCTTCCTGCGGTGGAGGAGCCGCATGCGGATCGAACTCCAAGAGATAGGAGTCGCTGGTGATCTGATAGCCCTTCCATTCGCCACGGATCTCGTTGAATACATAAAGATACCCTTGGCGGGCAAGTCGCAACGTGTAGTGAGCCTCACTGGCCGGAAGGGTGACACTGGCCACATCCTTTCCAAACCCTCCTCCCAGCCTTGGCCCTTGCCACATTTCCTTGACGTCTGAACGGCAGATGGCGTATCTGATCGGAAGAATCGGCAAGCCGACCTGATCGCAGACATCACACTTCTTCGCGGGGTCACACGACTGTGTCGGCCTCTTATCCATGCTGCCAAGCTCCTTGTTCTGTCTGCTCCAATGAAGGTTCATCCACCTCTTCGTCGGAGGGGTCGCTGACGGCACTGCGGAACGCGCCAGGCTCTAAGCAGGCGATCCGAAGAGCCTCTTGATACCGCGGCGTGTTATGAACTTCAGGTGATTGAAATACTGAAGCAAATGCATACGCTTCCTTATCGTCAGGGTCTGTCAGCCCGCACTCGCCGGCCTTCTCCATCTCGTCAAAGACACGTCTCGAAAGCCCAGCACCCTCAATGCTCCCACCCTCTCGATGCAACCGATCGATCACCCTGTTAACAGAAGCCAACGAGGAAATCGCGTACAGCTGATCGGACGTTAGATGCATCCCATCCTTGTTACAACCACTGTTTTCGTATGATTGCCACCGCGCGCCCCTGTCCACGGTTGCGGTCCAGGCATTGATGGGACCAAGCAATGCATCCAGCTGCGACGACAAGAGAATCCACTTCAGCGCGTTCCAGACACGAGGATCGTAGTATCTGAATAGCATCTTCTCACCATCAAATTTTCTCACCATCATACGAGCCAAGTGATTTCGGACTCGCTGACTGTCGGCATTGCATTTCAGCAACGCCGAGAATGGGATGCGGTCATGATCGCGTGCGTAGTGCACAGTTTCATCAAGTGCCGCTAGACGCGCATCAGGCTCAATTTCTTCCAGTCTGATTAGATAGGGAAGAAGATGCTTCTGCCCAAGGAGCTCCTTGGGAACGATGGGTTCGCATGGCCAAAGCTTGGCGATACGTCGATCGATCTGGAGTGGATTGATCAACGCATACTGATGAGCTTCGAATAGCCGGTGATCGAGTTGCATCTCTCAGGCTCCCAGTGGGACCAAGCCGGCGCCCGACTGTTCCGCTGCACGCACGCGATACTCGCATGCCTTGTGTGAACCGTCTGGCACCTTCACCTCCCCCACCACACTCGCCGGCCCCAGCCATTCCCTCTGGCTCGCCTTGAATTCCACCTTGCCCGGCGCGCCCAGTTCGATGTTGTCGCCCTCGATCCGGATGTAGGCCCCGGCCGCCGTCGCCAGCAGATGCTTGCTCGGCGCCGACAGCTGCACGTCCGCTTCGGTACTGGCGATGCGTACCTGCGTCTTGGCCGCCACGATCGCCTGGTTCTTGTGCGCACGCGCACTCACCTTGCCCTGTGCCGCATGCAGCGCGATGCCGCGCTCCTGGTTCGGGCTCTCGCCGCTGGGTTCCATGCCGGCGGTGTACAGCACCAGCCCGCCGGCGACGGCCATCGTCAAGGAGCCCTGGGTCATCCAGTTCAGCGCCACGCCGCTGGCCAGCGTGGTGTGGGTGCCACTCACCCACACCTGGTCGGCCGGGGTCAGGCTCAGCACGCCGGCCACGCCACTGCCCAGCAGGACCGGCGCACTCCAGCCCGGCGCTTCACCGTCGCCACCGGCAATGCTGCCCGCCGCGCTGCCACTGTGGGTGGCGCGCAGGGTCTCCTGCAGTTCGGTCAGCGTCGTGTCCACCGGCAATTCGTTGGGATCACTCGGAAGCTGTGCCTGCTGGTTGGCCGCCGACTCGGCCAGCTGCTGCAGCAGCTGCTGGCTTTCCTGCAACTGGCTCAGTGCCTGCGGCGCCGCCAGCTGCGGCGTACCCGGCTCGGTGGTCAGCAGCAGGCCACGGCCGGCGCGCAGTGCACCCTGGGCCTGCGTGGACAGTTCCACACCAAAGCCCCGCTCGCCCTCGCGCACGTTGTCCTGGCCGCCCTTGAGATGGCCCAGGGTCAGGGTGGTCTCGTGCTGGGTGGTGGACAGCTGCGCGCGGCCCTGGCCCGGCGTGTCATCGAAGCGCAGCTGCTGGTAGCCGCCCTGCCCGCCCTGGCTGTCGGCCAGCGCCTGGCTCTTGAAACCGGTATACACCGCGGCGTGATCGTTGCCCTCGAACCACGCCGCCGCATTACCGGTGGCGTTGGCACCGCCACCGTTGATCTGGTTGTGCTGCGCGTCCTGCTGGCCACGGCCGTTGTACACCGCACCGACCACCACCGGACGGTCGATGTCGCCCTCCAGGAAGGCCACCAGCACTTCCTGGCCGCGCCGTGGCAGCACCACGCCGCCCCAGTTGTCGCCCGCCCATGGGGTCATCACCCGCACCCACGTCCAGGCCCCCCCGGTGGCCGGGGCATTGTCGTCCCCACCCGGATGGGTCAGCCCGCTGCTGGCGTTGCCGCCGCGCTGCCACGGGAACTGCACCTTGATGCGGTGGTCGCGGTCGGACAGCAGCGGGTCGCCATCGCTGACCACGATCGCACTGAGCGTGCCGGTGATGGTCGGCCGCGGATGCAGATGCGTGCCATGGCCATCGTCGGTCTGCGGCCGGTAGGTCACTTCGGCCGGGATGGCCACAAAGCGGTTGTCGTAGAAGGCGGTGGAGACCTCACCGGGCGCACGCCCATTGGCCAGGCCCGACAGCGCGCCCGGCAGTGCCGGCGCGGCCACGCTGGACGGACCCAGGGTCTGCTCCAGCGCATCGAATACATCGGCATCGAGGTTGTTGCGCGCCTGGTGCTGCACCGACAGGCACAGGAACTGCGCGTCCTGGCTCACCTGCGGGTGCTGCGACAGGCCGAACCGTGCGCCCGGGGCCAGCGTGCGCCACTGGCCGGCACCGTCGATGGTCTGCGCGCGCACGCGCAGCGCATCCAGGTGCTGCTGCGCGCGGCGCTGGCCGCGGGCATTGTCCTGCCAGCCGTAGGGGCCGCAGGTGTCGCGGTCGATGATGCCCAGGTCGTTGGCCTGCCCGCTTTCGGCGCTGGCCTGGCGGCGCTCCAGGGTGCGGTAGTCCCAGGTGGCACGCTGCACCTTGCCCGGACGCCAGCGGTGCGCGGTCGACCACTGCTGCACGCTGTCACTGCGCTCGCTTTCATCGCGCCGATGGAAGCGCACGCTGCCCAGCTCGGCGGTGTCATGGCTGTGATCGGCCAGCACCAGGGTGTGGCTGCCGAAGTCGGCACTGCCAGGGTCACCGGCATGCTCGAACCAGTAATAGATGCCTTCCTCGGCCAGCAGGCGCTGCAGGAAGGCCAGGTCGCTTTCCTGGTACTGCGTGGTCAGGCTGCGCCGGGCGTACTGGCCGCCATCGGCCAGCGACCAGCGCCAGGCCGGGGCCAGACCACCGTAGTCGGCGAAGATGTCCTCGACGATCTCCACGACCGTCCTGTCGTGGAACACATAGCTGTCCACCCGCTGCGACAGGAACGCCAGCCACGGCTGCAGGCGCAGCCGGTAGCGTGCCAGCCCGCCATTGCTGCCCAGCCGCTCGGCGGCGGTGATGCGTCCATGCAACGGCCGCAGGCTGCCGTTGGCCTGCTGCATCTGCAGCAGCGCGCCCTGCCCGATCAGCGGGCCCAGCGGCAGGCCCGCATCCAGCGACAGCGCCGTGATCGTCCACTGGAAACCGATGCCGTCGATCTGTTCGACGCCATCCAGCGTTTCGGCCACCAGCACGTCGCTCCCCAGCGAGGTGTGCAGCCGCAGGAAGCGCTGTGCATGCGATGGGCCGGCCAGCGCTGCCCGCAGGTTGTTTACCAGGTCCATGGTGATTCCCCGACTTCCCGTGCTTCAAGGTGGTCTGCATGCGGCGTGCGCATCGGCTTCCTCCGGTTCCCGCTTCCGCGTGGCCTGCGCCCCTGTGCGGGGCGACAGGCTCACACGATCATCAGGCGGCCTGGACGATTTCTTCCAGCTGCAGGCGGACGCCTTCGCTGATCTTCAGGCGGTAATCGCGTCCACCGGCCGTGATCTGCAGTTCGCGCACGTTGCTCACCAGCTGCGGCTTGCCCACGACCGGGGCATCCATGTGGATGCGCCAGGAACCGCGGCTGATCTGCGCGGCCACGTTGCGGGCATCCTGGCGGGCAGCGGGCACCGCGGTCTCCAGCAGCTCGATCACATGTTCGGGGCGCAGCCGGTTCCAGGCACGCACACGGTCCAGCTCACGGCCAAGGCCGAGTTCCAGGCTGTCACAGTGGTTGAGAGCCGCTTCGCGGTCGAATCCATAGAATTCCATTGCCTTCTCCATTTGCTCAGTGTCAAGACACTTTGTATTTGAAGTCACCCTTCTTGCCGGCGGTGACCTTGATGGCGTTGATCCGGTTCCCCTCGGCCATCGCCGCCAGCACGCTCTCGGCGATTTCCGGCAGCAAGGTTCCATTGAGGATGTGGTCAACGTTGCGGGCACCTGAGTCCACTTCGGTGCAACGCGCAAGCACGGCCTCCACCAGACTGTCGTCCCAGCTGAAGGTGGCCTTGTGGTTGGCAATGACGCGGTCGCGGATGCGACCGAGCTTGAGCGTGATGATCCGCGCAAGCACGTCATCGTTGATCGGGTAGTACGGTACGACCTTGAGGCGGCCGAGGAAGGCCGGCTTGAAGCTGCGCATCAGCACCGGGCGCAGCGCGTCGGCGAGCGCGTCGGCCGCCGGAATCTCCTCGGCCGGCTTGTTCAGGCAGGCCTGCATGATCTGCGAGGAGCCGATGTTGGAGGTCAGGATGATGAGGGTATTGCGGAAGTCGATTTCGCGGCCTTCCGCATCATCCATCACGCCCTTGTCGAACACCTGGAAGAACATCTCCAGCACGTCGGGATGGGCTTTCTCCACCTCGTCAAGCAGCACCACGCTGTAAGGGTTGCGGCGCACGGCTTCGGTCAGCACGCCGCCTTCGCCATAACCGACGTAGCCCGGCGGCGAGCCTTTCAGCCCGGACACGCTGTGCGCTTCCTGGTATTCGCTCATGTTGATGGTGATCAGCTTGCGCTCACCACCATAGAGAATGTCAGCCAACGCCAGCGCGGTCTCGGTCTTGCCGACACCGGAGGGGCCGACGAACATGAAGACACCGCGTGGCTTGTTCGGGTCTTCCAGTTTGGCCGTGGCGGTGCGCACGCGCTGGGCGATCGCATCCAGCGCGTGGTCCTGTCCGATCACGCGCTCGACCAGCAGGTTTCCGAGCGTGCGCACGGTACGGATCTCGTCCTTGACCATGCGGCCAAGCGGCACGCCGGTCCATGCCGACACGATCTCCGCGACCACGGTTCCGTCGACCTGCAGCGGGACCATCGGCGTCTCGCCCTGCAACTCGCGCAGCTCGGCCTGCAGTCGCGACAGTTCAGCATGCTGCGGCGACAGTTCCGGCTTGGCCTTGCCGCGCTTGGTGGCCGGCTTGGCCACGGCGACGTCGCCCTCACCGTCATCGCTGGGCGCTTCGCCATCGGCCGCCTGGGCCTGGCCCTGCTCCATCTGCTGGCGCAGCGCGGCAATGCGGCCTGCCAGTTCGCGCTCGCGGGTGAGGCGCTCCTCATTGCTGGCCAGCACCGCCTGCGCTTCCGCCTGCTGGGCATGCAGCTCGTCCAGGCGCTCGCTGTGCTGTGCACTGCCCCCTGCGGTTTCGCGCTGCAGCGCGCTGATTTCCGCCTGCAGGCGATCCAGGTGCTTGCGGGTGTCTTCGATGATCGCAGGCGTGGCGCTCTGTCCAAGCGCGACCTTCGCGCAGGCGGTATCCAGCACGCTGACAGCCTTGTCCGGCAGCTGGCGGCCACTGATGTAACGGTGCGACAGACGCACGGCTTCGGTCACCGCTTCGTCCAGAACGCGGATGTTGAAGTGCGACTCCATCAACCCGACCATGCCGCGCAGCATCGCTGCGGCCAGCACTTCACTGGGCTCTTCAACCTTGACCACCTGGAAGCGGCGGGCCAGCGCCGCGTCCTTCTCGAAGTACTTCTTGTACTCGCTCCAGGTGGTCGCCGCGATCGTGCGCAGCTCACCGCGGGCCAGCGCCGGCTTGAGCAGGTTCGCCGCATCGTTCTGGCCGGCGGTGCCCCCGGCACCGATCATCGTATGCGCTTCATCGATGAACAGGATGATCGGATGCGGGCTCTTCTTGACCTCGTCGATCACGTTCTTCAGGCGGTTCTCGAACTCGCCCTTGACGCTGGCACCCGCTTGCAGCAGCCCCATGTCCAGCGTGTGCAGCTCGACACCCTGCAACACCTCCGGCACGTCCTTGTCGGCAATGCGCCGGGCAAGCCCTTCGACCACGGCGGTCTTGCCCACACCGGCTTCGCCGGTGAGGATCGGGTTGTTCTGGCGGCGACGCATCAGGATGTCGATCACCTGGCGGATCTCGCCATCACGGCCGATCACCGGATCGATCTTGCCCTCACGGGCGCGCTGGGTCAGGTTGGTGGTGAACTGGTCCAGCGCCGGCGTCTTGGACAGGCCACCCTTGGCCTCGCCGGACACGGCATCCTCGCCCTCACCGCCCTCGTCCTTCGCCGAGGCATCGGCGAAGCGGACGGTCTGCACCGCCTCCTGCGAGCCCTCGGTGAGCTTGGCGAAGTCGTGCTTGAGCTCTTCGCGCTTGAAACGCACGAACAGCTTCGAGCCACGGTAGGCCAACTGCGCCAGGTCCGGCTCGGTCAACAGCGCCAGCAGCAGATGGCCGCTACGGATGCGGGTGGTTTCCGAGTCCAGCGAGGCGATCAGCCAGGCGTGCTCGAACAGCTTGGGAATGTGCTGGGAAAACACCGGCGTGCGGCCGTTGCCGGTCTTGAACTGACTGATCTCATCGTTGAGATCACGCTCCAGCGATTCCGGCAGGATGCCGCTGCGACGGGCAATCAACACGAAATCGCTCTGCGGCTGCTCGAGCAGGGCCAGGAACAGATGCTCCAGGTCCACCTCATAGTTGCCGCGGGCCATGCACAGGTTCGCGGCCCGCTCGGCCGCCTGGCGGCAGGTGTCGTCCAGCTTGCTGATCAGGGTCTTGAGGTTGATGCTCATGCGGAAACACGCACTCCTTGCTGGAACCGTTCGAGGACCGCAGGCACGGACGCCTGCGGCGGGTTGTCATTGCAGCGTGTGGATGCCATAGGTGGTGTCCTCACGCGATGTGGTCTGCGCCTGGGTGCACATGTAGCTGTCCCAGCCCAGCCGAGCGCCGCCGCCGCTGCCGAGGGCGCTGCCCTGCACATCCTCGGCGCGCAGCACCAGCCGCACTTCGTACTCGAGAACGCCGCCGGTCAACAACGACAACCACTTGGACAGGGCTTCGGCCGCACTGCCACCCGGCAGGAAGGCGTCGAACTGATCGCGCCGCAGCGGCCCGATGCGCAGTCGCATGCGCAGGTCTCGCTGCCAGACGCGATCGCCAGCCAGGGCACTCGCCCCCAGCACCGCATTGGCCTGGCCCAGCCGCGTTGCCTGACCGGCGGGCACCCGGTACCACGCGCCGACAAACTGCTCCAGGTGCAACGGCACCTGGAAATAGTCCGACAGGATGCGCTGCATCAGCACGGCCGATACGGGGCGCTGGCGCACGGCACCGGCGTAATAGGCAACGGCCTGATCGAAGATCTCGCCCTCGCCCTCGTGCAGGCGATCGCGCAGCTCGCTCATGCCCATGCCGAGCAGCGAGAGCACCAGCGGCAGGAAGCGCTCGCGGCGATCCAGTTCGTACTGCAGCGCCAGCCGATGCTTCTTCCACGCCGCGTAGTGCAGCGATACGGCGCGTGTGGAGAAGATGTCCAGGAACGCGCGCGCGGTGCGGTCGCGCTGGTACAACTCGCGCAGCTGCAGGGTCTCGGTGTAATGCAGCGGCAATGCGCCAGCGGTGCCCAGCAGGCCCATGAACTGCGGAGTCAGGTGGACCTCGGCCAGTTCCTCGCCGTGCAGCGCCTGCTCGATGGCCTCGCGCCCCTCCAGCCGCTCGCCCTTCAGCGAGTAGACCTCACCCTCCGCGGACAACTCGGTGGCCGGGAAGCCCAGCGACAGCGAGTTGCGGAAGCGCACGCGCATCGGCACGGCCTGGCCGGGCTTGACGCCTTGCCGCTGGAACACCTGCTCAAGCAACCGCACCGCCTGGAAGAACTGGAAGCGGTGGGGCTCGGTGAGCAGCTGCTGGGCTACGCCAGGATCGATTCGCCGCTGCGCGCTGGGCATCGGACGATCTCCTCCCCGCTGTCGCCGGAAACCAGCACCAGACGGGTAAAGCTGTTGGCATGCACGTAAAGTGCGAAGAAGTGGTCCATCACCTGGGCAAAGGCGGCCACACCGGTACCCACGAAGTGGGCTTCATTGATCGTCAGGCGGATCTCCAGGCCACGCACCACCGAAGCGAACTGGCGACCATGCATCCAGGTGGTGGTCGGGGTCTGCTGCAGCTCAAGGATGCCGTCGATCTGGCGAGCGGAAACATTGCTGCCGGACAGGTCGTACAGACGCAGCATCTCCTTCAGCGCTGGCAGGCCGCTGGCGGTCAGTGACAGCTGGTTCAACGACAGGTGCGAGATCAGGCGCCACTGCGCATTGCGGCCATGGCGGAAACGCAGCGGTTTGGTCGGCTTGCGCAGCAGGCTGATCGCCCTGGCCGGGCTGCCGCCCTCGATGTTCAGGTCACCACCGGCCACACCGAACGCCAGCTGGTTGGGCAGATCGCGGTTGCTGCAGGTCAGCTCCAGGCTGACCGTGTCGGTCTGCGGAAGCACCGGATTGAATGACAGGTCGACGAAGCTGATCTCCGTCTCGAATCCGGGGCTCTGCCGTGCGACATCCTCGTCACGACGTGCCACCCAGTACTGACCGGTCCGCTCCGGATCTTCACCGTGATGCAGCGAGTAGAACGGACGGAAGGCCTGGATCAGTTCGCCCTGCGGTGTCTGCCGGATGCGGTGCACCGAGTCGATCGAGTGCACCTCGTAGGCGAAGGCGCGACGCGCGTCGGCCAGCACCGGATAGTTGACCGTGCGATGGGTGACGCGGATCGGCTCGCCACTGGTCCTGAAAAGGTTGACGATGGGGGTGCAGCCCAGGCGCACATTGTGCGTACCCAGTTCCTCCAGCACCATCGTGTTGCCCCGGTCCTGGCCCTGCGCATGCAGCACCAGGTGAAGCGTGAAACGACGGCTGGCGCCGGCGGTCACTGTGGGCAGGTGCAGATCGACGAATCCGAACTTCTCCGGATAGGCGAACAGCTCGGTCAGCAGCCGGTACGCCGGATGCGAGCGCGCCGGGAAGTCGATCAGCGCCTCATCCTCGGCAAAGCCCACCGGGCTCAGCGGGACCTTTTCCAGGCGTCGCCAGCGGCCATCGCCATCGGATTCGACATAGGCCGCCTTTACCCCGAGCATCAGCGCATCGCGCAGAGCGGCCCGCACCGACGGCTCGCCATCCAGGAACAGGCGAAGCTGATCGGTGCCCAGCTGGCCGAAGCCGAGCTGATCGGACAGCAGCTGGAAGCCCAGCGAGATCTGGCCGCCGGTGCCCGCCGGCAGCGTCGTGGCCATCGGTGCATCGGCGACACTGCGGTAGACCACCTGCTGTACCCCGACCGGTGCCAGGACCACGTCGTAGGCGGTGCGGAAATCACACGGAACGCCACGCACGGGGCGGCTCTGCAGGGCGGTACCGCGGGGTACGCGCACCGGCGCGCTCAGTTTGGAGGCTACCCCTTCCATGTCGAAGTGGGCGATCGAGCACGACGGGAATGGGCGTAGGTAATGTGGATAGAGCACATCCAGCAGCGCGTCGGTGAACTCGGGATAGTCGTCCTCGATGCGCTTGGAAACGCGGGCACTGAGCAGCGCGAACGCTTCGATCAGCCGCTCGACATGCGGGTCCTGGCTGCCCTCCGCGGACAGTTGCAGGCGGCCGGCAATCTTCGGGTAACGCTCGGCGAACTCGCGTCCGTAACGACGGAGATAGGCCAGTTCGCGTTCGTAATAAGGAAGCAGGTCCTGCATCAGCCGGCCTGCGTGCGACGTGCGCGGGTGACCTGGTACTGCAGGGTCGAGGGCTGCAGCATCGCGTCGAAGCTGACCGGCTCGCGCGCCGGTTCCAGATCCAGCAGCGCATGGATGGTGAAGTGCAGGCCGCCGGCAAACTGATTGCCGGCGTCCAGGTGCACGTTGACGTTGCGGAGCCGGCGCTCGTGTCGCGCCACGGCCTGCTCCAGGGAGCGGCAGATGGCGGCGCGATCATAAGCGTTGGCCAGGCTCATCGCGGAGAAATCGGCCAGCCCGTAGGTCAGCAGCGACTGCCGGCAGTTGGGGAACTCCTTCATGTCGCCTTCCTGGAACGCGGCGCGCGAATTCAGCAGCCCTTCCAGGTCACGGGCAATGGATTCCTTGTACTGCTCCAGCGAGACGGACTTGAATACCGGCCCGGCGCCCGGCTGCTTGGGGGCGTCGTCGAACAGTTTTTCCAGCAGGCTGGGTTCGAGTCCCTTCATTGGTCGATCCACTCAGGTTCGGCATCCGTGCGGGCGGCAGCGGTGCGGCAGAGACAGGGCCGTTCCTGGCCCTGCCCGACGATCAGACTGCGATGGCGCACGAGGCGCCATCGCAGTGACACAACATCACACGGTGTAGTTCGGGATGTTCTTGGTTGCGCTCCACTGCGCCACGGTCTTGCCACCAACGCCGCCTTCCGGCTTCTGCTGCTGGTAAGTCCACTTGATGGCGCCGAAGCTCAGCTGAACAACTTCCTGCGGCATGCCTTCCTTGTCCACCGTCGTGGTGACGCGGTGGACCAGCACGTTCAGCAGCTCGACCGTGTAGTAATTGATCGCGTTGCCGTCCTTGTCGGCGCGCATGAACTGGATCTGCGCCTTCGGGAAGGTGGTGCCGTTGGAGGCGGCCTGGTTCAGGGCCGTGGAGGCGAGGTCGATCGACTTGGTGATTTCGATCGGGGACAGGTTCACGCGGGCAGCGGTGGTGCCGCCGGAGGTCGACGCGGTGGCCGAACGCGGCTGCAACAGGTCCTGCGAGAACGACTGGATTTCAATCCAGTCCTTGTGCTTGTCGTCGTGCGACTCGCCCTTGATGGTGTCAATCGAGAGGAAAGCGTGCTGCATATCTGGTCTCCTAAATTCCGTTCTTCCGTGAGATTTGATGTGCCAGGCGGGGGCCTGGCGGTTAAGGGGGGCTGCGCCCTCTTGAAATAAGCGTCACTGCAATCCGGGGAGCGGACTCCCCTGGACGCTTCAGTTACAGCAAACCGTTACGACTTTTTCGCGGACGCCGGCAGTTCGGCGACCAGACGCAACGAAACAGACAGCTCATCGAGCTGGAAATGCGGCCTGATGAAGGCCACCGCGCGGTAGACACCAGGCTTGCCCGGCACCTCCGAAACCTGCACAGATGCCTCGCGCAACGGGAACTGGGCCTTGGCTTCCTGCGATGCGTTGTCGTCCAGCAGCACGTACTGGGCGATCCATCGGTTCAGGAATTCCTCGACGTTGCCCGCCGATGCGAAGCTGCCGATCTTCTCGCGCATCATCGCCTTGAGGTAATGGGCGATGCGCGACACCGCGAAAATGTACTGCAGCTGGGCAGACAGGATCGCGTTGGCGTTGGCCGAATCGGTGTTGTACTTCTTCGGCTTCTGTGCCGACTGTGCGCCGAAGAACGCGGCGTAGTCGGTGTTCTTGCAGTGCACCAGCGGCATGAAGCCGAGGTCACTGAGTTCCTTTTCACGACGGTCGGTGATGGCCACTTCCGTCGGGCACTTCAGCGCGACTTCGCCATCATCGGTGCGGAAGGTATGGGTCGGCAGGTCCTCGACCAGGCCGCCACCTTCCACGCCACGGATTGCCGCGCACCAGCCGAAGTTCTCGAAGGCCTGGGTCAGGCGCGCACCCATCGCATAGGCGGTGTTGCACCACAGGAACTTGCTGTGGTCGGCCGCTTCGATCTCCTCGACGAAGTTGAAGCCTTCGACGGTGGTGCCATCCTTCGGGTTGTAGGGCAGACGACCGAGGAAGCGCGGCATGGTCAGACCGACATAGCGGCTGTCCTCACTCTCGCGGAACGACTTCCACTTCGCGTACTCGACCGTGTCGAACACCTTGGCCAGGTCGCGCGGCTTGCCCAGATCGGTGAAGGTTTCCAGGCCGAACATGCCTTCACTCGCTGCCGAAATGAACGGCGCGTGCGCGGCGGCAGCCACGTGCGACATCTGCTCGATGAAGTACATGTCCTCCGGCTGGCGGCCGAGGAAGTAGTCGCCGATCAGTGCGCCGAACGGCGCGCCACCGAAGGTGCCGAACTCTTCTTCGTAGACCTTCTTGAACAGCGCGCTCTGGTCGAAGTCGATGGCCGACTTGAAATCCTTCACCAGATCCTTCTGCGGCGAATTGAAGACCTTGATCTTCATGTTCGGGCCGGTGGAGGTCTGCTGGCACAGGTAATGCAGGCCTCGCCAGCTGCCTTCCAGCTTCTGGAACGGTTCGGCATGCATGACGGCGCTGAGCTGCTCGGAGATGATCCGGTCGATCTCGGCGATGCGCGCATCGAGGGTGAGGTTGAGGTTGTCGGAGACGACCACGGTGCCGTCCAGGACTTCCTTCGCCAGCGCGGCGATGATGTCCTTGGCGCGGTCATGCTCGGTCTTCGACTTGGCGACCTTGCTCTTCTCGACGATCTGGTCGAGCAGGCCGACGTCTTCGGCAACGGCGGCCTGCGTGGCCAACGGGCTGGCTTCGGCTGACATCGGTCAGTCCTCCTTGGTCACGCCGAGCTTCTTCAGCTGCTCGGTGTTGTTGAGCACATCGGTCAGCAGGTCTTCCAGCTTCTCGTTGCCGGCCAGCTTGTTGCGCAGGTCGGCGAGCTTGGTGCGCGACTCGAGCAGGCGCCGCAACGGCTCGATCTGCTGGACCACCGCCTCGGGACGGAAGTCATCGATGGAGTTGAACTTCAGCTCGACGCCGAATTCGCCACCTTCGTCGCTGATCTTGTTCGGCACGCGATAGACCGCACGCGGCGCGATGCCTTCCATCACTTCGTCGAAGTTGTCCATGTCGACGCTGACGAACTTGCGATCCTTGACCTTGGGCAGCGGCTGCTCCGGGTTGCCGCTGAAATCGCCCATCACGCCGACCACGAACGGCAGTTCCTTCTGCTCGATCGCGTCACCCTTCTCGACATCGTAGGTGAGCTGGACGCGCGGCGGGCGGATCTTCTGCAGCCGCTTCTGGATGCTTTCCTTCTTGGCCATGTGTGTCTCCTGACTGGGGCCGGGTCCGGATCAGTTGCCGATGTTCTGGAACGGATCGGAGTTGTTCGAGCGGGCAGCGGGCTTGGCCGGCTGTGCAGCGGGCTGTGCGGCAGCGGCGGGCGCGGCGGCACGGCCGGCACGGGCGCGGCTGCGCGGCTTCGGCTTGGGCGCCGGATCGAGAATGGCATCACCCATGGTGTTGCGCAGGGTGGTAGCCAGGGTCTGCGCTTCCTTGCGGGCAGTATCGGAAGCCAGCGCGCCGCGCCCCTGCAGGCGGGTCAGCGACTGGTTGGCAATGCGGAAACCGGCCACCGTGATCACGCCATCGGCGACCAGATCGCTGGGATCGCGCTGCAGCACTTCCTCGGCAGCCACAATGGCGCGGGCATACTGGCCCTGGTCGAACTGCAGCTGAGCGATGCGCACCCACGGCTCCTTGCGCGTCGGATCGGCCTTCGCCGCTTCCTCGAATGCGCTGATGGCGGCATCCGCGCCACCGGTGGTGACCTGTGCTTCGGCATTGCTCAGCGTCGTTTCGAACGGCACGACCTCGGCCTTCTTCGGTGCCGATGAGCAGGCCGCCAGGCCCGACAGCAACATCAGCGCGAACATCGGCCGGTAGACAGCCTTCCCCATTGCCTTCACTTCCATAGTGATCCCTCGTCGAAATTAGTTCCTAAAGGAAGCCGAATCGCCGCCGATACACCGCACGGGATTCCTGCCCCTGTCGGCGGCAGTGTACATTCGCGAATACGCATCGGTATAGTGAATTTCGTCAAGAATGTGGCGGTTTTGATAGACACATTCTTCACATTCCAATGTGATATCCGCGAGCGAAATCCGTTGCATACGTGACTTTCACCCCGCCCTTCGAGCCCGCCGACTCCAGATGAATGCGCAACTCTCCTCATTTCGCCGCGTGATATCCGTCACGATTTTCTCCTTCATTGTTTCGGGTTCCCTTGCCGGTTGCGCCAGCGACAGCAAGCTCGGGAAAGCGATGGACAAGACGCTGCAGGCCGTCGGGATCCGCGAGGAAAAGCCGAAAGCGCCACCGACCGTCCCATTGCGCCTGTATGCCGGCACCAACCTCAATGCCGGCAACGACAAGCGGGCGAGCGCGGCGGTGGTCAAGGTCTACCACCTGCGCAGCCTGCAACGGTTCGAACAGGCGCCCTTCAACGCATTCCTGGACCAGGCCGGAGAGCAGGCCGCCCTCGGTGCCGACCTGCTGTCGGTCAATGAGGTGGTGCTGACCCCCGGGGCCCGGCAGGAATTGTCCGAGCAGCTGAGTGAAGGAAGTGCAGTGCTGGGCGTGGTCGCCCTGTTCCGCGCCCCCGCCGAGAACCGCTGGCGGCTCGCGTTCGACACCAAGGGCAAGACCCTGCCGCAGGACGGTGTGACCATCGGTGTCCACGCCTGTGCCCTGACCAGCGACAGCAAGGCCCTGCTCACACGACTTTCCGGCGATCCGGGCAGTCTTGCCTCGATCCGCTGTGCAGGCGCGAAATAGGACCGCGTCGGAATTCTGGCACTCAAATTGCCGCAATGCGATAGTATCTTCCGCGCAACGTTTGCCCCGCCGCAATCAATGTGCGATGTGATTCACACTTTCACATTGCAAGGCAGGGCCTTCGCCGCAGCGGAACGCGAGGACGGCGGAACCGGCCCCCAAGGGGCAACCTTTCAAGGTATTTCCAAGGATTGAATGTGGCTTATGTAAGCAGGATGTCGAAGGTTCTCTGGGGTGAAGGGCTGTTCCTGCGGCCCCAGCATTTCCAGCGCCAGGACGCGTATCACGAGGCACGGCTGCAGGATCTTTCGCAGACGCTGCACCCGTACGCGTGGGGCGCGCGCCGCGTGCGTTTCGACCCCCATGCCTTGTCCGGCGGCACGTTGAGGCCGCTCGATCTGTCGGCGGTGTTTCCCGATGGCGAAACCTACGATGCCCCCGCCCACGACAGCCTGCCGGACGCGGTGTCGCTGCAGGATCTGCCGCCTGGCGTGCAGTCCACGGTGATCTACCTGGCACTTCCGCTGCTGCGCGATGACGGCGCCAACTGCACCGATGCGGAAGGCACCGTGCTTGCGCGCTATCGGCAGGCCAACCGCGATACGCAGGACCTGTTCACCGATGCGGTGGAGGCCGAACTGGCCTACCTGAGCAAGGCGGTGAAGCTGCTTACCGACGACCAGCCCCGTGATGCCTATGCCACCGTGCCGGTGGCGCGTGTGCGCCGCACCTCCAGCGGCGGCTTCGAGCTGGACGATGAGTTCATCCCGCCCTGCGCGCAGCTGCAGGCCTCGCCGTTCCTGCATCGTGAACTGCGTGCGGTGCTCGATGCGCTGCAGGCCAAGGTCGATGCGCTGTACGGGCTGCATCGGCAGACGTCGCAGAACATCATCGAATTCCGCTCGGGCGACATCGCGTCGTTCTGGCTGCTGCATACGATCAACAGTTCCTTCAGCGCGCTGGCCCATCTGCTGCATCATCCGCAGCTGCATCCCGAGCGCCTGCACCAGGAACTGCTGCGCATGGCGGGCGCACTGCTGACCTTCTCCAACGCCTACCAGCTGGGCGACCTGCCGGTGTACCGCCACGACCAGCCGGAAGCTTCGTTCCGCAAGCTGCTGGAGATCGTGCGGGCACTGCTGGATACGGTGATCTCCACGCGCTACTTCAAGATCGCGCTGAACGAGGTCAAGCCGTCCTACCACCTCGGTCGGCTGGACTCGCAGCGGATCGACGGGAATGCCTCGTTCTACCTGTCCGTCTCCGCCTCGCTGCCGGCGCAGGAGCTGATCCAGAGCGTCCCGGTGCGCTTCAAGGTCGGCGCGCCGGACGACGTCGAGAAGTGCGTGCTGTCCGCACTGCCAGGCGTGAAGCTTACCCACGCCGCGCAGGTGCCGGCAGCGATCCCGGTGCGCCCGGGCAGCCATTACTTCGAATTTGATTCGCGCGGTGCGCTGTATGAGCGCATGCTCAAGGCGCAGTCGGTGATGATCTATGTGCCGGCCGGCATTGCCGAGCTGAAGATGGAACTTGTGGCGGTGACCTCATGATGAATTCCCCCCTGCCCCCGACCCCGGGCCCGATGCCGTCGCTGACCGCCAATGGCGCGATGGTCAATCCGACGCCGCAGGCGGCTAATCCGCAGAGCCTGCAGGATCTGATGTCCGACGGCTTCTACCTGCTGCTTCTGCTCAAGCGTGGCCAGTTGCCGCACGACGCAGAGGGCTTCGTGCAGACGGTGCAGAAGTTCCTCGATGGCGTCGAACGCAACGCGATGCGGCTTGGCGTGGCGTCCGAAGATGTCTACGCCGCCAAATACGCGTTCTGCGCCGCGGTGGATGAGGCGATCCTGTCGCAGCCGTCGCCGCTGCACGAAACCTGGGAACGCAATCCGCTGCAGTTGCGCCTGTTCGGCGAGCACCTCGCCGGCGAGCACTTCTTCGACCGGCTGGAAGAACTGCGCCGCCAGGGCGCGGCGCGCCTGCCGTCGCTGGAGGTCTATCACTACTGCCTGCTGATGGGCTTCGAGGGCAAGTACCGTATCGAAGGCACCGAGAAGCTGGGCTATCTGACCGCGCGCCTGGGTGACGAGATCGTCTACCTGAAGGGCAAGCGCCACGGCTTCGCCCCGCACGCGCTGCCGCCCGACAACGTGCGCCATGGCCTGCGCCGGGTCGTGCCGCTGTGGCTGCCGGCCGTGGTTGTCGGCTGCTTCGGCATCGTCGCGTTCTTCGGCATGCGCGCCTACCTCGGACACGAAACCCGTCAGCAGCTGGCCGCCTACAACGACGTGGTGCAGATGCCCGAGCGCACCGCCCACATTACGATCACCCTCCCATGAGCCTGACGATATGGACATCTCGCGCTCCACGCTGCTTGCTTCCCTCGCCTCGCTGTCGCATCGGGATCGCCTGATCCAGCTCAAGGGCCCTGACGAGGGCCTTGTGGTCGAGCGGTTTGAAGGCACCGAATCGGTGTGCGGTGACAACCGCCTGCAGATCGACTGCCTGGCCACCGATGCGTTCCTGGAACTGGAGCCGTGGCTGGAGCAGCCGCTGACCCTGCAGCTGCGCCAGGCCGATGGCGCGCTGCGGCAGTGGCACGGGCTGTGCACCGAGGCGGCGCAGCTGGGAAGCGACGGCGGGCTGGCCCGCTACCGGCTCACCCTCGAACCCTGGACCGCCCTGCTGCGCCTTCGCCGCAACGCAGTGATTTTCCAGGACCAGGACACCCGCGCGATCTGCGAGCAGATCTTCGCCGACTACCCGCAGGCCGCCTTCCGCTTCGACGTGCAGGCCCAGTTGCCGGCCCGCGCGATCACCACCCAGTACCGCGAAACCGACTGGGCCTTCGTCACCCGCCTGCTGTCCGAGGCTGGTCTGGCCTGGCGCATCGAGCAGGCGCAGGAGGGCGATGCCGCCCACACCCTGGTGGTGTTCGAGCCCGGCGCCGAACTGCCCGATGTGGGCCGCGTGCGTTTCCATCGCGCCGACATGGCCGAGAGCAGCGATGGCATCACTGCCTTCGCCGAACGCCAGCAGCTGGTGCCCAACGCCAGTACCGTCGCCAGCTGGCACAGCGAACAGGTCAACGCCGTGGCGGCGCAGTCCAGTGCCGATGCCGGCACCCTGCCCGCGCTGGAGGTCTATGTGCAGCCGCGTGCTGGTCGCTTCGCCCAGCCCGCCTGGGCCGACGCCGAAGCGCAGGCGCGGCTGGACGCACTGCGCGTTGGCCAGGTGCTGTACAGCGGCAGCGGCAGCGAGCGCCAGCTGGCCGCAGGCAGCACCTTCAGCCTGGCCCAGCATCCGCAGCATGAGGGCCAGTGCTTCCAGCTGCTGGCCGTGCAGCATGTCGCCGTCAACAATCTGGACCAGGGCATCGCCGAGCTGCTCGGCAGTACCGATCTGGAGCGCGGCGCCTACCGCAACGCCTTCCTCGCCACCGGCGCCGGAGTGCCGCTGCGCGCCCTGCCGCAGGACCGCCCCACCCTGCATGGCCCGCAGACCGCACGCGTGGTGGGTGTGGCCAATGCGGCCGTCAGCCCGAACCGCGAACACCAGGTGCGCATCCAGTTCGGCTGGCAGCGCGGCAGCCAGCCCAATCCGGGCGGTCTGACCGACACCGGCAGCGCCCAGACCGGCCATGCGCCCGGCGACCACACCAGCGGCAGCTGGGTGTCGGTGGCCGAATGGGTGGCCGGCCCGAACTGGGGCACGGCCTTCCTGCCGCGCATCGGCAGCGAAGTGCTGGTGGAATTCCTGCACGGTGACATCGACCAGCCGCGCGTCACCGGCCAGCTCTACAACGGTGAGGTCGCCCCACCCTTCGGCGGCGGCATCGATGAGAACGCGCGCCATCCCGGCGTACTCAGCGGCCTGCACACCCAGGCCCATGACGGCAGCGGCACCCAGCAATGGGTGATCGATGACACGCCGGGCCAGCTGCGTACGCGCCTGCACAGCTCGCTGGCCGACAGCCGGCTGGAGCTGGGCTACCTGATCGCGCACCAGAACACCGCCCGCGGCGCCCTGCGCGGCGAGGGCTTCGAGTTGGCCACGCAGGGCTGGGGCAACGTGCATGCGGCCGAAGGCCTGCTGCTGTCCGCCAGCGCGCAGGAGCGGGCCGCTTCCACGGTCATGGACAACGCCAGCGTGGTGGCGCAGCTCAAGGGCGCCGAGCGCAGCCTGGAGCAGATGCAGCAGACCCTGGCCCAGCAGCAGGTGCCCGGACTGGCCGAGTTCGAGCGCACAAAGCAGCTGCGCGAGCAGATCGATCCGCAGGCACAGGGACGCTACGAAGGCGAGGTCAACGGACAAAGCGCGATGAAGCCGGGCGGCGATGGCCGCAGCCCGGGTGACCAGCCGGTGGAGCGTCTGGCCAAGCCGCTGCTGCTGGCCGAAGCACCGCACCACATTGCCTGGACCACGCCAGCCAGCGCGGTGGCCTACGCCGGGCAGAACCTGCAGATGACGGTGCAGCAGGATCTGCACATCAGCGCAGGCGAGACCATCGCCACGGTGTCCGGCGAGCACGTCTCACTGTTCGCGCAGAGCGGCCCGCTGCGGGTGATCGCCGCCCAGGGCCCGGTCAGCCTGCAGGCCAACGATGGCGAACTGGAGCTGCTGAGCGACCAGGCACTGACCATCACCGCCACCGATGACCGCATCGATGTGCTGGCGCAGAGCAAAGTGGTGCTGCAGGCCGGCAGCAGCGCGATCACCCTGGAGGGCGGCAACATCACGTTCAGCTGCCCGGGCGAGTTCAAGGTGAAGGCGGGCGAGCATCCGTTCATGGGGGGGGGAAGTGATGCGCCGTCCATGCCGGTACTTCCCAGTGGGCTGTACTCGTTCAAGGAAAGCCTGCGCTTCGCGCTGGAAGGCGCCGATGTACTGGCCACGGAAATGGGGTGGAAGGACAAGGCCTACCGCATCTTCAACAACGAAGGCGAACAGGTCGCCAGCGGAACCATCGGTGAGGACGGTCGGTTGCCCCGCGTGATGGCCGATGGCCTGGGTCGGCCGCTGACCTTGGAGGTTGGCGATGACACCTGGGAAATGTTGGTGTCGGCGCCGGGCCGCCCACCCGAGAATGACGGCGACACACCCGACAGCGACGGCAGCGCCCCCTTCCTCGGGAACCTGGACGCGGCCGATGCGACCGGCGCCCTGACGTCCGAACAGATCCTGGAACTGCTCAACGAACCCCCGTCATCAACATGATCATCCGACACTTCCTGCTGCTGCTCGCATTGTGCATGGGCCCCTCCGCCAATGCGCAGCAGTACTCGACCGGCAGCACTGACATCAAGACCGCTCAAGGTACGTTGCGCGTGAATTCCGGGTATGTCAGTCATTCCAATGCCCACAGTTTCCATGTTTACAGCTTCCAGTACCGTCCGATTGCCAACGAAGCCGTGTGGAACCAGCTTCCGCTGCTCGCACGCAACGATGCGCCGCCGGTGGATTTCCTCGTAAAGGCGACGGCCACGGCTGACTTCCCGCTCCGCGATGCGCGTGTGCGGGTCGAGGCGGGCAAGGTGGTCCTCTACATCGCTGAGTTGTCCTTCAAGGACACGCCATACGACGACGACGCTGCCGTCGAGCTGAAACGCTACCTTCTCAAGCAGCAGCCCGACGAGGAGCGCTGGGTACTGGTGCTCGATTCCACCCGCCGTCTGCCCCAGGGCGTTGATGTCGCACAGGCCCTGAGCACGCTGACGCCCCGATAGGACGACACGGAATGCCTACCTACATCAGCGCGGTTTTCAACAAGGATACGCGCACTGTGGAGTTCACCGCCGACAACGGTGACAAGCTCATCCGCAGTGGCGGCTCGCTGGCTTGGCTGCTCAACAACCCCGGCAACCTGCGTCCAGGCGGAAAGTACGCCAAGATGATCGGCCAGGCCGATACGAAGAGCGGCAAGTTCGCCATTTTTCCTACTGCCGAGGATGGCCGCGCCGAGAAGCGCGCACTGCTGCGCCGCAAGTACAACGACATGACGTTGTACAACGCCATGCATACCTATGCACCGGAATCGGAAAACGACACAGCGGCCTATCTGGCATACGTGCGCAAGCGATCTGGTGCCACCGACCAGACGGTCATCAAGGACATGACCGATGAGCAGTTCAACGGCATGATCGCTGCGATGGAGCAATATGAGGGCTTCAATGCAAAGCCTGAGACACGCAAGGAACGGATCGTGCACGCCACGCAGGTCACCTTGTCTGACGGCGCCCGACCGATGCCGGCAACGCCCGTGATCGTGCGTAGCAGCAATACGGGCGAGAAGAAGGTCACCACCAATGAGCACGGGGCGCTGCCGACATTCATCACCCGCCAGCCAGGAGAAGTGATAGAGCTCTTCCTTGAGGAATCAGGCAAGATTGGAAGCCGAATCGGCCAGTTTGCGCTTCAGCAGGCCTCAGCGTCCCTGGTATTTGCGCGCAACATGATGACGGTCGGCGGGAATTCGCAACCACACACTCCAACGCAGCCCAGCAAGGAGAAGCGCACACCGCTGCGCTACGTGGTGCAGCCAGGCGACACTCTCGCCTCGATCGCCAGCAGGTTCAAGACCTCAGTTGACGATCTGGTGAGCAACAACCATATCCGCAACCGCAACCGCATCTATCCCGGTCATGTGGTTTGGATCTACGGAAAGGCGCCGGCTGACGCAGCCAACGACGGCGCCCCGGCGACTCCAACAAGGTCACGTCAAGCCAGCTACAGCGTTCGCTCCGGCGACACGCTGAGCCGAATTGCAGACCGCCATCACACCAGCGTCGATGCGCTGATGGCCGCCAATCCGTCGATCAGCAATGCCAATCGAATCAACCCTGGCCAGAAAATCACGCTGCCTGTTGGGGTCGAAGCCGTGCCCCCGTCAGCGGCCGGGTCTTCCCGGCGAGCGGGCAACAGCGGGAATCCGCAAACGTCTGATCGGCCCTCGCTGGTGAAGCCTCCGCCGGAAACACCTGCTGCTGCTGTGCGGCCGCCGGCGTCAGTACAGGCACGGGATACCCGAAGTCGCGAGGGCGAAGGCCACCCAATCGCAATCATTCCGTTTTCGCAGAAGCGCGCACCTTGGGTGGAGCACGCCTATGCACAGGCGCGCAAATGGGCGGGCAAGAAAGAGGCTGAGATCAGCCGCACCATCAACTTCCATTCCGAACTCGGCTACGGGAAGCAGTTCACTACGCTGGCCGGAAGCTCCAACGCTTGGTGCGCATCGTTCGTGAACTGGTGCCTTCGCACGGCCGGATACGCTATATCATCTCCACACCCGTACCGCGCGCGTTCGTTCGCCGCCGACACCACGCGCTTCAGCCAGATCGACGAACCGGTGTTCGGCGCGGTAGCCCTGGTCGGTACGTCGCACGTAGGGTTCGTCTACGCCATGGACCGCGGTCGACCTGTGCTGCTGGGTGGCAACCAGAGCGACCAGATCAATTTTGTCCGCTTCAACCCTGCAACGCTGCGTTACTACGTGCCGAAAAGCTATCTGCCATTCGCGCAGAAGGAACTCAAGGAAACCAAACTCGATGAACTGGCAGCCACGGACCTCAACGCGGCGCTCGGCATTGTCGTGGCCAAAAAGGCTGGCGACAATACGCGCTGATCAGCTGCGACTTGCCGTGCTGGCCGTGCTTGCACTCGGTGCAGTCGGCTGCGGTGCGCCGTCCTCACCGGTTGCAGATGCAGCAGACGATGCCGCAACGAATGCACACGCACTTCCCGGGCAGGTTGAGGCCGTGCCCGCTGCTCGACTGGAGCTGTTGCCCGCCCTGGCAGATGCGGAACTGAAAGACCTCTACTCGGGCACGCTGCTGAAGCAAGTGGTGTTCAATGACATCGACGGGCCGGGCCTGCTGCTTCTTTCGCGCAGCGAGCAGACAGTGCCGGCGCAGGGCGATGAAGAGGCGATGGATCAGATCACGTTGCGTGCGGAGCTGTTCCGGCGCGCCGGACAAGCGGCTCCTTGGGCCTCGCGGTGGAGCGTGGAAGATCCGGTTCAATGCGAAGGTCTGGATCTGGAGGCCGGCTACTTCCTGGACCAGGTGACTGCAACGGACCTGGACAAGGATGGCCGCGCCGAGTTGACGCTGGCCAGCCACAGCTTCTGCGGCGGCGGCGTCGATCCGCAGCAGCTGCGCATTGGGCTTCGCCAGGGCGAGCAGTATTACGAAGTACGTGGTGAATCGCTGGTGGAGGTGGAAGGCGATGAACCCTTCGGCGGCGACCGGCAGGACGATCCTGCGCTGGCTTCGGCTGCGCCCGTGCTTCGCGCGCACGTAGACAAGGTGTGGGAGGCGATCAAGCGCGGAAGCTCACCGTGACGTCGTCACGATGCCAGCGCCAGCATCAGGCTCTCCTGCTGCTGGCGCTCTCCGCTGCCGCGGACGTCGCCATCGCGCGCACTCCGCCGCCCGGCTCGCTGCAACGCGCGTGTGCAACCGCCATCGATGACAGGATCGAACTGGTACCGGTGGAGGGGAAACGCGTCAGTGCATGTCCACCGGGGAATGACGAGGACTGCCCATACAGCGGTCAGCAGGGAAAGACCTTCTTGAACGACACGCCCGATCTCAACAACGACGGGCGCGAGGACGCGATCCTCACCTACTTCGGCAGCAGCTACGGCGATGTCGATATCGCCGATAAACTGATCCTTGCCCAGTGTGCGGATGGAACCTATATCCGTCTGTTGGAGGGCAGGTTCACGACATTGACGGCCCCTGTCGCGCCGCATGCTGCCTGGCCAGCACTGGACGCGACACGGGACTGTCCGACTGGGCAGAATGACACCATCCGTACCGGGAAGATCCAGCTGCAGTTCGACCCGGCGACGATGCGCTATCGCGGTCCAGCCGGCATTGACCTGATCCAGGTCTGCAGTGAATAGCGACAGATGCGACGCGAAACCGATAGGCCGAATGCCAGGATAATGCTGGGTTGACTCGCAACGTGCAGACGCGCTCCATGCGCTCCGCAGGCGTGAAGGGTCACGGCCAGGACGCGCCAACCTCGTCAGTGCCTGTGCTCCCGAGCCCCCTCCTTTGATCCAACGCATGCCGTCGCCACGAGCAGGGTGCTATGGTGGCGCCACCATCTCGCAGGAGCGCCGCTCATGACCCGTTTCCGTTCCGTCGGCCTTGCACTGGCCGCAGTCGCCACGCCGATGCTGCTCGCCGCCTGTGTCAGTACGCCCGGGCCGGAGGTGAAGGGCACCGGCCGCTGCGACGCCAGCCAGCTTGGCTGGGCAATCGGCCAGCCGGGCAATGAGGAGAACATGCGTCGTCTGTCGCGTGAGAGCGGCGCCGGCCTGGTCAACCCGATCGGCCCGACCACGATTACCACCAAGGATATCCGTCCGGATCGCCTGCGCGTCTACATGGACAAGGACAACATCATCACCGCAGCCCGCTGCGAGTAATCACCGCCGCGGGCTTCTGTAGAGCCGAGCCCACGATCGGCTGCCACTGAACAGCAGCCGAGCATGGGCTCGGCTCTACACAGAACGCGTGTCGGGCATGGGCCAGCGTGACAGGGCTCAGGGTTCGGTATAGCCCGCACAATCCGGCAGTGGCTGGTCGGGGTGAAAACGGCCCTCACTGAAACGGAAAAGACGCGAATAGCTGCACGCGGGATCCTGCTCGGTGCGCAGGTCCTTCGTCTTCAACGGCCCCTTCGCCAGCGAATCCTCGAAACGCGATGCACCTGCGGGGAAGCGGGTCGCCACCGTCTGGTAACGAAGCACCGGCATGCCCTGCACTGCCGGATCCAGCCCCAGCTTTGCCGAGAACCCATACTCATCGTGGCAGGCACCGGCACGCTGCTTGATGTCCTGTTCGCTGAAGCAGGCACGGATCATCGCGTTGCCCACCCATGGCACGGTCAGCACATCATCGTCCACCTGGATGCCCTCCTGCAGGTGGCGCACGCGTGCCAGCTGCAGCGTCGATGCGTCTGCACCGCCGCCGGAGTACATCATGCTGAAGGTGACCGTGGCGCCTACCAGTACGTTCTGGCGGGCACGCGGCTGCGGGTCCTTCACGTCCTCATCCGCGCCGACACCGGGTGCCAGGCGTACGATCCACGGCCACAGCTTCAGTTCGCTTTCCTGCGGCACGTCAATGCGGACGTGGTAGCTGTGCGGCTTGCCCTGGCCCGGCACTTTCTCAAGCACTTCCAGCACGGTGGGCCGCTGCCCCTCTTCGGCCACCGGTTGCACGCGTACGCACCAGTTGCCGTCCCGGGTGCACTCATAAAGTCCTGCCGGGCCCGCCTCCTGAGTGATCAACACCTGCCCCAGCGGCTCCATCACATTGCCGGCGGCATCGCGCTGCTGTGGCAGGATGGCGTTATGTGCCAGTGCCAGTAGCGGCGTCGCCAACAACACGACGCACAGAAAGGTGCGAGCAACGGCAATGGGCATCGAGGGCGGCTCCGGCATGAGGAATCTTGATGGTAGCGCAGGGAAACCGGGACGTTCGCCAGTCGCTCCAGTCAACCGGAACCCAACCGACGCGCTGCCCGCCATGACGGCGCTTCCGACTACGCCCCGCCAGCAGTCCGGAGAATGGCCGGAGGAGCGAAGCCGTCATCAGTTGGCGACTCGAGATTCTCACCATCCCAGCGGGCGTGCCTGATCCACGCCACGGCCTTTTCAGCGAACTCAGCGAACGTGGAAGCAAGAAGGTACTTGGTGTCTTCATCCGCACCAAAGGCAATCATTTGGCCTTCAGCACCGCCGATGTCGGGGTCGAAATCCAATCCCATATGATTGCCACCACCATCGTGGGTCAACGGTATCCAGCGTGCGTTGGTGTACATTGGCTTCACCACCCCGCCAGGGCTCGATGCCATGAATTCGGCACAGTGCTCGTTCATGCCGTCGGCCTCGATTTCACGCCAACCTTGCCATTTCCGCAAAATCTCCGTCGCCGAGAGCATCTGACTCCCAAACAGAAACCCGGCCCCATCCTGCCCGTCGTGAATCTTCAGAAGCTGCCTCAGCAGATCTGGCAGGGGGACTCCAAGCTGAGCTTCCAATTCAACCAGTTCGCCTTCAGAGGCTCCCGACCGTAGCTGTACTTCATTCAGACAGCCCTTCTCGAAAAGCGACGCTTTGATGGAAGCCCATATCTGATCTGCGCTCTGCATTGATCCTGTATCCGTCTCAGCCAGGATTTCAGCCTAGTACCAGCCCGATCACTGAGGAATGCAAGAAATCCGAATTCTCAGCGGGTACGTCACGGATGCCCATCGCAGTCGCAGCCACCCCAGCCCTTGGCCTTCGAAGTCTGCCCGATGCCCGGGTTGAAGGTGTTGCTCGGGTCCAACTGTCGGTAGAACCCAGCCAGCGCCGGCTTGGCCGGGTACAGGTGACCGACGTTGTGCTCGGCCGGATACTCGGCCCCGCGCCGGTCGAGCAGTGCCCACATCGCGTGCTCGATCGCCATCGGATCTTCGCCCTTGCGCGCGATGTAGTCCTGGTGGAACACGTGGCACAGGAAGTGGCCGTAGTACAGTTTGTGCAGCAGGCGACTTTCGATGGCGGCGGGCAGCTGCTCGAACCAGTCTGCGTCGTCGCGACGCAATGCGATGTCGAGCGCGACGATGTCCTGCACCTGTTGACGATGCACCTCGCGATAGCGCACGGCAGCACCGGCCACGGCAAAACGATGCAGGAAGGCCTTGCGCCCTTCTTCGGCCGTGCAGTGGAAATAGCCGCCTTCGTGCTCGGCGAAGAATTGCTGCAACCAGGCCTCGGTCTCCGCTGCATCCTGTGCGGAGACCTTCAGCAGCAGATGATGCTCGTAACGCTGCCGGAACTCGCCCATGCGCTGGGGCAGGTGCGAGGGCAACAGGCCGGTCAGCACCTGCATTACCCGGTCGGTCACGCCGCGCAGGCCCAGCCGCTCAAACCAGCCGTCAACCCTGCTCTTCAGTGCGAATGCTGCGGGCACCCGTGCGGTCCCGAGCCGGTCGATCAGCAGGAATGTGTCCTTTCCATAGCGCTCGCCGATATCGTAGGCGTCTCGGTGGATGTACTCACCGGCGATCGGCAGGCGATCGAAGCCGGTCAGCAGTTGGCGGCGGATGGCGGTGAAACTCCCGGTACGGTTGCTGCCGATGTAAAAGACCTCGGCGGGCTCCTTCTCAAACGTATCCAGGCGCACCGCGAACACCGCCAGTTTGCCGGCTGAACCCGCCGCTTCGTAGTGACGACCGGGATCGGCATTGAAGCGCGCCGGTGTATCGGCATCGACCCTGCGCACCTCGTCGGCGTAGCGCGGGTCGGACGCGGAACGGCCGTCGCCGTCGCTGACATCGGCGGCATCGTAGTCACCGGCCTGCAAGCGCTGCAGGATCTGCTCGGGCGTATCGCCCAGCGCGATGCCCAGGTGGTTGACCAGCTGCAACCGGCCCTGCGCATCAACCTGCGCATATAGCGCCAGCTCGGTATAAGCGGGGCCACGCCGCACCAGCGCACCGCCGGAGTTGTTGCAGATGCCGCCCAGCACCGAGGCACCGATGCAGGACGAGCCGATCACCGAATGCGGCTCGCGCCCCAGCGGCGCCAGCGTCTGCTCCAGCCGGTCCAGGGTGGCGCCTGGCAGACACACCACCTGGCGGCCCTCGTTCAACAACTGGATGCCGGTCAGGCGCAGGGTGCTGACCAGCACGACCGGGCGCCCATAATCATTGCCATCCGGGGTCGAGCCGCCGGTCAGGCCGGTATTGGCGGCCTGCAGGATGATCGCTGCCCCACCCTGCACAGCCGTCTGCAGCACACGCCACAATTCCAGCAACGTGCCCGGACGCACCACGGCCAGCACCGCGCCGTCGCCGAAGCGATAGCCCCGGCGGAAGCGGCGGGTCGCCTTGTCGCGGGTCAGCACATGGCGGCTGCCGACAGCAGCACGCAGCTGCGACAGCATGGCCCCGTGGCCAGTCATGGCAGCCGCACCAGTGAATCTCGGCCGATGTCGGCAATGCGGTGTGCGCCGGTCAGCGTCATTGCCACGCGCATCTCCCTGGCGATCAGGTCCAGCAGGTTGGCCACGCCGGCCTCACCCTGCGCCGCGAGCGCATAGACGAAGGCACGTCCCAGCAGCACGGTGTCAGCGCCCAGCGCCAGCATGCGCACCACGTCCAGTCCGGTGCGGATGCCGGAATCGGCGAGGATCTTCAGGTCGCCCTGTACCGCGTCAGCGATGGCCGGCAGCGCGCGTGCGGTGGACAGCACACCATCGAGCTGGCGCCCCCCGTGATTGGAGACCACGATGCCGTCGGCACCGAATGCAACCGCGTCGCGTGCGTCTTCCGGGTCGAGGATGCCCTTGATCACCATCGGTCCCTTCCAGAACTCGCGGATCCATTCCAGGTCCTTCCACGAAATGGATGGATCGAAGTTGCTGCCCAGCCAGCCGATATAGTCCTCCAGCCCGGTGGGGTTGCCGCGATAGGTGGAGATGTTGCCGAGATCGTGCGGACGTCCGAACAGACCCACGTCCCAGGCCCAGCGCGGATGGGTGATGGCCTGGCCGATGCGGCGCAGCGGAGCATTCGGACCGCTCATGCCGGAGTGCGCGTCTCGATAGCGCGCACCCGGTACCGGCATGTCCACGGTGAATACCAGCGTCGTAACGCCCGCCGCCTGGGCGCGCTCCAGGGCGTTGCGCATGAAGCCGCGATCGCGCAGCACGTACAGCTGGAACCACATCGCCCGCTGGATCGCCGGGGCCACTTCCTCGATCGGGCACACCGACACGGTGGACAGGGTGAACGGAATGCCGCGGCTGTCAGCTGCCCGCGCCGCCTGCACTTCACCGCGGCGTGCATACATGCCGGTGAGGCCGACCGGCGCCAGTGCCACCGGCATCGCAAGCGTCTCGCCGAACAGCTCGGTCTCCAGGCTCAGGTCGGACATGTTGCGCAGGATGCGCTGGCGCAGTGCGATGTCGGACAGATCCGAAACGTTGCGCTTCAGCGTGTGCTCGGCATAGGCGCCGCCATCGATGTAGTGGAATAGGAACGGCGGCAGCCGGCGTTTGGCTGCGGCGCGGTAATCGGTGGAGGCGGAGATGATCATGGGGTCAACCGTGTGGGGAAGGCAGGCGCGAGGCCCGCGCGCGCCGGGCTTCGTTGTCGTCGAGCGTGCGCAGCGTGGTGTGCACGAACTCGAGGTGGGCATGCGCGGCGGCGCGCGCGCGCTCCGGATCACCGGCCAGCACCGCATCCATCATCTCGCGGTGCTGGTCGGACAACGGCGAGAAGGTCCTCGCCGAGGTATAGAGTTTCTCGCGGCTCTGCGAGATGTTGGTCTGCAGCAGATCGAACAGGCCACGCATCACCTGCAGCAGCACCAGGTTGTGCGACGCTTCGGCGATGGACAGGTGGAAGGCCGCATCGGCCTCCGCCTCGCCTGAAGGATCATCCTTGCCATGCGCATCCATCATGGTCTGGAAGGCCTGGGCGATGCGCGCCCGATCCTCATCGGTGGCACGCAGCGCTGCATGCCAGGCCGTCGCTCCTTCCAGCGCGTGACGGATCTCCAGCACGTCGAAGCGGTATTCCGGGTCGCCCTGGAACAACGGCAGGTACGGAGCCAGGGGTTCATCCAGCGCCTGCCGCGCGCGCGTGGCCGGCTCCGCCACGTAGGTGCCGCCGCCCACGCGTGCGCTCAGCAGGCCCTGGCTGGACAACTGCGCGATGGCCTCGCGCAGCGCCGTGCGCGAGACACCCAGCTGCACAGCCAGCGCGCGCTCGGCCGGAAGCCGGTCACCCGGCTGCAGCTGCCGCTCCTGCACCAGACCACGCAGCTGCGCGGCCACCTTGTCTGAAATCCGTTGCGTGCTCATGGCGCCATTGTGGCCCGAAGCGCCTGGCAGGTGCGGCCCATGCTGCGCGGATAGGTCGTCGGCTGCATGGCTCAGGGAATCATCCAGGTCAGCCAGTACGCCTGCGCGGTGGTGATCAGGCCGACCATCACGGTGAAGATCAGACTGTGCTTGACAGTGAAGCGGAACAGGTCCGATTCCTTGCCGGCCAGGCCGACCGCGGCGCAGGCGATGGCAATCGACTGCGGCGAGATCATCTTGCCGGTGACGCCGCCGGTGGTGTTGGCCGCCACCAGCAGCACCTCGGACACGCCGATCTGCTGCGCAGTGGTGGCCTGCAAGGCCGAAAACAGCGCGTTGGAGGACGTGTCCGAGCCGGTCAGGAACACGCCCAGCCAACCCAGGAACGGCGAGAAGAAGGTGAATGCCTTGCCGGTGTGGGCCAGCGCCAGCGCCAGCGTGGCCGACAGACCCGAATAGTTGGCGATGAAGGCGAAGGCCAGCACCATGCCGATCGAGTAGATCGGTGTGCGCAGCTCGCGCACGGTCTCGCCGAAGGTCTGCAGCGCCGCCTTGGCCGGCATGCGCAGGGCGATGATGGCAATCACTGCGGCGAGGATGATCGACGTGCCGGTGGCCGAGAACGCGTCGAACTTATAGACCGCCTCGTAGCTCAACGGCGCAGGCACGATCGGTGGCATCTTCTGCACCATCTGGTCCAGGCCCGGCACCGGGATCTTCAGCACCCAGCTTTCCAGCGGGCCACCCGCCGCGAACAGCGACTTGAACGGCTTGATGCTCCACAGCGTGACCATCGCGGTAAGGATCAGGAACGGCGACCAGGCCTTGGCGATCTGGCCAACGCTGTAGCGCGGCGCTTCCAGCGCCTGGGCGGCCGCCTCGGCGCTGGTTTCGGTATCGAAGCGGAAGATCCGTACCGGCTTCCAGCAGCGCAGGAACAGGGTCAGGCACACCAGCGACGCCAGCGACGCGGTGATGTCCGGCAGCTCCGGCCCGATGAAGTTGGAGGTCAGGTACTGGGCAATGGCGAACGACCCGCCGGCCACCAGCACAGCCGGCCAGGTTTCCCTGACGCCACGCCAGCCATCCATGATCGCCATGATCCAGAACAGCACGATGATGGTCAGGAACGGCAGCTGGCGACCGGCCATCTGGCCGATCTCGAAGGCCTCCAGCCCGGTGACCTGTCCCGCCACGATGATCGGAATGCCCATCGCACCGAATGCCACCGGCGCGGTATTGACGATCAGGCACAGGCCCGCTGCATACAGCGGCTTGAAGCCCAGCCCGACCAGCAGCGCTGCGGTGATCGCCACCGGCGCGCCAAACCCCGCCGCGCCTTCCAGGAAGGCACCGAAGGCGAAGCCGACCATCAGCATCTGCAGGCGCTGGTCTTCGGTCACCGACAGGATCGAAGCGCGGATGATGTCGAACTGTCCGGTCTTGACCGAGACCTTGTACAGGAACACCGCGCCGATGATGATCCAGGCGATCGGCCACAGCCCGTAGACGAAACCGAAGCCGGCCGCTCCCAACGCCTGGGTCAGCGGCATGCGGTAGAACAGCAGGGCCACGGCCAGTGCGATGGCCACGGTGATCGTGCCGGCCAGCCAGCCTTTCATGCGCAGCACGGCCAGGGCAACGAAGAAGAACGCGATCGGCAGCAACGCGATCAGGCTGGACAACCACAGGTTGCCGGCGGGGTCGTACAGGTGTTGCCAGGGCTGCATGGAGGCTCTCGACGGGGGGCGGAATGTTTCCCCACCGCATGCGATGGGACGCCGTGGTCACGATTATTGGTATTACCAATAATCAGATTCATCGGACCACTTGAAGCCGATTGAACCGCCATTTCGACGAAGAGCCTATTAGACCATAGAGTTACCGGACATATTGGTATTACCAATAAAGCGCCACATGACAGAAGCTCGAAGGTGCTGCCCCGCTAGAGCCTGTCCGCCAACCGTCGCATCACCGCCAGCACCAGCAGGCACAGCACGCTCACACCAAGGGCAATGACGTACTTGCCGATGCCCACTGCAATCCCGATGGCGGCGGCCATCACCAGCGAACTGGCCGTGGTCAGCCCGCTGACCTGGTCCTCGCGGCTGCCACGCAGGATGGTGCCTGCGGCAACGAAGCCGACGCAGGCCACCACCGCTTCGATCAGGCGCACCGGGTCGACCTGCAGCAGGTCGCGGTAGCGCTCCTGCTGGAAATGCTCGGCCACGGAATCGCCGAGGCCCACGATGAGCGCTGCGGCGCCGGCAATCATCATGTGCGTGCGCAGGCCCGCCGCATGCTTGCCCATCTCGCGCTCGATACCGAGCACGCCACCGAACAGCATCGCGGCGGCCACGCGCAGCAGGATCGATACATCCTGGTTGAGTTCCATCGACGTCTCCGGGAGTTTCCCGGAGCGTTGCGCGTCAGCCGTCGGATCGCGGTGAAGGCCGCACCACGGCCCGTTCACCCGGTAGCGCCGGGCCATGCCCGGCACCACCGTCCCTGCGGTCACCGCATCACTGCGCCAGATAACCGCCATCGATCGCGTAATAGGTGCCGGTCGCGAACGAGGCATCATCGCTGGCCAGCCAGGCCACCAGCGCCGCCACTTCCTCGGCCTTGCCCAGGCGCTTCAACGCGTGGCGGTCTT
The DNA here is from genome assembly GCF_054473825.1 of Stenotrophomonas genospecies 5. Classification (NCBI taxonomy): domain Bacteria; kingdom Pseudomonadati; phylum Pseudomonadota; class Gammaproteobacteria; order Lysobacterales; family Lysobacteraceae; genus Stenotrophomonas; species Stenotrophomonas genospecies 5. The sequence continues at coordinate 1,501,870 of NZ_JBTMUW010000001.1, forward strand.
CCAGCGTGGCGCGCACCTTCGGATCCATCTTCTCCAGCAGCGGCGTGGCGATGAAGCCCGGCCCCACCGCATTGACACGGATGCCATCGGCGGCATGCTCCCACGCTGCGGTCTGCGTCAGGCCGACCACACCATGCTTGGCTGCCACGTACGCGGTCGAACCGGCATAGCCCACCTGGCCCAGGATCGAGGCCATGTTGATGATGCTCCCGCCCTTCCCGGCCGCGCGCATGGCCTGGATCTGCGCACGCTGGCACAGGAATACACTGGTCAGATTCACATCGACCACCCGCTTCCAGCCATCGACGGGATAGTCGCCGCTGCTCGCCGCCGGACCGCTGATGCCGGCGTTGTTGACCGCGACGTGCACGCCGCCCAGCTCCTTCACTGTGCGCTGCACCGCCGCCTCCACGGCAGCCTCATCCGTGACGTCCAAGGCGATGCCGATGGCGCGGCTGCCACGCCGGGCCAGCGCTTCCACGGTGGCGTCCACCGCGTCCTGCTTCAGGTCCCACACTGACACCGCAGCACCGGACGCTGCCAGCAGTTCGGCCACGGCCAGGCCGATGCCGGAAACGCCACCGGTCACGATCGCCGTCTTGCCGCCGAGCTGATAGTCGATCATCTGTGTTCTCCATCTATCGGGAATCGATGTGGACACGCGTCCACCCGCGACCCACGGTACGCCCCGCCGTGTTACGGCCGCGCCACTTCCAGGCGCTGCAACGAACCTTCCCATCGCTGCAACGCGTTCGACCGTATGCTCGACCTCACCCTCCCCTGCTCTGGAAACTCCAATGAATCCCGCTGACGCCCTGCTGTTCACGCCCACTCACCTGGGTGACATCGCTGCCGCGAACCGCATCGCCATGGCACCGCTGACGCGCAACCGCGCCCTGCCCGACCGTGTCCCTTCTCCGCTGGCGATCACCTATTACCGCCAACGTGCCAGTGCCGGCCTGATCATTGCAGAAGCCACCCAGATCAGCCCTCTGGGCCAGGGCTACCTTGATACGCCGGGCATCTACAGCGCCGAGCAGGTCGCTGCGTGGAAATCCATCACCGACGCGGTACACGCCGAAGGTGGCCGCATCGTGCTGCAGCTGTGGCATGTGGGTCGCATCTCCCACACCAGCCTGCTGCCGGAAGGCGAAGTGCCGGTGGCACCCAGCGCCCTCCGCGCCAACGGCAAGACCTTCACCGCCAATGGATTCGAGGATGTGTCCGCGCCGCGCGCATTGGCGCTGGAGGAGATCCCGCAACTGATCGAGGATTACCGCATCGCCGCGCGCAATGCCATTGCCGCAGGCTTCGATGGCGTCGAGGTACATGCAGCCAACGGCTACCTGATCGACCAGTTCCTGCGCGATGGCAGCAACCATCGGGACGATGCCTACGGTGGAAGCATCGAGAACCGTACGCGGCTGCTGTTCGAGGTGGTCAGCGCGGTCGCCGAAGCAATCGGCGCCGGCCGCACCGGCGTGCGCCTGTCACCGGTCACCCCGGTCAATGATGCCCATGACAGCAACCCGCAACCGCTGTTCAACCGTGCAGTGGAGCGCCTGGACACGATCGACGGACTGGCCTTCATCCATGTCATCGAAGGTGCAACCGGTGGCGATCGGGACAACATCCCATTCGACTACCCTGCGCTGCGCGCACGCTTCCGTGGCGCCTGGATCGCCAACAACGGATACGACGCTGAGCGTGCCGGGCAGGCCCTTGCCAGCGGCTATGCCGACATGATCGCGTTTGGTCGGCCCTTCATTGCCAACCCGGATCTGGTCGCGCGACTGCGCAGCGGTGCGCCGTTGGCCGAGCTCGACCCGGCCACGTTGTATGGCGGTGGCGAACACGGCTACATCGACTACCCGGCACTGGATGCCTGACGACGGGTGCATGCCCGGTCCACCGCGACCAGGCATGGCCCGACGTTGCCCATGGAAGGTGGCGCCGGGCCAGGCCCGGCGTTGCCCGCCCCGTTTCAGTACACCGGCAGATCGATGTAGCTGGCCTGCGCCGCGCTGTGCCAGACCCGCTGCGTGGCCTTCTGGTAGTCGCCCGGCTTGGCCAGGTAGATGTTCGGCACATAGGTCTGCGGGTTGCGGTCATACAGCGGGAACAGGCTCGACTGCACCTGCACCATGACCCGGTGCCCCTTCTGGAAGGTGTGGTTGGCGTTGGGCAGGTCGAAGCGGTAGGGCAGCACCTGGTTCGCCGCCAGCGGCTTCGGATCGCTGAAGCTTTCGCGGTAGCGGCCACGGAAGATCGCCAGTGACACCGGCAGCTCATAGCCGCCCATCTCCGGCGCCGAGGCCTCCTGGTCCGGATACACATCGATCAGCTTCACCACCCAGTCGCTGTCGGTGCCGCTGGTGGACGCCTGCAGGTGCACTACCGGCGCGCCGCCGATGCGCAGTGGCGCGGCCAGCGGTTCGGTGATGAAGGTCAGCACGTCAGGTCGGCCATCGACGAAGCGCTGATCCTTGACCAGCCAGGTCGTCCACATGTCGCGGTCACCGAAGCGCACCGGGCGCGGTACGAACGGCACCGGCTTGGCCGGGTCGGACACGTATTCCTCGAAGTCGCCCTCGCCCGCCGCCGGCGCCTGGAACGCCAGCTTGCCGCCGGCACGCAGATAAAGCGGTTTGCTGCTGGCGGCGCACCCCTGGTCGCAGCTGCGCGGCCAGCCCTTCAGGCGATCCCAGTGGTTTTCACCGGTGTTGTAGATCAGCACCGGCGGTGTGTCCGCCTTCGGCGCGCCGTCCACCAGATACTGGTCGAAGAACGGCTTGAGCACATCGCGGCGGAACTGCAGCGCGGTATCGCCGTCGAACTTCAGCGCGCCCAGTTCGCTGGCGCTGTAGTTCACCTGGCTGTGCCGCCATGGCCCCATCACCAGATAGTTGCGGTCGTTGCCGCTATCGCGCCCTTCCATCGCCTGGTAGGCGTGGTTGGCACCCCACATGTCCTCCTGGTCCCACAGGCCCTGCAACCACAGGGTCGGCACCTTCAACGGCGTCTTGGCCATCACCGCATCCAGCGCCTGGCCCTGCCAGAAGGCGTCATACGCCGGGTGCTCGACCAGCTTCTTCCACCAGGTCAGCTGGTCCACGCCGGTGAAACGGGCGTAGTCGCCAGCCGAGCCGATGCGCAGGAACGTGCTGTAGTCGTCATAGCCCAGGCTCGGCAGCGGCGTGCCCTTGCCGCGCTTCTCGGTCTGCATCGCGAAGTAGTTGAAGTTGACCTGGCGGAAGGCGCCGTAGTTGAGCCAGTCGTCGCCCATCCAGCCATCGACCATCGGGCTCTGCGGTGCCGCCACCTTCAACGCCGGATGCGGATCGGTCAACGCCATCACCACGGTGAAACCTTCATAGGACGAGCCCAGCATGCCGACCTTGCCGTTGCTCTCGGGCACGTGCTTCACCAGCCAGTCGATGGTGTCCCAGGCGTCGGTGGAGTGATCCACCTTGGTGTTGTTCAACGGCCCGCGCAGCGGCCGGGTCATCACGTAATCGCCTTCGGAGCCGTACTTGCCACGGATGTCCTGGAATACGCGGATGTAACCGCTGTCGACGAACACCTCGTCGCCCTGTGGCAGCAGGTCGCGCATGCGCGGCGAGTCACTGCGGTTGGCGCGGCCGGCAGCATCGTAGGGCGTGCGGGTCAGCAGGATCGGCGCGTTACGGGCGCCCTTGGGTACCACGATCACCGTATACAGCCTGGTGCCATCACGCATCGGCACCATCACCACGCGCTTGTCGTAGTCGCGCCCCACATCCGGGGCAACGAAAGGCTTGCCGCTGATGTCCGGGGTCATCGGCGGCGTATCGGCAGCCAGCACGCTGCTGGACAGGCAAAGGGCGATGGCTATTGCAACGGCACGCACACGCATGGACAACCCCTTCCGGCGGGAAAGTTCCAAGCCTACTCCTGCCCTGCCCTGTGAAGTGTGTTACGGCTTTGCATTCTGGGGCGGATGCGGGCAGGACTGATGGCACATGTGCCTCCGCTGCCGCTGCGCTCGCCGGGCATGGCCCGGCGCTACCGTATTCCTCGGCCCATCGCTGCGCTCGCCGGGCATGGCCCGGCGCTACCGTATTCCTCGGCCCATCGCTGCGCTCGCCGGGCATGGCCCGGTGCTACCGCATTCCTCTGCCCATCGTTGCTCCGCCGGGCATGGCCTGGCGCTACCGCTCGTGCGGGTCATGGGGTAGCGCCGGGCCATGCCCGGCGAGCGCAGCGGCAGGCCGCAAACAGACACGGCCCCTTGCGGGGCCGTGTCTGCAAGCGTGAGTACCACGCGGTGTCAGCGCAGCACCTGCTCCACCAGCTGCACGTCCGCGCTCTGCAGCGGTTCGGCGGCATTGCGCGACAGCTGCACCTGGTAGGTGCCACCTTCAATCTTCCACTGGCGGGCCTGCGCATCGTAGTGGGCCAGGGTCTTCGGCTCGGCTTCGATACGGATGCGGCGCTGCTCACCCGGCTGCAACTGCACCTTGTCGTAGCCGATCAGCCGGATCGGCGTGCTGCTGCCCGCCGGCAGCTTCAGGTACAGCTGGGCCACATCGGCACCGGCGCGCTTGCCGGTGTTGCGGATGTCCACGCTGGCGACCAGGCGCGAACCTTCCACGCTCACCTTCAGGTTGTCGTAGGCAAAGGAGGTGTAGGACAGGCCATGGCCGAAGGCGAAGGTCGGAGTCAGGCCCTTGGCGGCCATCCACTTGTAGCCGACGTTGGCGCCTTCGATATCGAAATCGAACACATCACCGAACGGTTTGGCCGGCTTGAAGCCCAGGCCATCGATATGCGGGCGCGGCAGCTGCGACTCGTCCGTCACCCAGGTCACCGGCAGGCGGCCGGACGGATTGGCCTGGCCGGTCAGCAGTGCGGCGATGCCCTCGCCACCGCGGATGCCGGGATACCAGGCCTGCAGCATCGCCGGCACCTGCGCCAGCCACGGCGTGCGCACCGGGCCGTTGGTTTCCAGCACCAGCACGGTCTTCGGGTTGGCCTTGGCCACCGCCGAAATCAGCGCATCCTGATTGTCCGGCAGCTGCATGTCCGGCAGATCCACCGATTCGGCGGCCCACTGCGTGGCGAACACGATGGCGACATCCGCCTGTGCGGCGGCCTTGGCTGCAGCCGCGGCATTGTTGCCGTCCACATACGCGATGGTGGCGTCCGGGCGCGCTGCACGCAGCGCCTCCAGCGGCGAGGACGGATGGAACATCACCGGGCCCGGCCAGGTGGTCGGCATCACGCCCGGCACCGCGTTGGTGCCCTTGGCGGTCACGCCCACCATCGACGAACCGCCACCACCGATCACGCCCTTGTCGGCATGGCCGCCGATGATGACGATGCGCTTCACGCTGTCGGCCAGCGGCAACAGGTTGCCTTCATTGCGCAGCAGCACGCTGCCCTCTTCCACCGTGCGCTGTGCCACGGCAAAACCGGCCTCGGCATCAACCTTCTGGTGCTGCGGCGGGTTGTCGAAGTTGCCGTGCAGGAACATCGTGCGCAGGATGCGCGCCACCATGTCGTTCAGGCGCGCCTGCGGCACCACGCCGCCGTGCACGGCCAGGCGCAGCGGCTCGTCGAAGAACACCGCCGCGTCGAACACTTCACCGGCCGACTGCTGGTCCAGGCCGGCCAGCGCCGCCTTTGAGCCACTGTGCACGCCACCCCAGTCGGACATCACAAAACCAGGGAACTTCCATTCCTGCTTCAGCACCTGGTTCATCAGGTAGCCGTTCTCGCAGCCGTAGGTGCCGTTGATCTTGTTGTACGAGCACATCGCCACGCCCGGGCGGCCGGTCTCCAGCGCGATCTCGAAGGCCAGCAGGTCGGACTCGTGCATGGCCTGTTCGCCGATGCGTACGTCATGGAAGTTGCGGCGGGTCTCCATGTCGTTCAGCGCGAAGTGCTTCATCGAGGAGATCACGTGCTGGCTCTGCACGCCCTGGATCAACGCGCCAACCATCGAGCCTGCCAGCAGCGGATCTTCGCCGGCGTACTCGAAGTTGCGGCCGTTGCGCGGATCGCGCTGCAGGTTGACGCTGCCGGAAAGCAGGATGTTGAAACGCTGCTGCCAAGCCTCGCGGCCCATCGTCGCGCCGCCTGCGAAAGCCACTTCGCGGTTCCAGCTCGATGCGGTGGACGGGCCGGAGGGCATGGCGGTGGCGAAGTCGCCGGGCCGGATGCCGCCGGGGTTGGTCACACCGACGCCGGCGTCGGCCGACTGCTGCGAGGGAATGCCCAGGCGCGGCACGCCCGGCACGAAACCGGCCGAACCGACCGCGCCGTCCGGCAGCGGGCCGCCGTCCTTGCCCAGCCCGAAGTAGCTGTGCAGCATCTGGAATTTCTCATCCTCGGTCATCGCCTTCAGCAGCAGCGCAGCGCGGGCGTCGGCGTTGAGGGTGGTGTCCATCCACGGCGCATCGCCCCCCTTGTCGGCGGCATAGGCCAGGGTCAGCAGGGTCGCGCGCAGGGCGCTGCCCTCAACCTTGAACGGCGCACTGCTGGCGGCCTGGAAGCCATCGCTGAAGTAGCTGGCATCGGCTTCCGGGGCCACCCGCGCCGGATCGAAACCGGCAGCCTTGGCGGAATCGCCAGCAACAGCGCCGAGCAGCACCGCCGGCGCACCCAGCCGCGAACGCGACACCAGGGCCGGCAACTGCAGGGCACCCGCGCCGGCATCGGTGTAGACCGCAACGGTGTGGCGACCGTCATCCAGGCGCAGGTAGTTCAGCCCCGGCTGGTCCGGGCCGGATTCCGCCGCGATCGGCAACCGGGTCAGCACGGCCTGACCGCGCTGGGTCCGGCCATCGTCCTTCCCGGCGGCGATGAAGCGGTATTCGTAGCCCAGGCCATCAGCCAGCAGCTGCAGCGGATCGACCTGGTCGATGCTGCGCTGCACCTGCCGCACACTCACGGCATCCACCTGCAGGGATCCAAGCTGGGTGGCCAGGGCCGGCATCGCTTCGGCCGGCGGCGCCTGCTCCAGGGTCAACACGGTGAACGCGGCGGGATCGGCCCACGCCGGCGCGATGACGGCGGCGGACACGGCGAGGGACAGGGCAAGCGGCTTTGTAAACGTTTTCATCGACGGGCGTAATTCCGTTGCCAAGGCAATCGGTCCAGGGAAAATGCCGCCGAAGGGTGCAGCGTTCATGCCGTACAGGCGTTGCCGGGCAACACCTCAGGCCGGAGGGCGGACCGGTCTGCGCGCGGGACCCTCCTCCCGGCGTGACAACCTGCCTGCCTGGGCCACGCACGTGGCCCAACCTGTGAAGATTGTGCGAGGGCGTTCATGCCTGTCAACAGGACCTAAGGCACAGGCCAGCCCCTGCACGCCGGTTATCAGTCCATCACCGGCGGTCATCAGTGGGGTGCGCGGCGCTGCCGATAATGGAAGCCCCTGGCCACGGATCACGCCCATGAACGTACATCGCGACTTCGACCATCTCTGGCGCGACCGCTGTGACACCTCCAGCCAACGCAGCCCGCGCGTGCTGATCCGCGTATTCGTCGCTCCCGGCGAACTGGAGCGCAGTGTGGCGTTCTACGAGCAGCTGCAGGGTGTGGTCGCCGATGCCGGGTTTCCGTTTCCCGATGCAGGACTGCGCCTGGCCATGGTCGGTGCCTTCCTGCTGATCGAAGGCAGCGAGACCGCACTGGCACCCTTCACCTCGACCACGGGCACCCTGCTGGTCGACGATGTCCGGCCCTATCACGACAAACTGATCGCTGCCGGGGCCGAGATCATCTTCCCGCTGCAGATCGTCCCGACCGGTGCGGCGTTCAATGCGGTACATCCCGATGGCACCGTGGTCGAGTACGTGCACCACCGCCCGGATCCGCAGGGGCGGTGAGTGCGGGGCACGTTGATCGATGAACCGCGCCCGCTCTTCAGCAACCTGAAACGCGGCTCCCGAATTCATTAGTAATTCTACTCACGAGGCGAGTAGCATGTCCGGTCTCAGCCCTTGATACCGGCCTGTCGATACTCGCTCCATGCCAGCCGTTTCCGACAACTATTGTCGCTCTCAGCCAGCCCCCACGCGTTTCCGGACGGTGGGCTGATGGGTGCGGTCATTGCCCTCGACCGTCTCCTGGACGGTCGCCAGCTATGGCGCGGTCCGGCGCGGCACGGCCCGGCCAGCGACCATCTGGCCAGTGGCCACCCCGCCCTGGATGCACGCCTGCCCGGGGGGGGATGGCCGGCCAGCGGGCTGTGCGAGGTGCTGCAGGGCGCGCCGGGTGTAGGCGAACTGGCGCTGGTCTGGCCGGCATTGGCAAAGCTGAGCCGCCGCGAGCGGCCGATCGTGCTGGTCGCGCCGCCTTACCGGCCGCATGCGCCGGCCTGGGCCGCGGCCGGGCTGGATCTGGCGCAGCTGCAGATCATCCAGGCCGGGCCAAAGCAGGCGCTGTGGGCCACCGAACAATGCCTGCGCTCGGCGGCCTGCGCGGCAGTGCTGTGCTGGCCACAGCAGGCCGACGACCGCGCCCTGCGCCGCCTGCAGGTAGCCGCCGACAGTGGCCAGTGCCTGGGCTTCGTGTTCCGCGAGGCGCGTGCGGCCCGCAACCCGTCCCCGGCCAGCCTGCGCCTGCAGCTCGACCACGGCCAGGTCCGGGTCCTGAAGTGCCGTGGCGGATTGCCGCCGGCACAGCCGCTGCCACTGGCCATCGCCCACTGAGGCGGCCGCATGGACTGGGCCTGCCTGTTGTTGCCGCAGTTGGCGCTGGATTGCGTGCTGCGCCTGCAAGCGGATCCGCAGCGGCCACTGGTGCTGCTGCAGGGGCCGGCGCAGCGTCGCGTGCTGCGCGCCGTCAGCCCTGCTGCGCGTGCAGCCGGCCTGCGTCCGGGCATGCTGTTGTCGGCCGCACAGGTACTGGTGCAGGACCTGCAGCTGCATGACTACGATCCGGCCACCGAGCTGCACACCCGCCAGTTGCTGGCCAGCTGGCTGTACGGCTTCAGTTCGCAGGTCAGCCTCGACTTTCCCCATGCCCTGGTCCTGGAGATCGGTGCCAGCCGTGCCCTGTTCGGCGATTGGCTGGCGATCGAACGGCGCCTGCGTGATGGCCTGCATGAACTTGGATTCCGTCACCGCCTGGTCGCGGCGCCCAATCCCCATGCCGCACGGGTGCTGGCCAACGTGCATGATGGCCTCGGTATCGATGCAGGACAGTTGCCAGCCCTGTTGGCGCAGCTGCCCTTGCCGCGCAGCGGATTGCCGGCCGATGCGGTGACCGTGCTTGGCCGCTCCGGGCTGCGTACGCTGGGGGCAGTGTTCGACCTGCCGCGCGAAAGCCTGGCGCGCCGCTTCGCGCCGGACGTGCTGCAGCAGCTGGACGCGCTGCGTGGCCTGCCCACCGCACCCCTGCGCTACTACCAGCCACCAGACCGTTTCGACGCACGCATCGAATTCGAGTACGAGATCGAATCCAGCCAGGCCCTGCTGTTTCCGCTGCGACGCCTGCTGCTGGATCTGGCGGCCTTCCTGTGCTCGCGCGATGGCGGCGTGCAGCGTTTCGACCTGCATTTCGAACACGACCTGCTGCCTGCCAGCGTGCTGACCATCGGCCTGCTCGCACCCGAGCGCGATGCCGCGCTGCTGTTCGAGATCGCCCGTAACCGCATGGAGGCTTTCCCGCTGCCGGCGGGCAGCCGGGCCCTGCGCCTGCAGGCCGAACAGCTGCCGCCCTTCGTGCCCGCCGCACGCGATCTGTTCGACACCCGCCCGGCACAGGCGATGCCGTGGACCCAGCTGCGCGAGCGCCTGCGTGCACGGCTCGGCGATGACGCCGTGCAGCCCCTTGCCGTGCAGGCCGACCATCGCCCCGAACGCGCCAGTGGCACCCAGGCACCCGCCAGGCCACCGGCGTACTGGCCGCTGCGCCCCGGCTGGTTGCTGGACACACCACAGGTGCTGCGTGACCCGCGGCTGCGCGTCGTCACCGGGCCGGAGCGGATCGAATCAGGCTGGTGGGACCAGGCCGATGCGCGCCGCGACTACTATGTGGTGGAAACCGCACACGGCCAGCGCGGCTGGGCCTTCCGTGAGCGCAATGATCCACATGCACCGTGGATGCTGCACGGCTGGTTCGGCTGAACCACCATGCACGATGAGCTGCCCGGCTATGCCGAACTGCACTGCCTGTCGGCCTTCAGCTTCCAGCGCGGTGCCTCCACCGCCGAGGAACTGTTCGCACGTGCCCGCGGCCAGGGCTACCGCGCGCTGGCGATCACTGACGAGTGTTCGCTGGCTGGCATCGTGCGCGCCTGGCAGGCAGCGAAGACACAGGGCGTGGCGCTCATCGTCGGTGCCGAGTTCCAGGTCGAAGAGGGACCGAAGCTGGTGCTGCTGTGCACCGACCAGGCTGCCTACGCCGGGTTGTGCCAGTTGATCACCACCTGCCGGCGGCGGGCCGGCAAGGGCGAGTACCGCTGCCTGCGCGATGACCTGTCCGGCCTGCCCGACGGCCTGTTGTGCCTGTGGCTGGACCGGCAGCCCGCCGCCACCGATCTGCCACTGCTGCGCGCAGCCTTCAAGGACCGCCTGTGGCTGGCGGTGGAACTGCACCATGAGCACGACGACGCGCGCCGCCTGCAGCAGCTGCAGGCGTTCGGCGAACGCCACGGCCTGCCGCTGGTCGCCAGCGGCGATGTGCACATGCATGTGCGCCGCCGCCGCGCGCTGCAGGACACGCTGACCGCGATCCGTCACCGCTGCAGCGTGGCCGAAGCCGGCTGGCGCCTGTTCCCCAATGGCGAACGCCATCTGCGCCCGCGCACCGCGCTGGCCCGGTTGTATCCCCCTGCACTGCTGGCCGAGACCGTGCGCATCGCCGAGCGCTGCCACTTCACCCTGGACCAGTTGAAGTACACCTACCCGCGTGAACTGGTGCCGGAAGGTCATGACCCGGACAGCTGGTTGCGCGAGCTGGTGGAAGAAAAGATTCCCTGGCGCTGGCCGGAGGGCATCCAGGAACCACAGCGCAGGCAGATCGAGCATGAGCTGGCATTGATCAGGGAGAAGAACTATGCCTCCTACTTCCTCACCGTGCACGACATCGTGCGCTTCGCCCGCAGCCAGGACATCCTCTGCCAGGGCCGCGGCTCGGCCGCCAATTCAACGGTGTGCTTCGTACTGGGCGTGACCGAGATCGACCCCGCGCGCAGCAATCTGCTGTTCGAGCGCTTCATCTCCGCCGAGCGGAATGAACCACCGGATATCGATATCGATTTCGAGCATGAACGGCGCGAGGAAGTCCTGCAGTACGTGTTCAAGCGCTATGGCCGCGAACGCGCCGCGTTGACGGCGGTGGCGATCAGCTATCGCGGCCGCAGTGCGATCCGTGATGTCGCCCGCGCGCTGGGACTGCCGATGGACCAGGTCAATGAACTGGGCGCGGCGATGGACCATTGGGGTGGCAACATTCCGCTACCGGAAACCCTGCGCGAGCGCGGCTTCGACCCGGAGACGCCGCTGATGCGGCGACTGCTGTCATTGACCGCCGAGCTGATCGACTTCCCGCGCCACCTGTCGCAGCATCCGGGCGGTTTCGTGATTTCCGAACACCCGCTGTCGACCCTGGTGCCGGTGGAGAACGCAGCGATGGCCGACCGCACCGTCATCCAGTGGGACAAGGACGATCTGGATGCCACCGGCCTGATGAAGGTCGACTGCCTGGCGCTGGGCATGCTCACCGCCATCCGCAAATGCCTGGCAATGCTGAAGCAGCATGGCCTGCACGAAGGACGCATGGATGCGATCCCGCCCAAGGATGCGAAGACCTTCGACATGATCTGCGCCGCCGACACCATCGGCGTGTTCCAGATCGAATCGCGCGCGCAGATGGCGATGCTGCCGCGCATGCAGCCGCGCACGTTCTATGACCTGGTGATCGAAGTCGCGATCGTGCGGCCCGGTCCGATCCAGGGCGACATGGTGCATCCCTATCTGGAGCGGCGGCGGATCCTGCGCGAGCACGGCCCTGATGCACTGAACGATCCACACAATCCGCTCTACCCACCGCGGCTGGAACGCGTGTTCGCACGTACGCTGGGCGTGCCATTGTTCCAGGAACAGGTGATGCAGCTGGCGGTGGATGCGGCCGGTTATACCCCGGGCGAGGCCGATGCCCTGCGCCGTTCGATGGCGGCCTGGAAGCGCCGCGGCGGGCTGGAGCCGCATCGCGAGAAGCTGTTGGCCGGCATGCTGGAGAACGGCTTCAGTCGCGAATACGGCGAGCACCTGTTCGAGCAGATCAAGGGCTTCGGCGATTACGGCTTCCCGGAAAGCCACGCCGCCAGCTTCGCCCTGCTGACCTATAACAGCTGCTGGCTGAAGTGCCATCATCCGGCCGCGTTCACCGCCAGCCTGATCAACAGCCAGCCACTGGGGTTCTACAGCCCCGACCAGCTGCTGCAGGATGCGCGCCGGCACGGCATCATCGTGCTGCCGGTGGACGTGCGCCACAGCGACTGGGACTGCACGCTGGATTTCAGCAGGGGTCCCGCGGCGATCCGGCTGGGCCTGCGCCTGGTCGATGGCTGCAACGAACAGGTGGCACAGGCCATCATGCGCGAACGCGCGCGACGGCCATTCGACGATGTCGGCGATCTGTGCCAGCGCACCGTCCTGGACCGGCGCCATCAGGGCCTGCTGGCCGATGCCGGCGCGCTGCGCGGCCTCAGCGGGCATCGTCATCGTGCGCGCTGGGATGTCTCCGGCGTGGAAAACCGCCTGCCGCTGTTCGATCAGGCCCGCACCACCGCTGAAGCACGCGTGCCATTGCCGTTGCCCAGTGCGTGGGAAGACATGCAGGCCGACTACCGCAGCATCGGCACTACCCTGGGTCGCCATCCCATGTCATTCCTGCGCACGCAGCTGCGCAGCCGCGGCTGCCTCGACGCCGCACAACTGGCCGGCCACGGCCATGGCCGCCGCGTACGCATCGCCGGGCTGGTACGCATGCGCCAGCGTCCCCAGACCGCCAGCGGCGTCACCTTCCTTACCCTGGAAGATGAAACCGGCATGGTCAATGCCGTGGTCTGGCGGCACCTGGCCGACCGGCAGCACCGTGTACTGGTCGATACCCAGCTGATGCAGATCGACGGCCGACTGGAGCGTGTCGATGGCGTGCAGCATGTGATCGTGCAACGCATGCACTGCCTGGATGAACTGCTGCAGGGCCTGCGCAGCCGAAGCCGCGACTTCCACTGAGGACACACCGCGTCACACAGCGAACTGGTCATGAGCGGCCCGCTTCCGTTATCGTCGGCACATCCAAGGAAGGACGATCCGATGCCCCGTGCACTCACGCTGACCACGCTGCTGGTCTCCACCCTCGCCCTGCTCGTTTCCGGCTGGACTGCCTGGAGCCTGCATCGCAGCCAATCGCCGCAGCGGGTGATCGAAGCCCGGGGCCTGGTCATCCACGATGGCGCCGGTCAGGCGCGGGTGATCCTGGGCGCCCCGGTGCCCGACCCGCGCAGTCGCGGCCAGGTGCAGGGAACACGTGCCAGCGCCCTGTCCGGCCTGGTTCTGCTGGGTCCGGACGGCTCCGAACGCGGCGGCTACGGCACGACCGACCACGGTGGCGAAGCCCTGCTGACGCTTGACGATGCAGCCGGCACCACCGAAGTGTTCAAGGTGGTCGCCAACCCCGACCGCGGCGCCAGCCTGATGGTCAAACACCAGAACAACACCGGCGCGATGCTCACCTCCTGGCAGGGCAAGCCGGAGTTGATGTTCGTGGATGACAGCGGGCAGTCCTACTACGTGCGCCCCGGCGTCAGTGCCGCGCCCTGAAGGACGCGGGTTCATCATCCCAGCACGGCCGCCAGGTCATCGGCCAGCTGTCGCTGCTGCGGTGTTCCCAGCGCCGCACAGGTGATGCGCAGGCCATGGCCGGGGGCGGAAACTGCGAACACTTCGCCTGCACGCACATGCCAGCCGCGGGCGGCCAGCGCCAGTACCTGCGGGCGGCTGTCATCCGGCAGCGGCAACCACAGGTTCAACCCCTCCATCGGCACGGCCTGCTGCACGCCCCGCGCCTGCAGCAGCATCTGCAGCGACTGCAACCGCTGCTGGTAACGCACGCCGGCCGAAGCGATCTTCGCCCGCTGCGGGGCTGATTCCAGCACCGAGACCGCCGCGTCCTGCAGCAGGTGGCTGACCCAGCCGGTTCCCGCTGCCAGCCGCAGGCGCAGCCGTACTGCGGTTTCCTCATCGCAGGCCAGCCACGCCAGGCGCAGATCCGGGCCCAACGGCTTGGACAGCGAGCGCAGCAGTGCCCAGCGCCGGCCATCGACGGGCAGCACCGAGTGGTAGGCCTGCTGCGAGAGCAACGCGTAGTGATCGTCGATCAGCACCGCCACCTGCGGGTAGCCGGCCAGCAGCTGGCGCAGTGCCCGCGCCCGCTTCGCATCCAGGCTGGCGCCGGTAGGATTGTGTGCGCGCGGCGTCAGCAGTACCGCGCGTGCGCCAGCCTCCAGCGCCCGCCGCAGCGACGCCACCTGCATCCCATGCGTGTCCACCGCCACGGGCAGCGGCGTGTGGCCAGCGGCATTGAGCACGTTGAGGCTGCCAAGGAAGCAGGGATCCTCCACGGCAATGCGGTCGCCGGGCAGCAGCCAGGCGGCCAGCAGGCGTTCGATGCCATCGACCGCACCGTGGCTCAGCTCCAGGGCGTAGCCCTGCGGACAATCGGCATCCAGCGACGCACGTGCCAACCGCTGCAGGCGCGGGTCGACCGTACCCACGCCATACAGCCGAGGTGGCGCCGGTGCCAGGCGCAGGCTCGGCAACAGCCGTGGGTCCGGATTGCCACCTGCCAGATCGTGCAGCGCCAGCCCCGGCGGACTGCCTTCGCGCGCGACGGGGGCCGGCACGCCACGCACCGTGGTACCGCGCCGCCCCCCCGTACTGGCCAGGCCCGCCGCGTCCAGCCGCTTGTACGCGGCCGCCACCGTGTTGCGGTTGACGCCCAGCCGCTCGGCCAGTTCGCGTACCGGCGGCAGCACGCTGCCCGCGGTCAGCCGCCCGTCGCCGATGCCCTCGCGGATGCTGTCGAAGATCGATTCGGCACTGTGCCCGGTGATTTTCATTTTGTCCTATGCCAAAATAAATCTTGTCCTGTGCCAGTGTATCCCACCCTGGCCACCCTGCATTGGAGGTGCACGCATGCCCCTTGCCGCCGCCGACTGGCCTGTCGCCCAGTCCGTTGAACAGATCGCCCGCAACCTGCTCACGGTGCGCCAGCGCATCGCGCGGGCCTGTGCCCGCGCGGGCCGCGACCCGCAGAGCGTGCGCCTGCTGCCGGTCAGCAAGACCGTGGATGAGGCGCGCATCCGCATGGCCGTGGCTGCCGGCTGCCATGAGCTGGGTGAGAACAAGGTGCAGGAGGCACAGCGCAAGGCCGAGTCGATGGCCGACCTTGGCGTGCACTGGTCGGTGATCGGCCACCTGCAGACCAACAAGGCCCGCCATGTGGCGCGCTTCGCCAGTGAATTCCAGGCGCTGGACAGCCTGCGCGTGGCCGAAGCGCTGCAGCAGCGCCTGCTGCTGGAGGACCGCACTCTGGACGTGTTCGTGCAGGTCAACACTTCCGCCGAACCCAGCAAGTACGGCCTGGAGCCAGGCGCCGTCGACGCTTTCGTGCAGCAGCTGCCCATGTTCGACCGCCTGCGCGTACGCGGATTGATGACCCTGGCCATCTTCACTCCGGAGGTGGAACGCGTACGCGCCTGCTTCGTCCGCCTGCGCACGCTGCGCGACCAGCTGCAGCGCAGCGCGCCGACCGGCATCGACCTGTCGCAGCTGTCGATGGGCATGTCCGGCGACTTCGAGGTCGCCATCGAGGAGGGCGCCACCGTGGTCCGCGTCGGCCAGGCCATCTTCGGAGCACGCGCGACACCGGACAGCGCCTACTGGCCCACCCGTGGAGGGGCCGCATGAAGCACGCGGTCGTCCTGCAACACGTCGCCTTCGAAGACCTCGGCACGCTGCAGCCGCTGCTGTTGGCCCGGGGCTGGCAGCTGCACGTGCTGCAGGCCGGCATCGATGCGCTTGACGCGGCCGAAGCGGCTGATCTGCTGGTCGTACTGGGAGGCCCGGTCAGCGTCAACGATGGCCTGCTCTACCCTTTCCTGGCTGACAGCATCGCGCTGCTGCAACGGCGCCTGCACCTGCAGCGGCCGACCCTCGGCATCTGCCTGGGTGCGCAGCTGATGGCACGTGCGCTGGGGGCGGAGGTGGCGCCCAGCGGAGGCAAGGAAATCGGATTCGCGCCACTGCTGCTGACCGACGAGGGCCAGCGTTCTCCCCTGCTGGCATTGCAGGGCATTCCTGTGCTGCATTGGCATGGCGAAGCCTTCGAACTCCCGGACGGTGCGCACCGTCTTGCCAGCACACCCGCCTGCCGCCACCAGGCCTTTTCCATCGGGAAGCATGCACTGGCCCTGCAGTGCCACCCGGAACTGGACGCGCGGCAGTTCGAACGCTGGTTGATCGGCCACGCGCTCGAGCTGGCCCAGGCGGGCATCGACCCGAACGATCTTCGCGCGCAGGCACGCCGCTATGGCGCCCCGCTGGCCGCAGCCGCGACTGCGATGTTCAACCACTGGCTGCAGGAACTACCGGAGAACGCACGATGAACTACCGCCTGCTGGTCCACCGTCACGGCGCCTACTGGGGTCATTTCGACTGCCAAGGGGCCGATGCGCTGCAACGCCTGGAGACCATCGCCGCGCACCTGCCCAACGCAGCGGGATTCCAGCTGCAACGCCAGAAGGGCATTGGCGAAGAACGCATCCTGTCCAGCAATGCCGAAGGCCTGCGCGTGCTCGCTGCACAGATCCAGTACCGCGACCTCTGACGCAGAGCGCGCTGCCGGCCCGCTCGCCTTCGATGCGCCGGCACCATGGATGCAAATGATTCTCTTTTACTGTAAGGTGCAGGCGCTGCCCTTGCCGCCGCGGGCTGTTCCCTTTCCCAGTTGTAGCCCGCCCCGTGTCCACGCCTGTCGAACCGACGGATGTCGCGCATCTGTGCGCCGCCCATTACCGGCCGCTGCACGCCCACGTCCGCCGCAAACTCCCGCAACGCAGCGATGCCGATGACGTCGTCCAGGAGACCTGGCTGCGTGTCGTCAAGGTCGCCGCCAGTGGCCTGCTCAGCAATGGCCGCGCCTACCTGTACCGCGTCGCCCACAACCTGATCGCCGACCATTACCGGCAACGCCAGCGCCGCCGGGAAGAGCCGCTGGACGAAGCATCTCTGACCACCCTCGCCGATCCGGCGCCCCTGCCGGAACAACGCCTGCTCGATCTCGAACAACTGCGTCACCTGGACGCGATCATCGCCGCCCTGCCGCCGCGCTCGCGGCAGGTGTTCCTGCTGGCCCGGGTGGAACAGATGGCCTTGGCCGAAATCGGTCGCCAGCTCGGCATCAGCCGGCAGACCGTGCATGGACACCTGCTGCGCGCGCTGGTCGCGCTGCAACAGGTGCCCGGCCCATGAGCCAGGACACGATCGCACGCGAAGCCGCACGCTGGTGGCTCGACGGCCATGACGGTACGCGCGACGAGCGCGCGTTCGCCCACTGGTATCAGGCAGACCCGCGCCATGCAGCACAGTACCTGCACCTGCAGCAGCTGTGGCAGGCCGGTGCCGGCCTGCCCAGCCTGCAACGCCAGCAGCAGCGTCACCGCCGGCGCGCCCTGCGCGAGGCGGGCATCGGCGCCCTGCTGCTGTGCGTGCTGGGCCTGTCGCTCCGCCAGGACGCACCGCCGCCAGAACTGGTGCTGCGCACCACCGTCGGCGAGATCCGCGAGACACCCTTGCAGGACGGTTCGCGCGTCGTGCTGTCTCCGGGCAGCGAGGTGCGCGTCCGCATCGACGGGCAGCGCCGGCAGTTGCAGCTCAAGAAGGGACAGGCCTGGTTCCAGGTTGCCGCCGATGCCGACCGGCCGTTCCAGGTGCGCACGCCGCATGGCAGGGTCACCGCGCTGGGCACCGCATTCGATGTCGCCGTGCAGAACGGCAGCAGCGTGGTGACCGTCACCGAACACCAGGTGCGGGTGGACAGCGGCAGCGGCAGCGGAGAGGCAAGCCAGGGCGAACAACTGCGCTTCGATGGCCAGACACCCGGCACCCCGTCGGCCGCACCGGCAGGCGTGCTCGCCTGGCGCGAGCGGCGCCTGCACTGGGTATCGGCGCCATTGGAGGATGTCGCCCGGGGGCTGGACCGCTGGGACGGTGGGCACACCTGGATCATGGGCGCGCGCCTGCGCCAGCAGCGGGTCACCGTGCTGGGCAATGCCACCGGCGCCACCGGCACCCGCGACCAGCTCGCCCGGCAACTGCAGGTCCGCGTGCTGCGCATCGGTCCCGGACTGCAGCTGTGGCTGTCATCAACGCACGGCACCGGCCATGCACCCTGACATCGTCCCTGCCCGTGCGTCTTCCCAGGCTGACGACGCTCTGCGTCACTCCCTGGAGACCTCGATGCTGTCCCACCGCCCCCTTGTCCTGGCCTTGTCGCTGGCCTGCGCCAGCCCGGTTCCATTCCTGTCCGGCCATGCCCAGGCACAGACCGCAACCCGCCACTACGACCTGCCTGCACAGCCGCTGGCCGGCGCACTGGATGCCTATAGCCGGCTCACCGGCATCGATCTGGTGATCGGTGGCGCGCTGCCCCAGCGCCAGATGGCGCCCGCGCTGCGCGGCAACTTCGACGACAGGCAGGCGCTGTCACAATTGTTGGTCGGCACCGGCCTGCGGCCCCGCTTCATCGATGCAAGGCGTGCCACCCTCGAGCCGGCGCCTGCCGAGTCCAGCGATGGCAGCCGCCGCACCGGTCCGTTGCGCGTGCAGGGCACTCCTGCGCAGGGCCATGCGCCCGGCACCGGCGCCAGCCAGTACGTCCCCGCCACCCGCGATGGCTTCGCGCCAGCCGTTGGCAGCGAACGCGTGGCGATGGCCGAACGCCAGGAGGGCAACAGCCTGCTGCGCTCGATGCCCGGCACGCACAGCTTCCACTCGCGCAGCCAGCCCGGCCTCCAGGTCAACATCCGTGGCATGACCGGCGCCGGCCGCGTCAACACGATGATCGACGGTGTCACCCAGACCTTCCGCAACAACGCCGGGCACGGCTCCGGCGGCCCGTTCGCCTATGTCGATCCATTCCTGCTGGCCGGGGTGGATGTGCAGCGCGGTGCCGTCGCTGGCGGCGATGGCGCTGGCACCCTGGCCGGTACCGCCAACTTCCGCACGCTGGATATCGATGACCTGCTGGGTGAGAGCCGCGACTGGGGCCTGCGCGCCGGCTACCGGCACGGCGACAACGGCTATGGCACTGGCCGCACCTTCGCCGGCGCCTGGCGCCACAGCGAGGAAGGCGGTGACCGCCAGTTCGGCCTGCTTGCGGCGGCCAGCAGCAGCCGCAGCAGCGAGTACGCGACCGCCAACGGGCAGAAGAACAGCGCCGACCCGGGCAGCCAGCACCCCAGAAGCTGGCTGCTCAAGGCCCGCCTGCAACCCAGTGAGCTGCACCGGCTGGACCTGAGCCACATGCGCTACGAGAACGACTTCTATCACAACTACCCGTGGCAGATTTCGGCACGCAACCAGCGCGCCAGCTATCACTACACGCCCTACACGCCCTGGATCGATCTGCGCGCCAGCTTCGCCGCCAACAAGACGCGGCTGTTCTATCCGCCGGTGGAAGTGTCCAGCTACATCGGCCGGCGTACCCACAGCAGCCTGAGCAGCTGGAACATCGACAACACCAGCCACTTCGAGATCGGCTCGTTGCAGGCACGCTGGAACACAGGCCTCAAGCACCAGTCGGACATTTTCGTTGCTGATACGCCCACCCTGCGCGGCGCCAACCCGCAGGGGCGCAGCCAGCTGGACAGCGTGTTCAGTACGCTCGAACTGCAGTACGGCATCTACGCACTGACCACCGGGCTGCGCCAGGATCGCTACGGCATCCGCGGGCACATCGCGGCCTGTTCGGATGTGCCGGGCCAGTGCACCCGGATCAACGGCGGGGGCATCGACATCCGCCGCCGCCAACATGCATTCAGTCCCAGCCTCTCGGTTTCGTTGCAGGCAACCGACTGGCTGCAGCTGTACGCCGAGGCCTCGCGGACGTCGCGGCCGCCACGCGTGCAGGAGATGTTCTTCGAGAAGATTCCGCTGGAAGGCATGAGCGATGCCGATGGCGTAGGCGCCAATCCATTCCTGCGTCGCGAACGCTCGCGCAACCTGCAGTTCGGCGCCAATCTCAGCACCGACTCGCTGCTGCGCGACGGCGACCTGGCCCAGTTGCGGGTAACCCGCTTCGACAACCGCATTCGCGACTACATCAAGCCGCAGTACCTGCTGATCGTGCATCCACCGGAAATCGAGCCCGTCGTGGTACCGATCGACAGCGACCCGCAGCTTTCGGCCTGGACCGATGCGCTGGATGTGGACGACTTCAGCGTCACCACCCGCTGGATGAACGACCCGGGCGTGGTGCGCATGCGTGGCATCGAGCTGGAGGCCCACTACGCCAGCGAGCACTATCACGCGACGCTGAGCTGGACACGATCACACACCAGCGCGCCCACCATCGAGTTCGTCAACCTGGAAGACATCACCGCGCTTCCCGACCGCTACTGGACGCTGGACGTCGGCGGTCGCTGGTGGCAGCAGCGCGTGCAGGCCGGCGTGCGCGCCGAATACTCCGGCCCCACTGAGGAAGGCTACGACTTCTTCCAGACCCGCAAGACCCGCGGCACGGGTGTGCTGCTGGACTTCTACGCCAGCTTCAAGCCACAGGCCAGCACCACCGTATGGCTGAACATCGAAAACCTGCAGAACAAAGCCTATGACAACAATGCCTCGATCGACAGCATCTTCAGCCCGATCCTGGACCGCGGCAACGGCCGCGGCCGCACCGTCTCGATGGGCGTCAACGTGGCGTTCTAGCCGACGCTGGTTGCCGCTGTGCCTGCTTGCCGTGCTGGCGACCGGGCAGGCCCAGTCGATGCCCGGCACGGTGATCGACCTGGCCAGCGGCCGGCCGTTGCAGGAAGCGGCGTTCGTGCAGCGCGTCGCCGCCGCCCGGCACCTGCTGCTGGGGGAACGCCATGACGTCGCCGCCGACCATGCCGCCGAACGCTGGCTGTTGCAGGCCCTGCACCAGCAGCGACCACAGGGTGCGCTGGTCCTGGAGATGATCGGCAGTGAACGCCAGCCCCGCCTGCAGCGCGTGCAGCGCTGGCTGGACAAGGGCAACCGTGCCGACGGGCAACACCTGCAGGAACTGCTGGGCTGGGACCCCCGTTGGCCGTGGTCGGCCTATGGCGGACTGGTGCAGGATGCCGCCGCTGCAGGCATCGCCCTGCACGGTGGCAACCTCTCGCGTGCGGAGGTCGACGCGCTGCTCGCTTCGTCGGCACCGGCGCGCTTCCCGGTGCCTGGCGCACGCCACCGCCTGTCGAACGTAGTGCTGGCCCAGCACGCCGACGCCGCACCGCTGCTGGAAGGCATGCTGGCCGTTCAGCAGGCCCGCGATTCGCGTATGGCGCAGGTACTGGCGGCCGCACAGACACCCGCGCTGCTCGTTGCCGGCCGCTGGCATGTGCTGCGCGGCACCGGCGTACCGGGCTATCTGCCCGCATCCGCGCCTGCGCTGGTGGTCGCTCTGGCATCGGCGGAAGAAGCCATCGACGCCAGCGACGCCGACCTGCTGTGGGTGATCGCAGATGAGTGAACGCAGGCAACACTGGCAGGCAATGGCGATCACCGTCGGGATCCACCTGCTGCCGCTGCTGCTGCTCGTGCACTGGGTGGCAGCCCCGCCTACGCTGCCGCCGCCAGAGCAGGATGTGCGCATCAGCCTGCGCCTGCTTGCGCCGGCTGCACCGCCACAGCCTGTGGAGGAACGCCAGGCCGAACAGCCCAGCCAGGCGCAACAGGCGCGCGCCGCGCAGCCACGGAAATCGCCGCCGCCACCCGCGCCGACCCACGCGCGTGAAGGCGAACTGGCCGCCAGCGAGATCGCCGGCGCCGGCCGGCAACCCACGCAGGTCGCCCCACCTGCGGCCGCGGCCGATGCCCGTCCCGCACCGGCATCGATCTCGGCCGCGCCGCCTGCTCCGGACGCCCCACCCGCGGACGTCCAGGCCGGCGCTGCCAGCGACCAGTGGGAAGCGCGGCTGATGGCACGACTGGAGCGATACCGCTACTACCCCTCCAGCGCTAGATCGCGGCGCCAGCAGGGCACCAGCTGGGTCCGCGCCAGCATCGACCGCGACGGACGCCTTCTGGCGCTGCGCCTGGAGCAGTCCAGCGGCCAGTCCCTGCTCGATGACGCGGCGCTGCAGACCTTCCGCCGCGCACAGCCGCTGCCACGCATTCCCGACGAAATGAAGGCGCCGCAGGAACTGGTGGTACCCGTGGAGTACTACCTGCGCTAGACGGTCCGCGCCTCCGCTTCGATCTCGGCCAACCACTGCCAGATGCGGCAACCGGATCAACGCGACGGTGCACCGGGCCCCCTCCTTGGCAGTCCTCCGCACCGCGACGCGTGCGGAGGACCACGGAGTGGCTCAGGCCTTCAGCACTTCCACCTTGTACGAAACGGTCTCGCCGTCGTGCTCGATGATCAGTCCGTGCACGTCCGACTCGAAGCCCGGGAAGCGCGCATTCTGCTCGCGCGCGATGCGCAGCGACTCGATGATGGGCTCATCGCTGGCACCGAAGCGCTCGCCCGGCATGATGGTGGGAATGCCGGGCGGGTACGGCACCAGCATGGTCGCCGCGATGCGGCCACTGAGCTGTTCGATGTCCACCCGTTCGATTTCCCCCTTCACCAGATGGTTGTAGGCATCGGCCGGGGTCATCACCGGCGTCGGCAGGTCCACGTACATCTCGCGCATCACCCGGGCCACTGCGAACTCCTGGTTGAAGGCGTGCAGCGCATCGCAGAGGTCGCGCAGTCCCCAGCCGGCGTAGGCAACGGGATAGTCCGCCGCCAGCGTCGGCAGCGCCTGGCTCAGGGGGGCGTTGCGGTCATACAGCTCCTTGAATGCCATCAGCTCGGTGACCAGCGTGCTCCACTTGCCCTTGGTGATCCCCATCGAGAACAGGAACAGGACCGAGTAGAGGTTGGTCTTCTCCACAGTGATGCCACGACCCCACAGGAACTTGCTCAGCACCGCCGCTGGAATGCCCAGCCGGCCCATTCCGCCATCCATCGACAGGCCGGGGGTCAGCAGGGTCACCTTGATCGGATCGATCAGTACATAGTCGTCCACCAGATTCTCGAAACCATGCCAGTGCCCATCCGGCTGCAGGTACCACTCCTCCCGCTTGGCCACCATCGGCGCCGGCGTGTCGCCCTTGTCAAGGCTGCGCTCGACCTTGGTCGGCTGCCACACGCTGAACCACCAATCATCACGGCCGAGATCGTCGCGCACATGCAGCATGGCGCGCCGGAATGCGATCGCCTCGTCGTGCATCTCCTGCACCAGCGAGCGACCGGCCTCGCCCTCCATCATCTTCGACGCGACATCACAGGCGGCGATCACGCCGTAATGCGGGCTGGTGGAGGTGTGCATCATGAATGATTCGTTGAAACGCTCCGCATCCAGATTGCGCTGTGCCGAGTTGCGCACATGGATCATCGAGGCCTGCGAAAACGCGGCAAGCAGCTTATGGGTGGAGTGCGTGGTGAAGATGATCGCATCCTGCTCGCGCGGCTTGCCCTTGGCCATGCCGTAGTGGTTCTCGTAGAAGGGATGGAATGCGGCGTAGGCATACCAGGCCTCATCGAAGTGCAGAAAGTCCACCGCACTGCCGATCTCGTCGGCGATCTTCTCGGCGTTGTAGCACAGACCATCGTAGGTGGAGTTGGTGACCACGGCGATACGCGGCTTGGAGCCCGCCGTGTATGCCTTGCTCGCCAGCGGGTTCGCGGCGATGCGCTGCTGCAGCGATTCCGGAGTGAACTGGTCCAGGCTGATCGGGCCGATGATGCCGTGCGCGTTGCGGCTGGGCGTGAAGTACACGGGTACCGCGCCCGTCATGATCAGCGCATGCAGGAGCGACTTGTGGCAGTTGCGGTCGACGAACACCACATCGCCGCGCGCCACCGTGCCGTGCCAGACGATCTTGTTGGCCGTGGAGGTGCCATTGGTCACGAAGAACGTATGGTCGGCGCCGAAGTTGCGGGCCGCTTCGTTCTCGGCGTCCTTGATCGGCCCGGTGTGGTCCAGCAGCGATCCCAGCTCCGGCACCGAGATCGACAGATCGCTGCGCAGCGTGTTCTCGCCATAGAACTGGTGGAATGCACGGCCAACCGGCGATTTGGTGAAGGCCACGCCACCGGCATGGCCGGGCGTATGCCAGGAGTAGTTCGACTCGGCGGCATGATGGATCAGCGCCTTGAAGAACGGCGGCAGCAGGTGCTGCATGTAGTCTTCAGCGGCCCGCATCACCTGTCGGGAGATGAAGTTCTTGGTGTCCTCGAACAGGAAGATGAAGCCGTGGATGTACTTGAGCAGCTTGCTCGGTACCTTCTCGATGGTACGGCGCTCGCCATACAGGAAGACCGGCAGGTTCGCGCGGCGCGCACTCTGCTCGCGCAGGAACGCGGTCAGGCGCTGGAACTCGCCATCGACTTCCTCGCTTCCATCGATCGATATCAGCACGGCTGACGCCGCAACATAGGTGCGTGCTCCTGCACGGGCATCATCCAGGTTCAACCCGCACAGCACGCGCTGGTCGTTGCTGCGCAGCTCTTCCACCAGAGCGCGGATCAGGATGCCGCCGATGCGTGGTGAGTCGTAATCACCGTCGATGACTATGACCGGATAGTCCAATGACTTGAAATACACGTTGTTTCTCCTTGTCCGAATCAGGAATGCTGCGCGCCGGCAGAAATCGCCGCCGCCTCGCGGGCACGCTGCCGCTGCTGGCGGCGCTCCTCGCTGAAGAAGGGATAGAACACGGTGATGAACAGGACGAACAGGAAGGCGTACTGCACGATCGTTCCCGACGAGCCATAGATCGCCCACAGGCAGTACACGACGGTGAGGCTGGTCAAGGTCCAGAACGCGCCGGTATGCACCAGGGTGTGCGAGCGTTCGACCACGAAGTAGCAGGCCACGCAGGAATAGATGTAGGGCAGCAGGGTCAGCACCACCGCGGCCGAGGTGATCACATCGAACTGCGCGGATGCCGTTTCCGAGGTGGAAGTGACCAGCACGGCCAGCGTCATCAGCACCGCCACGATCAGCACGCCCTTGACCGGCACGTCATCCTTGTTGGTTTTGCTGAAGATGCTCGGGAACAGGCCATCATCCGATGCGGCCTTCGCGCTCTGTGCGGTCAGCAGGATCCAGCCACCGAGCGAGCCGGCCGCACCGATGAACGCGCACAGGCTGACCAGCGCACCGCCCCACCCCCCCACGGCCTTGGCCGCCGCCAAGGCGAACGGCGCGTCCGAAGTCTGCAGTTCACCGTTGGGGACCATGCCCATGATCACCGACGAACTGGCGATGTAGGCGATGGCCGCAAGGAACACGCCGGCCAGCGTAGCGCGCGCGACATTCTTCTCCGGGTTCTCGACCACGCCGGCGGTCACCGACGCTGACTCCACGCCGATGAACGCCCACAGCGTCAGCGCGGCTGCACTGGAGATCGCACCGAAGTTGGATTCACCGGAGACGTTGTAGGCCCCTTTGAAGATGTCGGCATCGAAGAAGAACCAGCCGAAGATGGCGATGCCCAGGATCGGCACCAGCGCGAAGCTGGTGGTGACGGTCTGCACGCGGCTGACGAAGGCCGGACCGATCACATTGGCGAAACTCAGCGCCCACACCAGCACCAGGACCGCGATGCAGCGCACCAGCGGCTCGGACAGGATCGGGAAGAAGTAGCTGAAGTAACCCACCGCCGCGATCGGGATGGCGACATTGCCGATCCAGTTGGCGAACCAGTAGATGGTATTGGTCTGGAAGCCCATGTAGGGGCCGAACCAGTCGCGCGCATAGGCATAGGGGCCGCCGGCCTTCGGGGCCAGCTTGCCCAGTTTGGCGAACACGAACGCCAACAGCAGCGCACCCGCCGTGGTGATCAGCCAGCCCCAGATCGAGGCGGTACCGATCTTGGCCAGGCTGGAGGGCAACAGGAATACGCCTGAGCCCATCATGTTGCCCGCGACGAGGAAGGTGGCTCCCACCACCCCGATCTTCTTTGCTTCTGCCATGACAATCTCCTGTACCGGCATCAGCCCGGTTGCGCCGGGCATGGGGGTTGGCTGCGCTGGCGTGCTGCCGCTGGCGCCTATTTGATGAAGTTGTACTGCAGGCTGCCCTGCACTCTTACTGTGTCGCCGCGTGCACCGTCCTGCTGCTGCAGGCGGCCGTAAAGCAGCTCCATGCCCATCGTCCACGAGGGCGCGGGGCTCCAGATCAGGTTGAAGACGCCGTAACGGCTTTGCCGGAACGCGTCACTGGCAAGAGCGGCGTTCCGCTCCAGCGTGAGCTGTCCGAAAATCAGATTCGAGCGCCACAGATCGGACCAGTAATGGGTGTAACCGACGAAGCCGCCGTGCAGATCCAGTGCCTCCAGGCGACCGTCCGCATCCACCACGGCATCCAGGCCGGAGCCGGTCAGATCAGCGGTGTAGCGGCTCAGGCCGCGGCCGCCCAGCACGCCGAACAGCAGCAGGTCGCGCGCGCCCACGGAAGCAGAACCGCTGAGCTGCAGGCCGCCGGCGATGCGCCGGTCGCGCTGGTCCTGGCCGTCATAGGCCAGACTGCGGGCCACCGCACCCATCTGCAGGTGGCCCCAATCGCGCTCCATGCGCGCGGTTACCGTGACATCCGGCAGCCGGTTCACCGCCGCCAGCGTCTCGCTGGCCCCGGCCAGTTCCGTCTCCGGGTCTTCGGCGGCGATCGTCAGCGTGCTTCCCTTGCCCAGCGCGAAACTGTGGTGGATGCCGGCCACCAGCAGGTAGCCAGCGCCTCCCGGGCCTGCGAAATCCAGCGTATCGGGCAGGCTGTCGGCATCCATGAAGCTGGAGTAGCCATAGCCGGCATAGGTATTGCCAAGCTGCCCATAGGCGTGGCGCAGGCGGAACTGGTATCCGTCGCTGCTGCCGAAGAAATCATTCTCCAGATAGAAGCGCAGGTTGCCGTGCGTGGTCGGCCGGCGCGCCTCGAAGCTGAACCGCGTCTGCTTGGCGTGGATGTTGAAGTTGGAAACATCGCGATGGCTGTCCCCTACCGGCATCGATGAAGGGATGAACTGGTCCTCGTCCCCCGCCCGGCGCGAGTCGGCGATGGCATCGAGCTTGGCATAGCCGCCGATGCGGATGACCGTGTCGGTTCCGGGGATGGCGAAGAAGCCTTTCAGATCCGCGTCGGTGGGGCTGGCAGCGTTGTCTGGACGCGAGGCGGCCGTCGACGGGTCCGCCACTGATTCGCGCGCCGGCAGCACCGGTTGCGCCACGCCGGGCACGCGGGTGGGCTGCAATGTGGCGGCCGTCGTCGCCGGAGCTGGGGACACGGGCGTAGCCGTAGCAGCAGGCGCGACGCCCGCATCATGCCGCTCGAGCTGGTCCAGGCGTTGCTGCATGCCTTCCAGGGCCTGTCGCATCGCCGCAATCTCACGGCGCAGCGCCTGCGCGTCGTCGTCGGCAACCGCCTGCGCCTGCAGCGGCGCAGCGGCCAGCGCGGCCAGGCAGGCAAGAGTCAGTACTGCCATGCGCATTGCATCCCCCGTGCACGAACACTCGCCACGCGATGCCGGACCGCACGCGTGCGCCGTCCTGGCTTCGCTCCGCCGTTGCTGGAAATACGGATACTGCGATTAAGACAGACGGTCGCCGGCAGGTTCGCACCGCCGATGAGGCAGCGACCGGAGCAGTCTGGGTAGCAAGCGCAGAGTGAGAGTGTCGTGAATTGCGATGCAGGCATGCTCTGGGTAGAGCCCTGCGTGTGCAGCAGTGCAGAAGCGATATCGCTGTATTTCATGCGTCACAGGCTAGTGCGCACGTCGTTTTTGGCCTTGATTGGAATCAAGGCACGATGCTTGATCTCAGTCACGATTCAGACGTGACGGCGAACAAGCACTGCGCAGCCGTTCACGTCGTCGTGGCCATGCAAACGCAGCAGGCCCGCACGTTTCCGTACGGGCCTGTCGATGACACCCTGCATGCAGGATCGCTTTTCAGCGTGGACCCAGCACCGTCTGCAGATCGGCACCCTGTGGAAGACCGGAGCGACGCTGCACCTGGCCCTGCGCATCCTGGAACAGGATCCCCGGCGTACCCTGGAAGCCCATCTCGATCATCAGGACCTGGTTGGCATCCAGCTTCCCCGCGATCTCGCGGCTGATGTTCGGCAGCGGCTTGATGCCACCGCGGTCGAACTGGCGCTCGTTCTCCAGCAGCGCCGCGCTGGGGTCGCGTGCGGCCAGAATCGCGGCCGCCTTGGCCGGGCTGTCCTCGCGGATCACACCGACCATCACATGACGCAGCTGCACCTTGCCGGCATCCACCCATGGGCGTGCCGCCTCCCAGAACTTGTGGCAGTACGGGCAGTTGGCATCACTGAATGTGTAGACCACGCGCGGTGCGTCGGCCTTGCCATCCCGCACCCATGCACTGGCGTCCAGCTTGCTCCACATCTTGGCCGACATCGGCGCGGCCACCAGCTTTTCCACTGCATCAGCGGCGACATCGTTACCCTCGGCATCGAACAGACTGCCTACCACCACGTGCTTGCCGTCCGCGGTCACGTAAGCGGCGGCAGGCTGCTGGCCACCGACCACGCCGGCAAAGCCGCGCAGCCCACCCGGTGCGTCGAACTCGGCGACGACCTCGAAACCATGCTTCTCGATGCCCTTCAGGACCGCCGGGCGATCCCCCTTGGCAGCGGAGGCCGGCGCACCGGTTGCCGGCGCAGCTCCTGCCTTGCCCGGTGGCGTCTGCGCCTGGCTGCAGGCGGCCAAGGCCAGCAGGGCCGGCAGCAACAGCACCGCAGGAACGGTGCGCAGGGAAATCAACGACATGGGAACTCCATAGTGGGATGCCAGCGCAGGCTACCGCAGCCGGCGCAGTTTGTGTTCAAGCCCTGCCATGGTCAGTTCACCCAGATGCAGCTCCTGCAGGCGTCCGTCAGCATCGAAGAACAGGGTGGAAGGATACGCCTGCACCCCGAGCGCCGCAGATGCGGCAGCATCGTCATCCAGCAGCACGTTGCGCAGCTGCAGGCGTTCGCCGGCAATGAAACCCTGGACCTCGTCCAGACTTTCTCCCTGATTGAGGAACACGAACCGCACATCGTCATGTGCGTCCTGCGCGGCTGCCAGCACGGGCATTTCACGTCGGCACGGACCACACCACGTTGCCCATAGATTCACGACCACGGGTTTCCCGCGGAACTGCTGCAGATCGATGACACGGCCCTGCAGGTCCATCACCTCCAGCCTGGGCAGCGGCATATGCCGCGCCTGCCACCCGGACACGCCGTGAGTGGCTGCGCCCCACAGCAGCGTACCTGCCAGCGCTGCTGCCAGTACCGGCCGGCGCAGCGCGGGATGTCCACGCAGCCGCCACAATCCCCACGCCAACGCAGCCATCAGCACGACGACCAGGTGGTATCCGCCATCGGTGATCTGCAGAATGCTCCATGGCGAGTCGCGATACAGCGCCGCATTGACGGCGACGAAGCTGATGCGGCCACACAGCAGCCCCACCAGCAGCATATCCAGCACCATGCCGGCCGCCGAAGGCTGCGGTCCCTGCGCACGGCGACCGGGCCAGAGCCGGGCGATCGTCATCGCAATCAGTACACAGATCAGAATCAGAACGACCGGCATCGGCACCGGCCCAACGCTGGACATCATTCCACCCACTCAACGATCGACTGACCGCATGGTCGAAGCGTCGCGCCTGCGATGCAAGCGCGACGACCGACCGTCAATCGTCAAGCCGCGCTGCGCCCCATCTGAATGCCCGGCGTCGGCGCCGGCGCCAATCCGCGCAGGCTCCCTGCCACGGAGGGCAGCAGCGGGCGTTCGCGGCGCTTGTTGCTGACGTGACGTCGATAGTTCGCCGGCGTCATGCCGACGATGCGCAGGAACAGACGCCGGAACGCACTCTGATCGGCATAGCCGACCCCCCAGGCCACCTCATCGATACCCGCCCCCTGCTGCAGCAATGTCTGCGCCTTGGCCACCCGCAGTCGCTGGCAGTATTCGATCGGACGCAACCCGGTCGCTCTGAGGAAGCGGCGCTGCAGAGTGCGCGGCTCCAGCCCGGCCACTTCGCAGATCGAAGCAAGCGTGGCGCCGCGCGCCGCCGTGGTGTGCAGCCAGCGCTGGGCCTTCAGCACGTCGCGGTCCCCATGGGCGAAGTTGGCGCTGAAGCGCTCCAGATCCTGCTGGATCGGTTCCGGAACGGTGATCGCGAGCTGCGTGGCCACCGCGCTGGCCACGCCCTGACCGAACAGCCGGTGCAGCAGTCGCAGGCCGAGAAAGCGCCATGCCTGCACACCTGCGACGGTCAGCAGATCACCATCGTCCACCAGTGCGCGTTCGCTGGGTACCCAGCTGACAGCCTGCGCCACCAGTCCGGGATGGCGGCTGAGATCAGGACCCGACACGGTCCGGCCCGCCAGCAGGCCGGCCCGGGCCAATACGCTCACCCCATCCGCCGCGGCCGCCAGCAGACTGCCGCCGTCGTAGTGCGCACGGAGCCAGTCGAGCAGGATTTCATCGGTACGAAGAGAGGCCGTCGAACTGACCTGGCCCGGAACCGCGATCACCGCGGGAATGGCCGCGTCCAGCATGTCCGCGCCCGCGACGCGATGTACCCCGCTGCGGCTGGCCGGCACGATCCAGCGAGTCACCAGCACCCGCTTGAACGGGCGCCGCTGCTGCTGCGCCACGCGGTTGGCCACATGTGCCATTTCAGCCAGTACCGATGCTGCCGACGGGTCGCCACCGGGGTACTCGACCACCCCCACTTCAACGAACCCCTCGCTCCTGATTCCCTCCACGGTGCACCTCCTCGGTTCTGGCCAGCGAATGACCGGTTCAGGTGCAGGGTAGAAAGTGCTCCATCGGCGAGGCTATGAAGAAAGTTGCAAAGTGCACTGGATGCGTATCTCACACATCGCATTGACCCTGGACCAGACTCAAGGGTTCAGAATGGCGACCGGAAACCCGAGGAATTCCGCCATGAACATTGGTCAGCTGGCGCGCCGGGCCGGCGTCCCGATCGATACGGTCCGCTACTACGAGCGCCAGCAGCTGTTGCCCACCGCGGCACGTTCGGCCGGTGGCTACCGCATCTTCGGCGAGCAGGACCTGCGTCGCCTGCGTTTCATCCGCCGTGCGAAGGCGCTGGGTTTCAGCCTGGAGGAGATCGCTGAACTGCTCGCACTGAGCGACCAGCACCAGCACGACATGGGCAGCGTGCGTGACACCGCACGGACGCGCCTGCGCGACATCGAGCAGCGCATGAACGAACTGCAGCGCATGCATGCGGCACTGTCGCAACTGGTCGAGGCCTGCCCTGGCAACGGTGCGCTGGTGCACTGCCCGATCCTGGCGGCGCTGACCGAAGACGGCGAGTGACCAGGCACCCGGCGGAACGATGGCGCACCCGGCCGCGGACGTGAAGAAAAGTGCAACAAATGCTTGCCAACCCCAGGGGGCATCGCTATTATTTCGCTCCTCAGCGACGTGGGGCCATAGCTCAGCTGGGAGAGCGCCTGCATGGCATGCAGGAGGTCAGCGGTTCGATCCCGCTTGGCTCCACCAATCTTTCGGCATTAGGCCGTCGAAAGGTCGCTAAAGAACATTGATGAGAATTGCGTCCCCATCGTCTAGAGGCCTAGGACATCACCCTTTCACGGTGGCGACCGGGGTTCGAATCCCCGTGGGGACGCCACTCATCACGAACAACGAGGACCCGGCCGATAACCGGGTCTTTTTTGTTCACCGCCAACCGGCATTCAGGTTGTGGCGTCACGGTGGTCTCCCGGATCGTATGCGGGGCGCCGGAACGAAAAAAGCTCAAAAGGCTTCCACAAACGTGAACACGCAGGTATGATAGGCGGCTCGGTAACACGGGGCCATAGCTCAGCTGGGAGAGCGCCTGCATGGCATGCAGGAGGTCAGCGGTTCGATCCCGCTTGGCTCCACCACTTTCGACATTAGGCCGTCGAAAGTTCTACAACTTGAAGTTTTTCGTGCGTCCCCATCGTCTAGAGGCCTAGGACATCACCCTTTCACGGTGGCGACCGGGGTTCGAATCCCCGTGGGGACGCCAGTTTCAAAAGGACCCTGCTCCCGGCAGGCATCCTGGTTTCATGGGGCCATAGCTCAGCTGGGAGAGCGCCTGCATGGCATGCAGGAGGTCAGCGGTTCGATCCCGCTTGGCTCCACCACTTTCGACATCAGGCCGTCGAAGGTTCTACAACTTGAAGTTTTCGTGCGTCCCCATCGTCTAGAGGCCTAGGACATCACCCTTTCACGGTGGCGACCGGGGTTCGAATCCCCGTGGGGACGCCAATTTCTGAAAACCCTGGCTTCGGCCGGGGTTTTTCTTTTCAGAAGCGTCGATACATTCCGATCGAGGCTGGCGCCGTCGGCGCGAATCCGTACTGCGCATACAACCGATGTGCCTCGCCATCGGCGAGCAGGCTCACATAGGCCGAAGGCGGAAGGTTGGCCTGCATCCATTCGTCCAGACGCCGCATCACCTCCTTGCCCAGTCCCTGCCCCTGCAACGGCGGCAGCACGGCGATATCGCAGACCTGCAGGTGGCAGCCGCCATCGCCGACGATCCGGCCCATCGCCACCAGCTCACTGCCCTGATAGGCGCAGACACCGAACAGGGTATTGGGCAGCGCACGTGCAGCCGCTTCGGCGGTCTTGGCGCTGAGCCCGGCCAGCGCCCGGAGCTGGCAATAGGCCTCGACCGTGGGCACGCCTTCACGGAAATGGCAATGGGCCGGATCGTTCATGCGGAATCTCCCTGAGTGTCAGGCTATCCTGCCGCATCCGCGTCGCAGCCGCCGCGACCCACCCCGACAGATATCGCATGTGCTACTCCGCTTTGATCCGGGCCGACTACGCCAAGCTGGTGCGCGAGTTCGGTGCCGTGCTGTCGCTGGAGGAGTTCGCCGCGCTGTACGCGTACGACCCCGGCAAAAAGCAGCCCAGGACGCCCAAGGCCATGGATGACGGCTTCGCTGGCGCGCGCACGGAGCTCGGCCGCGACATCGTGGCCCGCATCCAGCGGTGGCATGCACAGGAGCAGGCCACGCTGGAAGCCGAGCTGGCCCAGCAGCGCGAACGCCGCGACATCGCAATCGCAGCCCTGGCCACCCGTCCCACACTGAAGGCGCGCAACGAGCTGCGCATCGCCGGCAACCGCATCGATCGCGCGCAGACCCGGCTCGACGACCTGCATCGCGTGCAGCTGCTGCCCCGCGACAACCGCATTTTCCCCGGCACCTACGCGCCGGTGATGGTGAGCGAGAACGGGCAACGGGTGATCAAGCCGATGCGCTACCGGTGCCGTCTGCCGGATGCGCCCGCGCGCAACGACGTGCTCTATCCGGGCAGTTACAACGCCCGCCGTGACAGCCTGGAAGGCTACTGGCGCGGCGCTTTCGGGCAGCGTCATGGCGTGGTCGTCATCCAGGCCTTCTACGAGCATGTGTCCCGGCACGCGGTTGGCGGACGCGCACCGGCCCCTGATGACAGGACGGGAGATGTGGTCCTTGAGTTCCGCCCCGACCCGCCCCGCGACCTGCTGGTAGCCTGCCTCTGGTCCGAGTGGGACGGCCCCGAAGGACGCCTCCTCTCATTTGCGACCATCACCGATACGCCGCCGGCCGATATCTCCACCGCCGGCCATGATCGCGGCATCGTGCCGATCCGGCCCGAGCACCTCGATGCATGGCTCAATCCGGAACCTGGCGATCTGGCCAGCCAATACCGCATCCTCGACGATCGCGAGGAGATCCGTTACGTCTTCGAGGAGTCCGCCTGAGCACGCACTGCGGCCGGATCGTCCGGGCACCGCGCCTGGATCAGGCGCGGGCGCTGGAATGCCCGACCGCGCGGGCCAGCGCCTGCGACAGCTCCGCCGACAGGTAGGGCTTGACCAGCAGCACACCCGACTGCATGGCCTGTGGCAGCTGCTCCGCCGACATGCCGGTCGCGAGCACGAAGGGCACGCCGCGGGCGGCCAGCGCCGCCGCGACCGGCTCACTGGTTTCCTGGTGGGCCAGGCGATAGTCCAGCAGCGCCACGTCCGGCGTGGTTTCTTCCAGCAGCCTCAGTGCTTCGCCGACGCTCACAGCCAGCCCCACCACCTGTGCACCGGCCTGCACCAGTTGCATCTGCAGCAGGGCCGCGCTCATCTCGTCGTTCTCGACCACCAGTACCCGCAGGTCCTGCAACGCCGCCATCGATTCCCGCTCCTGTGCATATCACGCCGGCGCAGTATAGCGATCACGGGGGCAATGCCGGCAGATTCGGCCGCAATCGTCCCGCGCCGGGCAGCCTCTATGAAAGTGCGCTCGACCTCGGGTAAAATCACCCGCTGCCTGCCGGTGTGGCGGAATGGTATACGCAGCTGACTCAAAATCAGCCGGGGGCAACCCCATGAAGGTTCGAGTCCTTTCACCGGCACCATGCATCAAAGGCCAGGTCCACGACCTGGCCTTCTGCATTTCCGGCCCGTCACCTGCGTCGCCCCTCCCGCGCGGCGACCGCCCAGCGCCGCCACCGTGCGCGCCGCAGCTGACAACGTTGCCAGCAGGCCAACGCTGCGGAATTCTTGCAAGGCGCACGCGCATCTGCCTATCGTGACTGGCCGTACCTGGGGGCGGGGGAATGCATGACGTTGCCGGCTGCACTGTTTTTTCTGGTCACGCATGCATTCGTCGTCGGCCTGGCAGGCCCTGGAGATCCGGTGGGTTCGTTCCTGATGTCGAGCGCCGCGCCGCTGCTGGCGGCCATGGCATGCGTGCGCCGTGCGCGTGACAGCCACGCCGCCTGCAAATGGAGGACCTTCGCTTTCGCCGTCAGCCTGTTTCCGGTCGCACTGCTGCCACTGCTGTTTCCAGGCATCACCGATGCCTGGCCGGCGCAGGTCGCACTGACATCGTTGATCCTCTACGTGTTCTATCGCATCCCGCTGACCTACGTGGCCGCCAGCGCCGACAGCCGGAACCGCCATGTCCGCAGCGTCGACCTGTCGATCATCGGTCTGCTCTGGCTGCTGTACTACACGCACGCGCAATCGACTGCGCAGCTGGATACCGCGCTGTGGACGCATGGCCTGAACCCCATCAGCACCACGCAGAACAGCCTGCTGTTCAGCTTCGCGCTGATCCGCTACCTGGCCGAGGACAACGCAGATCGCCGCGACTTCTTCCGCACCCTCACCCTGTTCCTGCTCGGCTACTTCCTGATCGAGCAGTACGTCAGCCGGTATCGGTCGCAGACCCCGGACGGCGGATGGGCAGATCTGCTCATCAGCGGCCTGTTCCTGCTGCTGGCGGTGATCGCCGGCAGTCCGCGGCGCAGGACCGCGCCGCCTGTCCCGCGCAACCTGCGGCGTTTCGTCGAGGCCAGCGTGCCGTTGATGCTGCCGCTTCTGCTGATGCTGGTCGCATTGCTGATGGCGCGCACGAACCAGACGATGGCAACGGTGGGCTTCATCGGCGCCATGCTGGGCTATGCGCTGCGCAGCGTGCTGAGCCAGGTGGACATCCAGCGCCAGCGCGACGACCTGGCAGCGCTGGCCCGGCGCGACCCGCTGACCGGGCTGGGCAACCGCCGCAGTTTCGATGAATCGCTGCCGGGCGCCCAACGGCGCGCGCGGCGCCAGGGCCTGGGCCTGGCGGTGCTCATGATCGACATCGACCACTTCAAGCGCCTCAACGATACCTACGGACACCCGGAGGGCGATCGCCGCCTGCAGGCGGTGGCCGCGATCATCGATGGCTGCCTGCAGCGCGGTGACGACCTGCTCGCCCGCTACGGCGGCGAGGAATTCATCGCTGCGCTGCCTTCCTCCGACGTGGCCCATGCGATGGCCATGGGCGAGCGCATCCGCGTGGCGGTCGAAGACGCCGCGCTGCCGTCCGGCCCGTCCAGCGTAACCGTCAGCATCGGCGTGGCATGGTTGGCTGCCGATGCTCGGCAGGAACCGGACAGCGTGGTCGAACGTGCGGACCAGGCCCTGTACCGGGCCAAGCGCGCGGGCCGCAACTGCGTCCGCGGCGAGGCTTTGCCGGAACGTACAGCGGCCCCTGCCCTGCGCGCCTAGACCACGCGCAGGGTCGGCACGCCATGCTGCAGGGTACCGCCGCCCGCCGCCCCCTGCACACGGAATCCGGCGACGGTCTGCAGCAGGTGGGCCGACTGTTCTTCCATGCTGCGCGCCGCGGCGGACGCTTCCTCGACCAGCGCCGCGTTCTGCTGGGTTCCCTGGTCGATCAGGTCCACCGCGTGGTTCATCTGCTGGATGTCATCGCTCTGCTGCTGCGAGGCGCTGCTGATCTCGGTGACCAGGTCACTGACCCTGCGCACGTTGAGTACGATCTCGTCCATCGTGCGGCCAGCACTTTCCACCTGCGCCGTGCCCGCACCGACATTGGCCACCGATGTGTCGATCAGCTGCTTGATCTCCTTGGCGGCGCTGGCCGAGCGCTGCGAAAGTTCGCGGATCTCGGTGGCGACGACCGCGAACCCACGGCCGTGCTCGCCGGCACGGGCCGCCTCCACGGCAGCGTTCAGCGCCAGGATGTTGGTCTGGAATGCGATGCCGTCAATCACCCCGATGATGTCGACGATGCGACGCGAGGAGGCGTTGATCAAGGCCATCGTCGCCACCACCTCGTGCACCACGCTGCCGCCACGCGCAGCCACCTCCGCTGCGCCGCCGGCCAGCTGGCTTGCCTGGCGCGCATTGGCCGCCGTGCGCTGCACCGTATCGGCCAGGCCCTTCATGGACACGGCGGTTTCTTCCAGCGAGGCCGCCTGCTGTTCGGTGCGCTGCGACAGGTCGCTGTTGCCCTGCGCGATTTCGGTCGCGCCGACCGCGATGGTATCGGCAGCGAACTTGATCTGGCCGATGATGCCGGCCATGGCTTCGACCAGCGCGTTGACGCCATCGCACAGCTCGGCGATGGGGCCACTCTTGTCGGCAATGGCGACGGTTCGGGTCAGGTCGCCCTGCTTGGCCGCCGCCACGACCTCCCGGGTCTGCGCCACCGCACGCTGCATGGCCTGGTTCTCATGCACCTGCGCGGTGATGTCGGTAGCGTATTTGACGACCTTGAACGGCCTGCCGTTGCCATCCAGGATGGGGTTGTAGGAGGCCTGGATCCAGATCTCGCGGCCGCCCTTGCCGAGCCGCCGATACTGCCCGGCGTCGTACTCGCCGCGCCCGAGCTTTTCCCAGAGCCGGCGGTACTCGGCGCTGTCGCGAAGTTCGGGCTCCACGAACAGCGCATGGTGTTGGCCGCGCACCTCTTCCAGGCTGTAGCCGGTGGCGGCGAGGAAGTTGGCGTTCGCCGAGAGAATGTGCCCGTCCAGGCTGAACTCGATCACCGCCTGCGACTTGTCGATGGCGGCAAGCTGCCCCGCCGAGTCGGCGGCCTGCAGCTTCTGCGCGGTGATGTCGGTCGCGAACTTGACGACCTTGAAGGGCCGGCCCTGCGGGTCCAGCACCGGGTTGTAGGAGGCCTGGATCCAGATTTCGCGCCCGCCCTTGCCCAGCCGTCGGTACTGTCCGGCGTCGAACTCGCCACGTCCCAGCCGGGCCCAGAAGTCCCGATACTCGGCGCTGGACGCCTGATCGGGATCGACGAACAGCGAATGATGCCGGCCCTGGATTTCGTCCAGACGATAGCCCACCGCCTGCAGGAAGTTGTCGTTGGCCTGCAGGATGGTGCCATCCAGATCGAATTCGATCACCGCCTGCACGCGATGCAGTGCGGCCACCTGGGCGGCCAGCTCGGCATGACCGCGGTCGGTGTCGACCCTGCCGGGCCGAGGCTGTCCCGCCAGCGCCCCCAGCAGGGAACGCAACGGCGACCAACGGGTGTGCAGCTCGGCCGGCGCCTGCGCGCCCGCCGTGAGGCCTGGAATGAGCATTGTCTGATCCTCGGTGTCCGGTAAGCGGCTGCGATCCGTCAAGCGGGATGCCCGACGGCAACATCAATTGCTTGGACTACAGGTGCCGGCAGGCACCTCTCGAGCAACGGGCAAGAACATCTGGGGGCGGGTGCGATCGGTATCCGGGAGCGGCGGAACACACTGCGCGGGCCGCCCGACGGGGCAGCCTGGGGGTCCTGCAGCGGGTGACGGGAGCGGGATCCAGTGAGGTTATCGGCACCTCCGTTCCGGGCTTTAGGCCCCTCCGCAGCGGGCCCTGTCCAGCCCCCTCCCCCCCTGCAGCGCCTGACGGCGCCCTCGATGCAGCCTGCAACGAAAAGGTTGCCATGACCATCGGGGCTGTCGGCAAGGGGGTGGACAGGCAAGGATGCGCCCACCACGGACCGTCCATCGACACGGAGATCGCATGTTTTCACGCCTGGCTGCTCTTTTCGCCCTCGGCCTGTGCAGCAGCGGCGCGCTGGCCGCCGATGCAGGCTATCGGCCGAGTTTCAATCCCGCACAGCTCAAGGGCCCGCCCGCCGGCCGCGTCAACGAAGTGCTGGTGCTGGGTTCACCGCACCTGTCCGACCTGCCCCCGACCTTCCAGCCGGCAATGCTGGAGCCGCTGCTGCAGCGCCTGCAGGCATGGCGGCCAACGGCGATCGCCGTGGAGAACCTGTCCGGACTGCAATGCGATTTCATGCGCCGCAATCCCGCCCGCTATGCCGAGAGCGTGGAAAGTTACTGCGTCGATCCTGCACCTGCCCAGGCCGCCACCGGTCTGGATGTTCCAGCGGCCAATGCCGAAGTCGATCGCGTGCTGGCGGCATGGCCCGCCACACCGACGCACGCACAGCGTCGCCGGCTGGCCGCACTGTTCCTGGCCGCAGGTGAGAACGGCTCTGCGCTGGTGCAGTGGCTGCGCCTGCCGGCGCAGGAGCGTCGCGCCGCAGACAGCCTGTCACCGCAACTGGTGCAGTTCCTCGACAAACGCGCCTCGCGACGCAACGAAGTCAGCCTGATCGCGGCCGAGCTTGCCGCACGCCTGGGCCTGGAACGCCTGTGGGCAGTCGATGACCACACCGCTGATTCGCCCACGCCAGCGGCACTGGAGAAGGCGGCTGGCGAAGCCGTCATGAAGGCCTGGGACAATCCCGCCACCCAGGCACGACGGGCCGCCGATACGGCCCTGTACGCCGAACTCGGCAGCACGGACGGCCTGCTGGCGCTCTATCGGAACTACAACGCGCCCGACACCGTCGCCCGGGTCTACGACAGCGATTTCGGCGCAGCCCTGGTCGAACCATCACCAGAAGGCTTCGGCCGCCGCTATGTCGGCTACTGGGAAACCCGCAACCTGCGCATGGTCGCCAACATGCGCGAGGTGCTGGGCCAGCACCCGGGCACCCGCATGCTGACCCTCGTCGGCGCCTCGCACAAGGGCTACTACGAGGCCTACCTCAACCAGATGCACGACGTGCGGCTGGTTGATGCCAACAGCGTGCTGGACTGAGCCACAGGGCTAGCAGGGGGCCGGCGCATCGCCGCGCCGTGACCGCCACAGCAGCACGCAGGCGACCACGATCGCACCTAGGGTCAGTATCAGCAGCACCACCACGCCGCCCTGCAGGGTGGGCAGCAGCGCCTGCGCCCGGGCATCGCCGTGCAGTTGCTCCAAACGCAGGCAGGCGGCTACCGCCAGCCACCAGCCGACCATCGCCGGCGCGAAGGCACGCAGGGCATCCGGGGTCCAGAAACGCATGTCGTTCTCCAACGGGGTGGGTGTGCGCGCAGTATTCGCGGCCGCCCTCTCACAGACTGAGATCAGCCGCCACCGGCGTCGCTGTCCACGCCCTCAGCCGGCCATTCGCCGGCTTCCCCCTGCACCTGCACGTTGTTGCGTCCCATTGCCTTGGCCCTGTAGCACTGCGCATCGGCCGCAGCCACGGCCTGGTCCACCCCCATGCCGCCCAGCAGCGGTGCGATACCGATGCTGGCGCCCACCCGCAGGCGGTGCTGGTCCCAGGGAATGGAGAGGCTGGCCAGGGTCTGCAGCAGTTCGCCGCCGATCCGCGCCGCGCGGCGCGGCGTGCAGCCGGACAGGATCACCGCGAACTCGTCCCCGCCCAGCCGGGCCACCACGTCCGAATCGCGCACGCCGTGGCGCAGCACGCTGGCCACCGCCCACAGCACCGCATCGCCGGCCAGGTGGCCCCAGGTGTCGTTGACCGGCTTGAAGCGGTCCAGGTCGATGTACATCAGCGATGCCGCCTGGCCTGTCCGCTCGACCCGGGTGATGGCCTGCTGCAGATGGACTTCGAACCCCCGCCGGTTGCTCAGTTCGGTCAGCGGATCGATCTCCGCCAGCTGGCGCGCTTCGCGCTGCCGTGCACGCTGCTGGGTATCGTCGCGCAGCACCCACACCGCACCGCGCACATGGCCCTCATCGTCGCGCAGCCAGGCGCGGGTCAGGTCCACCGGCACCGTCG
Source organism: Stenotrophomonas genospecies 5 (assembly GCF_054473825.1). Taxonomy (NCBI): domain Bacteria; kingdom Pseudomonadati; phylum Pseudomonadota; class Gammaproteobacteria; order Lysobacterales; family Lysobacteraceae; genus Stenotrophomonas; species Stenotrophomonas genospecies 5. Next base: position 1,542,572 of record NZ_JBTMUW010000001.1, read on the forward strand.
CCGTGCCCAGCCGCAGCAGCAGGTCGGCATGCAGGTCGACCGCGTTGCTTTCCGGGTCCAGCAGTACGGCCACGTCCAGCATCGAGCCGGGGGCGTACTCGGTGGTCAGTTGCAGCACGTCCTGCACCCTGTAGCCGGCCAGCGCCTGTGCGCCGTCGCCGGCCAGCATGCGCACGGCAGCGGCATTGGCATATTCGATGCGGCCCTCCAGGCTGACGCTCAGCACCAGGTCGGCGACGGCGTCGAGGGTGATGCGGCTGCGCTGCTCGCTTTCAAACAGGCGCTGTTCACTGCTGCGTTGTGCGCTGATGTCCTGGATCTGCGAGACGAAATGCACCGGCTCACCGCGTTCGTTGCGCACCAGCGATACCGACAGCCGCGTCCAGATCACCCTGCCGTTGCGATCGAGAAAGCGCTTCTCCAGGTGGTAATGGCTGCACCGGCCTGCCAGCAGGTCCTGCACCAGGGCCAGATCGGCCTGCAGATCGTCCGGATGGGTCAGCCGCTGGAAATCGACCTGCAGCAGCTCCTCGCGCGCATAGCCCAGGATGCGGCACAGCGCGTCATTGACATCCAGCCAGCGCCCTTCCAGCGAAACCAGCGCCATGCCGAGCGCAGCCGAGGTGAAGGCGCCTGCGAACTTCTCCGCCGCCATGCGTGCTTCCGCACGTGCCTGCAGGATCTCGGTGATATCGATGGCCATGCCGACATAGCCGATGCGCGTGCCATCGGCGCCGTCCATGCGGCTGATCGAAAGCCGCACCTGGCGTTGCCGGCCATCCTTGCGCAGCAGCGTCCATCGCCGCGAATAGGTCTGCCCTTCGGCATGCGCACTGAGGGCCTCGAACACATCCGGCAGGTGACCCTGCGGGTCGGCCAGCGGTTGCAGCCAGGCCTTCAGCTCATCCGGCTCATGGAAGGCATCCAGCCGCCGCAGGCCGACCACCTCGGCGGCGCTGTAACCCAGCAGGCGCTGCGCCCCCGTGTTGAACAGGGTGATGGTGCCATTGGTATCGGTCGCGATCACCGCGACGTCGTCGGAGGCGTCCACCACCGACTGCAGGCGCTGGCGGCTCTCGGCCGCGTCCTGTCGTGCCTGCTGCAGCTCGGTGACGTCGGCGTGGGCACCCGCCATCCACAGCGGCCGCCCCTGACCGTCCCATTCGAACACGCGACCGCGGTCATGGACCCAGATCCACTGGCCGTTCTTGTGGCGCATGCGCACCAGGCAGGCGTAGTTGTCGCTGCGCCCGTCGAAATGCTCCTGCAGCGCGGTGTCCGACAGCGCGATGTCGTCCGGATGCACCAGTGCCGCGAAGGTCTTCTGGCAGATCGGCTCCAGCTCTTCCAGCCGGTAGCCGACGATTTCGGCCCAGCGCGCGTTGACCCGCATTTCGCCGGTCTGCACGTTCCACTCCCAGGTGCCGGCAGCGGTGCCTTCGATGATCATCGCAAGCCGCCGACGCTCTTCGGCCAGCGCATGCAGACGGCGTTCGAGCAGATCGTTGCTGTTGTTGCCCTGACCCGCCATCAAGCCCTTCTCCGTCCCGCGCAGGCGTGCACGGGCCGCAGCAATCCGCTGCAGCTGTCACGGAATCGGACGGGGCGTGCTGGCGTCATGGTCCTCCCCAGCGACAGCGGGTCGGCCACACGCCTCCCCAGATGCGCAAGTGTGCGCAATCACGGGGAAAATCGACAAGTCCCCCGCCCCGGTTCAACCGTGACGGGGGACACGCTCCTCAACTGCGCTTGGCGCGGGCGAAGGCTTCAGCCAGTGCGTTGTTGGCCGGGGCTGCCGAGGGGGCGGGCCGACCGCCGTTGCCCTGGCTCCGTCCCGGGCTCCGGCCCGGCCCGACTGCGTCACGCCGCGGCCCTTGTCCCTGACCACGCTCGTCACGGCTGCCGGGGCGGCTGGTGGCCTGGCCGGGGGTATCGTCCAGGCGCCGGGTCAGCGCGATGCGCTTGCGCGGCACATCCACCTCAAGCACCTTCACCTTGACGATATCGCCAGCCTTGACCACGTCGCGCGGGTCCTTCACGAAGGTGTCGGAGAGCGCCGAAATGTGGATCAGGCCGTCCTGGTGCACGCCGATATCGACAAAGGCACCAAACGCGGCGACGTTGCTGACCACGCCTTCCAGCACCATGCCCTCGCGCAGGTCCTTGATGTCTTCCACGCCCTCGGCGAAACGTGCGGCCTTGAACTCCGGGCGCGGGTCACGGCCGGGCTTTTCCAGCTCCCTGAGGATGTCGCGCACCGTCGGCACGCCGAAGGTCGCATCGGTGAACTGCTCGGCCTTCAGCCCACGCAGGAAGCTGCCATCGCCGATCAACGCCTTGATCGGGCGCTGGGTACTGGCGACGATGCGTTCGACCACCGGATAGGCTTCCGGATGCACGGCGGACGCGTCCAGCGGCTCGTCGCCGTCGGCAATGCGCAGGAAGCCGGCACACTGCTCGAAGGTCTTCTCACCCAGCCGGGCGACTTTCAGCAGGTCCTTGCGGCGCTTGAACGGACCATTGTCATCGCGATGGCGCACGATGTTCTCGGCCACCGTCGCCGACAGGCCGGACACGCGCGACAACAGCGCGGCCGAGGCGGTGTTCACGTACACCCCGACCGCGTTCACGCAGTCCTCCACGCGTGCGTCCAGTGCGCGCGCCAGGCGGTACTGATCGACGTCATGCTGATACTGGCCCACGCCGATGGCCTTCGGTTCGATCTTGACCAGCTCGGCCAACGGATCCTGCAGGCGGCGCGCGATCGACACCGCGCCGCGCAGCGACACGTCCAGGTCCGGGAACTCCCTGGCTGCGAGCTCGGAAGCCGAGTACACCGAAGCACCGGCCTCACTGACCACCACCTTCTGCAGCTTCGGATTGCCGACCGCCTTGATCGCTTCGCCGGCCAGCTTGTCGGTCTCGCGGCTGGCGGTGCCGTTGCCGATCGCGATCAGTTCCACGTTGTACCGGGTACACAGCTGCCTGATCGTCTGCAGCGACTGCTCCCACTGGCGCCGGGGCTCGTGCGGATAGATCGTCTCGGTGGCGACCAGCTTGCCGGTGGCATCGACCACTGCGATCTTGCAGCCGGTGCGGATGCCTGGATCCAGCCCAAGCACGGTCTTCGGGCCCGCCGGCGCAGCCAGCAGCAGATCCTTCAGGTTGTCACCGAACACGGTGATCGCGTCCGCTTCGGCCTTTTCGCGGGCCTGGTTGAACAGATCCAGCAGCAGGTGCATGTGCAGCTTGGCACGCCAGGTCAGGCGGCAGGCATCGAGCAGCCAGCGGTCGGCGGCACGGCCCTGGTCGGCGATGCCGGCCTTGCGGGCCACGCGCCCCTCTGCGTACTGATGGCCTGCCTCGGCATCGCTGCCCGGGTCCAGCTCCAGGTACAGGATCTCCTCGCGACGCGCGCGGAACAGCGCCAGCAGGCGATGCGAGGGAATTTTCGCCAAGGCTTCGGCGTGCTCGAAATAGTCGCGGTACTTGGCGCCCTCGGTCTCCTTGCCCTCGGCCACGCGGGCGCGGATCACGCCGTGTTCGCCCAGCCAGGTGCGCAGTTCGCCCACCAGCGCGGCATCTTCCCCCCAGCGCTCCATCAGGATCGCCCGCGCGCCCTCCAGCGCCGCCTTGCTATCGGCCACGCCCTTGTCAGCATCGACAAAGCTGGCCGCGAAGGCCTGAGGGTCCTGCGTCGGATCGGCGAGCAGTCCATCGGCCAGCGGCTCCAGGCCGGCCTCGCGGGCAATCTGCGCACGGGTACGGCGCTTGGGCTTGTACGGCAGGTACAGGTCTTCCAGCCGGCTCTTGGTATCGGCGGCGAGGATGTCGTTGCGCAGTTCGTCGCTGAGCTTGCCCTGCTCGTCGATGCTGGCCAGCACCGCCGCACGGCGGTCTTCCAGTTCGCGCAGGTAGGTGAGGCGCACTTCGAGATTGCGCAGCTGGGTGTCGTCCAGGCCACCGGTCACTTCCTTGCGGTAGCGGGCGATGAACGGAACGCTGGCACCTTCGTCAAGCAGGCCGACCGCGGCGCGCACCTGGCTGGGCTGGGCACCGATTTCCTCGGCGATGGTCTGGGCGATCTGCTGGGCGAGCGCGCTCTGGGCGTTCTTGGCGTCGTGCATTGCTTCAGGTCTGTGCCGCGTTACGGGAAGACCCCATTCTGGCAATCCGCGACGGAGCCGGACAAGGCATTGACAGCAGACGAGGTTCAGCGGCGTGGCCGGTCTGGACGCCGGCATCCTGGCAGGGGGGGCTCGGACTGGCCCGGGGCTGGGATGCCGGCGCGGGCGCGCGATGGTGGGCGCGCCCTGCCGCGTGTTGCGAGGGTCAGCGGTAGTGGCGGGCGGCGCGCTGCATGACGATCTCGTCACGCATGCCTTCCAGTGCCATCAGCCTGACCTTGCCGACACCCTGCAGTTCCATGAACCGCTCGGTGTAGAACTCCGGCCCCAGCGCGGTGTCGGCGCGCGATTTGCTGAAGCCATAGGGCACCACGCCCTTCTCGCCATCCTTGCTACCACCGACATAGAGAACGATTGCCATGTGATGTATTCCTCCAAATTGCTACTGCGTACTGCACTCGATGAGCGATGCTGCGAGCCCATCGGAGAGGAGCTTACCGCGTCGTACCTGACTGGAACGTCACGCAGGCTAATGACGATCGGTTGCATGCAGATGACGGCGGGATCGCAGCAGAATGCTTACGGATCTTTAACTTCCAGCTAACGAATTCCAAGGGAATTCCCGCCAACGGCGCAGCCCCTCGCGGGCGGTCGTGTAACGCGTTTCATGTGATTGGGCCGGGCGGGGTGGGTTCGCGGGACACGCCGTAAACCCGTCCCTGGGGGCTCGATGGCGCCATCCACGGCGCCAACGGTCCCGCGAACCCACCCCGCCCGGCCCCTGACAGTTCTTCGGGCACGTTCACCCACGGAAAAGAAAAAGAAGATCAAAAGCAAAAGCAGCCTGGCCGACCGCATTTTGTAGAGCCGAGCCCACGCTCGGCTGCTTTCAGGTCAGTCCACGAAGCCGAGCGCAGGCTCGGCTCTACACGAGCACGCGCAGCGGGCGACCCGCTTCTGCTGTTCTTTCTTCTTTTCCGTGGCTGGTGCAGGCCACAGCCCTCTGTCAGAGGGCGGTCGGGTTGGGGTCGCGGGGGTGTCCGCGGCACGGATGCCGCGGCCACCCCCGCGAACCCGACCCGACCGACCAGCCCGCCGGTTCTGCATTTGGCGACAAAGCGCATTGCCGCCCACGAGGGGCTGTGCCGTTGGCTGCAGACTACGGCCACCAGCCGTGCCCGAACCGGGCGTAATGATCCGCCGCCCGCTCGAACGGGTTGCGCGCACTCACCCCGCCGCACAGCAGGTACACCGGCAGGTACAGCGGCCCCAGCACCAGGTACTGGTAGACGTGCGCGCGCTCATGGTCGTCCAGCCGGATCAGCGGCTCCGCCCCCCACCCCGCCTGATGCCCATAGGTCCGGCACGGCATGGCCAGATCATGGCCGGTATGCAGGATCACGTTGCCCAGCGTGATCGCGCCGCCGGGCCCCCACGGCCAGCGATCGAACACCAGCGCGCACTCACGGCCGCTCCAGCGCACCGTCGCACCGCCCAGCAGCCCGGCCAGGCCTCCGACCAGGCCGATCAGCGAATTGGGGACGGTCCAGGCTGCACCCAGCACCTGCAAGGCACGCAGCCAGATCGGCCGGACCATGGCAGGACGGTTCAATCGGCCTCGTTGGGAATCAGCAGCCACAGGATCAGATAGACCAGGATGCCGGGGAATGCCGCCGATGCCAGCGACACCAGTACGAAGACCACCCGCAGCAGCGTGGAATTCCAGCCGAAGCGATGCGCGATGCCGCCCATCACCCCGGCGATCATCCGGTCGTTCAGCGAGCGCGACAACGTGCGGGGCGCGGTACTCATGGCGGATCCTCCTGGGAGTGCATAAAGCAGTCGAACAGGACTCGACTCTACACCGCCCCCCTGTCTACGGCGTGCGTTGGCGCAGCGCCTGCAGCCGGGCGCTGAACCATGCGGCCGACGCCTGCTCCGGTTGCCCGGGGCACTGGATGCGGTAGGCCTTGCCGCTCATGCTGCTCTGGGTGGCCGCGCGTTCGATGAACTGCTCGGCGCTGTCCACCAGGTCCTTCTTCAGCAGGTAGTCGTACTTGCGCTGCAGGTGCGCGCGCGCACTGCTGCCGTCGTACCAGCGGCCGTTGCGCTGGAAACGGCACTGGGAGCCGTCCAGGCCGGAGATCAGCTGCGCGATTTCGCCGCGCGCTACGGGGCCCGGGGCCGCAGGGGCCCATGCAGGGGTCAGCAGCAGCGCTGCAACCAGCAGTGATTTGTGCGACAGCATCCTTGGCTCCAGCCCGTCCAGAGCGCCTGAGACTAGCCCTTCCCGTCCCGGGCCTTCAACCAGCCATCAATCGTAGCTGGCACTTCGCGCTGCGCCCGTCCGGACACGTAGATTCCAATATGCCCCCCGTGGAAACTGGACTCGGTGTAGTCCTCCGTGCCCAGGCGCCCCCGCATCGCGCGCGACGCATCCGGTGGCACCAGATGGTCTTGCTCGGCATAGATGTTCAGCACGGGCAGGGTCACCTGCGACAGATCCACGGCTTCCTCGCCGATCCGCACCGTACCGTTCACCAGCGCGTTGTCCTGGTAGAACTGCTTGATGAAGTCGCGGAACGCCTCGCCCGCCAGATCCGGCGAATCGAAGATCCATTTCTCCATGCGCAGGAAATCCTCCAGCGCGGCCTTGTCATCGAGGATGTCCAGCAGGCCCACGTACTTCTGCACGTTCAGGCGGAACGGCTTGAGCATCAGGTAACTGGCATTCATCAGGTCGGCCGGGATGTTGCCCAGCGTGTCCACCAGCAGGTCCACGTCCACCTGCCGCGCCCAGTGCGAGAGCATGTTGTCGGCGGTGTGGAAATCAACGGGCGTCACCATGGTGATCAGCTTGCCCAGCTTCTGCCGGCGCAGCGCCGCATAGCACAGCGCGAACACACCGCCCTGGCAGATGCCGAGCAGGTCCACCGGGCCGCCGCTGCGCGCGCGCAGGGCATCCACCGCGCCCTCGATGTAGCGCAGCAGGTAGTCCTCCAGCGTCTGGAACCGTTCGGATCGATCCGGGTAGCCCCAGTCCAGCACGTACACGTCCTGCCCCAGTGCCAGCAGCTTCTGCACCAGCGAGCGATCGGCCTGCAGGTCAACCATGTAGGGGCGGTTGACCAGTGCGTAGACGATCAGCAGCGGCGTCCGCCGGGTCGGTGCCTGTTCGCCGACGAAGCGATAGAGCACCACCTTGCCATCACGCCAGACTTCCTCGCGGGCGGTCACCCCGTAATCGACATCTTCCACCTGCGGCAGCAGCTTCAGCCCTTCCATCAGCTTGCGCTGCATGGCCAGGGTCTCCTGCATCAGGTCATCGGCATTGAAGCCCAGAGGTCCCTTCATCGGTCATGTTTTCCGCGAGGAAGTACGGGATGTCGCCTTCCTGGCTGGCGCACGCTTTGCAGCAGCCTTCTTGACTGCAGCCTTCTTGACTGCAGCCTTCGGCGCTGGCGCCGCCTTCTTCGCGGCCGCCCTGCGAGTGCCAGGCTTCACCCTGGCCGGGGCCGGCTGTGCGGCCGGATCCACCGTCGCCGTACCCGCCAGCACCGTCACCTGCGCCTGCAGGCGACGCAGGCTGCGCTCCAGCTCGGCAATGCGACGGTGCGCGGCATCCATTTCGGAACGGGTCGGCAGGCCGATCCGCTCGCTTACCTGCTCCACTTCGCGCTGCAGCCCAGCGCGCAGGCGCATCTGTGCGTTGCCGAGGTCGGCATAGACCTGCTGGAACGGCTCGGACAGGGCCACCTTGGCGTAAGCCTCTTCGGCCGCCTCGATCCACAGGTCGAACATCGCCCGCGCGCTGGTCAACTGGCTGCCGGGCTGCTCATGCTGGGCCAGCCGCTGCTCGAACAGCTCGAAGGCCTCGTCCAGCGCCTGCCGGATCTGTTCGACATAGGCGCGTGACTGCTGCTGGTAATCCTCCTGCGCGCGCAGCAGGGCCTGCCAGCGCGCCTGGTGTTCACGGCCGGGACCGAAGGCGGGGCTCTGCAGCCACGGGCCCGCCTGCAGCTGCCATTGCTGCAGCCAGTTGGCGAACTCCGGCAACGAACCGCCGGCCTGGGTGCTGCCGCGCGCGCCCTGCAGCATCCATTGCAGCAGGCCATCCCCCTGGCCCTGCACTGCCTCACGCCAGGCCTGTGCCACTTCTGCGCTGCTGGCATCGCGACCGGCGAAGCGGCTGGCGACCTCCTGCATCGTGCCGTACCAGCTGCCCGCCTGCTCGCGGAACCGGCGCACCGCGTCCTCCGGCGCACCCGGCCCCTGCTCGGGCAGCATCTGGCTCCAGCCGTCAAACAGGCGCTGCCAGCTGCCGGCATCGCCGCTGCCCGGCGCACCGGCGGCGGAGGCATGGCGCAGGGCATCGCCCCAAGCCCCGAAATACTGCCGGGCCAGAGTCTCGAAATCGCTGCTGCCGGCGTCATGGGCCGAACTGGTCATCGCAGGCCTCCGCAGGATGCCGTCATGGCTTGGGAATACGCAGGGTCTTGCTGATCATCAGCGACCCGGACAGGGCGAACAGCAGCACCATCGGATGCAACTGCCACGGACCCAGCTGCCATTGGCCAAGCCAGATGTCCGGGCCGATCGCGTCGGTACCCGCCGCGATCGCCAGCACGATCACCAGCACCAGGCTGGTCGGGATCGGGGTGCCCTCGAAGAACTTCACCTTGCCCTCGTCGCCGGCCAGCGCCTCGGCAGTCACGTTGTAGCGGGCCAGGCGGCTGACGCCACAGCAGACGAAGTAGCTCAACACCAGCCAGTCCCACCCGCCCTGCATGCCACAGGCATAGGCCAGCGCGGCCGGGGCCACGCCGAAGGAGATCACGTCGGACAGCGAATCCAGCTCGCGGCCCAGCGTCGAACTGGATTTGCGCCAGCGCGCGATGCGGCCGTCCAGCGCGTCGAAGATGAAGGCCAGCGGGATCAACGCCATGCCGAACAGCAGGTAGCCACGCTCGCCATCCTGCAGGAAGCGCATGGCGGCGAACACCGCGCCGGTGCCGCAGAAGGCGTTGGCCAGGGTGAACCAGTCCGCCAGCTGGAACTCGCGCAGCATCGAGAAGTGACGTTTCATGAAGTCTCACGGGGCATCAAGGACCACAGGTTACCGCGAGCGCAGCCGCTGGCGACAGCACGGCCCGCGTTCCCCCTTCACCGGTCGCTCACGCATCGTCACCAACGGTGAATTTTTCGCCACCCATCTTGACAGCCTAGGGGGGTGGCGCCTGTCGAGGCTTATCCACAAAGTTGCCCACGCGTAATCCACACCCCCTGTGGACAACCCGTTCTCACCGACTGCGACGGTGGACATTTGCTCATCACTTCTGGCGGGGTTTCCGCCCTTCCCAAGCCGGCTCTCTGGCGCTATGGTCAGCGGCGGACCCGCCGTCGCCACGTCCTGATCCCCTCACCGGACGATGCCGATGCTGGACGCAGCCACCCTGGCTGCTCAACTGCGGATGCCCCATGGCGACCACGCCCTGGACGTGGCCGACGCGATGAACCGCAGCAATGGCGGGCTCAACCAGGCCGCCATCCGCCTGCTCGCGACCGCTGCAGGCGAGAGCGTGCTGGAAATCGGCCCGGGCAATGGCGCGTTCGCGCCCCTGCTGCTGCAAGCGGCCAACAGCCGCTACCTCGGTATCGAACTGTCCACCGCCATGGTTGCGGCCGGCAACCAGCGACTGGCCTCGACCGGCCTGGGTGATCGCGCGGAACTGCGCCATGGCGACGCCCACGCCCTGCCCGTCACCGATGCCTGCATGGACGCGGCGCTGAGCGTAAACACCCTCTACTTCTGGCCGAACCTGGCGCCGGTGCTGGACGAACTGGCGCGGGTGCTGCGCCCTGGCGGCCGCCTGTGCCTGGCGTTCGGCGATGCCACTTTCATGCGCGGTCTGCCGTTTGCCTCGACCTTCCACCTGCACGAACTGGAGGCGGTGGAACGCGCGCTGCGGATCTCGGGCTTCCGTGTTTCGGCCTGGCGGGCACACCGTGAAACCGCGGAAGGCAACGATGGCCAGCAGCGCGAGAAGCACTTCCATCTGCTGCTGGCGCACCGGCAGTGATCGTTTTCCGTCGGGGATGGCCCGGCGCTACCTCAAGGATGCCGGCCCGGTAGCGCCGGGCCATGCCCGGCGGGCGCAGCGGCCAGGCGCCCAGGCGCTCAGCGGGCAATCCGGCGCCGCCAACCAGCGAAGCAGAACAGCTGCAGCACCAGCATCATCACCAGTCCCAGCGGCCAGGCCCACCACAGTCCCGCCAGGCCATGCCGCGCATGCAGCCAGGCCGCCAGCGGCAGTTCCAGCAGCACGATGGCCGCCATTCCGAGCAGCGCCGGCCACACGACCGTGCCGCTGCCGCGCATCACGCCCACCAGCACCGAGGCGCCGCCCATTGCCAGCACGCCCCAGGCCACCGTGCGCAGCTGCTCTGTCGCCAGTGCGCGTACGTCCGGTGCGTCCAGGATCAGGCCGACCAGCCACGGTGCCGACAGCATCACCAGCCCCACCACCGCAGCCAGCAGCCCGCCCCCCAGCCACGCACCGGTGCGGGCGATCGCAGGCAGCCGCGCCACGCGCCCTGCGCCCATCGCGTGCGCAGCCAGTACAGTGGCGGTGATGCCCAGCGACATCGCCGGCAGCTGCACCCAGCTCATCAGCTGGTTGACCGCGCCATAGGCGGCGGTCGCCAGGTACCCGTGCCGGTTGATCCAGCCCAGCAGTACGATTTCGGCAACGGCCAGGCTGAGCATCTGCAGCGACGACGGCACCCCGATCCGCAACATTGATCGCGCCGTGCCCGCATCCACGCGCACCGCGCGCAGCAGATCACGATCGGGTGCCAGCGGATGCCCCTGTCGGCGCCAGCGCCACGACAGCCAGGCCAACGCCAGCGTGGAAGCCAGCACCGCGGAGAATGCGGCGCTGGCTGCTCCCATCCTCGGCAGGCCTGCAGCACCGACGATCAGCAAGGGTGTACACAGCAGGCCGATCAAGGTGGCGATCAGCAACGCGTGCAGCGGCGAAATCGCATCGCCCACCGCGCGGCTGACCGACGTTGCCAGCCAGAGCAGGAAGATCACCGGCACGCCGCTCAGCACGATGCGCGCGTAGGCGATGGCCTCACCCAGGATCGGCGCCGGTGTGCCGAGCGCCTGCAGCAGCTGCGGTGCGAACAGGTTGCCGACCACCATCACCAGCAACGACACCGCCAGCATCAGCGCGACCGCCGTTCCGGCGACCCGCCGCACCCGCACCACATCACCGCAGCCCCACGCCTGCCCGATCAGCACCGTGGCGCCCGTAGCCAGGCCCATTGCCAGGGCCAGCAACAGGAAGAACATCGGAAACACCGCTGCCGCCGCGGCCACCGCATGTGCACCGAGCAGGTGGCCGAGGTAGATGTTGTCGAGCGTCCCGGAGGCCAGCTGCAGGGCGTTGGTCAACAGCATCGGCAGCAACAACCCGAGATAGGCGCGCCACAGGGGGGGCGCCACAGGCGCTGCGGACAGTGATGGGGGATTCATTGGCATTCCATGGGCAAGGCGTTGCCCTGCCCGGCCAAGGGGCCAGCAGGAGACGCAGGTGGGAGGAGTAACGGCCCGCGGTCAGCGCGGCCGCTTGCATGTGCGGGGCGGCAGGTCAGTCGTCGGTGCTGCCGGCAGGTTCGTCGAAGGCCAGACGCAAAGCGTGGCTGCGTACGTCGACAGGCCAGCTTTCCAGCACAGCCTGCAGGCGCGCGCGGTCGTGCGCGAACAGCGCACGCGTGGCTTCCTCGAAGCCGGGCAGATCGCCGCCGATGGTCTGCAGGAAGTGATACGCGCGCTCGGCGTTGCGGCGCTGCCGGTCCAGATCGGCACCGGCCCGGCTGGCCGCTTCCACCAGCCGCCGCAGCGCCACCGAGGCGCCGCCCGGCTGTCCGGCCAACCAGGTCCAATGACGCGGCAGCAGCGTGACCTCGCGCGCGACCACACCCAGTTTCGGTCGCCCGCGCCCGCGCGCCACCACCGGCTCATCGGTGGCCGCCGTCTGCACATCGGCGTCCGCGCGTGATGCCGGGAAGGCCTGGGCGATACGCACCAGCAGCTGCGCGACGCTGCCACGCGTGTCGAAATCCCGGGTCAGGCCGGTGGCGTTGTCGAACACCAGCAGCGGGCCGGCAGCCGCATCGGCACGCAGCTGCCTGAGCGCCAGCGCGGCGACGTCCGGCGTACCGGAAGCGACAAGTCGATGACCGTCGAAGCAGCTGAACGGCGGAAGGGGAGCATTGGACATGGCACGGGCACCGGGTCGATGCGGAAATATTACCCGGGCAATTTTATGGCGTCAATATCACCCGGGTATTAATCCGCACTGCCTCGACGCGGCTCACAGCCGGCTGAACGACCAGCTCTGCATGCGTCCGTCCTTGTACGGCATCACCCCGTGGAATGGACGCGGATCCGCGTCGAACACCAGCGGCAGGAAATTGCGGTCGCCCTCCCACATCGGCAGCGTGTCGAGCTTGTCCAGGTCCACCCACTCCAGCGTGCCCTCATGGTTACCGCCGTGCGGGCTGCCTTCAAAGCCGTCGATCACGAACACGAACCCGAACCAGTCCTCACCGTGCTTGCCGAAACCCGGCCAGCTGATGGTGCCGCGCAGACGCATCGAGGTACACGCGATGCCAGCCTCCTCTGCGATTTCGCGGCGCATGCCGGCTGCCACGTCCTCGCTCGGCTCGATCTTGCCCCCCAGGCCGTTGTACTTGCCCAGATGGTGGTCGCCGGGGCGGGTATTGCGATGGATCATCAGCACCTGGCGCCCGTCGGGCGAAAGCACATAGCCCAGGGTGGCGACGATCGGGGTATACGGCATGGCGGCATCCGGCGGCAGGTCAGCCCCGGATTATGGCCGATCAGCGCACCAGCGACAGGCGACGCTCGCCATCGGCTGCCGCGCTGCCGTCCGGATCGCGACGCAGGGTGGCCACGCCATGGCCACGCTCGGCCAGGTATTCCAGCCACTTGCCGAGGAAGGTGTTCATCCGCATGCGGTGGCTGATCAGTTCGGCCGGCGGCGGATACAGCCCCATGGTGTCCTGCCAGCGGCGGCCGACGTAGCAATGGGTGGTTTCAGCCTGGCGTGCGTCGCGGTACAGGCGCACATAGGCCGACGGGTCCGGCTCGCCGGTCACCGGGTCGGCCAGGTCGTAGGTCAGGCGCAGTTCGACGGTGTAGCGATGGCACTCGATCACGTCCAGACGCACATCCAGACCATCACCCACCGAAGAGATGTAGCTGCCCGCAACCAGCTCGGCCGGTGCGAACAGGCGCACCAGGTGCCGGTAGTTTTCCGCATACAGGCCCATGAGCCAGCTCAGCCGGCTCAGGCGGGGAATGCGTTCGGTTCGGGGCAAGGCTCGGGCCATGGGTCGATCCTACACGTTGGTGGTTCAACGTGGGGGCGGTTCAAGCCGCAGCCAACCCACCGGCCGCGATCGTCCCTGTCCAGCCACGCGCCGACGGGTAGCGCTGGGGCATGCCCGGCGAGCACGCAGCGCAGCCATCCAGCGTGGCCCGGCATCGCCGGCGCCGCCGGGAGAGGATCAGTACATTTCGCGCTGCAGCCCCAGCGTGCCCAGCACCTTGCTGGAGATTTCCTCGATGGAGGTGTGCGTGGTGCTCAGGGTCGGAATCCTCTCCATGCGGAACATGGTCTCGGCCGCAGCCACTTCGCGCCGGCAGGTTTCCAGATTGGCGTAGCGCGAGTTCGGCCGGCGCTCCTGGCGGATCTGCTGCAGCCTGTCCGGGTCGATGGTCAGGCCGAACAGCTTCCGCCGGTAGTTGCGCAGCCGCGCAGGCAGGCGGTCGCTTTCCAGGTCTTCATCGGTCAGCGGGTAGTTGGCTGCGCGCACCCCGTAGTGCAGGGCCAGGTAGATGCAGGTCGGGGTCTTGCCGGCCCGCGACACCGCCACCAGGATCACGTCGGCATCGTCGTAGTTCACCGCGATGCCGTCGTCGTGGGTCAAGGCGAAGTTCATCGCATTGATGCGGCGGTGGTAGGTGTCGAAATCGACCATGCCGTGGGCCTGGCCGACCCGGGCCAAGCGCGGGCTGGACAGTTCCCGCTCCAGCGGCTCGATGAACGGCGCGAACACGTCCAGCATCAGCGCCCCGCTGTCTGCCAGGATCAGGCTCAGGCTCTGGTCCACGCAGGAGTTCACCACGATCGGCCGGACCTGGTAGCGCTCCCCCGCCGCCTGGATCCGGGCACAGGCTTCACGGGCCTTTTCGGGGTCATCGACGAACGACATGCGATCGGTAATGAAGCTGAACCCGGAGAACTGGGTCAGCAGGCTATGTCCAATGGTTTCAGCGGTGATACCGGTTCCATCGGAAACATAGAACACCGGGCGGATGGTCGACATGCGCGCTTTTACCCCCTACGAAGCCTAAAAAGGCCGCCAGCACAAGCTTGTGCCGACGGTACTCTGCCCGGCATCATATCGGCTTCTTCCTACGGACGCGGCCATTACAGCCCGCCTCGGGCGATGGCCAAACGGAGCATCGCGCTTGAACGAGAACATCCTGTGGTTGCACGAACTGCGTCTGGCCGACCTGGCCCGCGTAGGCGGCAAGAATTCGTCGCTGGGCGAGATGATCGGCAATCTGGCCGGTCTGGGCGTGTCGGTGCCAGGCGGTTATGCCACCACCGCTGAAGCCTTCAAGGACTTCATCGCGCACAACGATCTGTCCAAGCGCATCTTCGACAAGCTGGCCACGCTGGACGTCGAGGACGTTACCGCGCTGACCGCGGCCGGCAAGGAAATCCGTGGCTGGGTCATCGACGCTCCGCTGCAGCCGCAGCTGGACCAGGACATCCGGACCGCGTACGCCAAGCTGAGCGCCGAGAACGGCGGCGGCGA
This sequence comes from Stenotrophomonas genospecies 5, assembly GCF_054473825.1. NCBI lineage: Bacteria > Pseudomonadati > Pseudomonadota > Gammaproteobacteria > Lysobacterales > Lysobacteraceae > Stenotrophomonas > Stenotrophomonas genospecies 5. Next base: position 1,557,619 of record NZ_JBTMUW010000001.1, read on the forward strand.
CGTGGCCGTGGCGGTGCGCTCTTCGGCCACCGCCGAAGACCTGCCGGATGCCTCGTTTGCCGGCCAGCAGGAAACCTTCCTCAACGTCACCGGTGCCGACGATGTCGTGCACAAGGTCAAGGAAGTGTTCGCTTCGCTGTACAACGACCGCGCCATCGCCTACCGCGTACACCACGGCTTCAAGCATGAGGACGTGTTCCTGTCCGCCGGCGTGCAGCTGATGGTGCGCTCGGGCGTAGGTTCCTCCGGCGTGCTGTTCACCCTGGATACCGAATCGGGCTTCCGCGACGTGGTGTTCGTCACCTCGTCCTTCGGCCTGGGCGAAATGGTCGTGCAGGGCGCGGTCAACCCGGACGAGTACTACGTCTACAAGCCCACCCTGCAGGCCGGCAAGCCGGCGATCCTGCGCCGCTCGCTCGGCAGCAAGGCGATCCGCATGGTGTATTCGGACGTTCCCGGCGAGCGCGTCAGGATCGAGGACACTCCGGCCGAACTGCGCAACACCTTCTCGATCAGCGACGAGGACGTGCAGGAACTGGCCAAGCAGGCGCTGGTGATCGAAAAGCACTACGGCCGCCCGATGGATATCGAGTGGGCCAAGGACGGTGTCAGCGGCAAGCTGTTCATCGTGCAGGCGCGCCCGGAGACGGTGAAGTCGCGCAGCCACGCCACCCAGATCGAGCGCTTCGCGCTGACCGAAAAGGGCGGCAACGTGCTGGCTGAAGGCCGTGCCGTAGGCGCCAAGATCGGTTCGGGCGTGGCCCGCGTGGTGAAGACGCTGGACGACATGAACCGCGTGCAGCCGGGCGACGTGCTGATTGCCGACATGACCGATCCCGATTGGGAGCCGGTGATGAAGCGCGCTTCGGCCATCGTCACCAACCGCGGTGGCCGTACCTGCCACGCCGCGATCATCGCCCGCGAGCTGGGCGTACCGGCCGTGGTCGGCTCGGGCAACGCCACCAAGGTCATCGAAGACGGCCAGCTGGTCACCGTCAGCTGCGCTGAAGGCGATACCGGCTTCATCTACGAAGGCAAGCTCGGCTTTGAGCGCACCACCACCGATCTGGGCAACATGCCGCCGGCTCCGCTGAAGATCATGATGAACGTGGCGAACCCGGAACGTGCCTTCGACTTCGGCCAGCTGCCGAACGCCGGCATCGGCCTGGCGCGCCTGGAAATGATCATCGCCAGCCACATCGGCATCCACCCGAACGCGCTGCTGGAGTACGACCGCCAGGACGCGGCAACGAAGAAGAAGATCGACGAGAAGATCGCCGGCTATGGCGACCCGGTCAGCTTCTACGTGGACCGACTGGCCGAGGGCATCGCCACCCTCACCGCGTCGGTCGCGCCGAACCCGGTGATCGTGCGCCTGTCGGATTTCAAGTCCAACGAGTACGCCAACCTGATCGGCGGCAGCAACTACGAGCCGCACGAAGAGAACCCGATGATCGGCTTCCGCGGCGCCAGCCGTTATGTCGATCCGAGCTTCTCGGCCGCCTTCGCGCTGGAGTGCAAGGCCGTACTGCGCGTGCGCAACGAAATGGGCCTGGACAACCTGTGGGTCATGATTCCGTTCGTGCGCACCCTGGAAGAAGGCCGCAAGGTGGTGGAAGTCCTCGCCCAGAACGGCCTGAAGCAGGGCGAGAACGGCCTGAAGATCATCATGATGTGCGAAGTGCCGTCCAACGCACTGCTCGCCGATGAGTTCCTGGAGATCTTCGACGGCTTCTCGATCGGCTCCAACGACCTGACCCAGCTCAGCCTGGGCCTGGACCGCGACTCGTCGATCGTCGCCCACCTGTTCGACGAACGTAACCCGGCCGTCAAGAAACTGCTGTCGATGGCGATCAAGTCGGCACGGGCCAAGGGCAAGTACGTCGGCATCTGTGGCCAAGGCCCGTCCGATCACCCGGACCTGGCCGAATGGCTGATGCAGGAAGGCATTGAATCGGTGTCGCTGAACCCGGACACCGTGGTCGATACCTGGCTGCGCCTGGCCAAGCTGAAGGCCAGCGCATGATGCGTTGAAGGCTGCAGGCTGACGTCGTTTTCATCGACGTATGCCCATACTGCTGCTGCATGCAAGCCCCGCCTCTGCGGGGCTTGCTGTTTCTGGCGTGCGCGCACGCCCTGCCCTAGGCAGCCCACTTCCGCAGCAGAGGACCACCCGCATGATCGCCGCCGCACCCGCTACGCCCGCCACGTCCTCCTGGTTCCACACCTTGAACTGGGAGCGACTGCTGGAAACCTATGGCGTGCCCCTGCTGGCCGCCATCGTGGTCCTGCTGGTCGGCCTGTGGGTGGCACGCCGCCTGTCCAACGCAATGCCGCGCGCGACCGCGCGAATGGGCGCCGACCCGATGCTGGGCAGCTTCCTGCGCAACGTGGTGTATGCGGCGTCGCTGGTGATCGTGGTGGTGCTGGCCATCGGCACGCTGGGCGTAAAGATCACCCCGCTGCTGGCCGTGCTCGGTACTGCAGGCCTGGCCGTCGGCCTGGCGCTGAAGGATTCGCTGTCCAACATCGCTTCAGGCGTGATGCTGGTGACCCTGCGCCCGTTCCGCGTGGGTGATGTGGTGACGGTCGCCGGCCAGACCGGCACGGTACGCGAAGTGCGCATTTTCCAGACCGTCATCACCGGCGCTGACAACCAGCACACCACCATTCCGAACACCCTGATCACCGCGGCGCCGATCATCAACCTCACGGCCGAACCGACCCGTCGCGTCGAGCTGGTGATCGGCATCGGCTACGACGACGACATCCAGCTGGCGCGCGATACCGCCCTCGCGCTGATGAAGGCCGACCCGCGCGTACTTCAGACGCCGGTGCCGGACGTGGTGGTCTACGAGCTGGGCGCGCACGCGATCAATCTGGGCATCCGCTGCTATGTGAAGTCGGCCGACTGGTTCGGCACGAAGGTGACGCTGCTCGAGCAGATCAAGCTGGGCTACGACAAGGCTGGTATCAACATTCCTTACCCGCAGCAGGACATGCATCTGTACCTGCACGGCAAGGACGGTGGCGTGGTCGAGGCCGACGCGCTGGTGCGCGACACGCCCTGACCGCCGCGCCTCATCCCGCGCTGCGCGCTCGCCGGGCATGGCCCGGCGTTACCTGCTCAAACGGTCGGCACGGGTAGCGCCGGGCCATGCCCGGCGGATGCGGAATCAGGCAGCGACGCTCTCTTCCAGCGTCGGGTAATCGGTGAAGCCCGCCACCCCGCCTCCGAAGAACGTCGCGCGGTCCGGCAGGTTCAGTTCCGAACCTTGACGCAGCCGCTCCGGCAGGTCCGGGTTGGCGATGAAGGGCCGGCCGAAACCAATCAGGTCGGCCCAGCCTTCGGCCAGTGCCTGCTCGGCGCGCTCGGCGGTGTACTTGCCGGCGTAGATCAGTGTTCCCGGATAGACCATGCGCAGCGCCTGCTTGAACGCCAGCGGCATCGGTGGTGCGTCGTCCCAGTCGGCTTCGGCGATGTGCAGGTAGCCCACGCCCAGCCCACCCAGCAGATGCGCGGCCGCCAGATAGGTGGCCTGCGGCGTATCGTCCACCGCCCCCTGCAGCGTGGTCAGCGGCGCCAGGCGCACCCCCACCCGGTCGCCGCCCGCCACCTCGACCACCGCCCGCGTCACCTCACGCAGGAAGCGCAGCCGGTTCTGCAGCGCGCCACCATAGCCATCGGTGCGCTGGTTGGCCTGCGAATCGATGAACTGGTTGATGAGATAGCCATTGGCCCCATGCAGCTCGACCCCGTCGAAGCCCGCCGCCAGTGCATTGCGTGCCGCCCGTGCGTAGTCCTCGACGATGCCAGGAATCTTGTCCTCGCGCAGGGCGCGCGGCATCGAGTGCTGGATCATCTCGCCGACGCCGGCCTCCGGGCCGGCACCGGTCGGGTCAACGAACACCTTCACGCCTTCGGCCAGCAGTGCCGACGACGACACCGGCGCCTCACCGTTCGGCTGCAGGGCAACATGCGAAACGCGGCCCACGTGCCACAGCTGCGCATAGATGCGTCCGCCCGCCGCGTGTACCGCATCGGTGACCTGGCGCCAGCCCTGTACCTGTTGCGGACTGTGGATGCCCGGCGTCCAGGCATAGCCCTGGCCCTGCGGGCTGATCTGGGTGCCTTCGCTGATGATCAGGCCGGCGCCGGCACGTTGCGCGTAGTACGCCGCCATTTCGGCGGTGGCAACATTGCCATGGGCCGCACGCGAACGGGTCATCGGCGGCATCACGATGCGGTTGGGCAGGGTCAGTGCGCCCAGGCGGTGGGGAGTGAACAGCATGTCGGCCATCTCTTGCGGGGGAGTGCCGCAAAGAATGGGGATGGCGCCCGCCGGGCAACAGGCACGGACTGGCAAAACAGTTGTTCCGCCGGGGCAATGATAGGCTCGCCCGAGGTCTCGCCCGGGGTCAGATCCCTTTGCACGGCAAAGGGATCTGACCCCGACACCGGTTACAGCGTCGGCTCGATCAGGGCGCCGCCATGCGCCACGCGGTCATAGCAGGTGCGCACTACATCCTCACCGTACTTGCGCTCCAGCCGGCGCACGATGAAATGCCCGCGTGCCATGTCCTGGTAGTAGTCGGTGAACATGGTGTTGAGCGTGGCGCCGGCGGCAGCACCCACGATGGGGACCGCCTGCGCGGCGAACTTCTCGGTCACCACCACACCGAAACGCGCGGCGACCTTCTCCACCAGCTTGGCCAACAGCTTGCCGGCCTCCTTCGGGGCCACGCCCAGGGTGAGGTCGCGGCCGGTCACCACGCGGCCGGCCAGCTCGGCCGACAGGTGGCGCATCACATCGGTGGTGAAGCCGCGGGCCAGGTAGTAGCCCGTCTCGCTGGCGTCGTCGCGCGGCGAATTGCCGCCCAGCGCGAACACCTCCAGACAGGCCTGGCGGGTGCTGAACTCGGACAGGTCGAAGCCTTCGCTGCGCGCCACATCGGCCACGGCGCGCATCATGATGGTGGTCGACACCGGCAGTTCGATGAACAACGCGGCAAAACCGAAGGCACCGCCGACCGCGCCGGACGTTGCGGCAGCCACCTTGTGCCAGCGGGTGGATGCGCCCTTGCCGGGTGAATTGTCCATGCTCCACAGCGCCGCCTGCGCGGATTTCGACAGCGCCGCCTGCACCGCGCCGTGGATGCGGCTGGACACCGACGTCGGCAGGGCCTTCACTGCGAACTCCAGCGGCGTGCCGACCAGGTTGGCCATGCGCGCGGTCAGGGTCGGCGCCTCCAGCAGTGCCACCGCCCGTTGCAGGTCGGACCAGTCGCGGGCGTCGTGGGCGATATCGCGCGGCAGCAGGATCGGCTCGTTCATGGGCCGATAGTAGCGCCACGCGGTTGAACGATGGGTAGCGCCGGGCCATGCCCGGCGTCGTCGTTCAGGCAGTCGGCAACCCCGAAAGCGCGCCCATGAACCGGCGGTAGTGGCGCAGCTCGTTGATCGAATCATGCACGTCGCTGAGTGCGGTATGGCTGCTGTTCTTGCCGACGCCAGCGGCCACGCCCGGCGCCCAGCGCCTGGCCAGTTCCTTCACCGTGGACACATCCAGGTTGCGGTAGTGGAAGTACTTCTCCAGGCGCGGCATCTGCCGGTGCAGGAAGCGGCGATCCTGGCAGATCGAATTGCCGCACATCGGCGACAGGCCAGCCGGAATCCACTCCGCCAGGAAATTCACCGTCTGCGCCTCGGCCTGGGCAAGGGTCACGCTGCTGTCCAGAACGCGCTGCCACAGGCCGGAACGACGATGCTGGTTGCGGTTCCACTCGTCCATCGCCTCCAGCGTCTCCAGCGGATGATGGATGGCGAACTCTGGGCCTTCGGCCAGCACGTTGAGCTGGGCATCGGTCACTACGGTGGCGATCTCGATGATCGAATCGTTGTCGGTATCCAACCCGGTCATTTCCAGGTCGATCCAGATCAATCGCTCGTTGGCCGCGCCGTTCTCCACCATCGTGTCGTCTCGCTGCAGGGCTGGCCCGCGGGCCGCCGGGAAAGGAAAGGGGCGCCCATCATACCCTTTCGCTGCTCATCCCTCGTCCGCCGGGCCTTCCAGCAACAGGGGCGGCTTGCCGCGCTTGGCGCGGAAGTAGTTGGTCAGCCGCGTGCTCGCCTCCTTGGCCAGCACCCCGCCGTGGATCTCCACGCGGTGGTTGTGGCGCGCGTCGCCCAGCAGGTCGAACACGCTGCCACAGGCACCGGTCTTCGGGTCGCTGGCACCGTAGACCAGCCGCGACACGCGCGCATGCACGATTGCCATCGCGCACATCGCGCAGGGCTCCAGCGTCACGTACAGCGTGCTGCCCAACAGTCGATGGTTGGCCAGCGCCTTGCCGCCGGCACGCATCGCCACGATCTCGGCGTGCGCGCTGGGATCGTGCGAAGCGATATTGAGGTTCCAGCCCTCACCCAGCAGCTGGCCGTCGGCACCGACCAGCACCGCACCGACCGGGATCTCGTCGAACTCGCGCTGCGCGCGTTCGGCCAGCGCCAACGCATGGCGCATCCACTGTTCGTCGGCGTCGTGCACCGGTACACCCGGGGCGTCGGTCATGGCGGTTTCCGTGAGGCGGCGGAGCTCAGGCGCACAGTGTAACGCCGGGCTGCGCAGCGGATGCCAGAATGACGTCATACTGTGCTGCCTGCCCGCTTCACGTTCCCGCCCATGACCACCCTGCGCCCCTCGCGCGCCGATGACGGTGCCGCACTCGTCGACCTGTGGCGCCGCGCCGTCGACGCCACCCATGACTTCCTCAGCCCTGAAGACCGCCTGGCCATCGATGCCGAAGTGGCTGGTTTCCTGCCCCAGGCGCCGACCACCGTGGCCGTGGATGCAGATGATCGTCCTCTGGGCTTCATGTTGATCGACGGGACGCATCTGGAAGCCTTGTTCATCGACCCGGACGTGCGCGGCACCGGCATCGGCCGTCAGCTGCTGCAGCACGCACTGGCCGTGCATCCGCAGCTGAGCACCGACGTCAATGCACAGAATGCGCAGGCAGTGGGGTTCTACCTGCGCATGGGCTTCATCGAGACCGGCCGCTCAGCGCTGGATTCGCAGGGCCGTCCGTATCCGCTGATCCATCTTCGGCACGCCGGCTGAACGCCCGCGATCAGGCGGTCGCTTCGAACGCCCGGGAGTAGCGCACCTCTCCCTGCGCCAGTGGCGGCTGCAGGCACAGCGCCTGGAAATACTCGGCAGGAACGCCCGGCAGCACCAGCCCCGGCTCGGCGCGGAAGCCGAAACGACCGTAGTACGCCGGCTCGCCCAGCAACACGCAGCCTCGCGCGTGCTGCTGGCGAAGGGCCTCGATGGCCGCGCGCATCAATGCGGCACCGATGCCCTGCCCCTGTCGCTCCGGCAGCACCGAGATCGGGCCCAGGCCGTACCAGCCGCTGCTGCCGTCGCTGACGGACACCGGCGAAACAGCGACGTGGCCGATGACTTCTCCGGCCGCGTCGGCCACCAGCGAGATGCTCAGCTCGCCGCGCTCGCGCAGCGCATCAACGATGTACTGCTCGGTGTGACTGCTGTGTCCGGCCGTGGCGAAAGCGGCGGTGGTCAGGGCATGGATGGCGGCGATGTCGGCCGGCGTTTCAGTACGGATGGAAAGTGTCATGGAGCACCTTGAGCTAGGCCACGCACCGGCCCGGAGACCGTCGCGACAGGGAACGAAGGGTGTAACAACCGTGCATCCGCGATTGTCCAACCGCGGAGGTCTCGCGGAAGACAGCGATGCAGCTGCCTGGGCAGGCACCCGCACGGTGCTCTGCTCCGCTATGGAGATGTTCATGGAAATGGAGATCCCGTCAACATGCGGTGCGCAGCACTACCACTGGCCGGACGCTGATTCTTGGCAGCCGGCGATGACCCCTGTTGCGGTGCAGCAGTACAATAGCCTGCTCCCCCGCCCCCTGCGCCCCCGCATGAGCCCCAATTCCTCCCTGGCCGCGCAGCTGACGCCCCGCCAGCGCACCCTGATCATCCTCGCCCTGTCGCTCGGCGGCTTTGCCATCGGTACCAGCGAGTTCGCCAGCATGGGCCTGATGCTGGAAATCAGTCGTGGCCTGTCGATCACCGAAACACAGGTCGGCCATCTCATCAGCGCCTACGCCATCGGCGTGGTGGTCGGTGCACCGGTCCTGGCGTTCGTCGGCGCCAGCTTCCCGCGCCGTCGCCTGCTGCTGGCGCTGATGGGCTTCTATGCAGTCGGCAATCTGGCCAGCGCGCTGGCACCGAACTACGCCACCATGCTCATCGCGCGCTTCGTCGCGGGCCTTCCGCATGGCGCTTACTTTGGCGTGGCGATGCTGGTAGCGGCGGCGATCAGCCCGGCCGGCCAGCGCGGCCAGGCGATGTCGCGCGTGCTGCTCGGCCTGTCCATCGCCATCCTGATCGGCAACCCGCTCACCACCTGGCTGGGCCAGCAACTGAGCTGGCGTACGGCGTTTGCGCTGGTCACCCTGCTGGCCATTGCCACCGTTGCGATGATCGCGCGCTTCCTGCTGCCCGACCCGGAGGAGGTGCGCACCTCGCCGATGCGCGAGCTGCGCGCCTTCAACACCACGCAGGTATGGCTGGCACTGGCCATCGGTGCGGTCGGATTCGCCGGCATGTTCTGTGTGTTCACCTATCTTGCGCCGACCCTGGTGCAGGTGACCGGGGTTGCCGAATCGTGGATGCCGCTCGCCGTGGGTGTGTTCGGCATCGGCGCCATCATCGGCAACATCGCCGGCGGCTGGCTGGTGGACAGATTCCACTTCAAGGCCGCCGCGCTGGTACTGGCGTGGTCGATCGTGATGCTGCTGCTGTATCCGCTGGCTGCGCAGTCGGTGTGGACCATCGGCCCGATGATCATCACCGTGGGCACCATGGGTGCGCTCGCCGCCGTGCTGCAGACCCGCCTGATGGATGTGGCGGGAGAAGCGCAGACGCTGGCTGCGGCCTCCAACCATGCCGCGTTCAACACCGCCAACGCGCTGGGACCGTGGCTGGGTGGCATGGCCATCAGCGCCGGCTTCAGTCCCGCCACCACCGGCTATGTCGGCGCAGCCACGGCCTTCGGTGGCCTGCTGCTGTGGTGCATCGCGGTGATGCTGGAAAAGAACCGCGCACGCACGGTCGCCCGCAGTCACTGACACTGTCCTCCGGCCGTCCCGCAGCGCCGCACGCGGCAGGCAGGCCTGCGGCGGCGGCCGACGGGACTACACATGGCGTGGATATCCGTTCGGGCAGACTTCGATCAACACCCCCTGGTCGATCGTCCGGACCGCAATGCCTCCCCGCCGTGCCCCTGCCCACCATGACGCGGTCGCCCTGCAGGCCGGCGTGCTGGGCAGTGTGCTGGGTATCGCGCTGTTCAAGGCGTCCGCTCTGTCGGCCATCGCTGCGGGGTCACTGATGACCACCGGACTGTGGCTGCTCACCTGCGTCCTGCTGGCGGCCTGGGCCCTGGCCGCCTGCCTGGCCTGCCTGGCCCTGAGCCGGCGGGTCTTCATGCTGATGCTGGCGCTGTCCGCACTGTTCATGATCTGCGTCGCGTAGCCCGCAGATGCCACAACCGCAGAGTATCGCCACACTTGTTACTGAATAACAAGTGCAGGCAGACCGATTGCGTCGGCACGGGGTCACATTATTGAATCAGGGCACCCCCACTTTCCCAGGATGCCGTCCATGCCTACCTGCTTCGCCCCCGCCGCGCTCCGCGCCTCGGTCTATGCCGTCATGCTTGCCTCGCTCGCTGCCTGCGCCACCTATGACGACACGGCCATGCATTCGGGCTGCCAGGAATCACCGCACCTGAAGGACCTGCCGCCGCAGGTCGCCGCACGCGAAAGCCGCTGCAACAAGAGTCTTGAAGTCTGGTCCAGCGAGCGCAAGGGCGATGACAAGCCACTGGATCTGAGCGGCAAGAAGAAGGAGCTTTGAAGAAAGCTCTGACGGCGGGGTGTCTTGATGCGGCCGATGCACACAGCTGACTGCGCCGTCACGGGTGGCAGGCGAGGATGCGGACGTGTACTACTCGCGAGCGGTTATGTCCCACCCTGTCATCCGCGCTTTCGAAGCCGTCTTCAACCTGTCCGGTGGCGTTGAACGCATCACCGCGCTCACCGTCACCTGCCACCATTGCGCGGAGACCACCTCCGCCAGTGAGGACACATTGCTGCAGCTGCCAGGCGGTGCCCTGTTCCGCTGCGAGCGTTGCGGCTGCCACCAGCCGATCAGCCATGCGCGTGTTTCGGAGTGGCAGCTCCCGTCGCTGCTGGGGGTATGAGGCGATGGAGCTGACCGCAGCGCAGATCAGGATCCTGCAGGACATCGCCGACGCGCAGCCGGTGCGCGGTGACGCTGCGACCTGGGCAGTGAATGCGGGCTTTGCGGTGCAGGCCGAGGATGCGGACATCGACCTGACGCCGGCAGGCCGGCACGCCCTGGCCGGGCAACCAGGCCAGGAGCCAGGCTAGCCGCTGCGGTTGCCCCGACCCATTGGCGATGTGCAGGCCCTGCTGACATCGGTTCGGCTATGCTGCCGCACCTTCCCGCGCCGACGGCCATGCATCCTTTCCCCCTTCCCGTCTCCGCACCCGACCAGCTTGCCTATCGCCTGCTGCAGGACAGCGACTGGGCACGCTCGCCGGCGGCGGCACAGGCGCCCTGCGAGCTGCGCACGCTGCTTGCGATGATCCTCGACTCTCCGGAACCTCTGTGGATCGCCTGGGGCCAGAGCGAAAAGGCATTCTTCTTCAACGATGCCTACCTGCCGATGCTGGGTGACAAGCTGCACGGCGCCATGGGCAACCGCCTGGACGTGGTGTGGTCTGACGTCTGGGCCGATGTGGAGCATGCCATCGATGCGGCGTTCGCGGGCCGCAGCCGCAGCTTCAAGAACCTGCCGCTGATGATGGACCGCGACGGCACGCTGCGCGAGACCTTCTGGACCTTCTCCTATTCGCCTCTGCGCGATGCCAGCGGTGCCGTCGCCGGGATCATCTGCGTGGTCAGCGAGCAGACCGAACGCGTGATCGAGCGCGACCTGCACAGCCGCCAGGTGGCCGCGATCACCGAACAGGCGCGCGAGGCGCACCTGGAACTGGTGCGGGCCCGTGAGCAGCTCAGGCAGTCGCAGAAGCTGGAAGCCATCGGCCAGCTCACCGGAGGCGTCGCGCACGACTTCAACAACCTGCTGCAGGTCATCACCGGCTCGGTGGACATGCTGCTGCATACCTGGCCGGCGGAAGATCCGCGACGCCGCTACGTGCAGGCAATCGGCAATGCGTCGGACCGGGCCACACGGCTGACAGCGCAGCTGCTGGCCTTCTCGCGCCGGCAGAGCCTGTCACCGGAGGTCTTTGACCTGTGCGAGAGCGTGCAGGCCCTGTCGGACATCATCACCACGGTACTGGGGGCACGCATCCAGGTGTCGGTCAACCTGCCTGATCGCCCGCTGCCGGTGCTGCTGGACCGCACACAGCTGGACACCGCGCTGATCAACATCGCCGTCAACGCGCGCGATGCGATCGACGGCCACGGCACGGTCACCATCGACGTCGAGCAGGTTACGGCAGTGCCTTCGGTCCGCTTCGCGGCACCGCTGAAGGGTGACTTCGCCGCCATCAGCGTGACCGATACCGGCTCCGGCATCGACCCGGGCGTGGTGGATCGCATCTTCGAACCCTTCTTCACCACCAAAGGTATTGGTGCCGGCACCGGCCTGGGCCTCAGCCAGGTATTCGGTTTCGTCAAGCAGTCCGAAGGCGAGGTGGACGTGAAGAGCGAGGCTGGCGTCGGGACCCGGTTCACGCTGTATCTGCCGCTCACCGGTTCCAGCGAGACGGTGGCGCGGCCGGCGGCACAGCCGGGCCTGCTGCACGGGCACGGGCTGTGCGTGCTGGTGGTGGAAGACAACGTGGATGTGGCCGAGTTCGCGGTCGGAGCCCTGCGCGAACTCGACTATGAGGTGGTACTGGCCCGCAACGCCAATGAGGCACTTGCCGAACTGGAACAGGACGCCACGCGGTTCCATGTGATGTTCAGCGACGTGGTGATGCCCGGCACCAACGGCCTGGAACTGGCCCGGCACGTGCGCGATCGCTTTCCGGATCTGCCCATCATCCTGACCAGCGGCTACAGCGAGTTGCTGGCACGCGACCCCGGCCACGGCTTCACCCTACTGCGCAAGCCCTACTCGCTCAAGCAGCTCGCCGTCGTGATGACCGAGGCCGCGGGCCGGAGGGAGGTTGCGACGATACGGGCGTAACGTCCTCCGCACGTGCCCAGATGTCCATCGCGCCATCAGGGAATAGGCACAGCATCACTGCAAATGCTAATCTTTCTCATTTGCGGTTGCCAATCCCCTCCCATGACCCTATTCCCGCTCCGCCGCCGCGCTGTAAGCGGACAGTCACTCTGCGAAATCGGGACACGGGGTTTGCAGAATCCCCAGCTCCGGCCAGTCAAGGGCGGATCGTCCCTGTAAGCCCCTTTCCCTGAGCGTTCGATAGCCCCTCAAACAGGGTTAGAACCCCGCCTCAAGCGGGGCTCAAATCGGGGGGAGCTCATCGGCCACCCACCCGCCGCTGCGGAACTGGTTGCCGCCAGCGTGCCCAGCGGACCCGGCCACCACCGTGCCATACAGTGCCGTCCGATGGAGCTCCTCCGTGTCCAGGGCGCCATCCTTTCCCCAACGCGGCACCAGCGACATCCGCGCGCCACCTGCGGCCGCCATGGCCAGTCGCTCCCAGTCCATCCCGCCCCCCAGGCCGCCCTGGCGGGCGACCTGCAGGCGGTCGGTCTGAGGGGTAAAGCGGAGGCGCCGGTACGTGCGCCGAGCCACCACGTTGACGCCTGCGCCCAGGGTGCGCTCGACAATGCTGGGATCGATGCGTTCAGTCTCTGAACCGGGCTCAATGGGTAGGTCCACAGCCTGGTGGGCGAACAGCTCGCCCACGTCCAGGCCCGCCACCCCAATCTCCACCTGGATACCCACGAGGGCCACAGTGCCCGCTGGAAGCACCCACCAGGCCGCGCGGCTGCCGTCCACCAGTTCGATCACCTTTTGCGTGAGCGAGGTGCCGCCGAGGGCTTGGCCATACGTAGCGTCACCAGCCTTGCGCCCAGTGAGCTTGAGGGAGGTGCCGACCGGGCAGGACAGGCCGAGCATGCCAACGACACGGACGCCAGCGGCCGCTGGCCAGGTCAACCGCAGGCGGACGGGCGACGTACCACCGCTGAGCCGAGCAATGCTTGTGGGCCGCCCATCGGCCAAGGCGACGGGGTTTGCGACAGTGGCGCCATCAACGGCAGCGGTCACGCCTGCAGGGGAGAATCCGATAAGCATGTGGCAGTCCTTATGCGCCCCAGAATTTAAGGGTCTGTTCGCCAGTGATGGGGTTGCTGGTCACCGCCGTGACGATCACCTTTCGACCGGCTGCGAGGCCATAGCGCGGGTAGCGGATGCGCCCGACCTGGCCCGGTCGCAGCTGCAGGTCAGGCCGCGCGGTCATCCGGCCGGCGTAGAAGTTGCGAGGCACTGCATAGAGCTTCACGACACGATCAATCTCCGCCTGAGCGTCAGCGCGGCTATCGAAACATGACTCCACCGCTGGCGCGGCCTCCGCGTGCTGGTAGCAGGCAGGCAGGTCCCCGGTGGCGTAGACCTGGCCACGGTGGCTGGCAGACAGTTCCTTGCGGATGCTGGGCGGCACCTGATCCAGGCCAGTGGCCATGTCGCCGTCAGCCAGGACTACCGCGTTGGGCCGATAGCCCATGCGTCGGGTGAGGCCGGGGGCCAGATCCGGCATCACAACCAGCGGAGCGGCGAGCTCGACCAGGTCGAGCTCGAATGCCAGGTTCGCATCGGCAACGCTCTCAGGGTCGATCAATCGCGCCAAGCGCAACACGCCATCCCCATCCTGCCACCAGTCGGCGCAGTAGCTGCCCAGGATCGCGGCCAAGGCCTCGCGCGGCGTGCTATTGCCGTCCGCAAAGTAGCCCACTCCGGCATAGCCCGTAGCCTGATCGATGGCGACCGCGTCGGCGCTCTGCCATGCGGCTTTCCCAATACGGCCGAACACGTCTGACAGCGCCTGTTGAAGCGTTGCCGGCCGGTCCGCGCCGATGGTCGAGACGTCAGCTGTCAGCGGCCCAAGAGGTGGCGACTGCAGGGAGAGCTGCTGTCCACCAGCAACCAGGCTGTACGCGGTGCCGGCAACCAGCTCCACTGCGCGGTCACGGACACTCATCACTGATTGCAGGCGCGAATCGCAGATCCATTGCAGCGAACCATCACTGTTTACCGCCGTGGTCGGCACGCTTCGCACCAGCCCGATCACCACGGGCTGCGGCTGCCAGGCAATGCTCTCGCCGTGGGTCGGGAGAAATACGGCCCTGCTCAGCGGCTCATCCAGGTCACTGTGCGCGTCCTTGAACGTCAAGCGCTTGTAACTGTCGTCTTCGACCTCGATCCGATCCAGCACATAGCGAGCGACTGGCACCGCACCGGCCATCGACTGGCCCTGCTCGACCTGGCGCACCGTGACTGGAACGTCACGAATAGCGGACAGCGCAGCGGCATCCAGCATCCCTGCGGCGTCCTGCACGCGGACCTGAGCGCTGCCGGCACGCGACTCGTTGCTCCACATCCAGAACGAAACTGCGCTGATCGTACTCAGGCCCTCAGTGGCGATGATCCCAGCGAACGCAGTGTTCGCTGGCGAGTCGCTGGCAGCGCTCATGTAGTCCTCACTTGCGACGCGGATCGTGGGGATCGGATCGGCAGCTTGGGCCCATCCCACGAGTGCGGCCGGACTGAGCCCTTGCCACTGGCCAGCGTTCACGACACAGCGCAGGCCGCGCGCTTTGGTAGCAGCGATGGACACAGCAAAGTAGTACGGGCCACCCGCTGAGACATCGACGCTGGCCACCAGCTGGCCGTCACGATAGAACTGGGCCTGCGCAGGCGTGCCAGGCAGCACGCGCACCCCCAGCGCCTCACCCTTGAGCGGGATTGGCAGGCCGCTGGCAATCACAGCGCCGTTGCGAACCACTTGGCCGGTGTGCAGCTTCCAGCCGACTCCATTGGACGCACCCAACTCGGAGGACAGCGGCGCAGCGGCGTTGCAGAGGCCGATGATCGCAGTGAGAGGATCGTCGCCCCACAGCATGAACTCAGCGCCGGCAGGGCCGGCAAGCGGAAAGGTGCTCCTGGCGATGCGGGCCAGAACAACCGCCCCCGGTGAGGCCACGGTCAAGCCGCCATCCTCTACCAGCAGGCCAGCACCGAGCGGAGACGCCGCCCAACGGCCGAAGGTACGCACGACGGGTCAAGCCTCCTGGGGAATTTCAGTGGTCTCAAAGCGGTAGACCGCACCGACTTTCAGCGCGGACGCGTCGGCTGTATCGACTGTGATGTTGATCTGCGGCATGTTCGGCTGATTGACCGGGCGGAACTGCAGCATCACACCGGGCTGGTCGGCAGACTCGGTGCGGAGGTAGAGGCGAGCATCAAAGCGCATGGGTGTTTCCTTTCGGTGGATGAGCGGCATATCCCGGCCGCTCGAACGGGTCACTCTTCGATTGAAACCAGTGAAAGGCTGGCGGAGGTGTCCAGGCCGGTGAAACTTCCGGACTGATGGCTCACGTCTTGTTCGCTGAAGCCGACAATCTCTGCGCGGTAGGTGCGGTCTTGCGTACCTTCGCTGTCATTGAGGGTTACAGAGCCTGCCCAGCGGGAGGTAGCGATGTCGGGGCCATCGCGCTCGTTCATAATCGTCACGCCGCCACTGGCTTCAAAGCTGGTCCAGAGCTGCTCAGCGTTGTTGCCGAGCTTGCGATAGACATAGATCGCACAGGCGTTCCGTCCGGCGCCCGCGACAAATCCAGTGGAATTCATAGCGCCGTGCCTGCGAGTCACGGTCCGCTGATAGCTGACGACCACGTTCTTGTTGCGACCGCTGGTGCTGAAAGGGCCAACGACAATCGAGACGCCGAGGGTCTGCGTCGTGGTGGATTGAGCTGCATTGCGGCGGATGCCTGCGGCAATGGCTCCTCCCCAGTAGGCGCCCCCGTTGACATCCATCCACACCGTCGCATTCTGCTTGGTGGCACCGGCTGCACCGACGTTCGGGCCAAAGTAGTCAATCAATCCATCGGGCCCGAAACCGTTGCCGATGATGCGCTGAACGTTGCCGCGCCACACGCGCAGGTAGCCGTCCTGTAGCTCCATGCCGTCGGGGGCGCCGGGGCTGATGATGCGCAGGATCTTGGAAAGAATGCGCATCTCGCTGCGGTCACCGTTAGCCTCCATTTCCAAGCCGGCCAAGTTGCCGTCCACATCGAGCGCGATACCAAACCTGGCACTACTCTCCGCGCCGCCTGCCGACCACTCCGGTGGCTCGGTCGCATCCTTGTCCACCATCGATAGCATTGGCCGCAGCCATCGGACGAACCAATGCGCATTGCTGACGTGATGACTTACGAGAATGCAGCGGGCCCTTACTGCGTTGGCCGGCGCAACCGCCTTCACCCAAAGGCGGCTATACAAGGAGATGGTATTCCCACCTCCGGCCAAGTCGGTGGCAGGCGAGCCCGCAGAGCCAACCTGGACGCCGTTGGCATCCAAGAATTCAAGAATGAGCCGCCCACGCTGTCCCGACGCATAGACGGAAAGCGCGTAGGTCTTGCCCGCCTCGACGGGGGCATCACTCGCGGGCCAAACGAACACTGCGCCGCTGGCGGCGGTGGTGCCCGCTACGATCAGCGCCCTCATGCCGTAGGGGACACCAGGGTCAACACCGCCGGAAATCCCGGCACCCGGAGCGAAATACTTCTGTGTGCCAGTTGCCCCATCGGGCGACCACATGTTGGGCCAGCCCACCGTGCCAGGCCCACCAGTGAACTGGGTGTTCCCAAGTAGGTTTCCGGCGCCATTCTGGTTCTTGACCTTCGCCTCAAGCGTCTGGACGGCGGAGGAGCTGGCCTTTCCTGCAATCTCGGCCTGGACGCCTGTAACGGACTGGCCCAGCGCGGTCAGCTGCTGCCCCTGCTGGGTCACGGTCGAAGTGAGGCCAGCCGTTGCCGCAGAGTTTGCCGCCGCTGCTGCTGCTGTTTCCTTGCCGCTGGGCACCCAGCCGGTGGCCGCTGTGCCTTCCTGGAACAACGCGTTATCCAGCTCAATGGCAACGCCCTGGACTGCCGTCGCGTGCATTCGGCCTACGAACAGCCGAGCTTCCACGACATCGTCAGCGGTGGTGTCGGCCTGGAAAACCAGGCGTTGCCATTGAGCAGTGGCAACAACGTTGGGCATTGTGCTCGTTGCCTTAATGACACCTGCGGCGTTTCGCCACTGGACGTACATGCGCAGCCCGGTCCCTGCAGTGGCGCGCACGTAGCTGCTGAGGACGTACTGGGTCCGGGGACGAACTGGAACCCACCCATTGTCGTTACGGGTAGCGAGGCCGAGGTACTGACCCACTGCCGTGGCATTCGCCTCCAGGCGGATCGCGCGACCACCACCAGACAAAGGTGATGGAACGTACTTGAGCACAACGTTCGCCATGTTCCCCTCGCGCTGCCAGCCAGTGGGGTCTGACGTATCGCTTGGAGAGGCTTCATAGCTGCTGTTCGGCAGCAGATTGTCGCCGCCGATACTATCGATCTTGGCATTGACGCTGGTGAGCGACTGACCCAGCGAAACGACGCTGTTCTCATTCGCCAGGGTGCGCGCCTCCAAGCTGGAGGTTGCGGCCGAATTGGCCTGTGTTGCCTTCTCCAGCGCCGAAACGTCTAGACTCCCCTGGGGGCGGCCGTTGACGAACTCCACGATGAGCTCAGTCCAGAGGTCGGCGCGTCCAGTGGACTGCGGCGGCGACATTCGCTGAATACCTGCGCCCTCACCGATGCGTTTGCGCCCAATCAGGATGAACATGCGCGTACCTGCCAGCGCCTCCACATTGCGCCGGGAAGCGCCTGCATCAACGAGGCGATCCCTGGTGCCCGCGATGTCGGCACCGACGCCGTTGCTCAATGTCCCAGTGTGGTCGCTGGTGAACAGAATAAAATACTGATTGTCCGCCAGGCCGTTGTCGTACCAATCATTGAAGCTGGCGCAGGCTGCCGGGCCATTCCCATAGGTGTCGAACGTCCTCCGTTCGCCCAAGGTGCTGTCGGCAGCGACCACCAGCACGTTAATGCCGCGCGCCGCACCACCCACGGCTGCACCCGACGCGTTCCTTGTGCCAGAGGACCGTGGCCCGCCAGTCGGCTGGCTGGAAGTCGCCGCATTGGCCGTGATGTCATAGACAGTCGCGTTTCCGATGCCTGCACGAACCGCAGTCAAAGCGGTTCCCTGGGACAGCAGCTGCCCCTCAGCGTTGGTAACACGCACATTGAGAGCGTTGTTCGCCTCCGCATTTGCATTGGACTGCGCGGCTGTCTCCTCCATGGACGGCGCATAGCCCGTGGCAGCTGCTCCGGTCTGCAACTGCGCATTGTCGATCTCCACCCACTGATCCGCCGAGCCGTTGCCGTACACACGGAGGTAGAGCGATGCGGAGACGGCGCTGGCGAGAATCGGCGACGCCGAGAACGTGTAGACCTTCCTGTCCCATGCTTCCGTGACGACCATGCCCTCGCTGGCCCCAGGCCCGCCGACCCAACCGACAGACGCACCAGCCTCATCTTTCAGCCCGAGCTGGAAGAAGAAGCGCGCCCCCGGCTTCCCGCGTACGCTGCAGGACACGGTGACGGGCTGCTGGGGATCGATGCGGTACACCGATGAGTAGCACTCTGCATAGGCGCTGGCGGGAATGCTCGCCATGTCCCAACGCCAGGCCTTGGTGCTGCCCGGCAGCGCAGAGTCCACCAGCTTGCGCGTGATCCTGGTCGCCGCGTCGGTGGATGACGATGAGGGCGCCCAATACTGAGGGACGCCGCTGGGAAGCAGGACTTCAAAGCTGCTGTTGCGCAGGCGATTGTCACCGCCCAGGTTTTTGATGGCGGCCTGGACGCTGGTGAGCGCACCGCCCTGGCTGGTAATCGTGTTCCCTTGGAGCGTCACCTGGGACTGCAGGGCCTGCAGCGCGCTGTTAGTGGCCTTGCCGTCCACGTCGGTGCGAAGGGCGCTGATGAGGCCCGACTGTGCATTGATGAGACCAGCCTGCTGGGTGACGGTCCCGCTCAGCGAGCTGAGGCCATCGGCGACCGCCAGAACCTCGGTCACTTCCTCGACCACGACATCATCGACCCACAACGTACCTGCGGTGTGGTTCGTGTTGACGTACACGCGCAGCGCGCCTGTTGATGTCACTGCCACAACTGTTTCCAGTCGCGTCCATTCGGTCCGATCTGCCAAGAACCCCAGGCCGGCTATCAGTGCATCTGCCTGGTCGGCAATTCTGAGCTTGCCGTTGGCGTTGGTGCCGTTATAGGCCGCATCAGTTCGGTAGTACGCGCTGACACGGTACTTTTTGCCAATGACGACGGGGATGTTGCGATCCGTTGCACCATTGGCAGTCATGCTGCGGCTACCTGCGGGTGCGGTGACCTTCAAGCAGTTGCCTGTCCGGCCTTCGGAAGCAATGGTGACGCCGCCCATGTGGCTGTACGTCCAACCCACAGCGCTGCCCTGGTCCCAGCCGCCATTGAGGATCATGTTGCTGCCCTGCACAATCATGGCAGGAAGAGTCGCGTTGACCTGGTCGATGCGCTGGCCGATAGCTTCGTCGCGGGTGACGCTCGCCTGCTCGACGGAGTTGACCTTGGCCTCCGATGCGAGCGCACCTGTTCCTGCAGGCAGACGAACCTCCACGGCGGACTGGCGCTGGCTAAGCGCTTCGTCCGCGCCGACACGCGCCCTCATTTCGTTGTAGGCCAGGCCGCCCGTCAGCTTCGCCGGATCGTTTCCGGTGTAGTCGCCGCGCAGCTGCACGGCCAGCGTGTTGCGCTGGCCGGCCTCAGCCGCCAGGGCGGCGGTGCGCGCCTCGCTTTCCTGCTGCACCATCGCGACGGATGCGCCAGGCGACGGGCGGCCCACGGCAATCCAGTCGTACTCAATGTAGGCGCCTGCTGTCTGCGCACCCGTCAGTGCCAGGCGGATGGCGCGCAGTGGCGAGGGGCCATTCCAAGGCAGGCGGTCAACGTCCAGCACGGCGACGCCGTTGGCGTCGAATGCGGGCGCAGGGATGGAAATCGACTTGGCGTCGTTCCACTCCCGGTCGGCCTCAGTGATCCAACGGATCAACCCCATCCAGGCGGGATTGCCCACCTTGCGCATGCGCAGCTTGATGAAGCGATAGGCGGCGCCGTCGATGTTGAGCGGCGCCTGGGACTGGATGCCGGAGTTGTTGGTGGTGTTGATCGGCCGCAGCATGCCGTCTGCGATAGTCGGCGTGCCATACACACCCGTCCAGCCTTCCAGCCCGGCGTTGAAGTGCCAGATGCCGGCAGAGTCAAACTGCGTGCCGCTGCCTGCGGCCACCTCGGCCAAAGAGCGGGCCATCGAATCCAGGCCGTTCTGGACTTTCGTGTTGACCGCGCTGATGTCGGCGGTGCGCTCGGTCTTCTCGTTCAGCACGCTTTGAATACGGGCGCGCTCTTCGTTGGCCAGGTTGGTGGCCAGATCCTCGGCGCGCTTGGCCACTTCGCCCACTGCGGCCGCACTCTTCTGACTCTCTGCCAGGATCTGTGCCTGCGCAGCCTGGAAGTCTGCCAAACGCTGCTGTGCCTCGGCAGCATCTGCCAGTGCCAGGTCACGCAGGCCTTGGTCCACCTTGCCCTGCAGCTGGACCAGCTCCGCCGTAGTCGGCGGCACCACGGGGGCCTGAGCCTTGGGCGTGGAGTCTGCAGACGACACGCCGTTGACCTGGACAGTGACCTTCCACCAGCTCACAACACCGCTGGCCTCGGTGTAGGTGTAGCGCGTGTCTGAGGTTTTGGTGACGTACTTCCATTCGCCCGGCTTTCCGCCCGCATCCGCCGCGCGCCAGAGCACATAGACAGCGCCAGCCAGCGGCGAAGCGTTCCAGGTAATGGTCACGCTATCTGCTGCCGGCTTGGTCTCCACACCTTCGGCCGGAGGAACCACCACAGCAGGCTTGGCCGACGCCACCCAGTTGGAGGGCTGCCGGGTCACGGGCGTGACGGCAGGCAGGCCCTGGCCTCCGATTTCAACGAGCAATACTTTCCGGTTCATAGCGCCATCAAAGCGTTGTGTTCACCCTGGCGTGCCAGGGACTGGATGCCGTCGCGGACCTGCAGCAGCACCTCGTAAGAGGGATCGACGTAGCCACGCCCCGGTGCGACTGGCGCAGCTGGTGCTGCAGGCGTGTTGCCACCGCCTGGCGCGGCAGACGCCGGGACTGGAACGCGGCTGTCGGTCAGCACCGTGACCATCTCCTGGGCGATGCGCTTGGGCAGATCGAACAGGATCTCTGCCAGGTCGGTGATGTCGGTCTGCTGGTTCTGCAGGTACTTGGCCAGCTCGTCCGTGGTCAGGCCCAGATCCTTGGCCAGCGCCTCAGCGCTGATGCCAGTGACGTTGCGCAGGATCTCCAGCGGATCGCCGCCACGGGCGCCAGCCAGATCGGCCACGCCCTGGGCGATGCGCTGAGCGCGCTCCAGGCGGGCGGCGGCTTCCTGTTGTTGTTCCAGGGCAGCCTTTTGCGCGTACAGCTGCTGCAGCGACGCGGCGGTGCCATCACCGCCAAAGCGCTTGGCGAGCTCCAGCACCTGGGCATAGTCCACCTGATAGCCCTGACCGCTGGCATTGAGTTTGCGGCTGACTTCCAGGAACTGCTGGGCGTATTGGGTGAAGCTCTCCAGGTTGCCGGCGCTGGCTGCGCTCTGCATCAGATCAGATGCCGTGGAGCGCTTCTGCGTGTCGGTGTCCGGCGACAGGGTGCTGCTCAGCTTGAGCGAGTTGATGAAGTCCTGCAGCTTGCTGCTGGTCCCGTCGATGGAACCGCCCAGGCGTTCGATTTCATCGTTGACGCGGTTGAGCGCCAGGCCTACCAGCTCCGACTCCAGCGACTTGGCCAGCGCGTCGGCCTTGAGCTGGGCGGCCTGCCGAACGGTGGCCAGATCCTGCTCGCGTGCGGCCAGACCGCCCAGGGCTTTGGCCTGCTGCTGCAGCGTGCGGATGCGCTCCTGCTCCTCCTGGCGCACTGCCAGGAGCGACTTGGCGAAGCCACTGAATCCATCCGTCGCGATCTCCTGCTGCGCGTTGCCCACTACGCTGCCGTAGGAGGACGCGGCAGTAGTGATTGCCTTGACCTGTTCCTCCATGGTGGTGCCGGCAGCCTTGGCCATCTGCTGGAACATGGTTGTCGTGCGCTTGACCAGGTCGATTTCCTGGGCATTGAGCGCGCGACCCAGCTCCTGGGCGTTGCCGGTCATCAGCTCGATGGACGCCGCCAGGCTGTTCATCACGTCGCCGGCTTCAAACCCCTTGTTGAGGAAGTCGCCGAATCCGAGGATCGACACGCCACGCCCGGTCAGGTTCTTGGCCGCGCCGGAAATCAGTTGCTCCAGTTGCGCCTGGGCCTTGTCCGGGTCCGCATCGAGCTGAACCTTGCCGAGGTCTACGCGGACGGAGGACAGCTGGCTGTTGATGTCCACGCCCAGCTGCTCGGCCAGGCTGATGACGCCTGCACGCGCGCGGCCAGTGGCCTGGCTGAAAGCGTCGGTGATCGTGGTATCGACCTGGCCATACTCGGTCCACTTCTTGTCGCTGCGGAACAAGCCGCCCTTGGCCTTGATGTCGGCGTAGGACTGGCCAGCGAACCCGTCGAAGCCATACGAGCCGGTCAGGCCCTGCGCCTGGATCTGCGGCTTCTTGCGACCGAACAGGGCAGCATGGATCGAGGAGCCAGACAGAATGGAGGCTGCTTTGGCGTTGAGGCCGAGCTTGCGCGCCATCTTATCGACGTGACCCACGGCCCCGAGGGTTGCGATCTTGCCGCCCCAGCTCTCGCCATTGGCAATGTCCCAGCCCTGATCGAACAGCTCGGCATTCTTCATCATGGCCGCGACCACCCAGCCGATGATCGGCACAGCCATCGATGCGGACGCCGCGCCACCGGCAGCCCCGGTGCCAATGAACCCGCCGACGTTGTTGCCAAAGCCCATCATCGAGCCTGGCGCGGCCGCACCGGCACGCCAGCCGCCACCGGCCAGCATGGCGTTGGTGCCAGTGAGGTTGCGGCCGCCACCGATCATGTTGGCCAGGCTGCTCATCCAGCCCGAGCCCGCGCCGCCCTGGTTGCCGCCACCGAACATGCCGGCGATCTTCGACAACCAGTTGCCGTCAGCTTGGCCGCGCGACACGCCAGCGAGCGCGCCATTCATGGCGTTGGTGAGCGCATCCTGGAACGGGCGCACCAGGTTCTGCTCAAGCATGGTGCGCACGATGTCGCGCCAACCACGCTTGAAGATGTCCTTGAGGCGGCTAAAGAAGCTCTCAGACTTGTCCAGCCCGCCGCTGAACATATCGGCCAGCATATCGGCGACATCCGCGACACCGCGCGTTCCGACGTTGGCCCATTCCTCCAGGTCGGCGGTCTGCTGTTCGATGCGAATGGAGGCATTGGCCCACGCCCGTGCCTGGGCCATCAGGCCTGCTGTTGCCTCTGCGTTGATGCCGGCACCGGCCTTGTTGGCCTCGTTGATCGCCTGGAGCATGTCCTGCTCGTTGCGCAGCTGGCGGGCGCGGCGCTCGCGCTCGATCCCGACCACGCCCAGCAGTTGCACCTCGCCGCTCAGCGTATCGAGCAATGCCCTGGGCGCCTGCTGCTGCTTGGTGACCTCGGCGGCATTCTTGGCCAACTCGGCCGCTGACGACTTCACCAGGCTGGCGTAGGCCTCCTGGGTGATGAGGTGCTTGGCCAGTTCGCGGTCGAGCTCGGCAATACGCTGCTTGTGCTGCTCTTGGGCAGCCGCCATCGGGCCGGAAAGCTCGGCAGCAGCCAATGCCGCTTGGCGGGTGTACTTGGCCTGGGAGTCGGCCTGCTGCTCTGCCAGACGCGCAGCCTGCTCGCCGGAGCGCTTGGCCTCGGTCTGGGTGCGCGTCAGATCACGGGTGGCCGCATTCTGCTTGTCCAGCGTCATTGTGAGCTGGATGAGCTGTTCGTTCTTGGCCCGCGCGAGCTGATAGTCGGAGCTGGTCGGGTCCAGACCCTTCTGCGCGCTTTCCGTGATGAACTGCGCACGCATGCGGGCTGCCTTGCCCTGCGTCTTCTCGATCAGGTCCAGCTGGACACTCTGAATCTGCTTGTCCAGGCCTTCGTTGACCGACTGGAGGGCAGCCTTGATGGCAGCGCCAGAGTTGCGTGCAGCTGACGCCACGGTATCGAAGCTCGCCGCCGCGATACGGTTGGCGTTGTCCACGCCGAGCTGATCTTTCGCCCACTGCTCCAGCAGTGGCCGGGTTTGCTCCAGCGTCTGGCCTTGGTTGGCCTGGCGCTTGAGCAACTCCTCCAGAGAGCGGCGTTGGGCGTCCGTGGCGTCGGTTACGTTGGCGGTGCGCAGTACCAGGCCGGCCGATACAGAGATTGCCCTGTCATAGCCCTTGGTCAGGTTGTCCAGGCGGAGGCGCGCAGACTCGATGGCCGCCGATGCACCCTCCAGTTCCTTGTCGAACCCGAACGGCAGAGCACGGTCACGGGCCTGGAACGAACGGCGCGTTGCCGCAAGGCGCTCGTACTCATCGCCCAGGTTCTTGATCTCCTGGCGCGCGGCTTCAATGGTTTCAACGGTGTTTGAAAGCTCTGCGAATGACGTGTTCGCAGTCTGCTGATTGAACTCCTGCAGGACCCGCATGGCTGGCTGGAAACCGGCCGTGACGGTCTTGGACAGCTCCTGTGCCTTCTGGTTGCTGTTCATCGCCCAAGCGACGAATAGCGACAGCGCGGTGATCGCAAGGCCTGCAGGGCCACCAAACGCACCCATTGCCACGTTGAGGCCTCGCATTGCGGCAGCCTTTGCGCTGAGCGCAACGGATGCGGCCTGGGCAGCAGCGGCGGTGCGCAGCTGGGCGGCGGCCAGCGCCTGCTCAGCCGCGGCTACGCCACCTGCCACGCTCATGCCGGCGCGAGCGGCCGACAGACGGCCTGCCGCCTGCTGCTCGGCAATACGGGCTGCAGCCAGCTCCTCGCGGGCCAGCGTTCGCGATGCGGCGGCGGCCGTGATCTTCTCGGCGGTAGCCCTGGCCAGGCTGACGACCAGGCGACTTCCCAGGGCGACGGCCAGGACACCGGCTATCTGGTCCAGGTGCTGCATGTTGTTGGCCAGGAACGCGATGCCCTGGGCGATTCCGCCGCTGGCGCCCAGCTCCTGGGAGGACTCGCCGACAAACTTGGTGACGCTGTTGCGCAGCAGCTCCATGGCGCGCCCGACCGTGAGCGGGATCTGCTCAAACTCGGCGGCGATGACGGAGGACTGGTTCTCAAGTGCGGCCACCATCTGATCGACGGTCACCTTGCCGTCGTTGACGTGCTTGCGCAGCTCGCCCATCGACAGGCCCATTCCGTCGGCCAGCGCTTTGGCCAGACGCGGCGAGTTTTCCACGACAGAGTTGAATTCCTCTGCGCGCAGCACGCCCCCAGCCAGGGCCTGGCTGAGCTGGACAATGGTGTTGGCGGTGGCGACGTTGCTGGCGCCTGAGATAGCGAACGTCTTGTTGATGGACTCGGTGAGCGCCAGCTGCCGTTGCTGGGTGATCCCATACTCGGCGGTGGACTGCGACAAGCGCGCGTAGAGGGTGGCGGTACTGTCGAGCGCGGTGGCGGTGCGCTGGGAGATGTTGAACACCTGGGCCGATGCGGTGGCATAGGCCTTGTGTCCATCTGTTGCCAGCTTGAGCCGCGCTGAAATGTTGGCGTAGTTGTCCGCAACGGAAATGAGGGCACCGGCCGTCTGCGCGCCAATGTAGGTGGCCACCGTCGCCCGCGCCGATGCCAGTGCGCTGGACACAGCAGAGACACGGCGAGCAGTGGAATCCGCCGCCGTGCCGATGCTGGAAATGCCGGCAGCACCACGCCGTGCCTGGTCGCCGGTTGTGCCCGCCGTCGCGCCCAGTCGCTTGAGCTCCGCATCCGATGCCCGAACGGCTGGCACCAGGCGGCTGTTGTCGGCATCGAGGCGGAGGGTGACGGTTGGGTTCACGGGCTATCCGAGGCTTCGCGATGGGCCATTGCCGTGGTGCCAATCAGCACGTCCAGCGATGGCATCAGGTCTGGCAATAGGTGCGGGGCAATGCCCTGGAGGCAGGCAGCGGCTTGGATCTCGCGGGCTTCAATGCCGTCGTAAACCGGGGCGTGCATGCCGGTGATCCAGCGGGCCTTGCAGCGCACGAACAGTTGGACGACTTCCCAGTTCTCATCCAGGACCGGGATAACGCTCGGCGGCTCCTCGCCGCCGCCCCCGTCGCGCAGAAAGTCCGCCGCGCTGACGACGCCGTCAGGTTCATGGTTCCTGTCAGCGCCGTCAGTGCGTGGACCCTTCCCAATCAGCGCCCGCGCGACGGCTTCGAGTTTTTTACGTGCGCCCGGCCGAACTGGTCGAAGTAGGCGCCGATGATGGCCGGCTGCAGGAAGGCGTAGAACGGGCCATCGAAAACTTCCTTGATCGCGGCTTCGCCCTCGATGGGCTTGCCGTCTGCATCACCCAGACCAGCGACGCTGACCAGGATCTTGCGCAGGTACTCCTCGTCCTCAACGGGGTTGTCCTGGATGGCTTTGATTTCTTCGCGCCCCAGGATCTTGACCTGGCACTGGATGGCGCCGGTGACGAAAACGTTGGGCTGGTCGGTGGGGATGCGCAGTTCCACCGGCAGGTGCACGGTGTTGGTTCGGGCGAGACGGAGCATGGGAAAGTCCTTGGGAAGTGGTTTAACAGCCCCTTGATCGGGGACAGGTCCACTTTGCCCAGGCGCGGCTGCCGTTCGGGACTAAAGCGCTTCACTGAAAAAGAAAGGCCCCGCACAGTGGCGGGGCCGTTGGGAGTGTAGCGCAGTACCTGCGAATTACGGTGGCGTGCTATCGCCGAACTCGATATACAGCTCATCGCCGCCAGCATCGCTGGCCACGCAGGGACCAGTGAGCTCCCAGCCGTAATCGCCATCAATCTCGACTTCGTTGATGTTCTCGATCTGGCCGCGAATGCCCAGCTCGCTGTAGAGCTTGCTCTTTTCGGTCAGGCGCAGCGCAACCTCCAGGACGCCGGCCGAGTCGCGCACTGCCCACGGATTGAAGTCAGCCAGGGCCGTCTTGGCCAGGCGAAGCGTCCAGGTCGGGGCGCGGTCGCTGATGCCGCTTTCCTTGTGGCTGGTGTACTCCTTCGACGTGATCGTGTTGCCCACGTCCACCGAGAGGGACTTGGCCCACACGACCAGGCCCGCTCCGCCATCAACCGTGATCGTGGTGCGGGTGTTGTCCGCGCGCGCGACGGTGGGCACCACGGCGGTGGTGGTGATGTTGGGCAGAGCGTCCTCGGCGATGGTGTCGTAGTCGCCCTGGATGCGGATGTTGCCCTTGAAGCGCTCGCCAACGG
The DNA here is from genome assembly GCF_054473825.1 of Stenotrophomonas genospecies 5. Classification (NCBI taxonomy): domain Bacteria; kingdom Pseudomonadati; phylum Pseudomonadota; class Gammaproteobacteria; order Lysobacterales; family Lysobacteraceae; genus Stenotrophomonas; species Stenotrophomonas genospecies 5. The sequence continues at coordinate 1,585,179 of NZ_JBTMUW010000001.1, forward strand.
CCAGTGCCAGGTTGGTGAGGTTGTGACGTGCGGCGCCGATCTGCTTGACCGTGCCGGCATGCCAGAACTTGGCATCAGAGATCGGGATGTTCGCGCTGATCGGGTTGTAGCGCGTGGTTTTCGCAACAGCATCCTTGACGGCGGTCATGCCAGCGGGCAGCAACAGCGGCGCGCAGACGGCATCGGAGTCAGCCGCTGCACCCGGCTTGGTCGGCGGGAACAGCTCAAACTCGCCCTCAATGAAGGCGCGCTTGGCACCGACTGCGAAGGGCTGGCCAGTCAGAAACGGACGATCCACCGGGCGTTCGATCTTGTCGAACTCGGTGCCGCTGCTGCCGTTGAACAGCAACACGCCATCGGCGCTGGCGGTGGGGACAGTCGGCACCGAGGCCGATGCGCGCAGCGCCAGGGCCAGGCCGCGACGCTTGAAGGATTCCAGGTTGGGCTGGGCCATGGTCAGTTCTCGGGTGAGGTTGCAGAGGAGCGGCGCGAGCGGTTCTGGCTCGATGCCGGCGGTGGCGGCGGCTCGGGTGCTGGAGCGGGTTCGGCGGGCAGTACGGACTCATCCACGAGCTGGCCATCGATCACGCGCCAGGCACCGCCGCTGGTAGGGGTGTGCTTGGTAGTCATGGGGGCGGTGTGTGTTGCATGCGGTAGTTGGTGACGAATACCTGCTGGCTGACCAGCCAGCCGGCGCGGAACTTCTCATCACGGCCAGCCTGGAAGCTGAGCGCATCGAACGCATCGACTGGGGTCCAGCCGGCCAGCGCCATGCGGACGCCTGGAATGACTTGCTCATCCATCTGGCGGCGCGCGCCACTGCCACTGGCCTGGCCGCTGAAGTTGCGCACCATCAGGACCACGCGCAACGTGACATCCACGTTCTGGATGTGCTGATCGCCCGTGTACTTCGGGCGGCCACCCACCTCGGCGGCCGTCACATACGCGGCGCAGTCCTTTGCCGGCTGCTGGTCCAGGGCGGTATCCAGGTCGGCGGCGTCACCGACCAGGAGCAGTGCCTGGACGTGATTCCGCAGACGCTCCAGGACGGGCGAGATCGGGAACGGCCCCACTGTCACGGTCGGCCCTCGCGCCCGAACACCTTGTTGCCGGCATGGAAGATGAATTCCCCTGCAGAGCCGCTGGACGTGGTCGGATCTTCGATGCCCAGGTGGAACTTTTCCTGTGCCGTCTCCTGCAGCAGGCGAATCGCGTCACGGTAATCACGCACGATGGGATCGGTGCGCTCGTCCGTCTGGCGATCAGGGTGCAGCAGGTAGCGCGTGATGCTGCGCGACCAAACGGCCAGCAGCGGCACGACCTTGGCCAGCGGCAGTCTGTAGCGCCTTGCCAGGTAGCCGTCGATGATCGCGTCTGCCTGACGGGTGGCCTCCTGGATGCGCTCCAGGGCCGCATCGGCCTTGGCCACTTCGCTTGGCGGAAAGGCGCTGCGGTCACCCCCACGCAACGTGGCATCCATCAGCTCGGTGGCAACCGGGCGCTCATCGCGCCCACCCGCCACCTGGGACAGTTCCAGCGCCCCTGGGAGCTCGGCCAGTTGCGTGAGGGTGACGTAGGCCATTACGCGCCGGCCTCCAGCGCTGCCTCGATCAAGCCCACCCGATCTGCTGCCGGCTGGGTCGCCCAGGCCTCCTCGGCCAGGCCAGCGGCGGCGCGTGCGCGGGCCTCCGCTTCTGCCCACTTACGCTTGGCGTTGCCGGACTTGGTTGCCTTGCGTTCGCGAGCCAGTGCCAGTTCGTTGGGATCGTCCGAGGCGGGCACCTCCGTCACGATCAGTTCGGAGTCGTTGTTGATCGCGTCGAGCTGCTTCTTGTCCAGGTCATCGACATGCACCGTCCGGCCCTGCCGGGTGAAGTGCATGCCGGCACGCCAGCGGCCACGCTCCAGGCGGGCCTTTACCAGGATCTGTTCGGCCATGGGCCGCTCCTTCTGTAATCGGGGAAGTTACGACCGGCACCCTGTGGTGCCGGTCAGCGGTCGAGGGTCAGAGCAACCAGGCGCTGTCCATCACCTCAACAACGCCCTTCATCACGTTGTCGGTGCCGGCGATCTGGTTGGCGGTCAGGATCTTGGCGGCCTTGAACTTGTCGTTCGGCACGCACACCAGCAGATCCGGCACCAGGCCCAACGGACGGCCGTGGTCGCCCCTGCGGGAAGTGAAGGCGGTGTAGGCCGCCTGCAGGTTCTCCTCGGTCAGCGGCTTGTTGCTGGCGTAGGCCATCTGCCAGAAACCGAAACCGACATTGCGGCGGCAATCGACGCCGTAGCGGAATTCCTTCTTGTTGAACACGCCCTCATCGGTATCGGTGTCCATGGAAACGAACTGCGGCGGCTTGCGGTTCTGGAAGATGATCGGCTTGAGCGCGCGCTTGGTGCACAGCAGATACCAGTAGGCACCACTGCCGCCCGAATCCACGTTGCTCTGGACCGTTTCCTTGCCTTCCTGGTCCAGCACCGGGTGATCGGTGTCGAAGAAGTTCTGGCCGTCGTAACAGGCGGTGGAGATGCCGTTCTTCAAAAGCGCGAACGTCAGCTCGTCCGGCTGTGCGCCGACTGACTCGCCCATGCTCTGCATGAGCGGGCTGTAGATGCCGAGGTTGTCATCCTCGATGTCATCCTTGTCCACGCCGACAGTCAGCTCATACGGCTTGTTCTTGATGGTGTAGCCGTGGTTCTGCAGACCATGCACCACACGTTCGCCGACCCATTCGCGCAAGCTGGGCAGCTTGCCCAGCCAGCCGTACTCGTTGGACTTGGTGGTGGACGGCACCACGGTGGCAATGCGCTGGTACTGGGACGGTGCCTGGCCGAGGCCGGCGTTGAATGCTGCGTTGAAGGCGACGTACAGCGTGGAGAGATTGCCGCGATTGACGATCATGGGATTGTCCTGGTGATAGGTGAACGGATGGGCCGGCTCAGCCGACCACGATCCACACGCCGGCCGCATCCACGTCCAGGACGACACCAGCGCGCTTGCGGGCGCCGCTGTTGTCGGTCTTGGCCACGGTCTGGTCATCGGCGATGTAGGCAGTTGCGCCGATGTCGGCGCGGGTGATGGCATCAGCGCCAGCACTGTTGTCAAAACGGAAGCCAGTGCCGCGCTCGCATTCGACGGTCTCGCCTGCGGCAGTGCCGGTGACGGAGCGGAGTGCGACACCGACTGCGTCCCCGGAACCGGCAGTGCCTGCCGGCACCGCGTTGCCGTTGGACGCCAGCAGCGCAATCAGCGTGCCCGCATGGAGCGCGGTGCCGGGGTTGGAGGGGTGGCCGACACGATGTGCGTCCCGGCGCGGGGTGTTGCGAGCCTGGGTGGCTGCGCTCATAGCGGACTCCGGTGAGAGGTGGGGGGTAGTGCTCAGGCCTGCGCCTGGGCGGCGTCCTTCTTGGATTTCGCGAAGGCTTCGGGGGTGACGCCGGTAGCGCTGCATACGGCCATTTCAGCCGCGTCCAGGCCATGCTCGTTGGTCGCGCCGGCCGGCTTCCGGCCGCCGGTCTGCGTGCTGGTCAGGGCAGCGATCGGACCGGCCTTGTCCAGGAAGGACGACAGCGCCGCCAGGTCTTTGTTGCCCAGGTCGGTGGCCCAGTCCTTCATGCTCGGCAGCAGGCGGCCATCAGCCAGGCCATCCTCGACCAGAGCGCTGACCTTGTCAGCGGTGCGCTCGGCCGACAGAGCGGCGACCTGGCCGCGCACTTCTTCCAGTGCGGCGATGGGCACGAACTTGGTCGGGTCCGGGGTGGCGGTGGCCTTGGTCTTGAGGGCACTGCAGGCCGCAACGGCCGGCTCGCCCTCGGCGCCCAGCTCGGCCTGCAGTCGGCGCAGCACGCCCAAGCTGGTGGTCAGGGAACTGCAGGCAGCGATGGCGTCCGCTTCGGAGGTGGTTTCGGGCAGGCCCAGGGCAGCCAGGAAGGCTTTGAGCAACGGGTTCATGGAGGTTTCCTTGTCAGGATCGATGTCGTGGGCAAAGCAAGCCGCTGCGCGCAGCTCCATGGCCTGCATGCCGTCGATGGCGGGGTCATTGGTGAAGGCGGCCATCTGCATGGCCAGCACCTCGCCGGTGGTCTTGTCGTAGAGGAACACCGGAGAGACATAGCGATAGGCGCCGGTTCGGATCTGCTCCGCAGCCTGGGGAGTCAGCTCGGTGGTGGCCCAGAGGCCAGATCCCTCGCGCCATTGCAGCGCACGCATCCAGGCAGCGGCCGGCGCGGGCTGCCCGTTGGTTTCTTTGTGCAGGGTCTGGTGCTCGTAATCGACCACTGCCGGGTTGACGCGAGCGTTGAAACGCTCGATCACGCGAGCCGCCACCGAGGCGTCGATGTACCAGGCGGGGACATCCATCTTTCGCCCGTCACTGGGCTTGAAGTGACCGGCAGGGGTCAGCTGGATGGAGATGATGCGGTCATCGCCCACGGCGTCGGCCTGCAGCTGGAAGCTGCAGGCAGCCAGGGCAACGGCGGTATGGAGGCGGCGGGCGGGCTGATTCATCCCCGCCAGATTCGCCGCCCTCGATCAGGCGGCGGGACTAAAGCCCTTCACTGCTTTTCGGGTGCGACCCGATGGGCGGGATGTCGGCAGGGACTCTACACCGGACCGGGCGATTTTTGTCCCGCGCCGGGGTGGTCACTTGAACAGTCGCCTTCAAGGGCGTTTGAAAGGCGTTTAAATCGACCGCCGCTGCCCGTTGGGGGTGGACCATGGACGGTGGCCGCGCCCAGGGGGCCTCCACGGGCCGTACAGGCCGTTTTAGGCGGGGGGCGATCCAGCGGGGTCGGCATCCAGTTCCAACCACGCGACGGCCAGGCGTTCGATGCTCTGCTCATCCTCGGCGCTCAAGCCCATGAAGGGACGGGCCGGCAACCCAGGATGATTCACCTTGGCCACGAACGCGGGTCCGTCCTTGCCATCCTTTCCTGAGCGCGCCTGCATGCCGGGCCAGTAAAGCGCCTTTCCGTTCTTTGCTCGGATCTCGTATGGCCTGGTGCCTTCCTGGTGCCAGCGCGCCTGCTTGGAATCGGCGCGGATCTCCACCCAATCAGGGCCCGACAACGGGTGGATGCCGTCACGGGTGCGGCGGGTATCGTTGAGCGGGGTCCGGCCCGATCCATCGGCCAGCGGCTGCCAGGCAACGCCGTCCGGCCCAATGCCGGTATCGAATCGGGCCTGTGTGCTTTCAGTCAGATCCTCGCCAACCTGGGCCATCAGGCCCGACAGGTTGACGCTGCGCTCCAGGAGACGGGCAAACCACTGTTCGGCCTGCCGCGAATCGATAGTGAGAATCAGAGGGTCATTGGCCATGGTATTCTCCGCAAACGGGCCGGGGCCAAGCCGCCCCCGGCGTAGCGGCTCCGCCGCAATCCTTCCACAGGGTGGGCCAGCCCCCGAGGCCCTGCAGGAAGCGCCGCAGAGCGGACTGGCGCGTCTGTAGGCAAAGGCTCATTCCTCCGGCCGTCCCCATACCAGCAACCCCTGTCGCGAACGCGGCTGAGCCTTGCTGCCACGGAAGAAGTCGAACGATCCCCACACCCCGCCTGGCAGCACCTCGGCAATCACTGTCAGGGCGTAGCGCTTCTGCGCGCCGCCATCGGATTCGGTGACTTCGATCCGCTTGACGTAGTAGCGGCGCAGGCCGAGCTGGCCAGCCTCGTTGCGGGCGAAGTTGGCCCACACCTCAAACGGGCTCTGGATCGTCTCGGCCAGCAGCGGCAGATACTTCTCCCGACCATCCAGCCGTGACGGCTTCTCCAGCCAGTGCTCAATAACCTGGTCGGTAAGAAACACCTCGGCCCCGGATGGATCGGTGAGCGTGGCGGTGCGGCCGTACAGTTCCTGCCAGGCCTGGCGCACCTGTTGAGGATCACGAATACCCGTGGGCAGCGGCCGCGCAATCGCAGCGTCGAGCGGAACCTGAGCGGGACGCCCGTAGTCCTCGGCGCTTCGCCCTGGCACCTCCGACCACTTGGCCGCTGCATCCTTGGCAAGCGTGCTGTCGGCGATGTGGCGGCCGCTGGCGGCGTGGCCGACGTGATAGGCCCACTCCGGTGGCGGGTCGCCCTGGATGGGCGCTGGCGGCTCGCTGACCTTCCAGCCCATGGCCTTCATCTTGGCGGCCGATACGCCCAGCACCGTGCAGCGACAGCCCCAGCCGTTGGGCGTGTAGTGGGTGTCCCACCAGGGATGGTCGGACGGCAGGATGACGCCATCCCACGCCTTGTGCTGCTCGCGCGGGTTGCGCACGGTGTTGTGCTTGTAACGCAGGAACGGGAAGTTCTTGAGCGTCTCCCAGCGGCCGGCCTGGTATGCCGTTCGCAGGTTGGTGTGGTAGATGGTCGCCGTGCGCCAGGCTTGCCCGCCTGGGCTGCCTTCGCCGGTCCAACCATGCCATCCGTTGCGCTGGACGATGTCCTGGAAGCGAGCGCGGAAATCCTCCAGCGTTTCGCCCTGCGTAATGGCTGCATCCACCGCTTCGCGCAGATCGGTCAACAGCGCATCGCGGGTGGCGCCGGCAACTACAAACGCCCGCGCGTGCTGCCCGTGCATCAGGTCATCCCACCGTCGCGTCGGAAGGTTCACCTTCCCGCGAAAGTATCGCTCCGCTTCGGGCATGCTCCCGAAGTTGCCCCGGATCTCAGCCACGGCTTTCGTCCAGGGCATCGAGCATGCCCGCTGCACCGGCAATAGCCAGGGCATGCTGCATGGCCTGGCCGAACTGCGCCACGCTCAGGTTGGGCAGCAGGGCCAGCAGGCCATCGCGGATCTGCTCCAGATCCTGGGCGCGATCCACCAGCTCGCGAATCGAGCCCACCCATTCGGCCACCACGGGGTCGAGCTCGGTGGCCACCAGTCGCGCCAACTGGTCCTCGCGGTCACGCGACGACACCGAGACGGGCTGAGCGGCAGCCGCCGCAGTCCGGGCACTGCTCAACGCCACTCGATCCGTTATTGCGGGAGCCTGCCCCAGCATCGGCTCATCTTCGCTGGCCTCGGGGATTCCCAGCTCGGTATGCGCCCAAGCACATGGGATCTTCATACCCATGGCGACCAGTGGGGGCAGTGCCGTGGCGTAGGTGCCGATGTCCTTGATCTCGGCCAGGTCGAACACCAGGCGCGGGCAACGGCGGTAATCACCGGGTCGCACCAACCCGTTGAGCACTGCCAGTGGGTAGATCAGGTCACGCGACAGCGTGCTGGCCAGCTGCCCAGCATCGGCATCCTTGATTTCCTTGCGCACTTCGTTGTGCACCGTACCCAGCGCATTGGTGCTGGTCTTGCCATCGGCCTGGCTGGTCAGCGTGCCGCCCAGGATGGCCTTGCTCTGGCTGCGCTCGCACCAGTTCATCATCAGCTCAAAAGCTTGGGGATCACCCTCAGCAACGGCGGGGAACTCCATGCTCATCCCCTCGGGGATGATGCCGGCCGCGTTGTGGCCGATTTCCATCAACGCGCGCAGCAGTGACATTTTCTCGCGGTCGGATGCGCCTGGCGGATACTTGCCGATTCGCATCGGGATGCCGTAGACCTCCAGGAACTCCGCCAGGTCGCCGACCGCGTAGTTCTTGAACAGGTACGGCCACACCAGCACGCGGAACAGCGCAGCGCGCTCCAGATAGCCGCTCTTGGCCTTGTGGGTGTGGGTAATCCAACCGAACGGGCGCAAGGCTTCGCCTTCGCCAGTACCGTTGCGCAGTCGGATCTCCTGACGATAGCCGCGATGCAACTGGAACCAGGACTGCGGCCGATGGGTGATGGACTTCGGCAGCCACTCCTGGGCGCTGCGATCCCATTCGATTTCGAGGTTGGCGAAACCCTTGCCGATGGCGTCGGTGGTATCGAACACCACCCCATCGAAGTCATCGATAGCCAGCACCATCGCCTGCAGCTGCTCGGCGGCGTTCTTCTCGGCTGCACTGGGGTTGGGCGGTGCGCTGATCTTGAACGGCAATCCGGAGACGGCACGGCGGCGCTTGGACATCTCCGAGAAAACGTGGGCGTCGCGCTCCTCGATGTCTTCAAACAGCTCGTATTGGCGGATCAAATCGCCTTGTTCGGCCGCCAGGAGAATCGAGGCCAGACGGCTGGGCGTGAGGCCGCGCGAGGGATGTCCCTGAAACTCGCGCTGCAGCGAATTCGCGTGCGCGGTCTGAGGCTGTGCCAGATCGGCCACGGTAAAGGGTTGGCCATCGGGGCCGAGAATGCGGGTTTGGGTCACCATGCTTGCGGTTCCGGCAGATTGAATTCGTCGTCCTCTGGACGCTCGTGCCCGTGGTTGGCCACGGAATCAAAGCCGCGCACTGAGCGCGGCACAGGGGTCCAGTCCATCTCTGCTCCTGGATGGCGGCTGGCGTAGTACATGAGGGCAACTGCGATAGCCGAGTCGCCATGGCGCTGGCCACCATCGCGCCCAGTGGTCCGCTCGGGCACCCTGGCCACGCCCTTGATGACTCGCACCACGCGAAGGTCCGCCATCGTGTCCTTGTCACGCGGCAGGGAAATGGTGTCGTCCTCAAATGCCTTCTTGACTGGCGGCATGTGCTCTCGATACCAGCCCTCGGTGGCCATGACCAACTCGACACGGCTATAGCCGAACTCCTGGGCGAGAAACTCTGCGAGTGCGTGGCCATTGCCGCGCGCATCCACTGCGGCTTTCACGAACCGAGGCAAGCGGTGGATAACGAACTTGGCTACTTGTTCCTGCTGGCGGTGCGGCATGTTCCGCAGCTCCAGGATGAAAGGCGCTTTGCGCTTGAGCGTCTGGGTGATCTGCGCCGGCACCATCACCGACAAGTCACCTGTCCGGCCGAAGTCCTGGCCATAGACGCTCTGTAGATCAGGGTCCAGCTTGTCCAGGTGCGGTCCGACTTCGTCATTCAACCACGTCTGCACGGCCTCCCATCGGACGTGGTCGCTTTCCTGTTCAAAGCCCTTCGGACAGGTGTAGCGCAACACCGGGGCATCGGTCATGCGCGCCTCGATCAACGCGGCACTGAGCCATGCGCCACTGCCCTGCGACGGGATGCAGTCCAGCTCCTCGGCGGCGGCATCGCCATAGGTGCCGTACACCTCGGCGATAAACTCCTCCTCGGCTTCCTGTGACCAGGTCTTGCCCAGGCGCATGCAGACACGCCGGTAAAGGCCTTCTTCGACGGCCTCACGGAAAGGCACACGGTGGATCGATCCGCGACGACCACCCGCGCGGATCTCCTCGATCAGCTCATTGAATGCGTTGTCATGGCCGTCATGGGTGGAGATGAGGCGAACTTTTCCGCCCCACACCAGGAACGCAACTGCGGCCTTGAGCAGCTCCTGCAGATCATCGACGAATGCGGCTTCGTCGCCCACCAGCACGCCCTGGCGACCACGCAACTTGCGCGGCCGACTGGCCAGTGCCGTGATCTTGAATCCACTCTCCGGAAAACGAATGGTGAAGGTCTTGATGTGCTTGTCATCCTCCTCCTCATCCCAAAAGCCTTCCTCCACCAGCCCGGCCGCATAGTTGAAGGCCTTGGCCCACATGGCGCAGGCCTGGATGTATTCCTCGGTCATTTCCTTGTCGGTGCCGAGGTAGTACACGTTCTGACCGCCCGCGCCCTTTGCACTGGCGGCAATCAGCACGTCGTCGGCAGCCTCCGCCCAGGTGATGCCGGTACGGCGTCCCTTCTCCATAACCTTGAGGTTGGCGGTGTCAGCGATCCAGCGCTGCTGATACGGCATCAGTGCCGCAGGCACGTCGGCGGCGGCGGTGTTCGGAACAAGCTGGCGGGCGTTCTCAGTCATTCGGTGCGGATTCCCAGGATCTGAGAGCGAATGTCGGCGGCGGCAGCGGCGGACAGGCCGCCGCTCTTGACGACCTTCTCCAGCTTGGCGGCCTGCTCGCGCACCATGGCATCGCGCGCTTCCTGCATGATGGCGCGCCGCACATTGACGCTCACGCGCTGGGTGTCCATCGCGTCCTTGGCAGCGCGGGCCAGTTTGCGGATCTCATCAATGCTCACGTCCTCCTTTTCGTGAGCCCGCAGCGCCGCATTGGTGGCCAGGGTGGTGATGGCTTGGCCGAGGAGCGCGCCGGCCTTCTCGCCCACACCTTCGCCCAGCTCGCCCACCACAGCCTGGGACACTGCCTCAATCTCCCGCATGCGAGCCGTCAGCTCAGCAAACCCCGCACCATAGCGATGCAGGGCGGAGCGCGAGATGTCGGCCGCAGGCTGTCCTGGGAACTGCTGTTGCAGTGCCTCGATCATCTCGGCCAGCGTGAGGCGATCTTCTCGCAACAGCTTCTCGATGAACGTGCGTTGTTCTGCGGGCAGGCGCTGAATGCTGGACTTGCCGCGACGGCGTGGTGTGGTGCTCATCGTCGTTACCGGGGGCTGGGGCGGCTGACACCGGGCACACTGGCCATGCCACGCGAAACGTCGTGACCGCGAGCGCTCAGCTCAGCAACCATCACGCCCGGCACGGGCTCATCAACGCGCACCAGCGATTGCTCGCTCAGCCAGGTCAGGTCGGTCAGCACGTCATCGCGGCTGGCGGCCACGGCCAGGACGTTGAGGCCGGCATGCAGCACCGAACTGTTGGCGCGGTAGCCGTTCTGTTCCGAGAGCAGCCGCAGCAACACCAGGCGGCGGTCCTCGCGGTGGCGCTCCGCAAAGGTCTTGTGGGACATCAGTCTTTCTCCATGAGGTGTTCTTGGACGGTTTCGAGCATGCGATTGGTGGCGGCTGCCATGCCCTCCAACCGGGCAATTCGGTCAAACAGTTCGCCGGTTTCCTTGTGGGTCAGGTGGTGTGCGTGCTGAACCTCCAGTTTCGTGACTCGATCAGCCAGGCCGGAGTGGCGCCACCAAAGCACCACGCCGACCAGGAGGTTGAGCGCGACCAGTCCAGCAACCAGGACCAACATCCCAATGACGATGGACGCATCCCATGCGGCGGCGGCGATCATGGGCGGAACCCTGCGCCTGCGCAGGCGGTGCAGTGGCGGGTGCCTGGCACTGCCTGCAGGCGACCGACTGGGACGATGGCGCCACACTCTTCGCATTCGGCATCGCACATTGGCTTGGGCACTGGTTGAGGGTTGAACTGCGGGCGGCTGTGCCTGAATCGATCCCAGGCGCGTTCGGTTACTACGTCGGCCTGGTCAGCGTCGTCTGCCACTCGGGTGCCTCTTGCCTTGAATGATTTCAGTCAGGTCCACCGCCACGGCGCGAAGCGTGGCCACGCGCCCTCGGTTGATGAGCCCTGCGTTGCCTGGTTGCTTGCTGCCGCTTTCGGCATCGCGAACCATCTGCTCGTACTCGTTCCGCAAGCGGGTCAGGTCAGCGACCTTGATCGTGGGTTCCGCCTTCACGGGCACAGGCCTCCACGGGCAGCTGCAGCTGGGTGACCGCTGTGCAGTACCAGCCCCAGGCGGTCGCTTCCCAGTCCGACACTGCCTGCGTCAGCCTTCGCTGCTGGTTGCGGCAGTCGTGGTACAGCGCCGCGACCTGGTCGTGATTCCCCAGCAGGGTTTCCCAGAGATCGTCCTTGGCTGCTGGCAGCTCCGGGCACTCGGCCTTGAGCGCTGCCGGCATCGGTGGCGCGGGCGGCTGGGGGAGCGGCGCCTGCGTTACTGCGGTTCCAGTGCTGCAGGACATCAGCCCCGGCGCGACCAGTGCGCAGATCAGGGCGATTACGCAGGAGCGAAGCGAGCGCCTCTTGCTGCTGCAGGTTGAATTGACGTTGGTTCTCACGGTCCAGCTCCTGGAGCTCGGCAATGTGGTTGAGGCGCTGGGTTGCGCGGTAGTAATTGGCGGTTGCCTGGGCCGATTGGGTCTGCAGCGTCTTGGCCGACTGCTGCAGTTGGCGCAGCTGCAGCTCCAGGCCCTCGCGCTGCTCGATGGCCGCCGATCCGGCTGCCCAGCGATGCCCCGTCGCAAACCCGATGCCGAGCAACGCGGCAACGGTCAGGCACAGCACCAACAGCAACGAGAGGAAGCGATAGGGGCGGGTCGGGTCTGCGATCAGGGGCATGTGGCCACCCCCGTCCAACCGGCTGCGAGATATGCCGGCTCCAGTGTCAGCAGGATGCGTTTCGGATAGCCGGTGTTCTCTCTGTGCGCCCACTCTGCTCGGGCGCGGTACGGCTCGACAGCCCGCCAGTCGTTTGCATCCGCACCGCTGGTGTACGCCAGTGCCCGCTCGCGGTTGAGCGCCTTTTCACCGCCGTTGTAGGCGCGGAAAGTAAAGGCCCACCGGCTGCAGCTGCTCATACGCCCCTGGCTGTACTCGGCGACCCGGTCGAATAGCCAACGGTCATACAGGGCGGCAGCCAGGATGGCCTGCTGCGGGTTCCAAGGATCGAATCCGGCCAGGTCGGTCGGATAGATCGTGGCGATCCAGCGCGCCGTGGACGGCATGAACTGGGCGATTCCCTGGGCGCCCACAGGTGAGCGCGCATCGGCCCGAAATGCGGACTCTTGGTGCAGCTGTGCAGCCAGGCGCGCCGAGCTCGCGTTGACGCCCCAAGCGCGGGATGCTGCCTGTTCCACGCGATGTCGATACAAGGCAGATGCGGGGGCAATCTTGACGGTGGCGCGGGTGGGTGCGGCTTCGGCCTTGCCGCAGATGGCCCACGTTACGACGGCCACAAGCACCAGGCAGACCGCGATGGCCAAGCGCAGGCCGGGATCGGGGCGGCCGTGCCGGGTCATCCGATCAACCCTGCCGCAATCATGGCCGCAGCGATCAGCGTCACGCGGCGGGTTTGCGCCATCGACTTCTCGATGCCATCGAGATACCTGGGATCAGCGCCACGGAACAGGGTCAGGTCAACGCCGTGGCCGATTACCGCCGCCATCGTCAGCTTGGCGGCCGCCCAGGCGTAGGACGCCACCAGGATGGGATTGAGGATGGCCACGCTGGCCAGCAGGAGCAGGCTCAGCGCCAGCCACAGCCAGATGTAGCCGATGCGGTCGAACAGCGAGCCGAGGTAGGCGATGGCTCGGGTACGGCGATTGTTGGGTTCCATGTGCACTCCGCTGTTTGGGTAAGCGGGGTGCGTCCGTGCTGCGCACGTTGACCGTCCCCCGGTACGCACAGCTTCCGCGCGCGCGAAAGTGGACGGGGACTAAAGTGCTTCAATGAAAAAGCCCCGCAGAGGCGGGGCTTTTGTAGGGATACTGGCAGGTCTAATCGTGTCGCGCACACGCCCTTGGGTAGTCGCGCCAGAGTATGGCATCCACACTTCCATCGTCCTGGCCCGGATCAATGACCGCAGCGACAGGATCGACCATGAATCGGCGATAGCCATCTGGGCCGAACGACACCCGCCCACAGACCGTGCGCTTGTCCACCCCGAGGCGGACATCAGTGAATGCCGCGACGGTTACGCCCGCCTTCTCCATGATCGCACTCTTGGCAGAGGCGATCTTCCAACTTGAGTAACCCCATACGGACCAAACGAGGCACCCCAGCACCACCGCCGCAATCACTGCCACCACGGTCCACTCAACTTTGCCCAGCACCGGCCGACTCATCATCTCTCCCTAGAACTCAAAATTACGCTGCACTCTGGCAAGGTGCAGCTGGCGTTGCTGACGAATGATCTCGTAGACCCGAACCTCAGTAAGGCCATACTCGGTCACCAGCTGCGCAATGTTACCGCGCTTGGCCTTGCGGTAGATTTCCGCATCCCGCAGAGCATTTCGCAGGCGCATGCCCTGCGGGATGTAAATCTGACGGCCGCCAGCATACTCGGCCTGCGCCAGCATGCCGGCAAGGGCCAGCCTGGTGGCCTGTTCTTCATCAAGGCCGGCGCGACGGAACGCAGCCTCCATGACCGCGACCAACGCGACCAGGGTGCCCTCCCATTGCTTCTCGGTCAGATCCAACGGCGCGGCCGCGATCAGCTCGGCGGCTGCATCGGCGTCCGGTGTTCCGACCCAATCGCGTTGCTCGATCATCAATGCTCTCCGTACTTCTCGCGTGCCTCTGCGCGCTCGCGCTCGGCATCGTCGTCGGACATCTGGCCCAGCGACACCATCTGGCTAATCCAGGCCAAGCGCTGATCCAGCCTGGATTCGCCAGCACCGGGATTGACGCGTGCCGTGGTGCCGAGGTGCCGGCCTGCGCGGGCGTGTTGTTCTCGTTCGCGCTCAGCGGCCGCATCGGCCTGGTCGGCCAGGCCGAACACAACCGCGCGCAGGTAGCCGTGCGACTCCAGAGGGAGGGTTAGGTTCGGCCGAGCCACCAGCATCTGATCGATACCTGCCACCCAGTGACGAACCTGCGCGGGGCGGCGGATACCGCCGCGTTCGTCCTTGCAGACCGTGCCAGAGGCGACCAGGTCAGCCACTTCCTGGGCGAGCTTCACCGCGCGACCCATTCGCAGGCCCTGTTTGGCCGGTTTGAACAGGCCCAGGTAGGCCAGCACCGCTCGGCCAAGCTCGGGCGGCATTGCTGCCACGGTAACCGCCAGGCGCTTGCCTTCCTCCTCCAGGAGAAACGCATTGATGTGACCCTGGCAGCCACAATCGGGACATGTGGCTCTCATTGGTGCGCCCGCTGATCCTTCAACGTGAAGATGGGCGGGGCATCCAAGCTACCCAGGGCTCCCTCCAGAAATTCCCTTACATACGCATCCTCTCGTCCATTGGCGCGCAGCAGTTCGATCCCGACCAGCACAACGCTGGTCAGATACTGAATCACCTGCGGCGGTGGGAGCGTCTTGATACGCTCAAAGGTTACGCGCAGGGCTTCGCCAGTCGCCTTCTGCCGCTCTTGTTCCCGCTCGGCGTCGCTTACGGTATTGCTCATTCTTCCCTCCGGTTGCAGTCGATCTGTAGCGCAGCGATCAGGCTGTGCAGCTGGTCATGCTTGAGAAACTCCAGGCGGTCCACCTGGAACATGCGCACTGACATTGCGTGCGCGTAGCTCCAGGGACGTTTGGCGCTGGCCAGCAGCGCCTCCACCTTTCGCAGCATCGGCACCTGGTCAGTGTTCTTCGGGCGGTCCGGGTGAGGCTTGCCCGGCCTGGCCTTCCAGCCAAGGCGGGTCAGCTCAGCCAGCACCGCGTCGCGCTCGCTCGGCGACATCTGCGTGGATGACTGCTTGCCTGTCACACGCTGCAAGAGCGCGCGATAGCCCGCCTCATCCATGCCGAGCTCCTTCTGCGCAACCTTGATCTTGGCGATCTGTGCGCGGCGCAGCGGGTCTGTTGCCGGCTTCATAGTTGGCCCTCCGGAACCCTTGCCGACCATCCGGCGCGGATCAGCTCGATACTCGTGCAAGTGCGGGTGAGGTGACGGCGCAGAGCAGCTGCCGAAGGCCAGGCGGGATCGTAGATTGTTCCGGTTCCCTGCTTGACCATAGCGGCAGTGCGACGCTTGCCCAGGCTCTTGACCATCCGCGCTTGCTGAGCCCTGCTATAGAGGCAGATTTTAGAGGGGCGGTAGAACTTGGCGCCTATGGGGCTGCTCTCCTGCATGTACTCCTGCTTTATCTTCCCATCAACGAAAACGACGACCGCATATCGCAGCGTCTTGATCTTCTGTACCTGGATCACCAGCCGGTGTTCATCAGCGATCAGCTCCACGTCACCGCCGTAGGGCGTCGCAAGTGCTTTTTCGACTTCTGCCCACTGTTCTTTGCTCAGCGGTGATTTCTTATGCGCCGACATCGCGAGGCTCCTTATCGCGGAAGCAAACGAGGCTCGGGGCGCTGACGTGACGCTCCAGGCGCCAGGGGAACACGTCGCCACGTGCCTCGATGTAGGCAGTCGCCCGTTGGATGTACCCCATGGCCTCCGGCGAACGCTGGTCATCGGCACAGCTCAGGTCATAGAACGTCCGTCCTTCGATGTTCTGCTGGCGAGCGAATACCTCGATGTCGGTGCGCACGGCCGCATCGGCCACGGCCAGTGCCAGTTCGGCGAGGTCGGCAGGAATGCGCGCGGTCACAGGGCCACCGCCGACAGGTCCAGGGTGATGGGCTGATAGGCGCCATCCTTGTCCCGCTGGTACACGCGCACATAGGACTTGCTGCCCATGACCTGGACGGCTTCACCAATGGCGCGCATGGCTTCCTTCCAGCGGGCATCGGCAATCTCCAGGCGCTTAAGCTGCAGCACCTGCCCGGTGCGGATGTTGCCCTGCTGATCGACACGGAACGCATCGTTGATGATGGTGCGAATCTCGGAGCGAGCGCCCTCGGTCCATTCGGCCAGACATTGGTCGATGAGCGACTTAGCAGCCAGCAGCCGTTCGTCAAACTTGATCGTCTCCTGGAACTGGCGGATCACCTTGTATCGGCCATCGTAGGCCACCAGCGTGACGTTGCCTTTCTTGCCGCCGATGTGGACGCGGTACTGCTCTGCGCTCAGGGACACGAACGCGGCAATGCTGTCGAATGCATGGCGCTTGAATTCTGCCATGCGCTTGTGCAGATCCTGAGCGCGATCAGCGAGCTCCTGCACCAGCTCATCGCGCAGCTTGTCGATTTCCTTGATGTGCTGCTCCGGGACCAGGTGCCCCTTGGCGTCCTGTCGGTAGCCTTCGGGAATCGCGTTTGCTTGCATGGTTGGGGTTTCCTTGTTCATCAGGGGGTGAGGTGGTTGCGGGCTTCGGCGAGGGCGCCATCGCACTGCATCAGCAGTCGCACCAGCGGCGCTGGCAGCCCGGCAGCGCGGGCATCCAGTGCGGCGTCCAGGACATCCTGGGCAATGGCTTCCAGGCGTCGTTCCACGTCCAGCGCTCGCACTGTGTGTGGCGGGCGCTCGCACTCGGGGGGCGCGGGCTCCGGCAGGACTGGGAGCTGGGTGCCAGCGGAGCCACGGACCAGCCAGAGCATCTGGGGATCGCTCCCCTGGCGTTCGACCTGGTTGCGGTCGATCAGCTCCTCCAGGGTGTCGTCGATGTCCAGGGGGCGCGCATCGTGCAGGGTGGTGGCCAGCTGGACGCGCGTCATGCAGCCACCTGCCTGGTCGATTGCCTCCAGGATTCGCTGCAGCAGCTGCTGCAGCGACTTGGGGAACGGAACATGCTTCTTCATGGCGTATTGCTCAGTGCAGCCCACTGGTGGGCGTGGACTGGCACACGTCCCATTCCACCTGGCAACCGTGGAATGGGGTCGCCATCTTCGTGCGGGTCACCAGCTCGCCCTTGCGCTCGCGGATGTGCTGGGCGCCGACCAGCGAATCCCCACGCGGCCGGTCAATCACGATGACGGGCCGGGCGCCCGTGATCGAGACGGAGCGAGCCGTGAGGCCCTTGTCGGCCAGGGCATTGATGGCCTCCAGCGCGGCGGTCAGCTGGTGCTGGATGGCGGTGCGATTCTTGTCGGTGGTGTTCACGGGAGACGCTCCTGGTTGTCGATTTGGGCCGTTTGTGCGGCGCTTGCGATGGCTTCATTGCTCCACTGCAGCAACTGGCCGATGGTCAGCGAATCGAATGGGGTGGCCAGCGCATAGCAGCGCTGGACGATCAGGCAGCGCGCCGGCAGTGCATCCGGTGATGCCAGCCTGGCGATGCCGCCCACAGCCGACACCAGGTCGGCCGTGAGGTGGGAAATGGACGTGGTCACACCATCACGCCCAGTTCTTTGGCTGCGTAGCGGATGGACTCGCAGCAGATCCGCTCGTTCTTGGCTTGGGAGTAGATCGAGGCAAGGCGCAGCACCTTGTTCAGGACGCGAAGTGCGCCCGGAAGGTCGGCGATCTGCCGGATCTGATCGCGGCAACCGGCATCGGCGATGTTCCAGGCGTCAATGATCGCGTCGGCGTCACCCTTGACCACCTTGTGAATGACCAGGCGCTTACCAACCCGGCTATACAGGCGGTCAAGGAACGGAGCGCGATTGCCGCCCGTCATCTGCGTGATGACACGGTCATTGCCACACAGCACAAGGCCGATGCTGGTCTGGTCGTTGATGGCGCGAACCATATCCAGCGCCTGCACGGTCAGGTGCTGTGCTTCATCCAGGATCAGCAGGCCGCTGGTATTGCGCACCTTCTGGAAGATGGCCCGCTGGATGTACGCGGCGGAGTTGACCAGGTCGCGCAGGCCCATGACTGCGGCAATCTCCTGCAGGCAGGTGAGGACGCCACCCGTGGCCGGGGTCAATTCGACGTGCCAGACGTTCGGGCTCACGGCCGCATAGCGCTTATTCGTGACGGTCTTGCCCAGGCCCGCGCCGCCAGCGATCACTGCAATGTCGCCAGCCATGTGGGCGTACTGCAGGACGGCGCGTAGCTTCTCGCTGGTCGGCGTGGTGACGAACTCCGGGCCTTCGGGCAGCTTGCCGTTGCTGATGCGCTCATCGCGGACATTGAGCCAACCGGCCAGCTTGCGAGCCACGTTTTGCTGGTTGCCCGCGTAGGTGCCGCCCAAGAACTGCGACAGCGTGGCGCTGCTGATGTCCGATTCCTTTGCCAAACGGGCCTGGCTCAGGTTCTTGTCTTCCTCCAGGGTGATACGGAGACGGTCGCGCAGATCGGCGAGCTGCTCCGGTGACAGTTCTTCGGGGGTGATCGGGGTGACGGCCAGATTCATCGTGCTGGGTTCCTTGGATTGGTGCGGGTGCAGCGGGGCAACGGGTGGAAGGGGCGGACGTTTGAGGGCGGCGAGCTTGGATCTGCGGCGGGCGATGCCACCGCCTGCTGCTGTCGCTTTCGGGTTGGTCCGGGTGTCTACGCCGGATCTGAAACGGGCTTGTGCCTGGTGGCGAAGTGGGTGCGAACCTTCATTGCGGATGCGCTGGAGGTAGGCCTGCCGACGCTGGTAGCCGGTGGCGGGGTTGCTTTGCATCAGGCATCTCCGTCAGGCGTGGTCCACAGGCTGTTCCGGCGCTGCTGGGCCTGCATGCGGTCCATCAGCGACACGAACGCGCTTTCGTTGTCGTCGGTGCCGGTGCGCAGCCGTTCGGCGGGCTCGACTTCCTGTGCGCGCGGCGGCTGCCGACGACCGAACAGCGGCGCGATCACGCCTGCAGGCGGCAGCGATTCGGGCATCGGCGACGGCAGCTGGTTGGCCACGCTGGCCGCTTCCATTCGTCGCTCCGCGTCCAGCTGCTTACGTGTTGCCTGGCGGTATTGCTTCTTTGCCCTGGCGTGTTCGCGGGCGGCGCCGGTATCGGCGAAGCCAACGGCGGCGATGCAGTCCAGCTGGCCGATGTAGACGTTGGCCAAGGTGTACGCATGCACAGCCTGGTGCAGATGCTCGGGATCAAAGCGAAGCATCACCTTCTGACCTGCAAACGGGGCGATGGCGTCGCTCCAGTACCGATTGCCGGACAGGCGAACGCTGCTATCACGGCGGTCGCAGGTGACCACGTCCGTGGACAGGAGCATTTCCCGCAACTGCTCAGGCGATGCCTTGCGGATCGTGGACTGCGCATAGCTGGACTCAAACGCGGAATCAAAGCTCCGGCCTGCAGCGGTACGCGTGCGCCGGCCTTCGCGAGCGTTGTGGGCCGCGATTTCCTCATTCAGGACACGCACGAACTCATCCAGCGGAATGGCCTTGCTGCCGTAGTTCTCGGGCTTTGCGTCGGGCTTGTTACCCGTGTAGGCGCCAGCGAATGCCGGGTGCTTGGCAACGCGGTCGCACAGGTCACGCCAGGCGCGCTCGATGGGCTTGGCCTGTCCGTGATACGGCGTCGCCCAGTGGATCTCGCAGCCCATTGCCGTCAGGAGACCGGTCGGATCGTCTTCTTTCACCTTGAATCGGAAGCGATTCGCCGTGCCGCCGGTCAGCATCTTGGATGCGAAGCCGCGACCGTTGTCCAGCCAGACCTTGCCGGGAATGCCATAGCGCTCGATCACGTCACGGAACGCGAAGCGCGCGAGGTCCGACGACTCGGTTTCGGCGATGCGGTAGCCCAGCAGTTTGCCGCTGTAGAGATCCTGGACACCCACCATGATGGGGCGTGCAACCGTGCCGTCCGGCCAACGTGCGAACACGTCGAACTTGTGGCCGTCGCTGTTCACTGCCTCCAGCGCGTGGAACACGCTGCGGTCGCGCTCCTGGGCCGGGAACGTCTGATTGAATCGCTCCTGGCCTTCGCGGGCCATCACCAGGACGGCGCGCGGCAATTCTGCCTCAACACGGCGGATGAACGTCTTGGCGCACGGAAGTGCGGGCCAGTCCTTGGTGGCGGCGATGCGCTGCAGCCGGTCATAGCAGCTTTGCGCACTCGGGGCCTCGACCCGCAGATAGTCGGCCTTGAACAGATCCCATGCCTCGGCGTGAATCTCGGCCTTGGCCTTGGTCGCGGCGTATGCCGGCACCAACAGAGCCAGGCGGTGCTGCTTCTCGGCCTTGGCCACCAGCGCGGCCCAGCGGCCCAGGCTGGCCACGCTGACGCCGCCTCCCTGGTCGCGCTGCATCTGGCTGGCGACGATCTGACGCGCTGCCATCAGAGGATGGCCGGCAGCCTGCAGCGCCTCAACGGCCTGCAGGGCGCGCAGGCGGCGTGCGGCTTCGTCCTTCAAATGCTGCGGGACGGCCTCGTAGCGCTTCCACGCGGACGCGATGGAATCGACGTTGGCCTGGCGAACCGCCACGGCCCGCTGCGGCGTCTCGCTGACCTGCCCCGCGATGACAGCTGCGGCCTGTACGTCTGGCGGTAGCGCATCAACGGCATACAGTCGGCGACGGCCACCGCGAGTAGCCTTTTCCACAAACGCCCAGCCCTCGCGCTTGGCGCGGATCTCGACGGCTCGCTTGGTCTTGCCCAGGCTGCTGGCCAAGGTGGCCAGGTCCAGCATCGAACGGGGGGACATGGTGCCGTCCGCCATTAGGATGCCCTCACGCTCAGACGGTGCAGCTGGCGCAGGCGCTGGCTTGCGACGACACGCTCACGGTGGGCGCGGCCGATTTCAACGTCCAGGGTTTCGGCACCCAGCAGCAGCTGGCCACCGATGACCTGGGCCTGCCACTCAGCGAGCAACGTCCCGCCGCAGATCACTTCCAGCACGGGGGCAACCCACAGCGGAATGTTGAAAGTTTCGCGGCTGGGCGCGGTGTAGCCGTCGAGCATCGCCTTGGATACGTTCTGGCCAGTCAGGCGACTGGCGCGTGCGGCTACTTCGTGCCGGTCCAGGCCTGCAGCGTGCGCGGCCTCCAGCATCTGGCCGACCAGCATGCTGACGGACTTGCGGTAATCCATGGTGCCGTTGACCGGCGCCGAGGGGCGTGGGGTCAAGAAGAAGTCATAGGGCTGGCTGGGCTGACGATTCATCCTTGCGTCTCCTGCTCGGTGGGGGCGCCTGTGCGCCGGGGGGAAGCGGTAGATAGAGGCGCTGTTCATTGCGGGGCGCCAATTTGTGGATTGCGGCCTGTCCGCAGGCTGCTAGGCTTTGCGTCAGGGGGCAGCAGCGGTTTGCGGCCCCCTGGGCCACGGTTCGGCTTACCGTCGGCGCCGTACCGGCTGGGCCAGATGGCCTGGGGTTCCATTCCGAGCGCCTCTGCAATCAGGGCCTCGGCTTGGGGGTACGGCCGACGGAGAGCGGGATTCAGGCTCGCCCCGTTGGTGTAGCCATTCAGTAGCGCGATCTGCCGCAGAGAGATTTCCTTGCGATGCAGCGCCGCTACGATGTCGGCGGCATGCCAGTCCTTAGCGGGACTGGCTTTTCTCGGGGTATTCGTTGCTGACATTTCGTACCTGTCATTTGAGCGATGACTACGGGGCAGATGCTAAACCCATTTGGGTGCTTGTCAACACCCAAATGTGTTTCGCACTTGGTCGGCGACGACACAAATGGGTGTTTTCGGGATTCTGTCTTTATGAAACAAATACTTACGGGAAGTGCGAAACGATGAATCACGCAGAGAACTTGATTCGCACTTCCGGCGAGGAAAGAGCGAAACCCGAATGGGTGTCGATTGGTGCGCGATTGACCACCGTTCGGGGGTCGAGGACGCAAGGGGAGATGGCCACCCTCATCGGGGTGTCAAAGAACACCTATGGGCGCTTTGAGCGCGGCCTGAGAGAGATTGGGGCGGAGTGCTTGGCTGCGCTGGTGCAGCAGGGCTGGAACGCCAATTGGCTGCTGACAGGCTCGGGCGATGAACGCCTGGATTCCGGCACGATTCCGCGTCAAAACAATGACTTGCGGCAGTCTCAGGTAGTGAGCCAGTCGTCTGTGAAGATCGCCGCGCAACTGCTCCAGGAGGCGCTTGATGACGCGGATGCTGTACTGGCCCCGGCCCAGTATGGCGAGGCGCTTGTTCTGCTGGCTCAGCTGCTGGAAAAGGGACTGCCGGAAGCGGACGTAAGGCCGTTTGCCCGGCAGACAGTCGGGATGATCGTTACAGGGGCAAAGGATGCAGGAACAGCGGCAACTGGTAGGTAGATTGAGGGCGATTCTGCGGGACGCGGTCCCTCGGAATCATTGGGAGACAAGGCTTTCGGACCCAGTGCTGGCAATGCCGGTGCATCTGCGTCGCGCTCGCGCGCGCTATGAGATCCAGGATCTCGCCGCCCGCTATGGCTGGCAGCGGGAAGTTGAACGGGATCTGTTCCGCCTCGGCGTTCCTTCCCTCAAATATCTGAGCCAGGAGCAGCTCGACCAGGTGCTGGTCAGGCTCAAGGGCCTGGAGGACTGTCTGCAGAACATCTGCGATCCACCCGATGGACCGCCAGCTCGTTGAAGTCCCTTTAAACACAAATCAAACGGCCGCCAGCGATGGCGGCCGTTTTGCATTTCTGGTGTCCAATCGGGTCAGATAGGGCTGGTTTCGCAAACCGAGCTCTATCTATCAATAGATGTCACGCGACGGGCGAAACGCTTGCAGGGCGGGGCTTTCGTCCCATTTCATCCCGTTTCATCCCGTTTTTTCCCCGTTCTCAATCTCTAAGTCCCCCAACACGCGCGCTGTGCGCGGCCCTCGCCCTGCCCCTGGCACCCCTGGCACAGGCCGCTGCACCACCCACCACCGCAACCACCGAGCTCGACAAGGTCGAAGTGCGTGGCCGTGCTCAGACGCTGTACCGGGTTGACGACGCCGCAGTTGGCACCCGCACCGATACCCCGCTGGAGCTGGTGCCGCAATCGGTGCAGGTGGTGCCGCGCGAGTTGATCGACGACCAGGCTGCGCGCCAGGTGACCGACCTGTACCGCAGCATCAGCGGCATCAGCTTCTTCAGCTATGCGGGCGTGACCCTGCGTGGCTTCCGGCAGGAAAACGTGCTCTATGACGGCCTGCGCGGCGACCCGTATGCGGGCTTCGCGGTGCCCCAGCTGTTCAACATCGAGCGGGTGGAGGTGCTGAAGGGTCCGGCCGGCGCACTGTATGGCGGTGGTGATGCCGGCGGCGTCATCAATTATGTGACCCGCAAACCCCGGGCCACGGCTGAGCGCCGCATCGAAGTCCAGCTGGGCAACGAGGATTTCCGCGCCGGCTCGGTCGAGGCCACCGGCCCCCTGGATGCGGCCGGCCGCGTGCGCTACCGCGCCGGTCTGTACGGCGACACCGAGCAGGGTGTGCGCTGGAACACCGACAGCGAAAGCGTGATCGGCGATGCATCGTTGGCCTTCGATGTGGGCGATACCGGCGAGCTGACCCTGCAGTTCACCGACATCACCCAGAACCTGGGCGGCAACCGCCTGCGGGGTGTACCGGTGAATGACGCAGGTACGTTCCTGACCGATCGCCGCTGGAACCACAACGAGGCCAGCGACTTCCTCGACATGCGCGCGAAGGTCGCCCTGGCGCAGTATCGCTTCGCGCCGGCCTCGAATGTGGATGTGGATTTCGCCGCGCGATGGTTCACCAACAACGAGCACCAGATGTATCACGAGCCGATGGGGCTGATCGACCGCGATCGCGATGGCGTGGCCGAGTGGATGACGCGCCAGCTGCGCAACCAGATCCGCGACAACGAGGCGTTTACTGTCAACGGCAATGCCGTGTGGCGGGTCAGTACCGGCCGCATCGAGCATAAAGTGCTGTTCGGCGCTGACGTGTACCAGCTCGATGCCGACTTCACCGCGCAGACCGCCAACAGTGCCGACCTCGCGCGCGGTGCGGGACCGGTGCGTGGCATCGACCTGTTCAATCCAGTGTATGGCGCCAGCACCTGGCACGACTACGCTCTGACTACCCTGCCCTGGCGCAGCACCTCCACGCGCAGCACCCGCTACGGCGGCTACCTGCAGGACGAACTTGCGCTGGGCACGCGCTGGCATGTGCTGGCCGGCCTGCGCTGGGATGGCTTCAAGGACGAGGATCGCCTCGGCGGCAGCAGCGTGGATGGGCACGACCTCAGCTGGCGGCTGGGCAGCACTTTCACCGTGCGCGAGGGGCTGAACCTGTACGCGAACGTGGCCAGCGGATTCGTGCCACAGAGCGCGGCCAACCAGGACCGTGCTGCCGGCGGCCCGTTCGACGCTGAACGCAGCAAACAGTGGGAGATAGGCATGAAGTCGCTGCTGGCCGAGCGTGTGACCCTGAACATGGCGGCCTACCGCATCGACCGCAGCAACATCGTGCAGGCCACCGGCGAAGTGACCGCAGGCGTGAACCAGCTCGCCGCGCTGGGCCTGGTGCGCAGCACCGGCATGGAACTCGATCTGCTGGCCGATGTGACCGATCGCTGGGTGGTGAACCTCACCTACGCGTACAACGACGCACGGGTGAAGGATGCGGGCCCGAACGGCATCACCAACGCCTCCGGAGACCGCTTCGCCAATGCACCGCGCAACACGCTCGGCCTGTGGACGCGTTACGACCTGCCTGCGCTGAACTCGGCCATTGGTTTCGGTGCCGACCATGTCGGCGAGCGCATCAGCCTGGACGGGCAGAGCGTGAAGGCCTACACCGTGTTCGACATGAGCTGGAAGACCACGTGGAAGCAGTGGCAGTTCCAGGCCAACGTCAAGAACCTGTTCGACAAGGTGTATGCGGCCAGTGGCTTCATCGCGCGCAACGGGCACTTCCCCGGGGAACCGCGCCGGGTGTACGTGCAGGCGGCCTACCGCTTCTGACGGGCGGTCACGCTGCCGGCCCCGCGCAGGGGCCGGCAGCCTGCAGCACCTGCGTTACCTGGCGGGTGCCGCCGGCACCAGCACGCCATCCTTGAACGAAAGCGGGATGGTCACTGCCCCCTGCGGCGATGACAGCTGAAGGGTCAGCGACTGGCGGGCCGACGTGCAGGACGAGGCGATGCCCTGGAACCAGGAGCGCTCCGGTACCTGTGCATTGATGGCCTGCAGCTGCGCGGCAGGAACCGCGACGCCATCCACCTTCAGGCCAGTCAACCTGACCGGACCCGGCGATTCCACCACGAGCTCGAACACGCGGCTGCCACAACTCATCTGGTGTTGCGAGGTGTAGCGGTTCGCAGGCAGTCCATCTTCGCTGCGCAGCACCGCCAGCCCTGGCGAATCGGCACGCGCCACCGGCGCACAGGCTGCTGCGCCCACGGCCAGAACGGCCACCGCCCATGCGGCCTCTATCTTCATAGCGTCGTACCCAGCGTTTCCGCATCGCGGTCGTTGAAATCATACTCACGGGTCACACCGTCGGGCCCGATGATGTAGTAGCGGAACTCTTCGGCATTCATGCCGTTGTCGCGCAGCAGATCGGCCACACCCCAGTCCCCGCCCTCATAGGCCACGCCGCCAACGGTGCGGTTGTCGGACGGGTACTTGTTGACCTCATGCGTCTCCGACGGGAAGACCCCGGCCGGATGGGAATGGATGATGCCCACCACCTGGCCCGGCGAGATGCCCCACTCCAGCAGCGGATAGCTGATGGCCCCGGGATTGCTGGCATCACCGCGCGCCAGTGGGCTGGTCTTGATTTCACCGGTCACTGCGTCGCGGTAGATCACCGTGCCCAGCTCCTGGCTCTGATAACCCGGATCGGCCTTGATCAGTGCCTCCACCTCACGCGCGACGGTGTCAGCCTGTCCATCGACCTGCTCATACGCGCTCGGCGGCGCTTCGCCACCGCCACCGCCGCCACCACCGCCATCGCCCGGGTCCCACGGATCGGTCCAGTCTGGCGGATCGATATCCGGCCAGCCGCCGTCATCCGGCGGCAACGCATCCACCGGCGGCAGATCGGTGGTGTCCATCTGCGCACCGCCAGAGACCAGTGCGAGCTCTTCCAGCGACAGCTCGCGAATTCCATTTTCCTGCATGCGTGCAACTCCTTGCTTCGAGCGTGAGGTGTGGTGTTTAGCGCAGCAACTGCGTGAAGGTCAAATAGCACATTCGCATTACGTCAAGATGAAGAATCGTCGTTGCGCAAGTGCGATGCGCGTTCATTTTTATCGTCTATCACCCTTCCGTCCGAATCAGATTTTTCTGACAGAGCACTGTCCACTTCGTGTGATAAATGTCCGAGGGCCGCATGAAGGCGGCAACGACGCATCCGTAATCTGCATCGGACAAACAAGGAGTTGTGAGATGTCTGCAAGTGGAGTTCGTGATCTCTCCCCCGAAGAACGCGCACTGGTCTCCGGTGGCGCGCAGGTGGACACCACCGATCTGCCGCCGGTCGATGTGACCCCACCGGACGACTGGGGTCCCAACCCGGATCCGCCGGACTGGCCTGATCCGTGGGATCCGGGCGATGGCGGCGGCGGCGGTGGCGGCGGTGGTGGTGGTGGTGGCGACGGCGGTGGTGACGGTGACGGACAGCCGGACTTCACCTTCATCGATGTCAAGCCTTTTGAAAGCAAGCTGACCTACACGCCGGGCGAGAATGGCGAGCCGGGCTTCAACAAAGCGGTGTTGACCTACCCGATTCCCAATGAATTCGGCCAGTGGACGGTCAGCACCGAGCTGAAGTTCAACACCGACGGCACCTTCAAGGACGGCAAGGGCACATTGGATTTCGTCGGCAACGATGGCAGTCTTCTCAAGTGGCAGCTGAACGAAGGTTCCTGGACCTCCACCGTCAATGGTGGTTACTACTGGGATATCGGCGCAGGCTTCGGCTTTCAGATCAACCTGATCTACAACTCAGCGGACAACGACATAAAGGGCGAAGCCCAGTTCCTCTACAACAAGAGTCCTTGATCCCTCTTGGGATGCCGCGTTCGCGGACGCGGCATCCATCTGGAGTCCCATGCGTCCCCTTTTACTTGCATTGCTGCTCGTTTCATCCTGTGCTGGTGCCGCTGAGACAACCCGCGTCACGCAGATATTCAACGACCCCACGCCGGTCAGCCAAGCGCTGGCTCAAGGTGATGTCGCTGCACTACGGCAGCTGCAGGTCAATGCAACCAATACCGTCGTAAAGAAGATGGCCAGGGCCGCCGAACGCCGCGTTCTGCTGGACGTTCCTGGAGCCCGCGAAGCGTCAGATGAATGTATCCAGATGGCGCAGCAGACTACGCATCTGGCCGGGCTGACTGTCTGCGGAGCACTGCGAGCTGGCGTCGAGGTGGTAGCGGGTGACCTGCCTGCATGGGCACGCCTGTCGATGCAGGCGCGGGAGCGCGTTCGGGCCGCTGCGGAGAAGCGGGGCAAAACATTGGGAAATGTCGATGTATTCACCCGCATTCCAGACTACGCCGCGATGGCCGGTCGGCCCGCTCCCAAAGTCGATTCATCTGGCCAAGGACGTATCGCCCTGCACACAGGAACGGTTACGGTAGCGTCCAGCCAGGATCACGACGGCGGCCGTGTCGCTTATCCCAACATGGCGCAACTGCAGATTGACGGAAAGACTCTTGAGGTCTTGGTCGACACAGGCTCGGCACTGACCATAGTGCATCCCGCGGCGATAACTGCGCCCCCGCTCATGGAGGGATTCACGCTTTCCGGCGTGCTGGGCGACTCACAACAGCGCAGCAGGATCGCCCAGCCACAGACCCTCCAGTTTGGTCCGTTGATCATCTCGCAGCCATTGGTATCCGTCAGCGAACGCATTCCTGCGAACCTTCTTGGCCTCGATGTTCTATCTCGTCTCGGCCGAGTCCTGATCGGCAAGGATGGCCTGCAGGTGCTCGCGGAGGGATCTGCCGCTCCGGCCTGCGACGCCCCGATGTTCTCGGCGGCAGACCTGAACGGCACGCAGACCGTCCCAAGGTTGTTCATTACTGTTGACGGCAAGCGCCAGGAAGCAATGCTGGATACTGGTAACAGTGGCGAGTTGATGGAAGCCCTGCCAATCGGTGTGGCTCTGCCACCAGGTTCAGTTCAACACAGTGTTGTTCAAGGCGTACAAGGACAGCAGCGAAGAGCATCGGTCGCGCGCGAAGCCGTTGTGCAGACCTTGGACGGCTCTGCAGAATTGCAGATCAGCACATCCACTGGAAACCATCCAAGCAAGACGCGCTATGTGCTGGGCGGCGGCAGCCTGCGCAAGGTCTCCATCTATCTGGATTTCATCACAAACAAGGCCTGCCTGATGTCTTTGGGGGCTACCCAGTCGGCACACTGATATCGCATCCTGTTTGAATCTCCGCATCAGCACAGCCACTCAGGCCAAATGGAATCGGCCGGCTGATGATGAGGAGCCTGATACGATCAATTGAAAGGGTCTGCTGCAGTGCAGAGCAAACTACTCGTATTCGTGGCTGTCGTTGCAATGGCATCCTGCAGCAGCCATGGCGACGCCTATCTGGCGCAGGGCGTTCGTGAAACCACGGCTGCACGCCAATGCATGGACCAGTGTCGGGACCACTATGCCAGCTGTCATTCCGCCGGAAGCAGTAGCGGCTGCCTGGGCTCGGCATCCCAATGGGGTGGCAACTGCGAAGAAATCCAGGACAGGGATCTTCGTCGATCATGCCAGGCGAGCGTGGATTTCTGCCGGAATCGCCTTCCGGACATCAAGTGCGGGGAAATACGCGACCGCTGCCTGAGTGCCTGCGGTGGGGGCTAGCGTGTCGCAGCAAGCGGCCGCTGAACGAAAGCAAGCGCAAGGCGCGTTCATTTTTGTCGTTTATCACCCTTCTGTCCGAATCAGATTTTTCTGACAGAGCACTGTCCACTTCGTGTGATAAATGTCGGAGCGCCGCATGAAGGCGGCAACGACGCATCCGTACTCAGCATCGGACAAACAAGGAGTTGTGAGATGTCTGCAAGTGGAATTCGTGATCTCTCCCCCGAAGAACGTGCACTGGTCTCCGGTGGCGCACAGGTGGACACCACCGATCTGCCGCCGGTCGATGTGACCCCGCCGGACGACTGGGGTCCCAACCCGGATCCGCCGGACTGGACCGATCCGTGGGATCCGGGCGATGGCGGCGGTGGCGGTGGTGGTGGCGGCGGTGGTGGTGGCGACGGCGGTGGCGAGACCACCTTCAGTTCCAACGCCAGCATTGATGGCAACGGTGTAGCCAGCGCGACCCAGACATGGGTCTTGCAGGACTACAACCTGACCTTCAACCTGACCGAGAACCTGAATCTGACCAATGGCAACTGGGGCCTGGCCGGTAACGGCAGCTTCCAGTATGCAGGTCAGACCTACACCCTGGGCCTGACCACCGATCACTTCAATGTGAGCAACTACAACGCCAGCTTCAACCAGGACTTCGGTAACGGTGTGTCGTTCAACATCGGCCTGACGTTCGATCCGAACACCAACTCGTTCACCGGCCAGTTCAACCTGGTCATCAGCGGGTTCTGACGCTGCACCGGAACATCGGCCGCCCGGGAGACCGGGCGGCCGATACGTGTCACAGAGGAGCTGAGGCAATGAAATTCCTGATGTCCGCAGTGATCGCACTGGGCGTGGCCGCCCCCGCCGGGGCCCGCGATGTGGTCGCTGAAGACAGCCATGGCATCACCGTAGCGGTGATGCAGGGCAACAGCGCGGCCCTGGAGCGGATCGGCAAATCCAATACCACGGCACGGCTGGCCGCACGTGCCGGCTACCACCGCACGCGTGGCGAAATCGCCCAGTCCAATCGCTGGGCCGACACCTGTATCGCCGACGCTGCCGTGGTGGCCGAAAAGAGCCAGGGGGTCATGTACCTGTGCCGGAGTCTGCGTGCCGGCAACCGTCTGCTGGAAGGCGACATCGCCGGCTGGGCCGCCGACATGCAGAAGGTCCGCGCGCTCTATCAACAGCATGTCGCGCCGTCGCTGCGTGCAGGCGAGGAAGTAAGCGGCATCACCGCCCCCGCGTTCGAGTCCTTCAGCCAATGGCCGCGATCGGCCACGCTGGCCGCACCGCCGCCTGCCGGAACCCGCCTGCCGCTGTCGGCCAAGGCCGGTGTCCCTGTCATCCGCGGCAAGATCCGGGGCGGCCAGGATGGAAAGCAGCGCGACATCGACTCCGATTTCATCATCGACACCGGCGCCACCCGTTCGCATATCAGCCGCAAGGCCGCACAGGCGATGGGCCTGGCGGTGACCGACAACTTCGCCACCGACAATTCGCGGCCCGGGCAGACCGTGGCGATCGGCCTGGCCGCTCCGGTCGATGTGCAGCTGGGCGATCTGCACTTCAGCAACGTCGCCTTTACGGTCACCGACCAGATCGAGTTCAACATCATCGGCCTGGACCTGCTGTATCGGCTGGGTCCGCTGGTGCTGCGGCCCACCGAGCTGGAGCTGTTGAAGGCACTGCCTGCCGGTACCTGCCGGCAACCCCTGGCAACCACCTCTGCACTGTGGGGCGGCCAGTACTCGCTGCGCCTGCCGATGCGCATCGGCAAGCGCGACGAGCTCGTCCTGCTCGACACCGGCACCGATGTCGCACTGGAAGCCTCCGGCGTGGACCTGTCCA
This sequence comes from Stenotrophomonas genospecies 5, assembly GCF_054473825.1. Lineage (NCBI taxonomy): Bacteria > Pseudomonadati > Pseudomonadota > Gammaproteobacteria > Lysobacterales > Lysobacteraceae > Stenotrophomonas > Stenotrophomonas genospecies 5. The sequence goes on from NZ_JBTMUW010000001.1 coordinate 1,615,859, forward strand.
CCTACCCACAGGCCAGCCTGGTGCAGCGACGCCGCTGGACGATGCACGGCCTGCAACCGGTCCGCTACGCCGAGGCCACCGCCCCGGTCACGTTCAATGGCCGCACGGTCACCCTGCAGACCCAGGTCTCCGACCAGCCCGCCAACGTGTTCCCGATCTCCTGGCGGGTGGGCTTCGGCCTGCGCGACGATTACGACTACTACGTGGACGTGGCCGGTGGCCGTGGCTGCCTTGCGCCCCGAACCGCGCGATGATGTCCCTACCCATCCCACTCTCCGCAACGACGCGGCACCGCAGGCCACATGGAACCAGCCAGAAAGGATGAGACGGCGGATGTGATTCCGCTGTTCCGCAACGAAGCGATCGAGGCCGCCACGCAGCGCTTCGGCTCACCGGTGCAGGCACCGGGTGTCGGCATGTGGCTGGCCACCGGCTTCGTGGTTGCGCTGCTGGGCCTGGCGGTACTGTTCCTGGTGACCACCTCGTTCCCGCGCAAGGAAACCGTATCCGGTGCGCTGGTCCCCTCGCGCGGCCTGTTGCCGATCATCAGCCAGCGCTCGGGCATCGTCAGCAACGTGCATGTGGAGGAAGGCGCGAAGGTCCGCCAGGGCGACCCCATCGTCAGCGTCTCGGTGGATTCGGTGATCGACACCGGCGAAAGCACCGGTGCCACCCTGTCCGGCATGGCCGAGCGCCTCACCCAGGCGTCGGTCGATCGCGAACGCGCCACCGAAGCATCCCTGGAAAGCCAGGAGGCCGGCATCCGCGAGCGCATGCTGGGCACCACCCGCCAGCTTTCGGTACTGCGTGACAACGTCACGCTGTACCAGCAACAGCAGGCCATCGCCGAGAAGACCGTGCACGACCTGGGCCGCCTGCGCGCGGACAAGCTGGTATCCGAACTGCAGTACCGCGACGCGGAGGTGCGGGTACTGAACGTGCGCCAATCGGTGGCCGAAGTGCAGACGCGCATTGCCCAGCTGGAACAGGAGCACGAGCAGATGCGGCACGAGCTGGGCCGCCTCAAGGCCGAGCGTGACGCCAACCGCGCCACCGCGCTGTCCGAACTGCTGGGCGCACGCGAGAAGGCGATCAACTACAAGCTGGGCACGCAGTTCAATCTGGTGGCGCAGTCCGCCGGGCAGGTCACCTGGCTGCAGGCCAAGCCGGGCGCCACGGTCACCGCCGGGCGCACGCTCGGGGTGATGATGCCGGAAGGCTCGCAGCTGTTCGCCGAGCTGTGGGTGCCCTCCTCGGCCATCGCCTTCGTCAATGTCGGCACCGACGTGCGGCTGATGTACGACGCCTTCCCCTACCAGAAGTTCGGCGTCGGCCGCGCCCGGATCGTCAAGATCGCGCGCTCACCGACATCACCAGAGGAACTGCCCGCCGACCTGCAGGCCGTGGAAAGCCAGTACCGCCTGCTGGCCGCGCTGGACGACCAGCAGATGCAGGCCTATGGCAAGGCGCTGGCACTGACCCCGGGCATGCGCCTCAAAGCCGATCTGGTTCTGGAGAAACGTTCGCTGCTGGACTGGCTGCTGGAACCGCTGCTGGCGGCGAAACGACGGCAGGAATGAGGTTGACGGTCGGCGCCGCGGAACTGCAATGCCCACGCTCCGCGCAGGCCTGGCGATGAGGTGGCTTCCATGTGGCGACTGGGCGGCCATTTCCAGGAACAGGAACGATGAACCTCAATCTCTCCCGGAAGCATCTCCTGCTGCCTCTGTTGTCTTTGACCCTGTCACTCGCATTCCAGGCATCTGCTGAAGACGGCGCCCGAGGAAAGGACAGCAACGAGAATTCACTTGAAGACGTGATTCAGAAGCTTGCCGATGCCCCTTGGCCGCTGGGCTTCGATTTCTTCCGAAGCATGGGCGCACGTGAATTCATGCAGCAGGGCAACAGCAATACCGACCCCGTCGTTTTCAGGTCAAGCCCGATCGAGACCCGCGATGGTTACCGGATCGCCTATACCGAATTCAGGATCCATCCGCGCCTGGTGCAGGGAATCAGTTTCTTCTATGCCAAGCTGGAACAGGGTCATTGCTATCCCGCTGCGTCCTTGAAGGAAAAATACGCGCTTGAGCAGTTCATGTATCCGCCGAACCCGCACAATGCAGCCGCTGAACGAGTGAGCAGGGAATCTGCTTACGAGCTTCGTTCCAATGGGACTGTCCTGCACTTCACTACCGATGGATCCCGCGACGAGTGCCTGCTCAGCTTCTATCGCGCCGCACGCTAGGATATGCGCCCCACCGTGCAGTGAAGGATGGCGATTGTCGGGCGCTGGGCGCCCGGTAATTCTGGTTGGATGCCCGCATCGGCGTGGTTTCATTCCTGGCTGTAGCACGCCTCAAAGCCTGTCTGGTTCTGGAGAAGCGTTCGCTGCTGGACTGGCTGCTGGAGCCACTGCTGGCGGCGAAACGACGGCAGGAATGAGGTTGACGGTCGGCGCTGCTGTGGGCGCCGCTGCGGTGGGCTTGCGGGTATCGCCCACCACCCTGCCCTGGTCGATGCGCACCAGACGGTCGGCCAGGCGCATGGTGTCGGGGCGGTGGGTGATCAGGATGCGGGTGATATCCAGCTGCGCCAGCGCCTGGTAGATGCGGCTCTCGCGCGCTACGTCCAGGTTCGCGGTGGCCTCATCCAGCACCAGGATGCTGGGCTTGCGGTACAGCGCGCGGGCCAGCAGCAGGCGCTGCTTCTGGCCACCGGAGAGGGTCGAGCCCATGTCGCCCACCAGCGTTTCCAGCTGCATCGGCATGCGCTGCACATCCTCCTTCACTGCCGCCATTTCCAGGCACTGCCAGACCAGCGCGATGTCCGGGCGCTCGGCGAAGAAGGTCACGTTCTCCACGATCGAACCGGTCAGCAGCTCATCATCCTGCATCACCACGCCCATCCGCTGACGGACCACGCGCGGCCCCCAGCTGGCGATGTTCAGCCCGTCATAGAGCAGCTCGCCGGCGCTGGGCGGGTACAGCCCGGTCAGCACTTTCACCAGCGTGCTCTTGCCACAGCCGGACGGGCCGGTGATGGCCACGAACTCGCCCGGCGCAATGGCCAGGTTGATGTCCTTCAGCGCCGGCGCTTCCTGTGCCGAGTACTGGAAGTACACCGAACGCAGCTGGATGTGCCCCTCCATGCTGTCCGACGCCGAAGGATCCTTGCTGAAGCCTTCTTCGCTGGGACTGAGGGCAATATCGGCAATGCGGTCCGAATGCAGCTCGGTCAGGCGCCAGGCGATGCACTGGTCCACCAGCGTGGTCAGCCGGTTGCTCAGCTGCTGCCGGTAGGCCACGAAGGCATACAGCGCGCCTACTGTCAGCGTGTTGGCCAGTACCGCCTGGGCGCCGATGTAGACGATGGCCACCAGGCTGAGGCCATCAAGCAGGGTGCGCCCCGCGCCGATGCCAATCTGCAGGTTGGCGCTGTTCAACGAAGCACGCACCAGATCGGCGTACTTGTTGGCCCAGATCGATTCGCGCGAGAACTCGCCGCCCATGGTCTTGATCGACTGCATCGCGCGCAGCGTTTCGATGCGCGTCCCGCGCTCGGCGATGTTCGCCTGCAGACTGGCCATGCCCATCTTCATCGACATCGGGATGGCGGCCACCCGCATCAGTACGTACAGCCCCAGCGCAGTCAGTGCGACCAGACTCATCAGCGGCGAGTAGACGAACATCAGCACGATGATGCCCAGCGCCAGCACACCATCCAGCAGTGCGCCGATGAGCCCGTTGGCGATCAGCTGGCGGATCGGGTCGATCGACTCCATCCGCGACAGCGCATCGGCCAGACGGCGTCGATGGAACCAGGTCAGCGGCAGGCTGACCAGATGATGGAACAGGCGCCGGCTCATGTCCCAGCCCATCAACGCCGACGCCCGCTGCAGCGTGACCCCGCGCAGCGCCTCGGCCAGGCTGTTGAACACGGCCACCGCACCGAACCCCAGCGCGAGCGCCATCAGGAAGCCGCGGTCGCCGCGCAGCACACCCTCGTCCACCGCCAGCTGCATGAAGAACGGTGACAACAGCACGAAGCCCTGCAGCAGCAGCGTATAGACCAGCGTATGGAACAGCGCGGTGCCGACGCCGCCCTTGAAGCGGATCATCGACCAGATGTTGAGCGGCGAACGCTGCTTGCGCGGCCGGAAGCTGGGCGAGGAACTGACCTCCACCGCGATGCCGGTGAAGGCCTGGGAAAGCTCCGCTTCGCTGAAGGACAGCGAGCCATGGGCCGGGTCGATGATGTGGTAGCGGCCGCGCGAGACCTTCTCCAGCACCACGAAATGATTGAGCTTCCAGTGCAGGATGGCCGGCGTGCCCAGATGCTGCAGATCGCTGGGCTCGCAGCGCACCGGCCGGCACTGCATGTCCAGCGCGCTGGCCAGCGCGATCAGCTGGTTCAGGTCCACACCGCGCTGGGAGTTGTGGTACTTGCGCCGCAGCTCGCTCATTTCCAGATCCGCGCCCAGCATGGACGAGCAGATCGCCAGGCATGCCAGCCCGCACTCGCTCACTTCAGACTGCACCCGCCAATAGCGCTTGTTGAACATCAGACATCCTCGTTCCGGTCGGGCATGGCCGGCTGCTGTCCCAGCCATGCATACAACTCGATTGCCGTGCAGTGCCAGGCGTACAGCCCTTCCCAGCGACCGTACAGTTCCGCCTCGCGCAGGCGCACTTCGTAGCCGCCACGGGACAGCACCGTCAGCACCTTCAGCGGGATGAAGCAGGCCTGCGGAAGCCCGGCGCGGTGCAGGCAGAAATTGAACAGCGCGCGCCCCAGCCGGCCATTGCCGTCGGCAAAGGCATGCGCATTGTTGGCCAGCGCCAGCAGCTGCACCGCAGACCGCAGGCCCTCAGCCGGATCGGGCGCGGCCCGTTGCCGCAGCAGCTCGTCCCAACGCGCGGCCCCCTGCAGGGCCGGCACCATCGGCAGCTGCGCGCGCCCATCATGGGCGCGGATCCATACCGGCCCGCTGCGCAGCGCGCCGTCACCGCCGGTGCTGAGCGAGACGAAGCGCTGTACATCGGCCATCGACAGCGGCCCCTGCACGGTGCGGTGCCACTGCCGATAGACGTCGGCCTCGGCAGCCTCCGCCGCAGCCAGCGCGGCCAGATCGAACGCCGGCATCTGCATGTGCGCCGACAGCGGATGGCGCAGCTGCTGCACCGCCGCCCGCAGCCGCGGATGCCCGCGATGGGACCACAGCGTTTCGCAGGGCTGCGCACAGGGCAGCAGTGCGGGCAGCCTGAGGTTGCACGCCTGCAGCCGCTCTGCCAGCGCCGGGGACGGCTGCGGCGGCGGCAGCGGCATCAGCGCCCGTTCGGTGGCGACGGGGGCACCTGTGGGTGTGGTGGCCAAGCGTGCGGTCATCACTGCCCCGTCCCGGTACCCGGCAGCAACAGCACCAGGCCATGTTCGCGCGCGTCCGTGCCCGGCCGGCGCGACTGATACAACTGGGTGAAGTACGAGGTCAGCTTGACCATCAGCCACGGCTCGGCGTCGCACGGCACGAAACGCATGTCGATGTGTTCAAGCAGGAACTTGCGGGTCAGCCGCTGCAGCGCACGCCCCGGCTCGAAGCGGACGTCTGCCCGCGCACTGTAGAACACCACGATGTCCAGATCGTTCGGCACGGCATTGGAGACGTCCACGAAGCTGCCGCCCACCAGACAGCAGTGCACCTGCACCACCTGCGCCAGGTCGGCGAGTGCGCGCCCCAGCGCCGCCAGCCGCACCCGGCGCAGGCTGCTGCCGCCGAACGCGCGCTCGAAGGCCGCACGGTCGGCCAGCCAGGGCGAGGCATTGCCCGGTGTACTGGCAGCGATGGGCAGCAGGTACTGCGGCAGGCCCGCATCCACGATGTGCTGGAAGGGGGTTTCCACGGCGCCGGCGGGCGCGGCACCGGCCGGTCGGGCAGCGGGCGCCGGGCCCGCAACGCCCAGGTAGGCACGGATGCGCCCTGCCTGTGCGCGCACCAGCGCGGCCTGGTCCGGGAACACCGCGACCGAGACGTAGGCGAAGCGGTCGGCCACTGAAAGTGAAAGCGCATCGAATGCCTTGCGCACTGCGATGCGCTCGTCGGCGGGGAAATCACGCTCCGGGAAGCGGGCAGCATCGGCCGACGCCGCCGTCGGCGCCGAGCACCGCTGATACAACCCGGCGTTGACGATGGCCAGATCCAGATCGGAAAACGCGGGATCGAAAGCCGCGCCATCGCGCAGCGAAAAGCCGAAGCGGGCCGAGCCGACAATCTGCACATCGGCCACCGGCACCGCCAGCAGCTGGCTCACTCCCCGCAGCAGCGGCGCAAGGCTTTCGGTGTCGCCGGCACACAGTGCCGGCCCATCCAGCGCGGCCTCGGCGATCTGCTCGGCCGCCACACTGCGCGCGTGCTGTTCGCGAATCCATTCAGCGTAGTTCATCAGGCATCCAGGCCAACGGTGGAACGTCTCAACGCTAGCATATCCACGCGTCGGGCTTGTGCACGCAGCCCCGCAAATACATGCCTGAACAGGCAGCGCAATGCGTCGGACCAGTACCGCTGCCGCAGAGCGTGGTCTACTGTCGTCCCCCAAGGATGAGGCACATCGCATGATCCACCCCCGTTCCGCGCTCGGACGCGCGTTGCCGCTGGCCCTGCTGGCCCTGCTCTCGGCGTGCCAGAGCGAGAAGGTCGGCGAGTTCTTCAACCCGCCGCAGGAGGTGCAGGCGCACAGCGAGTTCCGCGTCAGCGGGCTGCCGGCGCTGGCCTACCCGAATCTGGTCTCGTCGGCCTCGGTGGAAGGCGGGCAGGCCCGCGTCGATGGCAATGGCCCCGGTTACATGGACCTCCAGTTCTTCCCCATCACCTCCGCCGATGCGCTGGACAGCACCGACGCTGCGTGGGCCCGGCAATCGCAGTACCGCGCGCCGGATCTTTCCGGTATCGACTTCAGCACGCAGTTCGCCTTCCTGGTGGCGCACCCGGAGCTGTCCGGCTATGCCGCGATGACCAGCGGCCAGTACGCCACGTTCTTCAGCACGGTGAAGGTGGCGTACCTGGACGACCGCGTCGTGGTGCATCTGGACGCCAGCCGGCTGGGCAACATCAATCCGATCACGGCCCTGGGCAGCCCCTGGGCCGGCAAGCTGTACACCCTCGAACGGCGCGGCCGGACACAGCTGGAAGTGAAGCTTTACGAGAACCGCTACCGGTTCACGCTGGTGCCGGACACCGCGCCTCCGATGGCGCCCTAGCGGACCTTGTACAGCACCGCGGCGCCAGGGCGCGGCTCGAAGGCCGGCACGGTCTGCTGGCTCAGCGCCCTGCCCTGGGCATCCCACACCAGGGTTTCCACCGGGTACTCGTCCTTGCGCGTCATCGCGTCGATCTGGCCGATGACCACGGTCGCTGCCGCTGGAACGTCCGGGTTCCAGCCGAACACACCTACCCGGCCGTAGAACACGGCCGGCGCGCTGGCGTCCAGGCGCCGGTCCGGGCACATCACCAGGCCACGATCCAGCATCACCCGCAGCGCGCCGACCGGGACCTTCTTCACCGTGGGCGTGGTGCGCTCGGCGCTGTGGCCGGGGCAGACATTGGCGGCGCGGGTGACCATGTGTTCGGCCACCTCGCGATCGGACTGGGCGAAGGCCAGCGTGGGGGCGAGGCAGAGTGCGAGCAGCGTGAGCGAGGACATCCGGGTCATTGCAGGTTCCTGTTCGGGGTGCGCAGCGACCTTAGCAATGGCGGACGGCGGAAATGCAAACGAGGCGTGAGGGACAACAGGCGGCTCAGGGAACGAGGCAGCGCTCGATCTGCATCGACAGCGCATGGCAGGCGTCGAACATGCCATGGACCAGCGCCGCCGAGGGATAACAGTCGGGATCGTCGTTTTCCCGGGCCACGTGGGATGCCTGCAGCACTGCCGTCAGCGCGGTGATACCGGATGCGCATCGGGTCGCCAGGGCCAGATCGAACGCACGCCCCGGGCTGAGGCGGGTTTCGGTCCAGGGCTGGCCATCCGCGCGCAGGTTCCTGCCATGGCCCAGCAGATGGGTGAAGAACGCGGACGGTGGCGAGGACGCGGCGGCATCGCTGAGGGCATCTTCCATCTTTTCAGCAAGGGCGTCGGGAAGATCACGCAGCGCATCGCCGAGCAGGGCGTGCAGGCGGGGATAGTCGGGGCGCAGATCAGGCATGGCGGCAACCTCACAGGTGGGCCACCCGCAAAGGCAAGGTGGCGGACGGTGCGGGTTGGCGTGCCGGATACATTGTCCAATGCCGGCGGATCAAAAGATCCCCACACACCGTCCGCCATGAACTGGCAGACGGTGCATTGTCGTGATTGCAATGGGAGGTGCAACCGCGACTCGACGGACAACGTATGTTCGGGACGCCAATCCCGGCCAGGGCGGGTGCCTTGGCGCGGCCATCGTTTGCCCTGCGCGGCCTCTGGAAAAGAGGCAGATGCGGCATTTGGCGCAGCACGCGACAGAGCGCCGCGAGTGAAACATCAACTTGTGACCGCCTTCACTCGACGCCGCTGACCGAGGCACGCCTGCGTTGATCCAGAACCCGCAGCACCACGGCGGGTCGCGACACAGTGCGGCCTGCCATCCGCCTCGCCGCCTATTCAGCCAACCCGACGTGAACCGGCGCATCATGGAGCCCTGGTCTGCAATGGAAGCGAACCATGGGACGGAACTGGATTGTGATGGGGGACCCGACCTCCAGCGGCGGACGGGTCATCACGGCCTCAAGTGAAACCGACATCGACGGCATCGGCGTCGCGCGGGTCAGCGACAAGGCGACCTGCCCTACCCTGCATAAAGGCGTCTTTCCAATTGTTGAAGGCGATGCCACCTTGATGGTGGACGGCCAGCCGGTGGCGTTGCACGGCAGCGCGCTGGCCTGCGGCTGCCGGGTGTTGTCCAGCCAGCAGGCCGTGGTGCATGTCACGGGGGGCGGAGGGGGTGGTGGCGGCGGCGGGGCCGCAGGCGGTGCCGGCAAGGCGGCCGCGGTCGCCAGCACGGCCGCACAGCTGGCGCGCGCACTGCCCACCGCGTTCGATCAGGCCATCCGTTTTCTCGGCCTGCAGGGCGCACCGTTGGCCGAGGTGCCGTACACGCTGCATCTGGCCGATGGGCAGACCCTTTCCGGCACCACCAATGCGCAGGGCGAGACGGCGCGGGTATCGACCGCGCAGAGCCAGGCCATCGTGCGTGCCGAACTGCGCCCGCCGACACAGCCGACCGGCTGCTGTGCGCGCACGGCACCGGCCAGCACCGACGAAGCGGAAGTGTTCGATGTGGACGGTGTGGTGACCACCGCCGAGGGCATGGGCACCTCCGTGGTACCGGTAAGCGCGCCTGGCCACGAACGCGCCATGACCGCCGGCGAGATCGAGATGGCACGCCTGGTGTTCGGCGATGCAGTCGACTACAGCACCGTGAAGGTCCATAACCACGGCTACTGGATGTTCTTCGGCTTCCAGGACAAGGACACCGCCGTGACGCCCAACGGGCAGATGTATTTCCCGAAGGGTATCTATCGGGAGGATTACTCCGCCGACGACATCGATTTCCAGCAGTTCTTCATCCACGAGATGACCCACGTCTGGCAGTATCAGCTCGGCTACAACGTCAAACTGGTGCGGGCGCCCCGGCCGAACATGAGCTACGACTATCTGCTCGACGAAACGCGCCTGTTCCATGAGTACAACATGGAGGCACAGGGCAATATGTTGGCAGATTACTTCCTGGTCACCTTCCGTGACTCCCAGTGGCGCATGAACAATGTCCGTTACCGCGCGACAGCTGACATCGGCGCGCAGCTGGAACGCGCCCTCTCCCAGTTCCTTGCCGACCGCAGCAGCAAGGACAACCTGCCGAGGACGACCCGATGATGCGCGTGCGATTGCCGGTAGCCCTGTTTGGTCTGCTGGGTCTGCTGCTGCCGATGATGGCCAGTTGCTCGCAGCCGCGAGGAACCTATCAGCGCGCAACGATCCAGGAGAGAGAAGGCACACTCTGTTTTGGTGTGCCCGACACGCGTGAAACGCGTGACGCTCCCCCGCTCATCGCCGGCGTGACAGTAACGGAAGTGGGTAAAGGAAATCAGCCTGTATGGCAGCGCATTTTCCTGCGCGAAGGGGCTCCCGAACCTGCGATGCCTCCAGACCAGTGCTTGACGTATGGCGCAGGCAAGACAGCCGCCCCGGCACTGGGGGCGGGCAAGTATTACCAGGTGGTTCTCTCGGGCTACACACCCGGCGCGCCAGGCAGGGAGGGCGAGGCGCAGAAGCGAGTCTTCAACGCCTGCTTCCATGTTGAGGACGTCGCTGGCAAAGGCGCGGTGAAGCCCGTCGTTTCGGACTGCGCAACGGCGTCCTCTTCCGCACTACGATCTGCGCAGCCAGCCGGCAAGTAGCGGATGCCTCTTCGTGGACGACGCCATGACGAGACTGCCGCTGACCTTGCTGGGCCTGTTGCTACCCGTGATGGCCAGCGGCTCATCGCCAGCCGGCCGCTACCAGCAGGCGACGATACAGGACCGTAACGGCGTGCCCTGCTTCGGCGTACCCGATACCCATGAAACGCGCGCCAATGCTCCCCTTGTCACCGGCGTGTCAGTGATGGAAGTGGGCACCGGTGGCATCCCGCTGTGGGAACACGATTTTCTGCGCGAAGGGACAACCGAACCCGCGCTGCCCCCCAGCCAGTGCCTTACCTACGGCAAGGGCGCGGCGTCCGCTCCCGCGCTGCGGCCGGGCAAGCGCTACCATGTGGAAATATGGGGGCGCACACCCGGCAAGCCGGGCAGGAAGGGTGAAGCACAGGCGCGTGTGTTCAGTGCCTGCTTTCATATGGTGAACGTGGCCGGTAATGGCATGAAACCCGTCATTTCGGACTGCGCGACCGTGGTCTCGGCTGGGCCGCCATCGGCGCGAGAAGACGGCACGTAGCAGAACCGGCTGAACGTCGATTCGCGCCAGCAGGAACTGCCTTTCCCAGGATCCACCGGCAGTGATGCCTGGCTTTCATGCCTACAGCGTCCGACGGTGATCGGTAACCGGATCGCCTGCAGCAAGCGCGAAAACCTCAGTGGCAAATCAGGGCACAACCAAAAGATCTCCCTTTGACACCAATTTCCCCGCCCCGACGAGGGCCTCACAGCGATCAAGAATGACCCGGCGAAGCTGTGGGCTCGTGCTTTTGTAGCCGAGCTGCCGCGATACCATCGTCACCAACTCCTCCGCCTTTGCGCCCAGATTGTCCTGCACGACCTTGATCAGAGCCGAATCGATTTCGGAAGGAGGCAAGAATTCTGGACGGCGCAGTGTCAATGATTCAACCATCGAGCGGTCCCGCACGCGGACCTCCTTCCCCGGAATGACCAAGAAGTCCTTGTCGACGACCTGCACCCCACCCAGTGACACTACCGACCCAATCGCCTCTTCAACTGCCTGTTGAATGCGCGAGCCAGCACGCTGCAAGCCCCAAAGCGTCCGAACGCGCGTAACGACCTCGCTGCGATGAATAGGGCTTTCTACCTCAACAATCTGGCGCACGATTGTCGCGAGTTGCCCTATTGGAGCCAGATGCAATTCGAACTGATTACTTGGCACGGCAAAGAACGCCTCGATGTAAGACTCAGTGTCGGGCGGACTTCGTGCCTCGATGAGTCCCATCTCCGCCACTTCACCGCGATCTACAGTCAGAATCTCAACGGGCACCGCGCGATGCGAGGCCTTGGCCTTGGATTCCAAGGCGTCTGAATGCGATTTCGCGAGTTCGATGGCCGTAACAAGCTTTTCAAGCTCCGCTTCAGGACGGTGGAACCAGTCCGAACTCCAAATGCGGTATATCTGCCAGCCCTTGTCACGCAGCACACTCTCACGCAAACGATCCCGGTCACGCGCGCTTCGAGCATCCCGATACGATTGCCCGTCACACTCGATTCCCAAGATGTAGCGCCCTGGCTGATCAGGGTTGGAAATGGCGATGTCCACAAAGAAGCCTGCCAAGCCGACATCCGTGTGCAGATCGTAGCCGCGCGCGCGAAGAGCTTGGGCGACCTCTTGCTCAAACACGCTTTGCCCGGCGCCGCGCTCCTCCGTGGCGAGTGTAAGACGACCAGTCCTGGCATAGTTCAAAAATAGCTTTAAAGCAAAGGTGCCCTTGCCCTTGGCTCGATCGGTGTCAATGTCCTCATCGGTGATCGAGGTGAATATTTCGCACCGCGACTTGGCACGGCTGATGAGCACATTCAAGCGGCGCTCGCCGCCGTCACTGCTCACGGGACCAAAATTCATCGTCATGTGACGCTGAGCATCACGGCCATAGCCAACTGAGATATAGATGACGTCACGCTCGTCACCCTGGATGTTCTCCAAACTCTTCACGAAAAAGGGCTCTGCCGGATGATCCGCGAAGAACCCCTCTGTTTCCGGGTGCTGGCGGCGTAGAAGTTCCAGCTCGTCAAGAATGGCGCGGCGCTGTGCCGTAGAGAAAGTCGCCACACCTAGCGTGAGCTGAGGTGTGCTCTGGGCATGCGCTAGCACCGCCAACGCCACTGCTTTGGCTTCTTTGGGATTTGTGCGCGTGTTGCCCCGGTCGTAGATGGCCTCTGGCAGATGATGCAGTCGCAAGCCAACGCCTGCCTCACTGGTATAAGGACTTGGAACGATGAAGAGCTTACCTTCATAGAACTGATGATTGGAAACAGCTATGAGAGACTGATGACGGCTTCGGTAGTGCCACCGGAGCATTCGCTCAGGCAACCCTCTGGCGCGGCAAAGGCCCAAGATGCTTTCAACATCTGACGCCTGCGCCCCGCCCTCATCGTCTTCCCGATCCCCCCCATCGCCAAGTGCCTTGGAGAAAAAGCGCGTTGGCGGCAATTGTCGCTCGTCACCAACGACCACCAACTGCTTGGCACGCGCAATCGCACCAAGTGCATCGATGGGCTGGACCTGACTTGCTTCGTCAATGACCAGCATGTCAAAGTCTAGCGCCCCTGCCGGCAGGAATTGCGCCACCGATAGCGGACTCATCATGAAGACAGGTTTAATCGCCTGGATCGCGGGGGCACACCGTTGCATCAGTTGCCGGATCGGCAGATGCCCCTTCTTCTTCGCCATCTCTCCAATCAAGACAGCGGTCGGCCCAGTCGCGCCACCTTGACGCGGGATCTTGCTGTGATGCGCCTTAACGACCTCGTAGCGTGCGAGCTGCATGCGCTCTTGGTCGAGGTTTGCAAAGCTTGCCACCACTTGCGATTGACGCTGCCCGTCAAAGCTTGCCAGGGCTCGATCGCGCTGCACCAGCGCTTGAAGCACGGCTTCGTAGTAAGACAGTTGGAACACAGCCAGAGCATCAGCAACTGCCAGGTTGCCCTCAGCAAGTGCATCCACCACCGCACCAAGGCCTTTGCGCTTGGCTTCCTTGGCGATGGCCAAATACGCCACCCAACTCCTAAGCCCTTCCGGGTCAGCCTGCCAGCTTGCCAACTGGGCTTTGAGCGTCGCCAGAGGAGCTTGGCTCGAATCTTGCGTGATCTCGGCATTGCCCTCGAACTGCAGGCCAACCAAGAGATTCATGATTTCCCCTGCCAGGATGCCAGCAGCCGACGACGCACGCTCGGCCTGGTCTAAAAACGGCTGGGGATCCTCTATGCGAGTTGCCAATAGGCGAAGCTCTGGGTTGCGCTCAATCCAAACCACGACCTGGCGAAGCTCACTCGACTTGCTATCAAGCGCCAACCACAACGGCCCAAAAGCTGAGGCCCCGTCGCCGGCCAAAGCGTCGTAAGCGACGGTGGCGGCTTGCGCTATCTGTACTTCTTCAATCACAGCAAGCGCCTGCTCAACCGCGAGTTCCCCCGCGTTGAGCAAGAGCGCCGTTTGTTCTATCGCCGCCTGCCAAACGGCAGACCTGTCTATCAGATCCGACAGGACCACGCGTTTCAAGACAGTTTCTTCACCCCACGGATTGAGCTCAGCAGCCAACAGCGCTTCGTGCACGGGCGAAAGGCCGCGACCCAGCTCTTCCAGAACTGGTTTCACTCGCTTGGCGATGTCGGTTGCCAATTGGCGATCACCAATGTCGGCCAAACGCTCGCGCACCCCGCTTCCCAAGGGACGAAGGTTGCGCATCCAGGCCACTACGCCTCTCAGGAATGAGGGGTTTGAGCGCTCTCGCTGCCAATTTGAGCCAAATGCTTCTTGTCCTTGGGCATCGTGCTCGACGATCTTCTTCTGAGCACTCTTGGCATCCAGGAGCACATCGAGCGACCCAAGCATGTCCAGAGCCTGGAGCTTAGGGTCAGAGAGCAACGTGCGGACTGTCTTATTCGCACGACGCCAGTCGCCACTGAAAAAGCGGAAAAAACTCGTGCCGCGCATAGCCAACTGCCCACGCGCCGCTTCAAGCTCCGAGCTGTCTTTGCTCCAAGCTGCGTCTCGGAAGACCGAGGACAGGTTTGACTTGGCGTGCTGGACCGTTTCAACAGCTACCACGATCTCTTCTACTGCATCGACGCCCCGCTCCCAAATGTGAGCCACAAGTGCATCGCGGTCGAGTTCCGGAATGCTCGTCGCACGCTCAGCAATGGCAACCAGTCGAAGGGCCAGATCCAGTGTCAGCGGTGACTTCTCACCTAGAAGCTGCGTCAACCGGGTGAGGTCAGGCAGGAGCCGGACCAAGGCACTGTGTGCAGAACCCAGCGTCGCAAGCTCTTTCCCCAAAACGAAGGTGCTTGGCAAAGCGCTCAAGGTGAGCTTGGAAGCTTGCCAATCTTGCGCCAACGCCTCCATTCTTATCTTATCTTTAAGCGCAGCTTTGGTGTTCTGAGCGTTTTCTAACGCTCCGATAACTGCCGAAGCACGACCCGAATCCTCCCAGACAACGCTTTGAAGCGCGTCCGAGCCAATGTTGGGTGCTTCAAATAGCGCTTTGACCCGATGGACGGCAAGACCAGCGTCATCAAAGCGAGATGGAGGCGGAAGATCCAGCGTGGCATGAAGCTCGGCAGCCGATGATTCCCAATCACCTAATCGACCAGCGAGCCCGTCAACCAAGGTCAAGAGGCGGTCGCGCTCGTTCGGCAGCAGCCCATCGTTCTGGACACCGCTCCAAGCGTGTTGACTCGGCACGCCGATCTCTTCAACACGCTCGATCATCTCCCGGAGCAGTGCTTCGCGCGCCTCCTTCTCATGGGGTGCCCAACTGGTCGGGACTTCCAAGGGCAAACTCTGAGTCGTATAGCCTAGGCGCCGCAGGCGAACCAGCTGCCCAAAGACTTGGTATGCAGTTAGTGCCGAGGGGACATGTGGCTCATGAAGACGCGCCACATGCGCATTAAGCGTGTCGCGCCGCTCGGTCAGCTGCTCGATGATGGGCGCGGTGCTGCTTCGTTGGGGGTCACCCAAATTGAGAGTTTTCCGGAGTTCTTCCAGCAATGAGCGCTTGTTGGCCTTGTTGCTATGAAGCTCCAGACACGCGACACCTACACCAACATGGTCCAGCCGACGCTTCACGACTTCAAGTGCGGCCATCTTTTCAGCCACAAACAAAACGCGCTTTCCCTCAGCCACGGCTGCGGAAATGATGTTGGCGATGGTTTGGGACTTGCCAGTGCCAGGCGGGCCCTGCACCAAGATGTTGTTGCCTTGGAGCACATCGTGCACCACCAAGGCTTGGGACGAGTCGCAATCGACAACATGGCACATCTTTTCGGGAGGAATGATGCGATCAAGATTGCTAGCTTCATCAGTCAGCCTGGCGCCAGGGAATCCGTCTTGAACGACCCCGCGCAGCATGGGGATTGCCTCCAATCCGCCAAGCGCTTCCCAACTTTGCGGGTCCAAGTCCCGATACATCATGAACTTGGCAAAAGAGAACAAGCCAAGGATGGCGTCATCGCGAAGCACGCCCCAAGTCGCTCTCCCTTCGAGCATGGCTTCAACCGCCGCTAAATACGCATTGATATCGAGCGTTTCGAACTCATCGATGCTGGGCAAGCGAAGCCCAAACTCACGCTGCAAGAAAAGCTGCAATGACAAGTTGGCCTGAATGTCGTCGCCCGTCCATCTTAGATGGAACTTCTCGCCTGCTGTGCTGCGCTCCAATTGAACGGGAATTAGCACCAACGGCGCAAAGCGGTCAGTTTGCGGGGTGGACGTGGCCCGCCAGCGCAAGTAGCCAACCGCCAAATAAAGAACATTGACGCCCTGCTCTTCTTGGAGAGTGCGGGCATCGGTATAAAGATCCAGCAGCCGCTTTTGAAGGCCTGTGGGGGTCAGACGGGTAGTCAGATGCGCATCCCAGTGCGCTTTAACACGCCCGTTCTCATCCAGTTCGAAATCGGGCTGTGCGATCAGTTCAAGGTCTTCCGGAGCCTCATCCAGCAGGACCGCTTCATCATCGTCATCAAGCTCAGGCAGTGATCCGCCTTGCTTCGGGTCTTCTTTGCCCGCCACGAAGGTGAAGCGTTTGCCGTCGATGACCAGGGTCTGATACATCGCCTTGGCCAACTCATGGACAACCTCGATGGTCTTTGCGCGCCCTCCTCTGGGGGTATGAAGAAGTCGATTGCGCGTGGACAGATCCAAAAGCTCCAAGCGGGCCTTTTCGACCTTTTCCTTGAGGCCACCTGCTCCCCGGAGCGAAGAAGACTCTTCACCTGCCTCTGCCAGTGCCGTCTGATCCATCGACTTTTCCCCTGTGACGGGGCTTGGTCGGAGGTCGAATGCCCCCCCCCCCCGCGGCCCCAAAGCGTCTCCTATAATGCCCCCAAAGTGACGCGTGTTCCAGCTGACTAGGGGGGTCTGTGGGCGAGTTGCGAAGCAGTGAGATCCACTGGGTGGTCCACCAGTACATCGGCGTGGAGGGTGGCTACTTGGGCGACTTCTCCTACCGCACCCACCGCGAATTCTATTCAGCTTTCTGCGACCTGGATTTAGATCCCGACTCCTTCGGCGGTAACACCACGCGCGAGCGATTTATGGCCATCCTGAGTGGCGTTGAAGGACACCAACAAGCAGCCATTCTTCGAGGCATTGCCAAAAAGTATCCGCAAGGTGGGGAGCACTTCCGGACGCCACAGTCCTATCGAAAGCTTCTAGAGCTGGCCAAGCGGTGCGCCAATGGGCTTTCCGTGCAAGCCAGCAGCCCAGCCATCACCAGCGATGTCTTGGCACGAGCTCTTGCTGACGCCGATACGCTCATCCAAAGTGCGGGCCCAACTCACGCGATCGATCGCATCCACACGGCACTCCATGCTTACCTCAAAGCAGTCTGTCAGGCACAAGGTCTGGAAGCACCACCAAGCGCTACGATCACCAACTTATTCAAGCTTCTTCGGACAGAGCACCCAAACCTGCGAGACTTGGGAAGCCAGTCAGACACAATGACGAATGTTTTGAGGTCGTTGAGTAATGTCATCGACTGTCTTAATCCAGCCCGAAACCACGGGAGTTTGGCACATGCCAATGAGGAGCTCTTAGGCAAGGATGAGGCAGTGCTGACGATCAATTCGGCAAGGACCGTTTTTCAGTATTTGGACAGCAAGTTTCGCTAACGAACAACCTCGCTAGACTGCTGGCAACCAGTTCTCGCTCCGCCCCTCGCTGAGATCTTTCGTGCCTGATTGCGGAGCCTGCCTGGACGGCACAAAGTTCGGGGATAGCGATCATTCCACCAAGGCTGTTGAAGATCCCCTAACGCGTAGGTCCGCTGAGTCTGAAAGTCGGCACGCAGCTTGGCGGATCAGTCACAGCTGCACCCCGACCATCGCCAAGAGATATTCAGCCAGTCCTGCGGCGGCTGGCCCTACCGTTCTGTCTGAAGAGCGAGAAGGCTAGACGAGCATAGAAGTTGCGAGGATTATCTTTGGCCGGTCGATGGTGACTCGCTTGCAGCGCAAAAGCCACATCGCTAGACCGAACGATGCGCGATATCCAGGATCACATCCCAGCGCTTCAAGTCGTCGAGTTCGTACGGCAGTTCTTTTGTATGAAGAGGGTGCTTCACTACCTGCCGTCCCAAGACCGATTGCAACTCAATAGGAACGCGCTGGCGGAAGGACCAATGACCGGCGGAGGATCGGACGAGATGATGAGGAATGCGCACCGGGAGATGTGTCCCGATTCGTCTTCTGCCCCAAACCTTAATTCCTCATCAAAATCAAATGCAAGCAATTGATTTATATGATGCATGGCGGAGAGAGTGGGACTTCCTTGAGAAGTGCCCTCACCCCTTGGACGGCTTGGGTTTCACGAATCTGGGAGGTGCCCTTGAATGTGCCCGCGATGAGCATACCCCTTGCGGTGCAACGGATCCAGCCGTTTTTGCCGCCCTTGGGATCGCCAATCTCGATCTTCTCCAAACCGGCGCGATCAGGGCAGATGACCCGTTCGCCCCCACTCTCCGCCGAAAAGGGAAGCAATCCGGTGGACCGCTTCCTCATGTGTGCCTCAGGGCAATTGGGGCCATGGGACAGGACGCCTCAGCAAACGGTTCTGGACGGAGTCCTTTCAACGGCGGCCTTACGCCATAGCTCCATGGCCGGCTCACCGTCGCCCACGACACACTGCAAAGCACGGATTCGCACGCCCAGTCCGGCGCCAGCTCGGAATCGACGCTCCAGGCCCAACGGGGTGCTTTCGGTGCGTCAGACACTGACTCGGCCTTGGCAATCACTGTTTGCAGCGATCGGCGGGGGGCAGATCCGCCACGAATGGCTACCAGGCACTCGCTGCGCATCTCGACGTGGGGCATGTCCTTGAAGCTCTTCCAAGCCCCGCCCCACCTCAATCCCGCCTGCTGGGCGAGCTCACCGAAGCGTTGGTAGCCCTGCCGCACCTGCTCGTCCTTCAGGTCCCAAGAAGGGCGCCCGCGCTTGTAGATGACCATGTCCGCGGCCCAACCGTGGTTGTGGCAGCTGCTGCCTGGCCCCACCTGGGTCACGCCCTTTTGGCTGGCGAGCAGCTCGGCCTGGCGCTGTTTAGAACGGTAGCCCTCCATCAGCCGCAGGTCGTAGCCCTCGTCCTTCATCTGCAAGGCGATGCGTTCCAGCGCTGAGCGAAGCTCGGGCTGGACACCGTCCCACTGCGGGGCGTCTTTGTGGCGGTGGAACAGGCGTTTGAAAAACCCAGGCTTCTTCCCGTGGACCTCAACGGAATCGGTGGCTGCCGCGTGCGCGTGGACCAAGACGGGTGCGCTGGCCAGTGCGAGCGCGAGCAACAAGCGTTGAAACATGAGTAGGCCTCCTTACTCACATGAGCGATACACCCATGCAAGCGGAGAATCGAAAACGCGCAAGGGGGCTTGCGGAATTTTTTCCCTGTCGTAGAAGAACAGGGGTGGGGAAAAGTCGGCCCCACCGCTTCCTGGCGCAACGGCCCCTCCTGCCGTTGCGCCGGGAAGTTTCGTTGGGGGGGGGCTTGCGCATTCCAGGATCTGATCTATTCGTGAGTGCACACGCTCACTCATTTCAGACCCAGGAGGCCACCCCATGAAACGCTCCCTCATCCACTGCGCTTTGCTGGCAGGCCTTGTTGCTGGCACGGCGCAAGCCCAGGTTCAAGTGGGCAACGGTGCCGTTGCCACCAAACCCGAGACCACTGCGGTAGGCGACCGCGCCCAATCGTTGACCGTTGGGGCCACGACCATCGGGGCGGACGCCCTCGCCGACGGCGGGATAATGGTGGATGAAAATGGCGTTCCGGGTGAGTGCCTGGGGGCCACTGCGGTGGGCAATCGCGCCACCGCTCGCGGATGCCATACAACCGCTCTGGGGTTCTCGAGCGAAGCGCAGGGCTCAAATGCGCTCGCCATTGGCTCTCGCGCACAGGCATTTGCGGTTTACGCCGTCGCCGTCGGAGCCCAAGCCCAAGCCACCGGCGATTCCGCGGTGGCCATTGGCGGGCACAGCCTGGCCAGCGGGATCACCGGTGTGGCCATCGGCTCTAGTGCCCGCGCGCTCGGGGATGGCGGGACCGCTGTAGGCTCAACCGCAAGAGCCGATGGAAACGGCGCGGCGGCTTTCGGGGCCGGGGCGAATGCTCAAGGCGATCGCAACCTCGCGTTGGGCGCCGCATCCCAGACCGAGGGCGAAGGTGCATCCGCCGTGGGGCCCGGTGCCAACGCAACCGCCGACTTTGCCGGCGCCTACGGTTACAGCGCTGGCGTTGCCGGCGAGGCCGGCACCGCCGTGGGTCCATGGGCACAGGCGTTTGCGCCCTACTCTGCCGCCTTCGGCGCGTCTGCCACGGCCAACGCCACAGAAAGTGTGGCATTGGGGCCCCGTGCCGTGGCCAACGCATGGGGATGCGTGGCCGTGGGCGCCAACACCACGTGCGATGAAGAAGACACTGCAGCCTTTGGCAACCGCCGCTTGACCCAAGTTGCCTTGGGCAAAGCGGACGACGACGCCGTGGCCGTCAGCCAACTGCGGACCGCCGTGGAAACCTTGGGCGCTGGCGCCTCCATGGTGAACGGCTTGATCGTGGCGCCGAACTACCAGCTGAGCAGCGGTAACAACTACACCACCGTGGCCGGTGCCATCTACGATCTCGATGGGCGCGTTCACCAGCTGGAACAAAACCCTGGCGGCGGTGGTGGCACCCCCGGTCCACAGGGCCCCACCGGTCCGCAAGGCCCAGCAGGCAAGGACGGTAAGGACGGAGGAAGCAGCACCACGGTGGCCGGGGCCAACATCGAGGTCACTGACAACGGGGACGGCACCCAAACCGTTGGCTTGAAAGACAACGTTGGACTGTCCGAAAAGGGCTCGGTCCAGGTGGCCAAGGCCATCCACAACAGCGACGGCTTCACTGTCCAGGGCGGTCCATCGGTCACCAGATCCGGGATCAACGCCGGCAACCAGCGGGTAACCGGGGTGGCAGCGGGGGCGATCGCCGCAGGGTCCTCGGACGCGATCAACGGTGGCCAATTGTGGGATTACCAGCGGCAGCAAGACGACCGCTGGAACCTGACGGACCGCCGTTTCCGCCAGCTCGACAAGCGGGTGAGCGGTATCTGCGCCATGGCCCAAGCCAACGCCCAGATGGCCACCTCGACGTCGGCCATCCATGGGGAGAACCGCAACCGCTTGGCCGTAGGCGTAGGTGGCTGCAGCGGCCAAGCCGCCATTTCCATCGGCTACACCCGCGACGTGACCACCCCACGCGGATCCCCATCGGCCTTCTCGATCGGGGTTTCCCGCAGCGGGCAGGACACGGCCGTGGGCGCAGCCTGGGCCATCGGTTGGTAACGAATATCAGCAGCGAAAAGGAGGTGATCGTGTCTCGGCAAGGGCCCTTCGGGGCCCTTGTTCGTGGCGTCAATTTATTGAAATTGTATCTATATACAATAACTTACGATTTACCAAGGCATTGGAAGCTGGTAGCATCTGCACCGCTAAGCAGTGTAGGAGCCGGACTGACAATCCCGCCTGCAGTGATTACCGCTGTCGTAGCACTACTCACGCCAATGCTTGCCATTGCCCTAGAAGCCGTCAGGGAATGGTTGACCAACCACGACGCAAAGGAAGATGACACATGCAGCACTAACAATTACAGGAACACTTCAATGAATAAAGAAACAACTAACAGCAACACGCTCGCAACACGCTTCAAGAAACACCCGCTTTGCAGAGCCCTTGGCGTGGGCTTCAAGGTGATTTACGACACGACAATTGCTGTAGGAGCAAGCGCGCTCCTTACATTACACAGGTCAACGCGCGGTGAGCCATGCTCCCCGTTGACCGATATGAAAAGCCCGGGCCCAGCCCGGGCTTTTTCTTTGGAACGCTGCTGCTATCCGCAGCGCCTCCGCTCCGGAAGAGCCGAAACCGCCCAAACCTAGCCCCGTCCTTTCTCCGTTGCCACGAACGCACCATCGGAATGAAGGAGCGCGAACGTGTTCCCCTGGACGTGCTCTGGCCAAACCTGTCCCGGCAGGCCCACGAACTCCAGCGGGAGGTTCGCCTCTTGGTCTGGCTCGAACCCAGCGAACGGGTCAAAGCTCTGCGGCTGCCAGTCCTCGAACTGAAAGTCCCTGTTCCAGACCATTGCAAAGGCCAGCGGATAGGCCTTCAGGACATAGATCGCCGAACTGCCTTTCCCGCCCAAGATGCCCAGCCCGAAGTCGCGAAGAACCGTTCGACCACTGTAGGGATACACCCAGTAGTGAAGCCGAACCTGGCGTAGAAGATCTGACCGGTCATCGAACAGGTGCTGGCTGTGGCGTTCGTCGTAGCGATTCAAGCCCACCGATGACAAGTGGCCCAGAACTCCCCTTGCCACAAGCTGCGGCTGGATGCGGATGCTCTGGTTGTAGGTGACCTTGCTTCGATCACGCAAGATCTCCGTCACCTGCCGGCTCATCGATACAAGTGCCTTGTCGTATCGAGAAAGCACCGAGCCGTTGCAGGTCCTGCAGATGCTCCTGAAGCAAACACCATTGGGCATCTTGTGGGACCGCGGCTTCTTCTCTCCACTGATTGCGTCGGCGACGCTGGACACCCTCAGAGCGATGCCTTGAGCCCACGCCTTGGGTGGCACGTGGTTTTCGGTCAGGTCGGTTTCCTGCCCGCATATGTTGCAACGCCCCTTGGAAGGTCCAACCGGGAACTTAAAGGTCACTCGCCCGCCCCATGCTCGCCATGAACTGCGAAGAGATTACACGCAAGCGACGTGTGGCCTCTCACGTCCTTCGCAGCAGGCTTGCCAACTTCAAATTCTGATCTATTCGTGAGTGGGTCGTTTTACTCACGGAGAGACCATGACCCACCGCCACAACCTGGGACGCAGCGAGAAGTATCACGCCCTGCCCCGCACCCTTTACGCCCTGCTGTTCGACGACGGGGGCTGTTACATCGGCCAAAGCTCAAACCCCCAGCAGCGGGAGAAGCAGCACCGCTCCCCCAAAGGCGGCTGGCACCGTCCCTTCCGGTTCCATGCGCTGGAGGTGGTGACAGCCACCCGGGCGGAAACCGAGGCGTATGAGCAGGCGTGGCGGGTGAAGGCCTCCCGGGAGGGATGGCGCATCTACGCCAAGCCACCGGGGATCGTGGTCAACCCCCACCGGCGGGCCACGGCCCACGTGCGCGGGTTGGCCCACCAACGGCGGTGGCAGCTGGGAACACCGGTCAAAGCGACTTCCGAACGCGTGGGGTGGTGGCCGTGGGTAGTGGTGGTGATCAGCGTATTGACACTGGCCCGATGCGTCACCGGGTAAGCCTCATCTCGCGCCGTTCCGCGTTTGTGATTGGCACCTGGGTTTGCGGTTTCAATCCTGCCAACAGCTCTTCCACGTCCTGGACCAGGTTGCGCACCGGAGCAGCCTGGGTCTCGGACAAGCCGACGCTCAGCGCCATTTCCTTGTGCCGTTCGGTTCCCAGCCGTTCGGCCATGCGCTCCATCATCTCGTCGGTCGTATACATGCGGTAGCTGCCCTTGGTGAGGCGGGTGAACGCCACCAAGGCCGACTGCTGGTCGAGCATGCCCATGTTCGTGGCCAGGTGGTAAACCTCGGATTTCCCCTGCCCCTGCGCCTTGTGAACGGTCATGGCATACCGGTGGGCCAAGGCGTTGTGCTCGCTGGTGTTGAACTTCAAGATGCGCCCGTCCTCTTTCGGGTTCGAAGAGTCGATGCGCACCACCAGGTCGTAGCCACCGGATTTGTCCTTCCGAATGCTCTCAACCGTGCCCTCGGTGCCGTTGATGACGCCCAAGTCGTTGTTGGTCGCCGTGAACATCACACGGTCGCGGCGGGAGAGCGTCAGGTCCTCCCACTGCCCTTTTACGATCGAGCGGAAGGTGAACTCCTCTTTGTCCAGCACGCCTTGCTCCTGGAGCCCCTTTCGGATGCCCGTGGTGAGGGCTTTGACTTCAGAGCGCGTGTGGGCCAGAACCAACTTCTCGTCCATCGGGGTGGGGTCTTTCAGGTAGTCGTCCACCAACGCCTTGATGGCCTGCTTTTCCGTGCCGAAGTCGTCGATGCAATTTCTCTCCTTGAGATTGCGAAGGGTCTGCGCACCCATATCGAGGGTGCCTTGGCGGCTGCGGTGCCCGCGGCGCATGTCCTTGACCTTCCCCTGGTGGTCCCGCTCGTAGAAGCTGTTGGCAGTGATCAGGTCACCGGCGTTCTTCTGCCGGCGGATTTCGGTCAGCTTCGTGTCGCCCAAGGCAATCTTCGCCAGCTCAAAGCCGTTGCCCGCAGCGATGGGCTGAAGCTGGTCACTGTCTCCCTGCATGACAAGCTTGGCACCGACCCCCTGGCAGTAGGTCATGAGCTTCAAGGTGTCATCGGTAGCCACCATGCCGGCTTCATCGAGCACCACCACAACATTCTTCGTCAGAGCAACCTTGCCCTGCCGGAGCTGGGAAAAGAACTTTGCAACCGACATGCAGAGCATGCCGGACTCTTCTTCCAGCTTAGCCGCGGCTTTACCCGACACGGCCAAGCCCATCAACTGCTTTCCTTCGGCTTCGAAGCACTGCTTGTAGACCTCGGCCACGGTGGTCTTGCCGGTCCCGGCCAACCCTGACATAACGCCGACACCTGCCGTTCCATGGGTCAAATGACCAATGGCAGCCTTCTGCTCTTCGGTAAGGGTGAACCCCTTTCGCTTCTCATAGGCGGCGATTTCCCGGTCTACGGTGGAGCGGAACAGCTTCAGGTCCGTCTCGTTCTCCCGCTCCTTCGAACGACGGATGATCTCGGCTTCCCATTCGACCATCCAGGTGGCGCAGAAGCGATCCTCCCGGTGCTTGCGTGCCAAACGAGTGCCACGGTCGTCTTTGTGGAGGTGTTCGGCTTTAACGCGCACCAGGTCGTCCTGTTCGGTGAACTCCTTCACCATTTTGAGGATCTCCTCCGCGTTCTTTTGCCCGGCGAACTCCATCCCCAGCTCCCGGACCAGGTCATGCTCGCAGAACATCGCCTCGTTCTCGTGCATGCGCTGCAAGACCTCGTCAAAGGTATGCGGGTCCAGGTGCTGGCCTTGGGTCTGCTTGAGCGACTGGGTGGTGGGAACCAGGTCTGGCCTTTCTCGGGCAATGTTGGCGAAGGTTTGCTGCCAGTCCTTGACCACCTGCTCGAAGGGCGGTTCTTCCTTCTTTTTGCGGGTGGCCTTGCAGGCCTCGTCGTGGCTGGCGTTGGGGTGTTCTTTGACGTAGTCCAGGATTTCCTGGCGGCGGGTCTTCGTCTGAAGCACCAGCTCACGGTCGATGCCGGCAATCGTGGTGAGAATCTGGCCCGTCTCGCGCCCTATCACGTCCACCTCGCGCTCCCGCTGAATCCCATAGCCCAGCGCTTTCATCGCGCTGTAGAGCTCGGCCTTGTAGAGGTGATCGGCCGCATGGCGGTGGCGGTAGATCTCGATGGCATCAAACGTGCCCCAACGGCCGTCCTCCCCCTTCGAAACACCAAAGACAAGATGGTGGGTGTGCAAATCGCACTGCACGTTCCGGTTGCTTGTGTGATCGGCGGCTGCCCACACCAACCCCTGGGTGTCTATAACGTCTTTCCCCGCTCTTCCGCGCCGGGTCTCTACCTTGCTCTCGATGTAGCGCATCGCCACGGCGCAGGCCTGGCGGTGCGCTTCCAAGATGGCCAGCTTCTCGCGTTCATCCGCAAGGGCAAACGCCACGCTCACGTCCCCGGGGGCGGAAATGGTCAGATCGAACCCCACCCGGTGGCCGCCCTCCCACTTCTCCATCGGCTTGCCGTCGTCGTCCAACCGCACGTTTCCCCAGCGATCCGTCTTGATGACCAATCGGGCCTCCTTGCCCGCGTTTTTGCACAACGGCCTTCCGGTGGGTGAAAAGCCCTTCCCCAGCTTTTCCATCACCTCGCGGGTGACCGGCTGCCCTTCCAGGCAGAGCTCGGCGGCAAGGCTGCCGCCCCAATTGAGCGTCTGCCTCGGATCAGGACCGCTGCCCGCGTAGTAAGCCACGGCGCTGTCGATGGATAGGCGCTCGGTGGCCAGCATGTAGTCGAACATGTTGCCGTTGCGCTTGTTGTGGCCGCAGGCATCGATGCGGGTGCAATTGATCACAGGGACCTCCTGGAACGTTGATTGAACCAAGGTCCCAGAAAACCACCAATGCGCAAGGGGGGTTTACTTCTCCAGGCGCAGCGTGACCCAACGGCGTTTTATCTCCTCCACGACGGCGGTTACTGGCTCTTCGCCGAAGACTCCCGCGTGCTTGGACTTGGGCACCGAAAGCACCTTGAAACCCAAGCCGATGCTCTGCGCGTTGCTAAGGTAGTAGTTGACCGTGGTCCAGGAGTCCGTGGTCCAACCCTTGGTGCGCTGTTTCGGATGGAGGTGGCCCACCGCATCGTGCGGGATCCAGCACTTGAAGCGATATGCCCCATCGGTGTCCTTCTTGAACTCCGGGTCAGCGGTATGGCGGACCATCTCGGGATGAGTGACGAGGTGATCCGGATGCGGGTCGATGGACATGTCCAGGTCCACTTCCAAGATGTAGTCGTAAACCTTGTCCGTGGTCACCAGCCCGCCGGACAGAACCGCCTCACACGCAGACACCATGTGTTCGTAGCCGGCCTGAGCCATGCGCTGCCGATATTCTGCGGCCACCTCCCGTGGCAAATACCCAAGCATCCTGGGTGGCGCCTGTTGTGTCATGACGGCCACCGCGTTTTGGTCCGCCGTGTTGGTGTTATCGGGATACAGGACGACCAAAGTAAAAATCCGACTGGTGGAGCCCTTTCGATTGTTGGCCACCTCGTCCAGCTCCTCCCGAAAACGCGAGGTCAAGGCTGCCTTCACAGCGTATTTGGCGACTGGCTTCCAAATCGGCACGGTGATCGTTGCCATACTTGCTTCCCTACATGGTGTTCAACGGGAGAATAGCGCGTCGACTTCCTCGGGTGTCATGGTCAACACCCGCTGCACCGCATCGATGCCTTCGGCGGTGGTTGGGAAGGCCGACGCGCCAGCGTTTGAAGGGGACGTTGCCGGCGACGGCCCTTCAGGTCCGGCTGGCTTGGTGGTCCACGCAGCGGCCACCTGCCCCTCGCGAACCGTTGGATGGCTCTTCCCGGGCCATGTCAGCAACAGCACGTCCCCGCCCATCTGCACGATCGCCTCGATGCCCCACTTCTCGGGACCGTAGCGATTGCCTTTGCGGAAACCCAGCCGGTCGGTGAGCTCACCGCTGGAAACCAACGCGCGGCTTTCTTCGTGGACCTGGGCCTTGTTCTCGTGCCCGCGCCACGCGATTTTCCGCTTGCCGAGCTGGCTGGCCAGCTTGTCCCTGGTGGCTCCCATCTGCACTTGGCACACCACGTGGGTGCCCACCAGGGACGAGAGGGCCTGCGCGGTCTTGTCCCCGTAGACCAGCTCAACCTGGGAGTGATCCTGGACCGCCATGATGGCCACCACGCCTTTGCTGCGCCCCAACGCCAGCAAGGGATCGATGTTCAAGCGCCCGGCGCTGGTCAGCTCGTCGAACACGAAGTAGAGCCCACGCCCGCCCTCGTCGTCCGGCAAGCCCGGCCCAATGAGATCCGGGACGGCCACGTTGATCATGGCGGCGATGTAGGCCTTCGTCAGGGTTGGGTCCGGTCCGGATTGAACAATGACCTGCTTGCGCCCGTTGTAGTCGTCCCGTATCCACTCGGTCATCGAGAAACGGCGCTTGCCAACCTTGGGCCATGCGGTGGCCAGATCGTCGATAAGGCGGGTGAAGCCCCCCAGGGAAGACAGCACGCTGGACGTGGTTTGGCTCTCCGGGTCACGCACCAGTGCGGCACCGCGGGGGTAATGCGGGCGCATGCCTGCGGCCATCTCCGCGGCCGGGCGGCGCACCAAGGCCGCCAGATCGGGCCATTCCCACTCGCCAGGCCGGGTGTTTTGGAGCTCGCGCACGCACCCAATCAACAAGTCCTGGGCGGCCATGCTCCAAAATTTGGCGTTCCCGTCGCCCTCTGGGATGAGAGAGGCGGCGAACGCCGCCGCTTGGGTCGGGGTCCGCACGTCGGCGGCGACGTCCCACACGTGGGAGCGCGCATCGAAGGGCGACACGATGATGGGCCTTTTGAAAATCGACGTGAAATCACCCTTGATGTCGTAAAGGAACAGCTTTGCGTCCCTCTTTCGCGTCAGTTGTTCCAGGATGTGCTTGAGGATGACGCTCTTGCCCGACCCCACCGAGCCGGTGATCAGGACGTGGCGCGCCCAATGCTTTTTAGACAGCAACAGATCGGGGTGGAGGGACAGGGCGAAGGGATCCGCCTCGGCGTCTTTAGGGGTTACCGAGCGGTGCCGGGCTTCGTCCACGGCCTCCTTTCCTTCCAACAACCGCGGTCCGGACAGGTGCCAGGTGTTGCTCACCGGCTCGGTCGCCTTGAGGAACACCCGCAGACCGAGGCCCGCCGCCAGCAGAAGCGACACCCCGATCCGGGACCACGTCGCCACTGGGTGATGGTAGGACACCAGTTCGATGAACTCCCGTGCCGGGGCGCGAGCCGAGATGCCGACGGTCAGGAAGTGGTAGGCGGTCACCAGACCGCCTTTCAAAGCATCGGCGAAGCGGATGAGCGAGCCATCGGGATTCGGGATGAGCCAGGCAACGCCCATGCTCCCCACGTAGGCCAAGCCAAAAACGAATGCACCGGCAAGAACGGCGCGGTGCCAGTATCGGACCGGCTGGGAAGGCGCAACGCTGCCGGGCACGTCGCCCAGCGCGTCAAAGGGCTTGGGTTTGCTCATGTCGGTGCATGCGCGTTGGGGTCCGCCCCCGCCACCCTGGCTGCTCAGGATTGGCGCCGTGGGCCATCAGGTGGAGGCAGGCCCGGGCGTGCTTGTGGAGGGCGGCAAGGTGGAGCGGCGCCCACCCGTGGGCGTTGAGGGCCGCCACGTCGGCGCCGGCTTCGACCAGAGGCGTGACCAGCGAGAAGTGACCAAACCGGGCCGCATGATGCAGTGGTGTGTTGCCGCTGGCATCGGGCAGCCGGGCGTCTGCGCCCATGCCGATGCAGGCCAGCAGTGCTGCTTCGTGGCCCGCCCGGGACGCCCCCACGAGCCAGCCCTGCCACGGTGCGTTCTCCCGCAACCGGTTTGCGTCCGACCGCCGAGCCCGCGCCTCCTCTACCGCCATCGCCATGCCTTGGAAGAGCGAGGTGTGCTCAGCCATGGACCCAGCCACCCTCTCTGCCAGGGTGCTGTAAACCATCGGTTCGTTACGGTCTGCCAAGCGCCTCTCGTAAGCACGCACCAGGTCCCGGGTGGAGGCCCGTGAGGGTGCGTCCAACCCCAGCCGATGCAAGCCCCAACGCAGGTCCACTTGCGGTGCCCCATCGTGCTCCCGCTGGCGCACCTGCCAAACCAGATCGCCCAATCGACCCTCGACAGGGGCAACGCTCAGGGCGTGGGCACGCGCCAACACTTGCGAATCGTGAAGGCCTTTGGACGCGCCGGCTTCGCGCGCGAGCGCGCCCGCCAAGGCCTCCGCTCGTTGGAGGCCCAGGGGACGCAAGAGGCGCAACAGAGATTCTTGGATGTCCATCTCCATTGTTGTAAAGCCGAATCCGCGACCGTCAAGAGAACGTGTTAGCTGTTGAGGCGAGTAGCCACCGCAACACTGAAATGCCGAAGAATCTCTGTGTCATGCCAGAGCTTCTGCCCTGGGCTACTGCTGTCCAGTTCCTGAAGCACACCGTCCAAGCTCCTTCCAGCCAGAACCTGGGAATCCACATACCCGCCGACCAAGGCGAAAGAACTCAAATGCTCGGGAGCAACGTCGGGAAAACGGTGGAAGTTGGTGTTGTTGATATTCATCGGGTCCTCCTGCAGTGGTAAGCCGATGTGCCTCATCGGAAAGGTCCAGCTCGATCGCTGGTGAATTAGTGGGCTAACGGGTTAAACGCTGTCGGGCGGGCCAAAGACGACCCAACCCAACATGTAGAAAATCAGCGCGGGATAGAACCAGAGATCAAACCCCTCCCAGTCAAACCGGCGCCAACGCTTCCTGCACCGCGCGCGCAGCTTGAGCCAGCGCCGCCTGCTCACCGGAAGGAACTCTGGACCACCACCCCGATGGTCACAAAGCCCACCGCCGCTATGGCCATTACCTTGAGCAGAACCGGAACGGCCGGAGGGTAGGCGAGGACAGCCGTTGCGAAGGCCGCGATCAGCAGGAACAAGCCGGTCAGCAGTGGGACCGCGTTCTCGAAAGCGAAGTCTTTGAGGGCATTGAACAACGTGGACATGGTGGCTCTCCCTGGGGTTTGTATGAGTAGGTCTACCTACTCGTTACTTAACCAGTAAAGCACCATAAAACTGGACGTCAAGACGCAAAAATGCCCGATTCTGCGAAGAACCGGGCAGATCTGAACATCGGTAAAGATTACTGTCGGAAGACGTTCGGCTGGGCCTGCTTTTGGTGCTTCTCCCAATCGTAATTTGCAGCGTAGTCCTTCATGAAAGCCGCCTCCTTCAACGAACTGCGGGCGTAATCGGCGTATCCCAGGCGCCCAGGTCCGTTCTCCATCCGCTGCTCACGGGTCAACATGGGAGGACTCTCCTCCCGCTGGGCCCCGCGTTGCTGCCGCCACTGCGCAACGGTCGCATGAACCACCTGCTCGCGCTTGTCGTCCGGCTTTGCATCACGAACGGCTTTGTCGGCCTCCTGGATCTTTGCCTGGAGCGCAGCGATCTGATCGGGCGAGGCCTTCTCTGCCCAATCCAGAACACGCTGTCGGCGTTGCTCGATGGCGGCTTGGTCTTGGGCCACGTTCTGCTCGAAGTCTGCCCGCGCCGCGCTGTCCTTCTGGGGCGGTGGGCGATCGCCCAGAAGCCGCTCGTTGCGCTGCGCCTGGAGTGCTCGCAGCTCGGTCATTTCTTCGATGGGTTGGGAGAGGGTGTTGCTCATGTTTGTTTCCTCCGCTGGGGTGAATAGGCTCATCGTTGATCAATCCGCAGGTTTGGCAAGGGGGCAAACCCCCTCGCCTATCCGCATCAATCCGCGTCGGGCAGCAGCTCCGCCAGGTCGAAGCGCTTGATGCCGGCACGGCTCAGCGCCACGATGGCGTGACCGCGGGGCTCAAGAAGAGCGGAGTATTCTTCCTGCAGGAAGAGCGGCTGCACCTCGCGCTTGCCCCCGGTGGGCATGTCGATGTCGCGCGCGATCTCGTCTTGGCCCAGCGTGTCCTCCGATCCAATCCGCCAGCGGCGACCCGTCACGGCGTCGATGCGCGAAGCCGTCAACCGCCCCGCCCCTTCCATGCGCATCTTGTCGTAGGCGGACGCGTATGCATGATCTGGGTCGTTGAGCACAGAGTGGCGCCAGTTGTTCATACCGCCTTGGTAGTCGATGCCCCGGGTGCGCTGCTTGAAGGTGGTCAATGTGGCCTGCCCGAACCGCTTTTCCAGGTATTCGTGGGTGTTGTGCGAGCACTTTAGCGCGATCACCGACTGCATCGTGTTGGCCATCAGCTCCGCCTCGTTGACCGACCCAAAGGCGTTGACCAAGCTCTCAAACCCTTGCGTTGCAAGCACGGGCATCAACCCCAGCGAGCGCGAAACGGAGAACAGGTTGATGTCATCGGCCGTCAACAGCAGGTGGGCCTCGTCCATCATCAACATCACTTCAATTTGCCCAGGCAACACTTCGCGCCACTTGTCGCCGAATGCACCACGCGCTTTGATTCCATTCATGACCCGCTGTTTGAGCAGGCGCATCATCATTTCACCCGCTTCACCGAATTGGGTCGGGGGCAAGAAGAGGCCTACCATGGCTCCGTAGAGCGCATCGGACACGTCCACCTCGCCCTTCTCGATCGAGTGCCATGGCATGTCCGTTCTGCTGTCACGCAGCTTTTCGCCTCGCAAGAGCTTCTCCAGCAGCCCTCGTGAGTTGAGCGTGAACGATTGCCTCTGTTCCGGATGCATCGCGGGAATCTCAAGGAACGCCCATTCCAGCGAGCTCTGCAGCTGAGACATGGGACGGAAGAGATCCGGGTGGATGGTCTGCGGAGCGCTCTCTTGACGAAGGCGGTGCTGTTGCAGGTAGGCCGCGTAGGCCAGCCGCCCTTCTTCGTCATGGCTCGTGTCCGCCTCTTCCAAGCCCAAGTATTTCACCACCTCCATCAGCTTTGCATTGGCACGAGGCGCGGGGCTGGCGGGAATCACGCGTTCCACAATGGACAACAACTTGGCGTGGTGGAATGGCGTGTATTGCCATTGTCTGTCGTCGCTCACAGGGATTCGATGGATGGCGATCTGCTCGGCGATGCGCTCGAGCAATGCCTCAGTCTCGGCCACGTCCTCGTCCAGCTTGCGCTGTTTGACCAGCTCAAACTCCGCGTCCAACTGTGCACGCTCCAGCCCTTCCAGCTTGGCCGAACACCAAGACCTGTAAGCCATCTCGTGATCCACGAGCGCACGAAGGATGATGCCGGTGTGGTAGAGAAACGCGTCACCGCCGTCCGTCCAAAGCTTGGATTTCTCGTCCACTCGCCCACCGGCTGCACCGCGCAATGCCCGGACGACCTGATCGGGCGCCAACCCCTCGTATGGCGCCACCCGCATCCCGGGTTTGACGACGATATCGAACAAACCTTCCAAGTCCGAGATGATCGCCCCGTCTTTGCCGTCGGCGATGAGCGCGCCACCGCCGGCAAGCTTCTGCTGCTTCAAGCGCTCCCTTGCATCTGCGTGGCCTGGCGCCACACATGCCATCGCCAAAGCGGCTCTACGGAACCGACGAGCGATGGGTCTGAGCGCGGCGAAGGATTTGCCAGATCCGATGGCTCCGAACACGAGCAGGCCCTGCTGACAATCCCTCCACGAGAACATCATCACGGTGCCCAGGTCGGGCGAGTAGCCATAGCCCTTGTCGGAAAGGTGTCCCGTGGCGCGCCCAATGGTGATCAGCGGGGTCTTGTCCCGCAGTGCCGCCTCAGCTTGCTGTTCACGCGCCTTGACGTGCGCGTTGATCAGCGCCCCCTGGGTGGCCAGGTTGTTGTCGTTGTTCTGCAGGTAAAGCCGGGCGGCGTTTTGGACAAAGTTGCCTTCGGCGTATTGCATCGCATACATGCATGCCAGCACGTAAGGCGCCGCCTCGCCCAAGCCAAACGGCAGGACCTTGGCGACCACCAGTGTGGCAAAGATGAGCCCCACCCACTTCATCGCTTGAATGAAGCGCGCGGCTGTCCCGCCAATGACGCCCCGGTGCGGGTGCGAGGCCGCCGCCACAAAGCAAACCACAAACAGGATGCCGACCAAGCCAAAGGCCCACCACAGGTAGGTCTTGGCCATCTGGGCATACACAGCCATGCCGCCGGCTTGCATTGCCACCTCGGTGCCGCCCTTGCTGCCGCCGACCATGAACTGAAGCGCCATCGGAACCCATTGCAGCAGCACCAGGGCTTTCAGGGCCTCCTTCATGCCCTCGCCTTGCTTGAGGGCGATGAAGTATGGAATGGTCAGCAGCAGCGCGGCCCAGCCTGCCCAGCCGATGAGGCTCACTAGGAAGGTCGCCAGAACGCCGATCACGGGGAAGGCGAGATACATCAAGGGAGTGGCCAGGCTGTCGCCGCCCTGCCCCATGTCGTTGCCCTGCAAGAAGCCCTCGGCACGCCGTCCAAGCTTCGTCGTGATGATCCGCGATTGGGTGTCGCGCAAATCTTCCGAAACCTTCGGCCACCACTCCTGGAATTCGTCCTCACTGCGTCCGTCGGGCACCTTGAACCCCTGGGCGTTCTCGTCCCAGACGGCGCCGCACTCCAGCGCGAAATCCCGGTCAGCCTCTGGCACATCGAGCTCTCGACTGCGAACGCGATCGGTCACGTCAAAGCGCCCCACCAGGTTTTCATACTCCTCGGCGGATCTGACGATGATTTCTTCCTTCACGTTCCAAGGCTCGCCGCTCTTCCGGCGGAACTTGCGCCCCAGGCCGCTCGTCCAGTCAAGCACGTTGAACAAACTGATTGCTGCCATCTCTGTCTCCCTCCCCTGTCAATTCAACGAAGCCAATGCGCCAAGACGGCAAGCACCAAGCAAAGCGGCGCGCACGCCAGAAAGCCCGCTTTGGCCACCCAGCGCTCTGCGACCTGCTCAACCTTGCTCGCGTAGAGCCGATCCTTGGTCCATGCGTCATACGCGGCGTCGTCTCTGACCGGAGGCCTGCGATCGGCGCGCAAGTAGTAGAAAGTGCGGCGGACGCCTTCGCTCAGGTGGCCCATGCCAAACGATTCAGGGCTGCCGAGGAACAAGCGCCCGTGCACGTTCAGCCACTTTGAGCCGAAATGAAGTTTTCCGGGCTCCCGGTATTGCGTGAACAGCCACTTGAACATGCTTCCCCCTTATTCGTGAGTAGGTCACTTCTTTCTAGATCGAATCCGCGGATGCGCAAGGGGGATCAGTCGATCCCCGACTTCTTCGCCCAAGCGTCTAGGTCTGCATTGGCTTTTTGCTGCCAGTCGTTCCGCGGTTCGGCGGCGGGTGCGGGGGGCTTCCTCGGCAATGGGGCGGTTGCACGTTTCGGCGAAGGCATTGGCTGGGGCGCAATTGGCGCTGTCGTCGATACCGGGGGAGCGGCGACAGGTGCGGGTTTCTCGATCGTGGCTTCTGGCTTGGCCTGTTCTGAAAGCACTGCTGGAGCAGGCGCAACCACGGGGACTTCCACCACCTCGGGCAACTGCTCGGGAGCGGCTGGAGTGGCAACCGGTGCCATGGGAGCCGGTGTGCTTGGAGGCACTTGGTTGTTCTTCCCAAGCAAGAAGTAGATCGCCCCCACGACCAATGCCACCGCCACCACACCGGTCAAGACCCAAGGCAAACGAGAGCGGGGGCTGGGTTGGATTGGAGTTACTGGCTGCTCTGGTGACGCGGCCTCCGGGGGCCGGTTGGACCCTTCAGGCCCCGCGGAAACGGACAGGACTTCCACCGCGTCCTGCTGAGACAGCTTGACCAAGGCTGCCGTATCTTCATTGCTCAACGCCTTGGCGTCCACCGAAGGGCCACCCAATCCATCTGCAACCTGTGCGCCGGGCTCTCCAAATTCATCAACCAGCTCCCAAACGGTGCACATTCCCTTATCACCCGCTCCTACGAGAACCGGTGCAGCTGCATCGGACGTCAGTTGCCTAACCAACATTTCCTCCTCCAAGGTGAGCGGAGCGTCTTGAGGCTTCTCTTCGACAGCACGATGTTCCTGGGCTTCCCGGGCGCGCTTCGCGTCCAGCTGTGCCTTGGCTTCCTTTGCCTTCTCTGCAGCGGCAGCAACGCCCTTCTGGGTCAACTCGGCAGTGCGCTTGCTGATCACTCCAGCCCAGTGACTGGCCGCTTTCAGGTTTTCTTTCATGCCGTCGGAAACCAGCCGCTCTTCTTGCGTGGGCGATGCGGTCGGGGTTGCGTTGGCACGCTTCAGCAATTCTTCGCGCTTGCGCTTCAGGATTCTCTGGTTCTTTTCTTCTGGGGTCATGTGGGCTCCTCGGAAGGGGGAAGGAAGCCCGAGCATCGAGCGACACCCGGGCACTGAGATCACCGGACGTCAGGCACCGGGGTAACGACGATCACGGGCTCACCGCTGCCGCAGCGGTCGTCCACCGTGACCTTGGACAGCGCGCCACGCTTGGCCAGCTCAACGATGGGCACTTGGCAGGCGGCCTTGTCGGCTCCTTGGAACACCACCGTCAACCCGTTGCTGGACTTGTTCAACAGACCTGCGAACTTGTCGAGGAAGGCCCGGGTGTCGCTGTTCAACCGCTTCATGTCGGTGGGGTTGTAGTTCAAGCGCAACGAATCCAGGACGGCTTCCTGCTTGCCCTCCACGGTTTCGGTCTTGGTGACCACTTCGGCCTTCATGCCAGCCGCACGGGCAGCGTCGGCGGCCTGCTCGGCGTGTTCCCGCTGCTGCTTCACGTAGGACGCGGAAGCACCCACTGCAGCACCCGCGGCGCAAGCGCCCAAGGCCTTGTCTTTCTTGCCCGTGAGCAAGGCGATGGCTCCGCCGGCCACGCAACCGATGCCTCCGGCCTTGAACAGGCGCCTCTTATCGGCCTTGGGCTTGCCATCGTCCTCTGCGGCATGGACCGCATCAGCGGCGGCCTGGGCGGAAACGTGAAGCGGCATGAACGCCGCCAGGCAGAGAGTGAGAGAAAGGGAAAAACGTTTCATGGGTTGGATCTCCTGCTGTGGGGGAAAGTTAGGTGCGTGGAGCAGTCATGGGACCGGCTGCGGGCACCTTGGCCGCACCAGAACCTTTGGGAGAGGGTTGCGAGAGGGCCGCCGTCACCACCTTGCGAAGCGCTTCTTCGTAGCGCTGGATGGCGCTGTCCTGTTCCGCCTTCGTTTCGTCTCGCAGCCGCCGCAGGTCTTCCTGGAGCGCACTCCGGAACAACGCGTTCTCTTCCCGCAACTCGTCGATGAGCTGTTCCAAGTGAGCGTTAGAGTTCTCCAGCACACTCGCCACAGACATGGAAGTGTTGTGTCGCTCCAGCGCCTCTCGCACGTAGGCGCTAAACCCACTGCCCGATTCACGGGCAAGCCGCTGAGCAAGTTTCAGTTGCCCACGGTCGAGGTTTACGTTTTGACGAACCAACGCCATTGGTCGAGTAACTCCGTTTCTGGACTACTCCACCGATACCGCGAATCTCGGAGTTGGCAAGGCCCCACGTCAGGAGCCTGAAAAACATGGGCCAAACGAGCTAACAAGCACTGACACTGTCTCCATTCAGTGGTGACAGGGTCAGGCCTTGATTGCATTGAGGTTCCGGCAGATGTGAGGCCGATTTTTGGGCGAAAAGCGCACTCCCACTTCAGTGCGTCATGTGTATGACGACTCTGGGGAACCGTCCGGGCTCCTGCTTCTCTGCCCCTGCCGACACTGCTTCCACCCACGTTGGGCTCTTGCAGTTGCTTTTCGGCGGCCCCTTGCGTGTTGCCCCAACTGCGCTATTGGTGGTCTACGCCCCCTCGCCCCCACAGGACCACCGCCCACGCCATGCCCACGCAACGCTCCCGCTCTTCCACCCCTCACGCCCACCGATGCCCCACCCCAGGAGTCCGTGTGGAGTTTTTCAGCCCACCGTTTCGCATTGCCCCGGATCCCCAGGACAGGTTGCCCTCACCCACCCGCAGCACCGACCCACGACACCCAAGCCACATTGGTTTTAGTCAAACGTGTGCAGTGCCCATGGATACACCGCCACCGTGTTTTCCGAATCACAAGTGGGGAGCCAAAGAACCCCTGGAAGGGAAGCGCGGAGCCCTCGCCGCATTTCGTTTTAGTCAAGCGAGGGTGCGCCCCATGACCTCCATTCACCGCCATTGGCCCATCGGTGATTTGCCGGCTTTCGTTTCAGGAGCGCTCCCATGACCACCGCTGACCTGGGCGCGTTTGCCCGTCGCGTGCTGGCCTTCCATGGCGCCCGTGCGCCTGCCACTCCCCGTTGGACGCTGGACGTGGCCCGCCGTTCCGAACGCCCTGTGTGCGCTTTCTGCACCGCCCCCCTGGACTTGGATCGTCGCCACGCCTGGGGGCTCTCACCGCTCGTTCCGTTGAGCCTAGCCGGCCCAAGGGACGCCGAGAACCTGCGCATGGCTTGCAAGCGCTGCATCACCGAGCGGGGCACCCGTGACCTGTTGGCCTGGCCCGAGTTGAGCCAGCGGCTGCCACCAGAACCCCTGGACGCCCTGCTGGCCGACCGACTGTTTGTCCTGCAGCGCTCCGATAACCACCTGGTCGAGGTAGGGCGCTTTGCCAAGCCAGCCACCGTCCTTGCCCAGCTTCAAGAGCGCTGGAAACACCCCCGATTCGTCGTTCATGCCGAACGGCATTCGGACACCTGGATGCTGGGGTGGCCACTGGCCCACCGTGCCCATCTGACGCGAAACGACTTGGCGGCGCTCTTGCGCAACGTGCACCAAGGCGAATGGCTGGAACACCCCGAGGTGGTGGCCTTCCGGTTGACCGAGGATGTTTTTCAATCAGCGGTGTGGCAACTGATCGCCCTCCACGCCTTGGTCATCCCCCTGGCCCAAGAAGAAGCACCCCCTCCCGATCGAACGTTTGAGAATCGGTGGATGGCCCGGTATCCAAGCCTGAGCCAGATCCGCCGGCGGCGACAGGGCGCGCACGAAACACCCTGGCCTAGCCAAGGCAAAGACCATGCCCGGACTTACAGCGACAAGCCCAACGCGGTTCGCATGCGGACACAGCGCCAAGCCACTCGTCAGGAGGAAACCAAGGCACAGTGGCTCAATGCCCGGCGCCGTTTAGCGGACCGGGACGCTGGGGTGGCCAGTGGGACGTTGAGGCCATGGCTCCCTGGGGAACGGGCCGCGCTGCAGGCCGACGTGGACGATCTGGCGGCTGCGTGGTTGAAAGCCCGCCAGCGGAAAGCGGAAGGCCGCTCTCAGCGGCCGTGATCCACTACCATTGTTCAAGCCTCAAACGACCAGCTAGCCACCATGGACGACACAGACAAGGAACGGATTGCAAATTGGCGTCTGACGAAGCAGATGCGGCGAGAGAGAAAGTGGGACGAGCAAAACAGCAGGTCCTACATCAGTCATTTCACCTTGACGGACAAGGACGCTGCAGATGTAAAGGAGTTCGAAGAGCACCTGGTTCGCAAACACTTGGGGAAGGGCCAGCTCACCCGACGCATGTCCACCAATGAGCTTGGGCTAGCATTGCGCACCTGGAACCTAGAAGAGCTGAATCAGCTCTGGAGCATGCGCCGAGAGAAGCTCACTTACCTCGAAGACGCCGCCCTCCTGTTGGCCCATATCCGACACCGATCCGGCATTGACCCAAAGCTGCGCCCGGCAGCAGAGCTGCTTGGATACGACGCCATCCAAGCCCTCCAGGGCGTCCTTGAGGAGAGCGGGCGGTTGGCAGTGGAACAGGCACTGCCCCCAGCGGCGGAAGCCGTCGTTGCCGAGGGCAAGCGGGTGGAACAAGTCCTTCGGGTGATCCGAGAGGGCCAAGCGGAGTTTCGTAAACGCCTAGTCGCTCACTACGGAGCCGTGTGCATGGTCACCGGGACCGCCTTGGCAAGCGTCATCGACGCCGCTCACATCGTCCCCTACAACGGGGCAGCCACCAATGCTTTGAGCAATGGCTTACTGCTACGGAAGGACATCCACGCGTTGTTCGATGCAGGCCTGTTAACGATCGGGCCGGACCTGGTCGTCTACGTCAGCGCGGGGGTGGACGATCCGTTCTACCGTTCGTTGGACGGAAAGAAGCTCTCGCTGGACACTCCGCCCAAGATGTCCAAAGAGGCCCTGCGGCGGCGACTGGCGGGCAATGAATCGTCCGAACTGGAGGTTGCTAGCCTTCCCCAATGAGCCGCCCCAAAGCTCCGGCTGATCGGACAAATCGAATCATTGCTCATGATAGGAACGCCCTCCGCGTGGATCCGGAAGTTCAATCAACGGTTCTTCGCGCCGTAGGCGTATGCCAGCTCCCGCCAGGGGACGCTTTTTCAGCTGCTTTTGCTCTGCCCACGGGATGATCCACAGACACAGAAAAGCGGCCATAGCCGCTTTCTTCGTCCCCCTGATTGTGAGGGTCAGTAGATCTTTCCGTTCTTGCTCATCCCCAAGTTCCGCACCGCTACCCTGGCGGCTTTGCGGTCCTCCGCGTGCTCGTCCACCGGCGAGCTCACGATCAACAGCGTGTTGTCTTGGATGAGCGACGCGGCCGCGTAGTCTGCCAGCGCCACCATGGCGGTGGTCAACGCGACTTCACTCCCGGCGTCCTCCGAATCGTCAAAGCCGAACAGCTTGGCGATGTTCTCGCGGAGCTTTGGCGGGATCGTCACCATGGCCCGGTGGTGGCGCAGCCCGTCCTCCCGACGGCGGTAGTCGTGCAGGGTGACCGATCGGGGCATGACCATGTGAACCCGCTTGCCTCCCACGCTTCCCGCCTTCTGGCTGTCGTCGTAGTCAAAGTAGGACTTGCGCTCCGGGTAGTCGCCTGGCCCCAGCAACAGGTGCTCCGGGATGCGGGCAATCGGAACGCTTGCCGATTTGCTGGCCCGGCGGGGCTTGGCATGGGTCACGTCCTTGACGTCATCCAAGGTGCGCTTGACGGCCTTCTTCGTGGCAGCCTTCTTGGCAGGAGCTTTGCGAGTGGCCATGGGTAGGTCTGGGAGGGAAACCAAGGGAAGCTCCATCATGCCGCAGCCCTCCGGCCTGCACCAGCAGCCAGGATGTCGCGCACCCGGACCGCCAAGGCGTGGATCTCCTCCTGGGCCACCCGGGCCCAGCGGCCGTTGGCGTCGAACACGGTCTTTCCCTCCTCGTAGCAGTCCGCAAACAACGCACGATCCCGCACCAGCATGGCGCCCGACATCTTGGGGTGCTCCAGGCGACGTCGATGGGCTGCCCGCCTCTCGTTGGCCCGGTTGGCGATGGGCAGGAAACGCTTTCCCTTCTTTTCAAGAACATCCACGGTTCGCAGGAAGATGAGGAAGCTGGCCCCGTCGAGCAACGTCGGCACCAGGTAGAGGTCCGCCTCGGGAATCACCTCGTTGTCCGGCAGACGCGGCGGGGTGTCGGTGATCTCCACGTCGAAGCCAGGGGAGCGCGATCGCCCGACACTGAACGGTGTTTCGTCCGACAGTGAGGCAAACGCGCAGGCCCCGCCTTGGGGGTCCCGGTCATTGACCAGCACACGCAGGCTGGGGTCACGGGCATAGCACCCGGCTAGATTCAGGGCCAGCGTCGTGCGGCCGACGCCACCCTTGAGTGAGAAGTTGCACAGTCGCATAGGACATCCTTTCGTGAGTAGATAGGGGTTTCTCTCGAATCTACCCCGACGCTGCCATAGCGCAAGTGCATGTTTTTGCAACCCTTTCGGGCCGTTCAGCCCTTGGATTATTTTCTATCCTTCCGACAAGGCGGCTGGACGACGGCAGTCCCACCGCAGCGTGTGGGCGGTGTTTGACGCCGAGCAATGCAGATCGAACGGCTGAGAGGCCATCCATGCTTTGACAGACGGTGGCGCAGCGCCATGCAGTGCTTCGATGATCGTCCAGCGTTGTTTTGCCGGACCGAACTCCGCGAACACGTCCGCTCCGGCTTCAGCCAGCATTCCAGCCATCTTGTCGTAGCACTGTCGCTTGGCCGGGTCATCCTGGTTCACGTGCCACGCCATGCAAGCGACGTGGAAAGCGGTGATTCCGTTGGGCCCCACCGGGTGGTCCAAGGACGGGAAAGCCGTCAGGCCCCTCCACGCCTTCAGACGTGCCTCGCGGATGGCCGCAATGGTTCTCTTCAAAGCCTGTGGGTTGCGGTGCTCGATGGCATCCAGAAGCCGTTGAGCACGCCGGTCTGTGGTCATTTCCATTTCAGCTCCTTGCGCAGCTGGCGCTCGAAGTGGCGTTGCTCGCGCGCCAGGCGGGCTTGCCGGCGAAGTTTGCCTTCGGGCAGGAACGCGGGAACCGTGGGAGGGATGTGCGCGAAAGGAAGGCCAGCAATAAGGCGGGACAAGTTGGCGGGGCTTTCAATCATGGTGGCGGTCTCTTGGGTTGTTTGGAGCTACGTTCGTGCGTAGGTCGACCCACTCACTTGACCTCATGCAACCAGATCGCCGAGCAATGTCAAGATGAAAAATCGACCTTTTTTTGACTAAAAACAGGGGCTTGCGGAATCCCAGGTGCATCGCATGCTGAGTGCATGACGCACACAACCCGCCCCCGTTGTTCGCCCACTCTCACCCACGTTTCCAAGGGCGTGCGCAGCGCGCTGGGCTTCACCCTCACCGAGGCCTTGCTTGCGCTCGGGGCCGTGACCGCCGCCACGGGCGCGATGTTCCTGTTCTTTGGCCAGGTCGATGCAAAGTCCAAGGTGGCCAGCGAGACGCGCAACCTGCGCGAGCTGTCCCGTCGTCTTGAAAGCAGCTTTGGGGTGGTGGGGACGTTCCGCGGGGTGAGCACCACGGCCGTGGTGGTCGATGGATTGGCCCCTGAATCCCAGCTCGGCGCCGGGGAAAACGTTTTGACCAACGCGTGGGGCGGCGCGGTGGACGTCCAGCCTTACACCGTGGATCGCTTCGGCGATTCGTTCTCCGTGAGCTACGCCGGCCTTCCTCGTCAAGCGTGCGTGGCCCTGGTCGCGGCCAACGCGGGCGGGGTGTGGGACGCGCAGGTGTCGGACGTGTCGGTGATTCGAAACACCGGCGGCCAACTCGACGTCGGATTGCTGAGCCGCACGTGTGCGGACAAATCGCGCGTGGTCTTCGTCTACCACAGCGGATTGTTGGGAGGCGAGTGGACCGGATCGCCTCTAGTATTGCCGCCAGCAACACCTCCGGCCACTCCACCCGGTTCTCCGCCCGTGGGATTCCCGGTGGGGCCCGTGGGGCCGGTGCCACCTTCCACGCCGGTGTCGCCCCCAACCGCCCCGCCACCAAGCGTTCCGCCCACGACGCCCCCACCGGTCACGCCGCCCGCTCCCCCGGTGAGCGTGACGCCTCCGGCTCCGCCCACTTCACCGCCGGTCACGCCGCCGCCGATCAGCACCACGATGCCGTGCCGAGAGTGGAGCGAGAACCGAACGATCAACTGCCCAGTGGGCCAGGTGGGCCAGGTGGGCCAGGTGTTCCAACACCGCCGTCACCACTGCGGAACCGACCCGAGTGTTTACGAGGCGTGGGCTGGGTCCACGACGGCCGGCAGTTGGACCACGACCAGCAGCACCTGCACTCCGTGCCCTGCTCCCGAGACCCGCAACGTGGGATGCCCTGCAGGTCAGTTTGGCTCGATCGGCCAGCGGCGGACCTTCTCATGCACGGGCACCGGTTCGTGGGACGCTTGGACGCAAACCAACACCACCTGCGCGGCTTGCCCAGCACCTTTCCCACAAGCCGAAACCCAGTGGGTCGCCGCGAGTGCCGCTTGCCCGGCAGGCCAAAGTGGATCGCACACGTGGCAGGCCGAGCAGCGGCGGACCAGGATGGGGTCTTACAACTGCCCGGCCACCACGTGGTCGCTGCCCAGCCCGACGTTCACCACTTGGACAAATTGGGCGGAGACGGGGGTTCGTCGCAACGAGGCCAATACATGCACACCCAACGCACCACCCCCGACGTTTCCCGAATACACCGGGCGATCTTGGCATTCGTGGGGAGACGGAGGGCACTACGGCTGGGCGATCTTCTGCAACGCTCCCCGGACCCTGGCCGAGCTTCAAGCCACCTCGTTGGCATGCACCTGGCAATACGAAACGAACGACA
The DNA here is from genome assembly GCF_054473825.1 of Stenotrophomonas genospecies 5. Classification (NCBI taxonomy): domain Bacteria; kingdom Pseudomonadati; phylum Pseudomonadota; class Gammaproteobacteria; order Lysobacterales; family Lysobacteraceae; genus Stenotrophomonas; species Stenotrophomonas genospecies 5. The sequence continues at coordinate 1,659,088 of NZ_JBTMUW010000001.1, forward strand.
CCCCCACGTTTACGCCAGAGCCACCTGGCGTGACCCGCCCAACACCGGCTTTGGAAGCCTGTGTCTACGCGCTGCGCGCCAACTTAACTCCGATGCCAGGTTACGGCTTCGTCAACCACCCAGGCACCGCGGTTTGGCCGGCGGCTTGCTCGTGCAGCGTCGTGGGTCCAGGCGCGCGGTTCTACTGGCAAGACCTGGGAGCGAGCGACTGGGTGGGCTTTGAATTCAAATGCCCCTGACGGCAAAGAAGGCGGGGGGCATCCCTCACGTTCGAAGTGGCAAAGCTTCGGATCTCCAAAACCGACCGGAGGCAATGCCCTCGCACCAAGCGTGCTTTTCAGAAGGCAGGTGGCTTGGCCACCTGCGGCGGCTTCTGGGCTCTTCGCTGTTGTGCCTCGAAGTCAAACCCCAGCCAGGGTTTTCCACATCGCCTTGCCCTGGGCTTCGTGAACCGATGCGTATTGCTGTGGATCCCAGCTGGTCCCGGTCAGCAGCAGCCCCAGCTCTGCCACGATGGCCTGACAGCGATCGCCAAAAGCCAAGACCTCATTGAAGGTCAACCCAAGCGTGTTGATGTCAAACGCGCCAGGCTCCTCGTCCAGCTTGCGCATTTCCAGGTGGGCGTGGTGCTTGTCCCGTAGGGTCTTGATTTTCGCTGCCACGGGATCAGCCGAAAGGATCACCATTTCATTGGAGACCTTTTCCCAGCCATTATCGAAGCGCGAGTAATTTTCGTCCCGATCGCTCTGTCTGAACTTCTCCTGGAAAACAGCCGAGCTTTCGGGCGGCAGGTCACTGATCGGTTCGTCGTGGAAGTGATCGAACATGCGCCCGTAGCGCTCCCGGTAGTGCTCCTTGATGGCTGGATCTGCTTGCAGCTTTCTCCACAGGTTGGTCAGGCTACCCGACCTGAGATCGTTGTCCAGAAAAAGCCGTGACTGATCGCGCACCAGGTCTTGCCCAAGAAGCGGAGCCAAGTGGTTCCACGCATTGGCGCCGGGGGTCTTATCCAATTTGGCTTTGAGCCCTGCCTGGATCGCGGGGTCTTGAATGAGTGGGGACAAAATGTGCCGGCGCTCGTCGAGGATGTGGCACTCCTGCGTGAGCACCCGAACGAATCCATCGATTTGGCGAATACGTTGTTCCAGTTCCTCAGGCTTCATTCTTGCTCCGCCTCCAGCGGCACCTGCTGGAAACGCACCTGCAGCCGCTTGATGAGCGCACGGGTTTCCGCGTTCGGAGCGCGCGTGGACACCAGCACCGCCTCCCCGTTGGGCACGTGGCGGATGGCCTTCTGCTCGGCCCGGAGAACGGCGCGGTATTTCACCGCTTGATAGACGCCTCGCTGGAGTTCGTCCTCCGAGCACTTGCTGGTTTTAACTTCCACCGCCAGGCGATGTCTTCCGTTATCGAAATGCGCGTCCAGTCGGTCACCCGAGCTCAACAACTTCTCGTTGCTCCCCATGGGGAAGTACCCAAAGTCCACGAACTCTTCGGGATGGCTGGCCACCCACGCCTTCAACGCTTTGTGCTCGTCGCTCTCTGGCCGCCCCCCCTCCTGGACTTTAGGAAGGGGAAGAGGCGCATCCGCTGCCACCTCTTCAACCGCCCCGGCGGACGGGGTCAGCATGGTGGCTCCCAGAGCGCGGGCGACCCGGTCCCAATTGGGATAGGTGAAAACGTCTTCCATCGCCTCTCGCAAGTGCGCACGGCGCTCTTCCTCGGTGTCCAGCTTCTTCCCCGCGAAGTAAGCTGGCGAGATGGTGATCGCCCCCTCGCCAGGGTGTTTCGTGTTCTTGTTGACGACGATTGCGTGGAGGGGCGGGATGGGTTCCTTCCACTGCTCGCTGAGCCACTGCAGGGCCTGGGCCACTCCCCCGGCGACGGTGCCGTAGAGGTCTTTGCGGGGTTTGATCTCGTGTCCGAAGGTGTCGTGCAGCTCTTGGGCCAGGTCGCTGTAGGAATGAGCTTCACCCTCCTGCGCCCACCGGATGAGGATGGGCAGCGCGTCCGGGATAACCCGGCTCCGCCAGGGTGTGCGTGCAAACTCCACCTTCGACCAATCGAACTTTTCCATCCTCTACTCCTCCCTTGTCGTCTCGCCATGGTAGCGGCGGGACCAGCACGGGAAAACGATGGGGGCCGATGTCCTGCCCCCTCCCTTCTCAATCCTCGTTGGGCAGCATGATGGTGACCACCGGCTCCAGGGCGTCCCCGGGCCCACACAGTGCTTTCAAGGTGACAAGGCGATGGGTCGACCGCGTCAGGCCAGACCCGGCCTCCGGGTGGGCTTCGTTTGACAACCAGTCGCCGGCGTCGGACAGAGCCACGTGGAGCTGGTAGTGGATCTCCGAACCGTTGCCCTGATGCCGCTTGATGGCGACGTGGAGCATAAAAAGCACATCCCAGAGCCGGCCGTCCACCGACTGGCCGCGCACCTCCAGTCCCGCGGGCACTTCCACGTAGCGTGCCCACGCAGCGCGGGTGATGGCCACGGGCAACTTGAAACCGGCTTCTTTGGCCACGTCGGACACGTCCACTAAGACGCCGTCCTCGATCGCCTGGGCGCGGGTGTAGGAATGGATGAGGTCGGAAGGCTCGAACATGTTGTTTCCTCGCTTGGTGAGTAATGGCCCGGTCCAGGGCATCCGGTGCGGATGTCTTGGAATGGGAAACCCACCGCCCCACCGCTCGGCGCGGTCAAGGGAGGAAATGGAAGGGCTGGCGCGGCCCGCAGCGAAGCGAGGACACGGGCCCTGGAATGGCCCTTGACCGGAGAAGCCGGGCGTTGGGGCCGCGCGCAGCGCACAGGGCTTGAATGAGGTGCCGCGGGCGGCACACCGATTCGGCGTTGAACTTGGGAATACCGTCAGGCCTGGGCGCAGGCCAGAGGGACCCGGTCCATCCAGGTGCTCTGCCCTGCCGATGCTTGGGCGGTGAGCGGGCCAAGGCCCTGGACAAACGTCAGGCGTGCAAGCTCGACGTCGCTCTGGGGCCAGTAAGGACCATCCGGCGAGAACACGAAGTGGTCCCCTTGAAGGGCCCCACAGGTGGTGCAGTGATGGGCCAGGTAGGTTTGCCCTGACGTTCGAGTAGTGGCGAAACGAAGCCAGGGCGCGTGGCCCGCCACGAAAGCGACAGTGTCCTCGTCCAAACGCTCGATGTAGCGCAACACGGCACCCTCCCCCTGATCCACCAGACCCTCGTCGTCGTGCTCCTCGAGCGAGGGCACCCAGATCGCGGCGGTGGGGGTCGGGGCGTGGCAGAAATGGCACTCGGTGTGGCCGAGCAGCAGGCCGTAGGCCGGAGCCTGAAGGGTGGATGGAGGGGCAGCGTGGGTCATGGAGCCATTTTGCCCTGCCTGGGTGTCAGCCGGTGAGACGAGCCTGCGCTGAATCATGGGTGTTTCGGAGCGTGCCCCGCTGTGAACCCAGCCACGCCATTTGCTTGTATTCGTCTTTGCTGAGCAACTTGGACACTCCCAGCCACTGCACCAGGTGGTAGTGCGCAATCGTTCGTGGGTAGCGCTGAATCCCCTCGTGCAACAGTTTTGGCAGGTAACACACAGAACCATCGCGGCGCTCGTATGCGTAATAGCGGTGGCGGGCGGCACGCGTGGTCATGGCGTTTCCCTCAGTGCGCCCAAAGGGCACGATCGATGCAGCGTTCAAGGCGCTGGGCCAACCTAACGCTGAAAGGAAGGGCGATGGGGGCAGCGATGGCGAGAAGAGAAAGGGTCATGTCGGCGGTTCCAGTCGGTGGGTAGAGCGTTGCGTTCTTCCTGATCCCAACGTAGACCGCCCTGGAAATTTGTCCACGGTTGTAGTGGACAGAATCTTGACAAAAAGTAAAAACTGCGGAGCTAAGGCCGCAGTTATTCCTAACATCCCTTCTCGCGCCGAAGGCGTCACCTGCTCTTTTCCACCGCTGCTTCTACAGATGCCGGCGCGCAGCGACCGGTGGCGGCGTTGGGCCGTTGGCTCTACAGCCTTGCCCGCTTTGCACTGACACTTCCCCGGGCTGCCCATGCATGCTGCAGGTGGACAGCACGTTGTTCGGCTTCCACCGTGGCCACCACGTGCGGCATCGCCGCCTTCAGCGATGGCGTGTTCCAGAACGGGCTGCCCCGGTGAGGGTTGCCGCCCAGCCGCAACAGCAGCAACGCCGTCTGTTCAAGTCGGCTGCGCTCGTCGGCGTCGTCGCTCAGCTGGTAGTCCGCCGCCAGCTTTTCCAGCGGGCGCTCGCACCAGTGGTTCCTCTCTTGAGGGTGCGCACCAGCTTGCAGGAGGGCTTCGACGATGCGGGGCCAGGCAAGTGCGGAATGGAGCGCGGGACCTTCGTTGAGGCGCCACGCGTTGGGGTTGGCGCCCTGCCGCAGGGCCTGTAGAGCGCCGAAAAGGCTTCCCTCGACGCACGCGTGAATCAGCTCAGCGCTCGGACTTCCTGGCGGTGGTGGGTGGCGGTCAGCCATGGCGGCTGCCCCGAACCTGGTTCCGAATGAGATGTCCTTGGACGTAGTCTCGGATGATCTGGCGCACCGCTTCTGCGGTGGAAATCCCAGCGTTCACCGCGCCCTGCTCCACCGCCTCCAAGACGCTGCGCTGCAGCGGAAGGTAGGCCAGCCGCACGTCCCGTTCCCCACCCAGCCGACGCTTGCTCAGTGGGTAAGGTTTGGCGGCATACATGGCGAGCACTTGGCGCACGGCTTCGTTTCGCGTGACCTGCACGCGCGCGGCGGCCGCCTGCAAGCGCTCCAGATCACGGGAGTAGCCCCGGGAGGACGGAAGGGTGGCCAAGTCTGGGGAACGGACGGGTTTAAGCACTTCTCTTTCCTTGGACGGCGGTCACAGACGCACGCGCTGACGGGGAGGTTCCAGGGCCGCCGCCGGAGCTGGCGCTTGGCTCTGGGCCTCTTGGCGCGGGTTCCACACTTCCCCACCGATGATCATGCTCGGGCCACCTGTAGCAGGAAGGACCTGCGAAAGCCTGGCTTGCTTCGCTGCGGCGTTGAGCGCACGCGCGGTGTCCTCCTGCATGCTTTTGGCTTCGTAGATCACCGGCCCCTTCAAGTGGCCCTGCGCTTCGTCCACAAGGGCGGCAAGGGTTCGACCGAACTTTGACTTTGGCCCTTGGTTGCGAGCATCGACGTCCCAACGCTCGATCACTTCGAACGCCTTCTCGTGACGGTGGCCAGACTTGTTGAGCTCGCCAAGCGCCGCTTCAGCGTCTTGCACGTTGAAGCGAATGGCGGAGAGCTTCACCGGGTGCGCGTAACCACCACCACTCGATGCCGATTGCGTGATGGCGACCGCTTGGTTTCCGTCGCTGACGAGGTGATGAATTTTCATGTCGATTTCCTTGGTGGTTTTCGGAAGGCGCGATTGCCCATCCACAAATTCAAGGTAGATCGCACTGGAGTTTTGTCCACGACTGTAGCGGACAAAATCTTGACTAAAAGCAAAAACTGCGACACTGAGGCCGCACTTTTTCCTAACATCACTTCTCGCGCCGAAGGCGTCACCTGCTCCTTTCCCACCCCCGCTTTTACAGAAGCCGGCGCGAAGCGACCGGCAGTGGCTCTGGGCTTTGTTTTTTTCAAAAAAAAAGCCCCCTGGCGGGGGCCTTAAAGGACATTGGTTGTTCTTACGCGAGTATTCTTTTGTCAGCACGTCTCACTCCGCGCACTCCACGTCGATCCATTCTTCATCGAACCATTCGTTCAGCGTCGCCAGGTCTTTGACCTTGCAATTGGTGCCGTAATCCGACCCTTCGATGTCGAGCCCCACTTCATAGAGGAGCTCCCCGTCCTCTTGACGCTGCACATTGACAGAGACGGTTTGCTCAGCCAGCAGCTCGTCGTCTTCGCGTCCCAGCTCTGCCCAATTGCGGTTCAGCAGGAAAGCCAGCAATGCGTCTTCAGCGGAAGACTGGAACGCGGGATAGCCCGCCGCGCCGGTCGAATAGGTATACCCAGACAACTGGTCAAACAAAGTGCTGGCAGCGGCATGCGCAGCTTCGTGAGCTTCCTTGACGGTGATGGTGTCGTTTGTGATGAGCATCGTGTGGTTCATGGCGAGATCCTTGTTTGTCGGTTGGCACTATTGCCTTCCCATGTATCCAAGGTAGATCGCCCTGAAAATTTGTCCACGGTTCTGGTGGACAAAATATTGACTAAAATCAAAAACTGCGGAGCTAAGGCCGCAGCTTTTCCTAACATCACTTATCGCGCCGAAGGCGTCATCCGCTCTTTTCCTACCCCCGCTTTTACAGAAGCCGGCGCGAAGCGACCGGTGGCGGCACTGAGCTTTTCTTGGCACAAAAAAAGGCCCCCTCGCGGGGGCCCCAAAGGACATGGATTGATCTTACAGGCTGGTGGAGCGCCAAAGCTTGCCTGCGATGCCACCGACGATGAGGGCCACCGGCATGAGCGCCGTCAGAGCCATCGGGGGCACGGAGGTGAAGAAGTTTCGCTCGCTCTCCTCCAACCCCGGGTAGAGCAGGCCCACAGCAACGCTGGCCAGCTGCAGGGCAACGACGACGAGCAAGCCCACCAGGGCGCCCTTTCCAAAGCCACCTTTGGGCGGCGAAACCGGGAGCCCGCTGGCCCTTGCCGCGCGCACGCGGGCCGCTCGCCAGTTCAACACGTAGAGAATCGCCAGCAAGAGCAGCACGGCTGCCCCACCAGCGGCTGCCAGGCCGGCCTGCCAGCCGTAGCCCTCGTTCTGGCCGATCTCTTGGGCCCCGGCAAGAAACAGCAAGCCCGCTCCCCCAAGGATCACAGTGGCGGGGGCCAACAAGCCCCACTGCATGTGACCGCCGGGGGTGTGGTGAGCGTTGTAAGACATGGGACCTCCTTAAAGTGGTGTTCCTCAATGCATACCGCGATTCCGGTCCTTGGCAAGGTCAGCCCTTCTTCTGGGCTCCGGCCGGCACCCAGCCGGTGGGCTGCTTCTCAAAGACGAAGTCGTAAGCCGGCGGCACGGGGACGGGATCGGGCTTCAACTGCTGCCCGCCCTGGAACCCGACCACGTCCAACGTTCCACCGGTCACGCACGTGGCACGCTGGGGACCAGTTGAGGTGCAATCCGCGGTGAGGTCTTTCCAACCCCGGACCTCGATTCGTTGGCCCATTTCACTGGAGAGGTTGGCATTGGCATGCGCCTCGTAAGCGTGGGCGACTTGTTCGATGGTGGGAAGATCAGCTTTGCTGCTGCAGGCAGCCAACCCTGCGGTGATCAGGCCGAGGGAAACGAGGGTTGCTTTCATGCCGGAGCTCCTTGCGTATGGGTCAAATCAACGTCGATCGTTTCATCGCGGTATCCGAGCCGAACCCTCTCTATCGTCACGTCCATCTTTGGCACCGTTCCCTCCACCCAGACCCGGTTGACGGAGAACACCACCAAATCGTCGCGGTAGCTGCGACCTTGTCGCGCCAAGTTCGCGGCCTCTTGGGCGTCCATTCGGATGAGCAGATGGAAGCGGCCGGCGTTGGGTGGGCTGGACACCCCCGTGGAGGTGCGGTGAACCCACGGCACAAAGCCCTTGCCGGTGACGCTTTGTCCCGCCGCGGACACCTGAGGCATCGGGATGAATCCTTCCAGCACGCCACGGTCGGCCCGATAGGCGACATCGCCCAGCGCTTGGAACGTGGGACGAATCGCAAACCGTCGGATGGCCTTGAAGCGCTGCAGGCGCGCGTCGAAGGCCGGGCCATAACGGCGCTCGATGGCAGCCGGATCATTGCCCGAGACACCGTTGGCGCCGTGGGCCTTCGTGTCCATCAGCCACCATTGCCTCAGGCACCACTGGCGCTTGTCGGCGTCGATCCGATAGGCCGAATGGGCCATTGCCAGCAGCTGCATGTCGCAGGTGTCCACGCCCCCGCCTCCGACAGCCGTCACTCCGGCCCGCAGGTGTTGAACCCCTTCCAAGCCTTCCTGATCCAGGTCCCAGTAGGTCCCAGGCGGCTCAAGGTAAGGGCTCCGCGACCTATCGCTGACCACCTTCGGCGTGCCTTGGATGGCTCGGCCGATGTGGCGAAGCAGGTCCGATCCGGCCCTCGATTGTGCCTGCGCTCCAGCCGCTGCAGTCAGGGCAAACGCCCCGATCAGCACGGTTCTTCTGACCCTCTTCATGGAACCCCCTGTTCCCACCAATAGATTTGGGATCTTGCGGCCAACTTACGTGGCACGTAGAGTCTACCCGGGGCGTAGCCTCTGGGTCATCCTGTCCGCATGCCTGCATTGCATCCGTTCAGCCCGTGACTGCCGCCCCGCCCGCTCCCCGAGCCGTGGTTGCCGCGCGTTTGCGCCAAGCCCGCGTCCTGCGGGGCTTTAGCCAACGCGAGGTCGGAGTGCGGATGGGGATGGACAAGGACGCTGCGTCGGCCCGCATCTCTCGGTATGAATCCGAGGGCATGTCGATCAGCCTGGAAGCCCTCTTCGAGCTGGCCCAGGCCTTGGAGGTGCCCCCGGCCTATCTCTTGGCGACCAGCCCAGCGATGGCCGATGCGATCTTGGCTTTGGGCGAGCAGAGCGTGGCCCAGCAGGAACGTTTTGCCGAACTGCTGGGCGTTTTGGGTGAGCTGCCGGCGAAGAAGCGCAACGCACTCATCGAGCAACTGTTACCGCCCGTCAAGGATTAGGGCATCGGCGAACAAGGACGAATCGACCCCATGTGGACATGGATCACCCACCTCTGCCGCCGCAATAGGACGGAGCCCACCCGGTCCGCCATTGCCATGGCCACACTGATCGAACTGAACATGCTGGAGCTCAACGCAGCGGAGGCCCGCAACCGCGTTGAACTGGACCCACCGGGGCATGAAGCAGCACTTCTTGAGAGATTCAAGGCATCGGCCCAGCTGATCCTCAACGAAAAGCCTCCATCCGACGCCGCAGACTCAACCTGGGAATCCCTTGGCCAGAAGGCACGCCGCCTAAACCGAGGATTCGCAGACCTCCGATTGCAACTCTCCCCGCCAGCGATCGTTGGTGGGGATACAGAGCGGCACGACAATACGCGTCCGGTCCTTTAAGGCGGCCAGGCCAGCTCTTCCATGCGGGCTTTCCTCCGTTGCATGTAGTGCAACATCCCGCTGGCGCACTGCTCAACAACGGGGCTTTCCTCAAAGGCCCCAACCCCAACCGCCGTCAGTGCTGCAATGACGCACAAGTTGGTGGTGGCCACCGCGTTGACGGTGGTCTGAAACAGAATGGCTGCCGGCACGTGCGCCCCGATCTGTCCATTGGGATCTTGATACATCACCCGAATGGCCTTCCCGCCATGGACCAGCCCGCAAAGAGGGTCCCACGAATTGGTCACCGTCCGAGCCAGCTTCTGAGGCTCATCGTCCTGCCCGATGCGTGCAATGGCCTGCTCCACGTCCGCGGCCAGGTCTTTGAGGGCAATAGCCACCCACTTTCCTTTCTCGTTTTTCCTTCGAGGGCCCCGATCTTCCTGGAGAAAGTCCGCCAGCTGTTCGTCGTCGGCAAGGAACTGGACAAACACCGCCCGCAGGAATTGCTCAATCTGGGAGCGGTGCATTGCCAAGGCCACCGCTGGAAGATCGATGGGATGGGTTTCCAACAGGAACAGCAACGCACGCCCGTAGTCCATCGAGGCCCTCAACAGTTGGAAAGCCGCCCGGTGACGCTCGCTGCCGGCGGGAACAGTGATGCGGGCCATGCAGGACATGTTCGATTCCAGGCTGGCCTTGGCCTCTCTGGCCTCCTGTGCGATGTCCAACGCCGTGGGCTGCCGCGTGGCAGCACGCGGCTCCAGCGCATCGCGGATCGCATCCTTCAACGAATTGTGCGTCATATCCTTTGCCCTTCATTCGCGTATTTCAAAAGATGCCTCAGAGCTGCGGCACGATCTTCCCAGCAATCTACGTTCCAAGATGGATGGTAGACCCAAGTCATCCACGCCCCCCCCGTTGCCATAATCGAGAGACCATACGTGGCGCTCCTCCAGATAGCGCCGCCTCCTGCCCTCGGAGTTGGCATGGCGAGCCTGGAAGGTAGGCTGGTCCGACCGCTTCCCGTGATCGAACATTCGCCAAGCGGTGCGGCCGAGCACCAGAATCACCTCTGGCCGGAGCAGAGGGAGGATCACCTCTACCAACAACTTCCCGCCTTGACTGAAGTCGGTTCCTGACGGACGGTGTCCAGCTCTCTTGCCGGCAAAGCGCTGGGACAAGTTGCAAAATGCGACGTGCTGCCAGGCGTGGGCGGCATCCACAACATTTGGGCTGCTTTGACCAGTCAGCAGGCGATCCAGCTCATCAAAGAACTTGCCACCACCTGTCCTCTTGCAAGTCTCCATGTCGCCGAACGTCTCGCGGGTGAATGGACGAGTGATAACGGGGTCGTCGGTCCACCCAGCCTCCCGGTAGTGGGACTCGCCCAGTAGCAAGACGCGGCGCCCTTCAACTCCCTTCCAGTAGCCGCGGCCGACGTAGGGCACGAAGGCCACCTCAGCCGGCCACGCTTCCATGTTCAACTCAGCCGGATCATCCATGCCATTGACCTTCGTATGATGGTGTCAGGCTACTCCACACCGTGCTGCCACGCAGCTATTGCACGCCATCCCATGCCATCCCATTTTTCCGCCACATTTAGCCGACAAAAAGCTCTTGCATACCGCTCGCACGTGCTTTAACTGTATGGGCCTTCAAGGATCCTGCGGAGGCCCCATGACAACTCACCATGGCTGGCAGGCGTGCCGCGCATGCCATGCACCAGGACTTGATGTGCGTGTGGAGGGAGGCTGGCACCTCCGTGCCAATCCCGGCTACTGGGGAACCAGCGTCCCTAAAACCTTGGTCCTGGGGTTTTCCAAGGGGGCCACCCAAATTGCCGCCGCCCAACACGGGAGCTTCGATGGGGTCGCCTTCGCGGGTGCTATGCGCCCTCGCCTCGCAGCTGTATTGCACGAGCTTGGGATCGATCTGGGTGGGCAAACGATCAACGACGCCCTGACCGCCGAAAGCCGCCACATGGGCGCCGCCTCCTTGGTGCGCTGCGGGTTGTCGGTGATGGACAACGGCAAGCTGGTCAGCAGTGGCACCATCATGCCCAAGGCCATGCGTTCGTCGTTGCCTTTGGAAGCCATGAAAACATGCGTGGCACGCCACCTGGACCCGTTGCCTGACAGTGTGGAGCGCGTGGTCTTGTTGGGGACCACCGATGCCTACATGAAGGGGGTCAAGGCGCTCATGCGCCAGCAATTCAACGACTTCCAAGAAATCAACGAGGTAGCCTTCAGCGCCCAAGGCCGGACATGGGTGTTTGCGTCGCACCCCAGCCCGGCCAACGGGACCTTTCAAGCCTGGATCGACGGTGACACCGCCACCGAACCGGGCCGCAAGAAGCAGCTGGCGCGCCAAGCGTTGGGTCACAAGGCCCCAGCGCAGCCCCTTTCAGCTCCGCCTCGCCCGGCACCGGCACCGATCCAGCGTGCCACGCCGCCTGACCCGATTTCACCAGCTAGGGCGTCCAACGGCGACCGTTTTGCCCGAGCCTTCCACCTGGTTCGCCACGATGGAAGGGTGATCGTCGCGGTGCGGATGAGGGACCGAGACACGGGAAACGTGGCGTTCCGGGTGGCCAAAATGGGCAACACCAAGGATGGCCAGCGCGAGATCCACGACGAAGCTGAGCTGTTGCGCTTGTGCGAGAGCGGGCAATACCAAGTGCGCGCCCAACCGTTGGACAAGTCCACACCGGCCAACTTTATTCGGCCGCTGCGAAACCACCGGATCGTGAAGACCCCTGCCCGTTGATCGCCGCACGGCGCGCCAATCCCTCGCAAAGCAACAAGCGAACCATCTCGCTGACATGCAGCCCCTCCCGGGCTGCCGCCTGTTCCAGCCGGTCTTTCAGCTCCTGTGGCACGCGGACGGCCATCTGCACGTAAGGTGGCCGGCTCACGTGGACAGCCTCGCCAGGGTGAGCACCCACGCCAGCACTAGCCCAGCCAGGATTTGGGCACGCAAGCGGTAACGCACACGAAGCGCCCCGCTGGCGTGCCGTGCATTGACCCAGAAGATGCCAGCCAGGCCCAACACGGTGGCCAGGAACGCTGCAGCCAGGACGGCGGCCAACACCGCGCCCACGGTGGTCATGCCAGCGCCCCTGCCATGGTGGCCAGGACGAACCACTGTCCAGCGATGAGGCCGTAGCCGATGAGCAATCCCTCCAAGCCCGCCCAGCGTTGGCCGGGGGTGCGCAGCAGCGCCGCGCTGTCGTTGAGCAAGGACCACCCGGAGAGGATGGACAGCCACTCAAAATCAATGGTCATAGCGGTCATAGATCGAGCCCTCCCCTCCAGCGGAATTGATGGTGGAGGGCAACATGACCTCCTCGTTTTTCACGCGTCCGAACACGCTGGCAAACACGTCCAACAGCGAGGTGCTTTGGGCCGCGTCCCGTTCGGCCTGGCGCGCATACTCGTCCAACCCAGACGGGAAAACCTGGCGTGCGCCGTTGACGGCGCCGCGCAACCCGCTGGCGTTGGGCATGCTCGCCCCAAAGGTGCGGTTCCACGTGTCGGAAAACCGGTCCAAGCCGTCCATGCCCATAAACAGCAATCGCGCCAGCACCAGGACAACCACGGCGTTGACGACAAGCCGCTTCGTCAGTCTGAATCCAATGAACATGTTCCCCCCTTTCGTTTCGTTGGTCGGTGTCAGACGCACGCATCGCGAACGTCATACGTTTGGGATACACCGACACGCGAAACCCACAAGGGGGTTATTTTGACTAAAGCTAAAAATTGGGAGAAAAGCCCGATCACGCTGCAGGCGCGGCTGCACTTGCCCGTCAGCCGGCGCTCGACTGGGGCATTGCTTTGAACGGTTCGACTGACGAAATTGGCAGGGCTAAATCGGGCCCAAGTCTTTGACCACCGCCTGGCCAGGCTTCAAAAAGCCCAATAGCAACCGTCCGCCGGCGACGGTCCGCCTCATGCTGGCGTTGAGGTATCGAGCCTGGAGCTGCGCTGCCACCAGCAGCTCCTGGGTGGCCATGCTGGGCGGCCGCTCCCTGAGCGGATCGCCGGGCGACGCCAGCTGTCCTCCTATGGGCTGGACAACCGCTGGAACGGTCAAGTCGTGCTTGGCATAGGCCGTGGCCATCATCCGGCCGTTCTTGGGCGACCAACCACCCAAGACCAACTCCGTGGTGCAGTGTTCCGCCGGCAACCCAGCCTCGGCAACGGCCTTCATGTAGTTGGGCCAAAGCTGATCGATCACGAGCCCGAGCTCAGCACTCAGTTGCTCCATCGTGAAATCGGCCCGAAAACTTGCCTCCAGGCACAGTTGGTAGATGCGAAGGAAGAACTGGGCTGACCCACGGGTCGCCAGCAACAGTTGGTGCTGGGGAATGAGGAGCAGTTTGGCTCCCGCCGAAGCTTGTCCGCTGTGCGCGTTTTCGGCCCATGTGTCCACGGTCACAACCAGCTGGTTGGCACTCAGCAGAACGTTGAGGATGCTCATCGCAAAAGTCTGGCGGCTTTCTGCCACTATCGGGCCTCATCTCCCCCCTGTCGAGCCCGATCATGGCCCAAACCCTAGAAGACCTGGCAGCGCGATTGGATGCCTGCGAAGTCGATCTGGAAGCCCATCGCGGATATCTCAAGGCGTTGGAGTATGGGCTGCGAACGATCATTGCCAGCCACCCGAGCCCCCAACTACTGCCTGTCGCTTGGAACATGGCTCTCGCGGGAATGGCCGACGCCCATGCCGGCCACCAGACGCTCACCTACAACACGACCTTGCAGCAGGGGCTGCAGGCGTTGACTCAACAATTCAATGCCCTTGGGCAAGGGCGCGACCGAGCATCCAACTTTCTTGGCTGACTGACTCGGGGGGCACGCAATGCCCCCCCACTCAGTCCACTTCACTCACCTGCCGGCTGAAGGCGTGGTGTTTTTGCGGCGGCCAACCTCAACGGGTCATGATGACTCGCGTGGATTCCCCATCCGAGAGCTTGACGCTTTGCATCAAAAGCCCACCCTGCGGAGGCATGAACTCTTGACCGGGAACGGACCACATGATGCCGGTGGTCAGGAAATATTCTCCTGCAGGCAGCCCAGTAAAACTGAAATTGCCTTGGGCGTCGCAAACCGATGTCTTACGCGCCTGCTTGTAATCGGCGCTGTCAGGGATGAACTGCACGTTGGCCGAACCCACGGTGGTATACCCGCTCTCGGCACTGCCGTAAAGCGCGAGCAGGCGCTCGCGACCATAGCCGGACTTGGGCTGCAAGGAGACTTCCAACCCCGCGCAGGTTCTGGGCTGACCACCCCGGGTTTGGAAGAAGGCTTGGCCGTTGATGGCGCCAGTGCCTTTCTCAGAGAACCAAGCAACTTCGCTGGGATCGAAAGTGGTGGTCAAAGCCACCTGCCGCGGCGGCGCTGGCGCAAACGTGGCGCAGCCTGACAGCAGCAAGATGCCGAGAGGAAGAACGAACTTTTTCATGGTGCCCCTGATAGCGCCTACCTTGGCGCGGGCACAGTTTACCGATTGCGTGACACCCCTCACAGTCTGCCCGAGCCGAGTTGGTCCCAGTGGCGTTTGTCTGGCATGGCATGGCAGCCAAAGCGGCTAGCCAAACCACCCGCGATCCACGCGCTCCAGATCGTGGTCTTCGCCAAAGGTGAGGGCAGCCTCTTTGGGCTGCAGGTCGCTGTAGCGGGACAACTCGGTGTCGGTGAGCCCCGCGTTCTGGATGGGGAGGGCGAAGTGCGCTTGCAGAGCGGCGTTGAAGGCGGTGCACCACTGGGCGTTGATGGTCGTCACGGGCGTTCTCTCTTAGGAAATGAAAGGGACCCCGAAGGGCCCCGTGGGGTTCAGGCGTCTTTGGGCTCCGGGAGGCGGAGCGCGACCACCCCGTTGACTGGCAGGGCGTTGAGCATGAACCTGCCGGCCGAACCTTGGCGATCATCGGCCAATGGGCTTCCCGGTCCCACCTCGGGGCTCCCTGGACGGGTGCGCCAGCAAGGGAGCGCTCGAGCGGTTTGAGGGCCGCCGCCGCCCCTAAAGACGGTCGAAGCCTCGGCCAACGCTGAACGCATAGAGGCTTGCGCCTTCGATCGCAGGGGATCACAGTGAAAAAAGGCCTTTCATGAGCAAAGACGACCACTGCTATGACCGTTCATCTTGATCAGTTCGCAGACCTGTGCATGGCTGCCCAGGGGTTTCGTCCCTCGCCAGCGAGGCTGACGGCGTTGTGTGATCAAGACCTGGTCTGGTTCCAGCCGGGCAAGCCAGCCCAGTTTGGACTCACCAAGCTGGGTAAGTCCCAGCTGATGGAGATGCTGAAGGCGTGTTGCTGCGGGACCGTGGATGATCCAATCGCCAGTGCCAAATCGATGCGACCGAACAACGCGGAGTTCTCGGCTGGAATGGCTTACTTCGACGAATTCGAGTGCAATTTGCGCTTGGGCGTTCGACCTGAAATTCTCCCGGACCGCCTTGCCTTCCTCGCTTGGCTGATCAAAGAGCAACCTAGCGCGCCCATGACCGCACAGAAAGCGCCATCGCCCACCCGACGCTGCCGACAGCCGTCCCGTCCGCACCTTGCACCATAGCACAAGGGCATGGCGTGTCTGACGGAGAGCGCAGGCGTGCTCTCGCAAGCCTAGGCGCTACCAAGTGCCCGCTTGCGCCATCCGTGCAACCGTATTGATCTTCGTAACAGACGCCGCAGGTGTCAATGCTGGCGATCGCCGGGCTCACGGCCTATTGCTGTACAGTTCAGACGCAGATGCATGGTTGTTCGATCGAGGCTTGCAAGCCAGTGGAGCTGGGGCTGAAGTTCATGGAAAGCTTGCCGATAAACCTGTAACAAGGTAAATGAGGCGAGAAGCCAAGCGAAGCGATGGCGCGTTTCAGATCGGGGGTTGCTTTGAGCGTTCGAGAAAATCGGCGTCGCTACGTCTCGACCGTAATAGGAGCCACGGCGGTGTGCCTCTTGGCGATGCTCGCGGTCGCCCAAGCCATCCTCTACGTGCGTGACAAGGAAGGGGCGGAGGCAGTGGCGGAAGCCGCGGTGACGCGCGCGGAGGCCATATCTCGTGACCGGCGCGTAGCGGCCGAACAAGCCTCTCGCATCGGACAGCCGCCTTGCTCCGACACCGACATCGACTCACTAAAGGAGATCGCGTTCCGCTCCATCTACATGAGCGACATCGGTCGCATCCGAGACGGACGCCTTGTCTGCAGCGCTCTCTGGGGGCGCTCGCGCCCCTACACCCTCCCCGCCCCACGCTTCTCCAGCGGCGCTGTCCGGCTTTGGCACGCGTCGGATCTCGTTGGCTCCCCCTACACCGGGTCCAATCTGATCGCCCAAGGCGACACGTTCACCGTGTCCTCCCCGTCTGCCTTCGAGAGCTTGGACCCTGCGCGCAGCAGCTCCATCAGCATCGAAACGAAGGACCGATCGTTTACATTCCGCACCTTGTCCCCGACCAGCCGCGTCGGCAGCCCGTCTCTCGTCCAAGCTCAACATTGCAGCCGGGTGGCCGACGTTTGCGCGTTCGTTACCAGCCCTAGGCACGTGGTGTCCGAACTGCCCTCGGCGTTGCTCACCACCATCCTGGCAGCGGGTGCCTCGGTAGGGCTTTTGCTCGCGTTCTTGCTGATCAAACACCAAATCACGGCTCGGCAAACCATCCAGCAACGGTTGGTGCTTGCACTGAAGCGCAGCGAGATCGAACTGGCCTACCAGCCACTGCGTCGAATTGGCACGCGGGAGCTCGTGGGATTTGAAGCGCTCAGCCGCTGGCGCCCGCCGGGAGACGATGAAATCCCGCCGGCCATCTTCGTGCCCATCGCCCACCGATTCGGCCTGAGTCCTGATCTTTTTCGATACGTGCTGGCCCGTGCCATGAATGATCTCGCCCCCGCGCTGAGGGAGCATAGGAACCTCTACGTAAGCATCAATGCCGAGCCCGTGGACATGGCCCAAGAGTGCGTCGTTCGCTACATCGGCAGCGTCACCAACGATTTTGGCGTGTTGCCAGAGCAAATTCGCATCGAGATCACCGAGCGGGAAGAACTCGTGTCCGCTGCCGCAAAGAGCAACATGCAGGCCCTCTCTGTTCTGGGATACCGGTTCTTGATCGACGACTTCGGGACCGGCAGCGCCAACTTCTCCCGCCTCGCCCAATCGCCGTTTCGAGGAATCAAGATCGATCGCATGTTCGTGGCCGCTATCAACGAGGACTCCCCCCTGCGGCCCGTTTTGCCAGGGATGTATCGCATCGCACGTGAGCTTGGGCTGGATGTCATCGCAGAAGGCGTCGAATCAGAGGCGCAAGATTTGCTGCTCTACCGGATTGCTCCAGAGGCTATTGGCCAAGGGTGGCACTATGGCTGCCCTCTCTCAACCAAAGACGCGCTTGCCGCCATCCAAGTTGGGTAGCCCTCGCGCACGGGTCGACCCGAGCGCGTTCACTGGCGCTTGACGTTCGCCCTAGCAAGATGTCCGTGCGTCCGATGGACGCGACAATCGTGAAAATCTCCGCTATGGCGCTGACCCCAGTTGGCGCCGCCGAACCCAAAGGGGTGACTCCCCCTCCCCTAGGTGACGCCCCGGCAGTTCAGGGCATCGTCGTGATCGGCACCCCTAGCAGGCGGCCTCTTTAGGGCAACGCGCGACACACACCCTCAGCAGTGGTCGCAACCGACTGGCCGCCGGTCTGGCCTTTTGCTGGTTAACGAACTGGCTCAGCGCTTTCCAACAGCGCCGCTCGGTTACTTCCCTGTGCCTAAGGCTGTCGCCGTGCAGCCCGCCTCTTTATCATGCTCCTGCGACGGCAATAGAGGGATCGGACAGCGGTATCTGGCGTGCGGACTGCGCGGACGACCCCGTAGATGAATTCTTCAGAATCCAATTGTCTCATCTGGTTCCGGTGGGGTTGTCGCGGTGCATCATATGCATTCCGCTCTGTTCAGCTTTTTGTTCATCTTCATGCCCAACATTGGACGTTTCTTCATCGATCAGGTTGAGGGTGTGCGGCGGGCCGACGGCTCGCTCTTGCAGGTCACGCGGATCAGTTGCGCTTGTCTGGAATGCGGCCGCCAACTGCGATTGGTTCCAGGGCATGGCCTGCTGGACTTGGACGGCGCCGCCGTGCTCACTTGCCCGCTCTGTGACAACCGCTAGGCGGTGGCACGCGCGAGGTTGGAAAAGCTTTGCCCCCAACCTAACCACCCGCGCATGGCGAGTCTTGATTGAAGAGTGGACCGCTGTGTGCTGGCCCGAAAGGGCCGATTGACGGTGCAGTCAAGCGGAACGCTCACCGGTTTCCAACGCTTGAGCTTGGGGCCACCCTGCTGCCAGACCGCGATTCGGTGGCCAGCCAATGGAGGAGGGGTATGCACAAGGCTGAGACGGAGGCGTTGGTCAAGTTGGAGCTCCGCCTGAGCGAGTGCGAGAGGCGCCTGCCCAACGCTGAGGGCGAAACCAATGCCTTGGAGTATGCGGTCAGGGCTTTGGTGGCCAGTTCTGCCAATCCCACCGCGGTGCGCCTTGCATGGGCCCACCTGATGCCCATGATCGTCGACATCCATGTGCCTCCCCAGCCAACGCTCCAATGCAGACTTTCTGCTTGGCTTGCGTCATGGACTGAGGTCCGTGGCCGAGCAAATCGACGCTTTGCCCTGCCCCCTAGAGACCTCCCAGATCGAGAACGGTTGCTTGGCCCTTTGAGAGAATTGCTGCCAACAGACGACCGCCCGCTAATGGCCGCTCGCTGTCGCCGTTGAGGTAAGCGGCTTGCAAGCGTCCTGCTGCCATCAACTCCGCCCGTCCCATGCCTGCTGGCTGATTCCGCAAGGGCTCTCCTGGCGACGCCAAGCCTCCCACCAGCGCTTGGACCACGGCGGGACGGCCATCTTCGGACTTTGCATAAGCGGTGGCAACCATGCGCTGGGCGTGCGCCGACCAGCCGCCCAAAACCAACTCGGTGTGCATAGCGCTGATGGGTATGCCAGCGGCTGCCGCCGCGCTCACGTAGTTTGGCCAGAGGCGATCAATCACGCCGCCAAGCTCGCCGGACAGCCGCTCTATCGTGAAGTCTGCTCGAAAACTGGCTTGGAGACAGAGCTCGTAGATTCTTAGGAAGAACTGGGCCGACCCACGCGTGGCCAAGACGGCGTTGTGCTGAGGCAGCAGAAGCAACTTGGCGCCCTCTGAGTGCGCCCCGGTTTGAGCATCTTGCGCAAGGGTATCGACGGTCACAGCCAAGTGATCGGCACTCAGCAACACGTTCAAAATGCTCATCTGCCGTCCTTGGGATCCATTCAGTCGATTGAACCTTCCAACGCCAATTCAGCCATAGGGGTTGTTGAGAATCTCAGACGCAATCCGC
Source organism: Stenotrophomonas genospecies 5 (assembly GCF_054473825.1). NCBI lineage: Bacteria > Pseudomonadati > Pseudomonadota > Gammaproteobacteria > Lysobacterales > Lysobacteraceae > Stenotrophomonas > Stenotrophomonas genospecies 5. Next base: position 1,678,468 of record NZ_JBTMUW010000001.1, read on the forward strand.
TCTCCCGCGTCCAACGCATGGAGGCACGACGACGCTTTGATGCTCAAATCCGAGCGCCCTCCCACGCCATGGACCTCGACAGCGAGAAGAACCCAACGGCTTTCACTGAGCCGCCAGATCTCGGAGGTGTAAACGTGCTCTCCCACCGACAAGGTGACCCGTTCTAAATCTTTGCCCGGCTTGGAAGTACCCATGGCCCTCGAACCCTGACTGTTCAAAAGCAGTGTGCACGCGAACGCCGCTGGCCTCAACTGATCGCCTTCCTGCGACGCGGGGAGTCACACTCAAGCGAAATGCCCCCCGATGGATCAGACCCAGTCCTCATTGGATGCCGGCGATGTGACCGTGACCTGCCCAACCTGGGGTGGCCGTCATGGCGTTGAAAGGGCGGGACATAGTGAGGGGGCCGCGCCCACCGCGTTCGGGGCATCTCCGGCCGACTCCACCGCTGAAATGGGCCCGATCTGCAGCAGAGCCAAGGCCGCCAAGCACGCCTGCCGACTGGCGAACGTCTCCCGGGGAGCCATCAAAACATGCCCGCGTGGCGCCACCAGCCGCCAGCGCCAACCTTCCGCCCCGGTGATCCGGGCCCAAAATCCCACCCGGTGGTATACCTCAACGTACATAGCTGCCTTGCGTGATCAATCTGCGATGCTAGCGCCATCGAACCGAGCTCGGCCTATCTTCCGGCCGGGCGTTTAACTCGTCTTTTGAACAACGCGCTCAGGCGTGCGTCGCTAGAGCCTGCTCCGGCCCCGGGACGCCCCGGCTCACAGGCTCATCCAGCAGGTTTGAGCCCCCAGGACGTCCGGGAAGAGACCGCAACAATTGACTCACCCTGTGGACGCTTCCTCCCCTACCCCCCTCCGCACCCAGCACGTAGAGAACCCGCCCCTCAAACTGGGCGGATGCCAGCTCAAGCCCCTCCACGTCTGCCAACTTCTTCGTCAGAAGAGCTCGCCACGACGCGGGCGGTTCGGATTCAAATTCGACGATCACCGCGGTATCACCGCACTCCAGCGGCATGATTTCGACGCGAAGGGCGTGGGGCGACGCTGCCGGCAAATCGGGGGCGGATCGGGCCATAGTGGGAGTGTCCAGGCGGGAGGGGGTGGGGATTGAGTATCCAGCCCTCGCGGCAAAACCGCGTCAAGGCGCGACGGCGCCCTCGCCTTCCCGTGATTGCCGTCATCACAGGGATGCACCAGCGCTTTACTCCCCGTCCTGCATGATTCCTCGAATTTTTGATCAACCAGGTTTGCTATGACTGCCTCTCGTACCCTCGCATCCTTCTTGTAGAGCACGACGTCGCCATCCGCGAATCGATGCAGGACGTTCTCAAAGACAGCGGCTATGACATCACTGCGGTCGGAGACGCTGAAGCGGCTGTGGAGCGCTTGGCACAGCAACCCGCCTTCGATCTCCTCATCTCCGACGTGGGCCTGCCGGGGATGAACGGGCACGATCTCGCCAAGCACGCCATGGCACGCCACCCTTCCGTGACGGTCCTGCTGGTCACCGGTCACGGGGGCGTTTCCGGCGCAGACCCACACTTCCTCGAAAACGACGTTATGCTGCTCAAGAAGCTTTCACGCTGCTGGAGTTGCTGGGAACGGTTCGTTCGACGCTTTGACGGCTTCCAGCAACAACTCGGTCACTCTTCTTTCCAACTCCCCCGCGGCGAACGGCTTGGTGAGTATCTCCATGCCAGACTCAAGCTGGCCGGCTCCTACCGCGACGCTTGCTGCATAGCCGGTGATGAATAACACCGGCGTGTCGGACGGCGCTGCCGGCCCGCGTCCGCCACCTGCCGCCCATTGAGCGAGCCCGTCAGGCCCACGTCCGTAATCAGCAAATCAAAGTGCTTTTCGCTGGCATGCACAGTGAGGGCGTCGCTGCCGTTTGCAGCCGCCTTCACGCGGTGGCCCAAACTGCTCAGCACCTCTTTCACCAGCGTGCGCATGGCGGTCTCGTCTTCTACCAGAAGGACCGAGCGACCAGGCGACGTGGCTGGGGGAAGCGCGGGCGTTTCCTGGATTCGGTCATCGGTATCAGCCGTGCTTTGCGGCAAATAAAGGTGCATCGTGGTTCCCACCCCAGGGATGGAGTCAACCGCCACCTGACCGCCGGATTGGCGCGTGAATACGTAGATCGGCAAGCCCCACCCCGTGCCCTACCCGATCGGCTTGGTCGTGAAGAAGGGCTCGAACACCTTTTCAACAACGCTCGCGTCCATGCCGGTTCCCGTGTCTCGGACCGACAAGCGAACATAGGGTCCAGGCGTCAGCACCAAACGCTCCGCCAGTCCGCCATCGACGTGTGAGAGCTCGGCCTCAATCGAGATGCGCCCTCCATCCGGCGTCGCATCGCGCTCGTTGATGCACAGGTTGAGAAGGGCGTTTTCCAGCTGCGGAGCATCCACCCGCACGACGTCCTCCACTTGATCCGACCGCGTCTCGATCTCAATGGAGGGCCCGATGGAGCGGGCCAGGATGTGGAGCGTCCTGTTCACCATGGCCGACACGTGGATGGCCGACGGTGCCAACGTCCGCCGGCGAAAGAACGCCAACAGTCGTTGGGTTAACGCTGCAGCTCGGTCGGCCCCCGTTCGAGCCATCTCCACGTAGCGACCCAGGTCCTCCAAACGGCCTTGGCCAACGCGCATCTCCAACAGCTCCAAGCCCATGGAGACCCCGGTGAGCATGTTGTTGAAGTCGTGGGCAATGCCGCTGGCCAGTTGGCCGGGGGACTCCATCTTCTGGCCCTGTCTCAGCCGTTCCTCCATCGCCATCAGTTCGTCAGTGCCGGCCTGCACCCGCTCTTCAAGCGTTGCGGTCAACTGCTGCAAACGCTCTTGAGCCACGCGGCGATCGGTGATGCCGGAGGCTGCACCGAACCACTCGCTCACGTTGCCTTCGCTGTCCATCAACGGGACTGCCCGCAACTGTATCCAGCGGACGGAGCCGTCTGGCAACAAGGCGCGGTGTTCTACCTCCAACGGCGACGCCAACTCCGGGGCATGAGCAATGGCCAATTCCACCGCGGGCCTGTCCTCGGGGTGGATCAGCTGTTGACGCCAGTTGCCCCCAGTGGCCTTGAGCTCGGCCATGTCCCCTTGGCGATAAATCTGCTCCTGCTGCCAATCGGGGGAGATTGAGTAACGCGACTGGGTGGCCGCGGCCACCAGTGCCCCCAGGGGCCGCTCGCTTGCGCCTAGGATTGGCACAATTGGCGCAATGGAAGCGTGCTGGCCTTGCGTTGAGCCTTTCCATCAACCTCTCCGCTCGGAATGTCGCGCGGCAAGGAATGGCCGATGAACTCGTGGCCAAAATCCACGCGCAGGGGTTGGATTGCCAGGACGTGGAGGTCGAGATCACCGAGGGAGAATGGCTGCGGGTCAACTCGCTGCCGGGCGAGCAACTCAAGCGGATGGCCTCGTCAGGCATTCGGCTCGCGGTGGATGACTTCGGCAGCGGCTACAGCAATTTCGGATACCTGACCGAGTTGCCCATTCACACGCTCAAGCTCGACAAGTCGCTGATAGACGATATTTCCGAAGACCAACGCGCGTTGCTCAAGGTCCAAGCGATCGTCGGTCTGGCCCATGATCTGGGCTACTCGACCGTCGCTGAAGGAGCCGAGACGAACGGTCAGGTCGCCAAGCTCCAAGGCCTTGGGTGTGACGAAATTCAAGGTTTCGCGCTTTCCAGACCCATCAGCGCCATTGAGTTGGCCGAGCTCCTTGCGCCCTGACCCGAGGGAGTTTGATACTCGGTCTTCCAGCCGACGAACCGTCCCGGATGGAAGCACGCGGAAGGATCCTGCAGCGTGCGTATCGCTTTCAGGAAGTCTGCGAGATCGCTGAGGCCGCTGACTGCCTCTGGCCTATTTCAGGACCCTACCCGTGGCTAAACCGGTTTTTTTTTGCTTCGCTTTGTCAATGGAGAACTGACCTCCGACGGCGCTCTGGCGCGTCTGCATGCTGTTGAGGCCACTTGTAGCAGCTGTGGTCTCACCTCGCTGCTAGCACCGGGCGAGGGCCTGACGGACTTGGAAGGCGCCGGTGTGATGGTGTGCCCACACTGCCAGAACCACCAAGCGGTGAGCCGGATGAGGTTGGAAGAGTTCATGAAGCGAATGGCCGGCACGAACGCTACAGCCACCGCTAACCCATCGTCTTCGGACGACGGGCAGGTCTTGTCAGAGTGAGGCCCTTGGCCTGCCAATCTGAACGCCTCGGATTTCCTAGGGCATGAATTGCCACGGTGGACACATTAAGGGCATGATGCGATCGCCCTTTGGTCTTTGCCCACAGAAACCATGACCGTTCCCCTGCCTTATGATCCATTTCTGCAGGCCTCATCAGAGCCATTGCTGGAGCTGGTGATTGTGCGTGTGGGCTGCGATTTGTTCGGTGTGGATGTCGAGTCGGCCGTGGAAATACGCGGACCAGAGACGCTGACCCGAACCCGGGACCGCCAGTTTGTAGTCTCGATCAGAGGGCAAGACGTCCCTGTGGTTGATCTGGGCTTGATCACCGGAGGCGATGCAGTCGGGACGGGTTGTCCAGCAATGCTGTTGGTTCAATCCGCGGTTCAGCTGTTCGCCCTTGCAGTGGACGAAGTCTTGGTCATCGAGAGCCTGTCTGCCTGGCGTGCCGAGCCTGCCGCTCACAGCGACCGATTCGCTGAGCTCTGCCCGCAGGGCGTGCAGCTGGGGAACGGCAAACGCGTCGCCGTCATTGACCCTGGTCGTGCCCTATCCATTCAGCAACGGCTGGAGATCGATTCAGGTTGATTGCCCAATGCTGCACGGTGCTGCCGCTTTCAGTTGCAACCGATTCGCGCGCGTTCCAAGTTCCACGCTTTGCGGTAATCTCTGGCTGACAACGCGATTCCGTGCATGGGGCGCTCGATGGAGAAATTCGACGGAGCAACGTGGTTCCCACTGGACAGGTTTGAAGTCGGCATTGACGCCGAAACAGCAGTGGTTGCACTCGGGCTTTACCAAGTTCGCAACGCGGCCGGTGACTCGACCATGTGCGGCTCGACGATGACTCCGACGCAAGCGGAGCGAATTGGCAATGCCCTTCTGATCGCCGCCAACCGTGCTCGCCTGACGATCCCGGGCTCAAGCAGCAGCCACTGATCCTCTTCTGTGTTGATGTGCCTGCTCGCGGAGGGCTTGGTGAACGACGAGGTCAGGGACGCATTTTTGCGTCTTCAAGAAGCAATGAATCGCATGCATATACGTGTTGCGGCGCTGGAAGCCGCCACAGTGCTCCTGCTTCGCACGAACGCCGGCAACGCCAACGTCGCAGACGAGTTTGAGCGCAGCATTCGGCACTACCTCCAAGGGATGGACCAGCACCGGGACCATGTCTTCGCGTTCGAGGAGATCGTCGAGCCATGGCTGGGCATCCTGAGGGAACCATTGGCTGGCATTCCCCCGTCTCCGAGCCGCTGAACTGCCAAAGCGGAGCGGCCATCGGGCGGCCGTAACCTCGGCCAATGCCATTGCCGCCTCGCCGCCTCACGGCGCAAGGCGCCGAGCTTTCGGCGCGCTTGCGGGTCTGAGGCCGCCATCCAGGCGGCCTCACCCACGGTGACTTCAGCGGCAACTTCGGTCAACCATGCCCTGCGAGCGACCATGCGTTCGCACTGGCCTTGGAAGGGCGGTTAGAACTCCTGCCAGTGCGCTGCGTCCGCAGATACCTGCCGTGCGGGACGAGCTGGCAATGCCTTCGGCGGGGTTGGCTTGCCCGCGTAGGCGGTTTGAGAAAGGCGGGAGCCGTCCACAGCACCTGGCTTGGCCAAGCTTGCACTGGCCGTGGCTGGCGTCTTTCCCTGCGCGCGTTCATTCACCTTGAAGACCGCGCCGGCGGTTGCCAGCTGTACCGACTGGTCTTCCATGGATCGGGCAGCGGCGGTCGCTTCTTCCACCAACGCGGCGTTCTGCTGGGTCGTTTCGTCCATCTGAGAAACAGCCTGGTTCACTTGCTCGATGCCCGACGCCTGCTCCTGAGAGGCGGCAGATATCTCACCAATGACGTTGGACACGCGCTCAACCGAGCTGACAATCTCAGACATCGTCTGGCCAGCCTGGTCAACCAGCGCCGATCCTTGAGCGACCTTGGCCACAGAGTCCTCGATTAGCCCCTTGATCTCCTTGGCTGCAGAGGCAGAGCACTGTGCCAACGTGCGCACCTCGGAGGCCACCACGGCGAACCCTCGACCCTGGTCCCCGGCTCGAGCCGCCTCCACGGCCGCATTGAGTGCGAGGATGTTGGTCTGGAAAGCAATGCCATCGATCACGGAGATGATGTCCCCGATGCGGCGCGACGAGGCTTCGATACCCCCCATCGTCTCCACTACTTTCCCGACCACTCCACCGCCCTGCCCGGCCACGCGCGAGGCCCCACTGGCCAACTCGCTGGCCTGGCGTGCATGCTCAGCGTTTTGGTGCACGGTGGAGGTAAGCTCCTCCATGGACGCCGCCGTCTCTTCCAAGTTGGCCGCTTGTTGTTCGGTGCGTCGCGACAAGTCGCCATTGCCCGCGGCAATTTCCGTCGACGCGGTATTGATTGCCGTGGATGCCTGCTGGATGCGGGAGACGATATCGGTCAGCTGAGCCACGGTCGCGTTAGCGTCTTCGCTCATCGTCGCAAAGACGCCGCGGAAGTCGCCTTCCATGCGGTGGGTCAAGTCGCCAGAGGCAATGGCCTGAAGCAAGGTGGAGACGGCGCTGAGGCTGTGGTCAGCTGTCTCCATCAGACGGTTGAGGTCCGAAACCATCAATTCAAAGTCGTGCTGGAACGCAGACGTGTTACCGCGGGCGGAGAAGTCGCCGTCGGCAGCCGACACTGCCAACCGCTTGATCTCCGTGTTGATCGCCAGCAGACTTGCTTTGGCAGCGTCCATCGATTCGTGGAGCACGCCCGGGAGCCGGGCAGGCGTCGCGCGTCACGCCGCAGGTCACCGGCCGCATACTCGTTGAGCACTTGGATGGCATCCAGGATGGCCTCAAGGTGCTCGAACACCATTGTGTTCATGCCCTTGGCCAGCTCGCCGTAGACACCGGGCAGGTCCTCCGGAATCCGGTGCGAGATGTCTTCGGCCTCGTGAAGCTTGACCATGACCTTGGTGTCGTTCGAAAAACGCTCCAAGGTGGCAACCATTTGACGGAGGGAGAGCAGCATCTGGCCCGCCTCATCGCGGCTCTGGTAGTCGGTTCGCACGTTGAGGTCGCCATTGGCCACGCTGCGGATAGCGGGCAACGCCTCACCAATGGGCCGGGTGACCGAACGGCTGATCGCCCACCCCAGCACGCTTGCGACCAAGTACAGCACCGCCAAGACCAAGCCTGTGATCGACATCAGGTTGTTGAGGCTTGCTGCGTTGGTTGCGAGTTCAGCCTTCATGCCGCGAAGGCTGTATTCGCTGACTTTATCCATGGCGTCGAATAGCGCCACGCGCTTTGCCCTGGATTCTGTCACCGAGATCGTCTGCGCGGCCTCGGCATCGCCAGCGAGGAGCGCAGCGTGAAGCTGATCGTGGATGACAAAGTAATCGCTCAACGCAGCGCTGACCGGCTTGAACAACGCGGCATCTTCGCCATCGGCGAAGGACCGCAGGTATTGCTTCACCAGCTCGTTGATCTTGGCCTTGCCCGCCACGATCCGCTGTTCGTATTGCTTGACGGCCTCAGCGGAAGTGGCTTCGCTGACCTGGGAGGTTTCGTAGATGCGGAGATCGCCGAACTGCGCACGCATCTCTCCGATGGCATAGCTGCCAGGCGCCCAGACGGACTCAATCCTGGACAACTCCTGCTTCGAATGTGACGCGCGGACAATAGTGAAGATGCCCAACGCCAAGGTCATGCTGGTCGTTATGGCGAATGCCAGCATCAGTTTTTTGGAGATGCTTCCGACGTGGCTTCGTCGGCGCACAGGAAGAACACGGCGTCGCCGTGGCTTGAAGCACTCAACGCGCTATGAATGGAGATAAGCGCGGCGAAAGGAGACCTGACGAAGGCCTCCTGGTAACTGTGGCCTTTGATCTCGCTCGCCGTGGCCAACAGCGCGCGCTTGGCCTGCTCCGCTCGATCAGAAAGCGGCCGATTGCTGGAGTCGGGAAATCCAATGGCGAACGACGTATTCAGGAGCCAGTTCTTGAACGCTGTCTGCAGGACAACGATCTGGTCGCCGTCTTGAAAGTGACGGTGCTGAACGACAGTGCTTCTGATCATGCAAGTAGCGCGCATTGATGGGCAGCAGCGACGTTCGCTTCCAGCGTATCCACTGTAAAGAGGAAGGCTTGCGGTCCAATGCACTCCAAAGGGCGGATGCATGTTGCCAGTCAGCTAGCGCACGTGCGCGCCTGCCGGTTCGCCTCTGCAATCTTTGCCAAGCGCCTCGATCCAGGAATCGATCTGTTTGACGCCGTAGGGCTTGGACAAAACACCCCGATCCCGGTGCCGGCTGATCACATCGTTCGGATGAAGCGTGGAGGTAAAGAAGAAAGCGATGCCATCGCGCCGAAGTTCGTCTGCCAACTTGTATGCACTGCGCCGGGCGTCAGGGCTGGCGGGCACATCCAGAATGACGACGTCGACGTGCCCCGCTTGCGCTGCGCGCAAGGCTCCTGAGCTGAATTCCAAGCATTCGACGTCATAGCCGAGCTCTCTTAGTTCGACTCCAACCAACTCACAGATGGAGGTTTCAATGTCCACGAAGAGAACGTTCATGTGGATTGCCGTTCCACAAGGTCGGGTCAAATTTTCCACACGGTCAGCAGCTGGTTCAAGCTAGTTGGGACGACTTCTGCTTTCGGCAAAGCGCACAAGGAGATCCATCGCCGTTGAATTCATTGCGTCCGCATCGCCCCGCTGAGAGAAGCTGGCCCAGTCTGCCATCGCGATGCTCTGCAGCTGGCCCTCCTTGGCCAAAAACAGCCGCATAGGCCACCGCGGCAGCCGACGTTGCGAGACACGCCCGCGTGCCAACTCGATGAAGTTCAGGTGGCTGCGCACTTCGGATGCCCTGGCGTAGGCAACGCGAAGGCCATCCGGTGGACCCTCCAGGTAGGACAGGAACCGGGCCCCGTCGCACAAGGTCACCCCGGTCACGCCGGCCTGTCTGTTGAACCGCTCCGCGTCGGCTATCAACTCAACCAGCCGCCCAAGGCTAAGGTAGGGGCTGGCCTCACTCACAAAAACCACCGCACGGTTTGGCATGACACGCTCCTAAGATTGCTTCAGACCCAACAACCTGACGGGTCGGGAAGAGCAGCAAGTGCTACACGGCAACCTTTGATTTTGCCTTCCAGGCGCCTGTTTCCAGATCCTTCCGCAGCACCCAGTCCTTCGCCGGAATCTTTGCCCCACGGGCGGTCAGGTAGTCCGGCATGAATAGCATGATCTCCCCCCCTTGAATCAGACAGCTGGTCGAGAGGACCACGCCGTCACTGAGCTCGACCAAGCAGGTGGTTCTCTCGCCCAGTTCAGCCTGCTCGCCTGTCAGGGACGCGGTGGCCCCTGGGTAGATGTGGCTGTGAGTAAATTCCAACCGCATGGCATGCCCCTGTCGAATGCCTCAAATTCATGACTCCCCTGCTTCCACTGTGCAACGTGAATCGGGCGGCCTACAGAGGAAATCCGTTACCCATCACTGCGGAACGTCATCGAGACGATTGCCGACCAATGCGGCAAGCCGCTCCATCCCCGTTTCTGGGATGAATTTCCCTCCGAAGCGTTGGGAGAAATTCACCCAGTTCGACCTCATCAGTGCTTTGAGCTCGGCTTCTGAAATCCGCAGGAAGAGCAATGCATGCGCAGGGAACCGCAACTGCTGGATGGATCCCCGCGCCAGCTCAACGATTTCGGTATGCAGGGTGAAGGACTGGGTGTAAACGGAGCTCGCAGCCACCGCACTCGCTGTGCCTTCCAAATACGTTAAAAACCTGCTGCCGTCGAAGCATACAACTGCACGCGAGCCGCACTTGGCATTGAACTCTCGGCCTGCACGCATGACTTCGGGCAAGCGCTCCTCACCGATCTCTTCCACAGCCGCGCTTACGAACACCACCGCACACTTAGACATTACGGGCTACCTTTCACTCGGCACCAGTGCAAGCCGGCCAACGTGGATCAGCTGTGTACAAAACGCAGGCCAGCTTGAATTTCAGTTTTCAGTTGCGCTATTCCTGAACCTTTAAGAGTGCACCATGGCTAGCCCCGTCCCCGACTCAAGTTGGCTGCAAGAGCGATGACCTCGCTAGGGATCACGGCCCCGAGGTGCGCGAGAACCGCGGCTTGGACGACCTCTGTGTTGCAGAGGAAGAATATCCCGTCTCGCGGCCCAGCCGACGTCAGAGACCGGTTGACACTGATCACCGAAGCTGGCACATCGCTCACGAACACTTCGTGAAACTTCGACCCCGCAAAGCGCGCTTGGAGGGCTCTCCGACTTGCTTTCGTGTCCTGCCGTAGCTCCACACCGTATTTTCCAGACAATCCGATGCCACTGGCGGTAAATACGTAATGATTTTTAAACGAGGTCAACCACACCAGAATCGGTCCGCCCTCGGCGAGAACGCGCCTGTGAGCAAGCTTGCTACGTATCATCGGGCTGCTCGTTGTTGGCCTGATTGATCGATTCGTCCCTCTTGTGGCTCCGTGGGCGGCGCGAATTGCGAGCTACGAACGATGGACAGGATCAGTATCCGACAGCGGCAGCGGTGAGAGCAACGCCTGCGCGCCGCCCGTCATTCTGGCCGTCCGGGTAGATGGGCTCCACGCACCACAAACGGCCGATCTGTAAGCGAAACAAACCGAGCGGGCTGTGTAGGGCTTAAATCCTTTGGCGGCCCGACAGGCTCAGCCGAAGCGATCATTGCTCCGCCGATTCAGACCCCCGGTGCACGCGAGACAGACGCCAGCCACCGTGCGACTTGAAATAGCCGGTGTCGCCCGTCAACGAATAGCGGACTCCGGCCCAAATCGATGTCGCTACGGAGCTGTGCCAAGCGCGAGCCTTCTGGTAGGCGTAGTGAAACGAACGCATCATCTCGCTCTCCTGCGGCGCAACCATTCCCGGCAGGACGGCGCCTTGAAGAGCGCGATTACAAGCTGGAGCAGCGCCAGACCAGTTGCGGAAGCCAAGATAACCATAGCAAGAGACAAAAGTAGTTCCATGATGGGGTCCTACAGTCCCACGGGTTGGCAGCAAGTCATAGCGCCCGGGCCATTGGCGCTCAGCGGCCCCCTGTCCGCTTGGGGGTGAAGATCGCCGCAACCGCGTGACATCGGCGTGAAAGTCATCTGCCGATCGTTTGCCTATGAATCCACCCAAAGGTACCCCTGCATCGGCGCTCTACCCCAGCCAAGTCGAGTTGATTGAACGGTTCAGGCAATGTGCCTATTTCCATCAGTTAGCCTTGCCAATCTTTCGGAAGAATCATCCGACACTGGCCGCTACGTTACCGATGGGTCAACTCCCGCACGTTGACCGTTCGACACAGTTTCCCCGCCGCTTCTAAAATCAACCGAGTAGATGCGGCGCTGGTGCGCAATCGATCGCGGATGAGGCGCCAAGAAAAAGCCTCCGGCGGACATCTACGCCCGATCAGCTTTAGCCGCTGAGGCCAATGGCAGGCAGCAGCTAGCTTCAATTCCCTCTGCCGCACCACACCCTCACCCATCAGTTTCGATATCAAGACTTAGGCCTTTACCGCTGCATCCTGATTTGATCGCATGCAGGACCAGATGCAACAGCAAGCCAGACGAACCAAGGCCCTTCGCGTGTGACCGCGGTGATCTGCGCTTGAATGGGGATTCTCGCCCCCGTCCCCCGTTGCCGGGTGAGATGGCCTCGACGGCACACCCACGGTAACCAAAGCTCTTCGGGCCACCATCAGGGGCCCATGGGCATCCGGTGTCAGACTTCTTCCCGGAACACGTCGAATTTCTCGGCCAGCCACTGCTCCACGGTTTTCCCTTTGAGCTCTTGGGCCAAGTAGCTGGCGCACAACGAGCTGCCGTCCGAACGCAGGTTGGCCACCGTGTGCGCAGCCATGACTGCAGCCCCAAACAGGTGCCCCTGGGTGCGCCCGTTTTCCTCCCACCCTTTGGGCAGCGATTCAATGGCCGCCAAGGCTTCTTGCCCTGACAGGTATTGGATGCAAGTCAGGTAGGACCATTGGAGGCCCACTTCCTCGCGCAAGCGCCTGCCGGCGGCCTTCTCGTCCAATCGGCCCTCGGCACTGTCCAGCAGCACGTGGGCGGCCGCGATGGCTTTGCCTTGCGGCGAGAGCCGGCTCTTCTTCTTGGGGCACAGGCCGCGCATGATCAGGCCTTCTTGCCGGCCTTCTTGGCGACGGCTTTCTTCGCAAGTTTCTTGACGGCCTTCTGGGCGGCCTTCTTCACCGGCTTGCCCGCCTTCTTGACCACCTTGCCCGGTGCCTTCTTCGATGCGCCATGGGCCGGGGGAACTTCGCTCCGGGGTTGGCCTGAGCCCACGCCTTGCCCTCGGCGGACTTGGCCCACGCGGTGAAGGCCTTGGGGGCCAAATCCCGACCTGCCCACGTCTCACCGGTTGGGAGGCGATACTTCGGCGCGACCTTGCCCAGCTTGCGGCCCTTTCGGGGTCCCGGGGCAGCATTGGCGGCGTGCGCCGGCTTGGCGTCGATCGTTTCTCCGATGAGCTTGGCCACCTGCCGCCGCTGGGCCGGACTGAGGACCTTCGCATACTTCTGCAGGACCGCCAGGGCTTTGGGCACCTCGCCGTCGCGCTTCTCCACCAGTTTCTTCTGGGCTTAGAGCTGTTTGATTTCGGCGTTGAGGGATTTCAGGGTGGTCAGGGCCAAAGGAGCGCTCCGGTAGGGAATCCAACGGTTATAGCCCATCGTTCCTAGCATGGCCACCCGAACGGGCCCCATCTTGACACCCACCACCCTGGGGCGCGATAACTCCCTTGCCGCGAGGGGAAATGCCCCCGGCGTATTGCCTGCTTAGCTCAAGGCAACAGGTTCCCGATTCGATCGCACAAGCGACGACGGGATGGTTTTTCCTGTTTTTTGAGATCTAAGCATGCCCAAACTCCAACGGTTGAGAACCGAGGCTTTCCTCGCCCAGAAGGGCCGGTGCTGCTATTGCAGCCTGCCGATGTGGAACGCCTCTCCCGATGAACTAAGGCCGTTCGGCCTGAGCGCCAAAACGGCCACGCCGCTCCGTTGCACCGCTGAGCACCTGGTGGCCCAGCAAGAGGGCGGCAAGGACGTGGTAGGCAACATCGCTGCCGCCTGCTGGCTCTGCAACATGCGCCGGCACAAACGCAAGTCGCCGCCCTCCCCCGAGGCTTACCGCGCGTTCGTGCAGAAACGCTTGGCGAAGGGCAAGTGGCACCCGCCGAGCGTGGCCAAGTTGCGCCTCAAAACGCGTGGAACGCAACCACCCGACGGATGAGTTCCGCCACGCTCACGTGCTGCCGCTGCGCCTCGCGGCGGACGCGGTCGGCCAGGTCTCGGGAAGCCCGGATAGGCGGCAAGCGGTCGTCCCTGGGGCCGGCAACGGGAGAGCGCAGCAGTTGGGGGCGCGCCAGGTAGGCGGTGAGCCATTGGCGCACGGCTTCGCTCTCGCTCACCCGGCTGCTCTAGCGCGTGCGGCCAATGCCTGGCGCAAGGTTGAAGAAAGGGACACTTTCGGCAGCACGGCCGTCAAGGGAGGCTTGGACGTCAGCGTCACAGCCTCTGCCTCAGTCGGCCCACGGGGGCTGGGCGGAAGAAGCGCTCCAATCGTTTGGTCTCCAGCAACGCTTCCATGAAGGCCCCCATGGCGTGGGTATAAGCGTCCTCGCTGGCCGCCAACCGCAAGCTCAGCGCAAGCCGTTCCCACTTTCCGTTCGGTGCGCATGCGATGGCGAACAACCAGTGGTGCGTCCAGTCATCCTCCAACCGATCGGATGCAACGAAGAGCACCCGGTGATCACGCTGGAACGGCAGGAACGACAGCGCCTGGTCAACCGCATGGCGGTGGGCAGCCTGTAGCCGTGCCCTCTCCTCGCCGTCGGTGTCCAGTAACGCCGCGAACCCTTTGGGCAGGCGCAACGAAACGCGGTAGCCCGCCGCCCGGGCGTGGTGGCCCTCGCCTTCGCACAACCGCTGCTGCCCATCGAAATCCTGGCCCATAGCGAAGCGCCGCATGGCCTCCTCGGTCACTGGCCCACCGGGCTTCAACTGGGTCAACCACGCACCACCCCAGCGCAACGCGGCCAAGGGCGCCTCCAGCAGTTCTGCGAAGGCGAACCCATCGGCGAACACGTCCTCCCGGCAGAGGCAGGTGAGTTGCAGGTTCATGGGATCACCCTCATAGCCGTGCCCTACTATTAGGAACGGCTTTCGTTGCGCCAGGGAGAGTCGCATCCAAACGCAGGGCCTCTTGTTCCGTTTCCCATCTGCATAGGCGATCGCGTATTTCCGGACGTTGCTGTTCGAGCCACGCATCGGGACGTGGCTCTGCATTGACAAACTGCAACCAAGCCTTCGAACGCGGATTGGCCCCTGCCTGCAACAACAGGTCGAGCAGCTCCACGTTGCCCGCCAGATAGGCGAAATAGATAGGTGACCGCCTTATCTCGCCACAGTCGTAATCCGCGTCCGGATCTGCGCCAGCTTCGAGCAGCACGCGACAAACCTCGAGCCACCTTCGCCCATTTTCTTCCCATGGACTGTCCTGCATAACAGCAAGAATAAGTGGCGTTTTTCCATCTTTTCGCTCCCGAGCGTTCACATCAGCGCCATCTGCAATCAACTGCTCAAGCTCCCTCAGCTGGAACCCTCCTTCGCGGTCGAATAGCTGAAAGATGGGTGGCATCCGGCGATGCCTTCTCCATTTACCCATGCGTTTCTCAATGACATAGCGGGGGATCAGGATTGGAGACAGCAGCGTCAATACAAGGAACTCCACGCGAACCTTCCAGATCGGCTCTTGAAATAGATTTGGTGGGTTACGCAAATCCTTTAACCATCCCCGCACACCCTTTTTTATACTTGCCACGAAATTCATGTCAGCCCCCATGGAATACATTTGTATCCCTTCAGATCCATGCAAGCAGAAAGGGACATCCTGTCCAGAGGGCTTTACTGACTAAAGCGGAAAAACGCTGGGGTTGCACGACAGTTTGCCAAACTGTCACCCTCCCCTTGCGCGTTTCCGCTACAGCGGAAAATCAGTGGGTCAGGAGGACGCATGGCCAACACCGACTTACTCGCTGCAATTCAACAGCGCAACCCCGCCCAGGTGGCCCTGGCGATCGGGCGCGGGGCCCAACCCAACGCGCAAGGCCTCAGTCAGGCGCTCCCAGGTTCCGTCGGGGGCGCAGGCGGTGGCGAACAGCCAGTGATGCGTCCAGTCGCCCCCCAAGCGATCGGACGCGACAAACAGCACCTGGTGATCCCGTTGGCATGCCAGCGACAACAACGCACGTCCAACGGCTCGAAGGTGGGCGAACCGCAGCAGGTCGCGTTGTTCCGCGTCAGCCATCGCCAACTCATCGATAAATCCCTCCGGCAGGCGAAACCCCACCCGGTAGCCCGCTGCACTTTCGTAATGAGCGGCGCCCTCCCACAATTGCTGAATCCCATCGAAGTCCTGGCCCAACGCGAAGCGCCGCATGGCTTGCTCGGTCACCTGTCCGCGCAACTTCAACACAGACAGGCACGAACCGCCCCAGCGAAGCCTGTCCAAAGGTGTCCCCAACAGCGCACTGAAAGAAATGCCGTGGGCGATGATGTCCTGGCGACAGAGGCACGAGAGATCAATCACCAGAGGCCTTCCTTCTTGCACGCCTCAGGGTATTGGCTGGAATGGCTGCAAGGACGTTCCAGAATGTTCTTCGAAAACTCATAAGCGCCAAGCGCGTAGTCGGCCTCCCAATCCACCAACTCCTTGTTGTCGCCTTTCAGGCAAACCGCCCATTGGTAGCGCTTAACCTCATCCTCTCCCCTCTGGAAGAGCTTGTAAGCCTCTATCTTCTCAGTGCCCGGCACGTTCATCCGGTAGAGCACCTTAAAATTGTCGGCTGCCGCCACACGCGCCTCGTTCAGCCTGCAAGTCAGCCCATCTTTTTCCCACGTTCCATCGGAGCATTCTTTGGGAACGCCCTCGTCGGCCACGGCAATGATCTCGGCAGCCATGGGCATCGCCTCCTCGATCGCCTGCGCCCTCTTGGTTACCGCATCCTTCTTTTCCAGCTTCTCCGTCAAAACGGCGATGGTGAAGAGGACGCAAAAAAGCGCCGACATCCCCAGGGTGAACTTACCAACCTCGCTCAGGATGTCCCACGCCCGGTCCCAACCCTTCATGCACCCTCCTTTCTGGAATACGTTTGTATTCCTTCTCCCCCATGCAAACAGAGAGCGGCGCGGTGTCCAGGGCTTCGGGACGGCTAAACTCAGAATGTGCGGCCTCTGGCCGACAGATTCAGAAGCCCGCATCCTCCACCGACCTTGAAGGCACCCATGCCCGTCTCTGATCCCCTCGCGTTCGACCTGCTGCGGGCGTTCGCGCAGTTGGAGTTTCGCCTCAAGAGCGACCCAGGCTTTCTTCGGGCCGGTCCCTACCGAATGGCCCAGGTGAACTGGCCTGCGGTGGATGAGGCGGTGTCACGGCTGGACGATCCACTCTTCTTCGATCGGGTGTCGGACAGCACGCGCGAGCAAATCCTCACACCTCCACGTGATCGCCCGATGGTCCAGGAGGTGGCGGTGATCAACGGCCTCAACCACGCTGTCTTCCAGCGCCTGCCCCTTCATCAATCCAATGCCCGCGCTTTGATCGAAGCGGCACGCCGCGTGCGCAACAACCTCTTCCACGGGGGCAAGGAGGAGCCGCATTTGGGCGATGATGACGAGTGGGCCGCCGCCGCACTGGACGTGGCCGAGTGCCCGCTTCACCTGCTGAACTATGGCACGCTTAGATCGGGGGTAGGCCCGTGGGGGAGATGGGACGCCCATGCTTTACCTGAAGACCGAATAGCTTGTCGCCGGCAGACACCGGCCGACCGGTAAGCTGCTGTGCGCGCGGCAGCAGATCCAAGAGCACGCATCATAGGATGATAAAGTCCGCCCCAGCTGGACAGCTGATCTGACATTGGAGTTGCAATGGACCTAGAAGTGATCGAAGCAGTGCTGCTGAAATGGGCTCGCCAAGAACCTATCATCGCGAAGATCCACTTGTTCGGGAGCCGGCTAAGAGGCGATCATCGCCCCGACAGCGACATTGACATCGCGGTGGAGCTTGATCTTTCAGCGGCACCAGGAGTCGACTTTAGCGATGGGTTCGCGACCTTCAGCCGATACTCCGAGCACTGGGAGGCCGAACTAGCGCAACGACTGCCCATCCCGGTTGACTTGGAGTTCTACCATGGCCCCGAGGAAACCCCGATCCTCCATGCGGGGCTCGAACGGTCGGGAAAGCTCATCTACGAAAAGTTTCGTTAGAACATCGCGCTCCGGAGCACCTAACGCCGCCGCCCCAGCCCCGACTTCCGCCCTGAGCCACGAGCGCTTCGATTCCACCATTTCACTATTTCGATGGAACCAAGCGCTCACCCGGGCTACTCAAAGAGACAACACCGGTTAAATGTCGTGCTGTTTGACAAAGCGAGATACCTTCTGCGCCTCAAGGTCTTTGTTCCAGGCCTTTGCAAAATCGTCTGGAACATCTAGGTTTGCCTCGTCGAACTTTACGGTAGCCGGCAATTCACGCCAGAACAGTTCAATAGACGCAGCAAAGTCATCGACGTGAACATCCGACACCTCCATGTCGGTGTCGTCGAACAAGTTCCATCCGTGAGAACTTGCTCGCAAGAACTCCGGGTAGCGCAGCTGGAGATCGTCCAATGACTTCCCCTCCCCGTGCTTGAACACATTGACGACCAACCGCATGGCATCAATGCGTGGGTAACAGGCGAGAGCAGAAAGGTCCAAGCCGATGGCTTCAAGCAACCTCTCCAGCTTCGCGCTATCCAGCTTCCAAAGAGCGCGCCGCGTGTTGTCGCCGATCACCAACTTGGGCCACCTAAACTCACGAACGAGGAAGCGTCGAAATGTCTTGTCCCAATGGTGATACATGCCAGCCACCACACTGAGGCGGGTTCGATCATGCATCTCACTTAGAAGCTGGTAGAACTCGACGCCGTGATCGCGCGCAGCGTCCGCTAGATCGCCAGGGTCGTGCCAGTCAGGGTCGAAGGACTGACCGCTGCGCTCCCAGTGCTCGGATTCCGCTTGATCGGCCTCCGCCTCAATGTTGGCGAACTGAGACAGAAGGCGGGTCTTGGCCTGCTCAACGTAGAACCGATGCTCCGAGACGCGGAGCTCCCGTTCGGAATCCACCAGCTGATAGGCGCTCCACTCGCGGCCGCTCATGCCGGCTGAACCGCAGGCGGGGCATCCAGCCATTCGATCAAGGATCGAATGCCATCTGCGTCCGAGCAGCAATCTTCCAGTGGCTCGCTCTCCAATCGGACTTGGAGAGATAGCCAGGCGTGTTCCGACTTCTCCGAAATCCCAAGGTGAGGCTCAATGGCACCAGCGCCCCACAACCAAAGGCCTTGAGCACGCAGTTTCTGTATTAAAGCAGCGATGTGGGGCTTTGCTTGGTCATCGGCCGCAAGCAACTCGAATGCCTTCGAAGCCGGCCCTTGAATCCCCTTGCAAGGCAACGCTCCGTCTAAAGTCACGACGCCCGCGCCTGCCATCCTCGCGAGAACGTTCTTGCACGCAGCAACATCGGGATCATCCGCCTGCAGGAAACCATGCTTTGTTGCTTGGCGGAAAGCGAAATCCAAGTCCACGATGGCACACGCAGGCAACCCTAGGGCAGACAAAACTTCCATTGACTTACGAGTATCCGAGACCCCACTCATCGCAACAATTGCCAACGATGACTGCCCCATGGTTTTGCCCGCCACCAACTGGAAGATGGATGGCAACAGCCGGAGTTCGGTCTTCCCTTCTGTGAGCACGACTTTGTCGGCAAACAATATCTGAGACGAATTTGTCAGGCTGAATAGCTGCTGGAGTTGATGCGTGGGATTGTCCACCAATTGTTCTACGACGGATTGCATGCGCGGACGGGCTTTGGTTCCCTCCGGATGCTTTTTCGTCATTAGCAGAGCGTTCTTCGCGTCCTTGGCCAAGATCATCTGAGCAGAGTGGGTTGAGAACACGACCTGATATCCAGCCTCTGACAACGCACGCAAGGCTTCACGCACCTGCTCCACTGCAAAGGGGTGCATGAAGAGTTCCGGCTCGTCCACCAGCAGTAGCGTTACTCCGCCCGCAGCCGCTGCTCCACGCTTGAGATCCGCCAGATGCCGGACCATGGCCATCTGGATGGCGCGCTGCGCGCCATGGCCGTATGACCCGAAGGCACGTCCACGCCCCTCCCCTTCGTAAACTTTGACAGTTCCCGCCTTAATGAGGTCATTGAAGACCGGCACTGGGAAATCCAGCTTGATGTGGATACCAGGAAAAAGATCCGAAATCTTACGATTGATTGAATCGTCGATGCGACCCAACTCTTTAAAACGATCCCCACCTTCTGCAGAGATCATTCCTAGGATGGCTGCCAAGTGCGGGGTCAAGGCCTCCTCGTGCTGCTCTTGGATAGCGGCAAGCATCGAGGCCAGCAGCTTGCCGATCGTGGTCGTCGTCTTGGCCTTACTGGCGTCCTCCTCAGCATTCTCCATTGCTCCGATGCGAATAGGATCTGGAAAGAGTGCTGAGATGGCGTTATCGATGCCCGTAGGGTTCGGCTCCCAGTCGCCTGTGTCGGGATTCATCACGGTCAGTTCGGTGTCGCCCCCAGGCACCTGCTGTTCGCGACGAACCATCAGCGCCCCGTCCCGAACGTGTCCTTCAATCTTCTTTCGGTGCTTTTGCTCCAGGACCGCCAGATCAGCCTCGGTGATCCCACGCAGTGTTCCCATCACTTGCACCGGCAGGGTCGGCTCGTGGAAATCTTCCACACCAAGCTTTGCCTTACGCACGAGCCATTGGAGCGCGGTAAGACAATTGCTCTTCCCGCAATTATTCAACCCAACCAGCGGTGTAAAGCTGGTCAGCTGCAAGCTTGTGGAAACACATGATCTAAAATTCAGAACATCCAAACTTGAGATGTAGACAGCCATTCCATTGCCCCCTGTTATCCTGATTACTTACCGATCGCTGCAGCTGATCGGTAAGGCTGCTGTTGTTTTCATCCCTCAACTGCGCGATGAGGCAGACGGCCCGCCCGTCGCTGCGCTCGGCCCACAACTGTCCGACCAGGCGCCCTCCCATTTTCCGGCCAGCCGTAGATCAGTCCCCGCCGTTGTAGTCCACCACCAGCAGGAGCCCTTCAGCAAGACGAGCGACGAAGCCTGGTTAGCCCCGAAGGTCTACCGTTGCCCAGCATATCAATCATTTATCACAACAATACTTTCGGCGATACTACCCTTTCCAGCCTTCAGATTCAGATCCATGGACCAGGGACAGTAGTGCTCCGGAGGTGATGAGCCTCCTTGCGGCAGTCACACGGTAGATGAGCCGTCATGCGAACCAGGCAATCGCTACGCACGACCTCCAAACCACCAGAGGACACGGCTTGTTGGCCCAAGCATTGTTCATAAGCAGCATATGAGCCCCCTCTCAGCCCCTGAGACAGTGGCCTCGCCTTGCCCCCCCCCCCTGTCTCGACACCTCTTGGAGCACCTGCCTCTCGCCCGGCTTGGGGTCGAGTGAGGTTAGAGTAGTAAAAACTGCGCAGGGGATGACAACGCGCAGGCTCTCAAACGGAAATTAAGGGGAACCGCATGGCTCATGACACAGACTCGCAGAAGATCAGCTTGCCCGAATGGCTGTCCATCAATCCTTGGGCGATCGTCTTGGTCGTCACTGCATTGATTGCAGGTATTCTCATGGGAGCACAACACAGCAAGGTTCCAGAGCTTGCCAACGTCATTGTCGGCCCGGCCGTAGGTTCGTTCCTTGCAGTTGGAGCTGGTGCATGGCTCGCGAATTGGCAGGAGCGCCGAAAGCGCACCGAAGCCAAAGTCTTCATCGCGCCTATCTTGGGTGAGATCACCCAAGCCATTGAAGGCGCCATCAACGGTTACGCAAATTACGAACGGCTTCTTCAGGAGCATAGACTCACCAAGCCAGCTCCAAAGGATGGACGGGTCGCCGCCGCCTCTTGCTTAGCAAAGCTTGAGGAAGAGGGCCACAAGATCAATCGCCGGCTGCACCAGCTCCAGACGGCCTTCAACTCCGTGGGCTATCAAGGCAGTGTTCTGTATGCAGACGCGCTGGAGATCCTCAAACGAATCCAGTCACGACTGGACAAGCACTCAGAGGAAATGGGGGAAACGGACGCTGACATTTCCGAGCGCACCGTCGGCGACCTCATTGATCTGTGGCGCTGGTCCGATTCCCTCAAAGCAACGGCCGTGTCTGGAAAATACACACCATCGATTCGGCCATTGCCCGATGGGGTCCGAAACGATCACCGCTGGAGTGCTAGCACGCCGTCCTGACAAATTTCTACTTGCAATCCAGATCGAGAGCGACCGTCGCGTTGCCCAAGTTGCTGGGCAACGTGGCCTTGCAGACCCCTTCCACCTCCACCGTCTGGCCGGGGCGCGGCTGCTTCAGGTAGAGCACCCCGTCATAGCCCACCTGGGTGGTCTCGGTCGCCGTCTTGGCCACCGTGCCCGCTTCGATGGCCGAGCCAGTGAGGCGGAAGGTGCGCGCGGCCTCGGTCAGGACCGGGAAGGTAAGGTGCATGCCGGCTTGGCGGCCAGCGGTGGCGGCTTGCTCGATCTCGGCCAATTGGGTGCCCAGTGGCAGCGCCCGATCGTCTACGCGGACCTCCGTGGGCACCATCGGGGTCACCTCGCCCACCACCAGGCGGCCTTGGGCGTTGGTCTTCCCCACCAATCTGCCGCCCACCCTCACCGGCACCCCGGCTTGGCCGGGCACGTCCACCACGGCGAAGGATTCGGCCGGACCTAGGAACGTCACGCCCTGGCGGTCCAGGTGGACGGCACCGGCCATCGAACCGGAAGCCCAGGTGCCGCTGGGCCCGTGCTCGGCGTTGATCTGGGCCCACCCTGCCCGGGTGGTCCAGTTGGCGTTGGCCCGGGCGGTCTGGCCAGCCGCTCCCTCGTCCACCGAAGCAGACAAGCCGACAGGGGTTCCCAACACCGTGGGACGGGCGCGTCCTTGGACGGCCCAAGCGGTGGCATCGGGGGCTTGCCGGGCCCTAACGCTCACGCCCTTGCCCCGGCCGAAATCGTAGCTGTAGCCCACCTCCACCCGGGTTTCCTTGCGCTCCAGATCGCGCAACGCGGAGACGGCCACGGTGTGCCCGTAGCCACGCCAAGTCAGCCCGGCGTCGGCGTAAGCGGTGCGAAAGCGTGGCGTGCGCACGTCCGAATAGCTGGCCCGAAGGGACCACTGGGGCGTGGGCCGCCAGAAGACCGAGCCTCGGGTGCGCTGCTCCACCTCCACCGCATTGGAGGCGCGCAGGCGCCAGTAGTCCTGTTGGCGCTCGTGCTCCAGGCGCACGCCAAACCCCGGGCCGCGGTAGTCGTAAGCCATGGCCTGCCGTTGGCCGCCTTGGGTTGACGTGCCCACTTCCAGATCCAGCGTGCCGTAGGTGCCAAGCACCGTGGTGGCCCCCAACGCCACGTTGGCCTTACCGTTCGATGAGGTTTGGGCGGTGCCGCGCAGGCTCCACCGGTCATTGAGGCCCCAAGCCACCGCCCCGGTCGCGCCCAACGCTCCATAATCGCTCTCCCCTTGGCGCACACGGCCGGCGGCGACTTCCCAGGTGGTGAGCCCTTTGCGGAGCAACGTGGGGGCGACGTAGAAACGCTGATCGCTCACCACGGTTTCGCGGCCGTAAGGGTCTCGCACCACCACTCGGGTTTGCTGCGCACCGGTGCCCAAGGCGCTGCCATCGGCCGTGAACGGCCCCTTCCCCACCTGGCCCTGCAGCACACGGGCGCGGTTGGCCAGGACTTCCACCGTGGCCGGATCGAGCGCCACGCCACCGAGCATCGGGACGGGATAGGTGGGCGTCAACGGGTCCAACGCCCGCGGGTCCTTGGCCACGCGCATCCCAGCCAGGTTGACCGGAGAGGACGACGGACCAGCGAACACATCGCCGGCCTGGTAAGTCACCAAGCGGTTGGGATCGTCTTTCTGCCAGCGCGTCACGCCGCGAACGTAGCCGGTGCCCGACGCGTCGGTGTTGACCTGCCCGCTGGTGCTGACAACGCCCCAACGGCCCGCCTTGCGGACTTCGTGCCCCAAGGAGAGCGCCTGCTGTTGCTCGGACACCATGCCCGCCACGCTGTAGTTCACCAGCACCCCGGGAGCGGGCGGCGCGATGGGGCCGCGCTCGGCGCGGACACGGGCCACGCGCTGGGCTTTGAGCCGGTCTGCCGGCAAGTCCAGAGCGACCGTGGCGCTGGCCTCGTCCACGGCAAAGCCCACGCCCAGCGCCTGGGCGCTCATCGGATCCGTTTGACCCGGTGGAAGCTGGAGTCCGACCTCGCGCCACGTGGCCGGCTCGGCGAACCACTGACCGCCTTGCTGCCAGAACGTGAGCGGATCCGCCTTGGCCTTGCCGCCGATCACCGGCACCAGGAACGCGGGTGCCACGCCTTCGGGCACCGCTGCGCTGGCCGACGATGCAGCCAGCAACAACAACGCCAAGGCGTGGCCACGCATGGATCACCGCCCCACAGGGACGGTGACGGGCTGGCCGTTGACGGTGATTGAAAGGTTTTCAGCGCGCTGCCCGGGCTGGGCCTCGTAGGTCATTGAGGCCCCCGGCAGGGTCCAACCCAACGCACCCTCGCGCCACGGCTTGCCACCAGCCGGGCCGATGGACGACACGCGGGCGGCGGTCTGGCCGTGGTTGGTCAGCCGGTAGCCCTTGGGCACCGCCTGGACGGTCACCTGGGGGACAGGCGCGTTGGCGACCTCAAAGGCCACGGGCAAGTCCTGGTTGACCAGCAACTGGACGCCTTGGACGTTGGGAGCCCTGAGCTGCATTAGCAGGACGCGGTAGTAGCGCCGCTCGCCCAGCGCGCCCACCCTCATCAACCGGGCGGTGCGCTTGGATTGGGGCGGGACGTCCACGAAGGTGGGCGCCCCCACGATATCCGTGGTGGGTGAAAACACGTTCTGCCCTGTGGCCTGATCCCACCCCACGGCTTTCACCTGGTAACGCACCGACGCGTCGCCGCTGTTGTGCAGGGTCACGGCGACGTGCTTGGCCGAGGTATCGGCCATCAGGGTGGTGGGGCCGACGGAGATGGAACCGGCGGACGCCGAAAAGGACAGCAAGGACGCGGCGGCCACGGCCAAAAAACGTTGGGAATGGGTCATGGGGTCTCCTTTAGGGGCGTCTCCATTCAAACTAGATCGGAATACCATTCCGTCAACCCATACCTACTCATCTTTTCGGCAACAAAAAGCCCCCGGGGCAAGCCGGGGGCGTCGGGACAACCGATGGGGATCAGTTGTAAGTGGCGGTGACGGTGACCGTGTCGGTGTAGTTGCCGCCCACGGCCTGCTTGAGGGCCAGGAAGCGCACCGCGTAGTTGTAGCTCTGGACGGTGCCGTCGCCAACGCCGGTGAACGCGTCGGTGTCATCCCCCCATACTTGGCTTCCCTGCGGGTCCTTGAAGAAACCGTAGGGGATGTAAGCCCCGGCGCCGTTGGTCACAGCCCGATAGGTCCCATACCCGGACAGCAGGCCGAAGTTCTGCCCCTGGCCCGGCGAAATGGAGTAAGTCGTGCCCGCGTTGCACACGATGCTCAGCCCGGAGGTGCGGGCGGCAGCTTCGGAGATGCCCGACCAGTCCATGCCTTCGATGGAGGTCACGGACAGCTGGCAGGTGTTGGTCAAGGTGCCCTGAATCGTCAGGTCCGCGGTGGTGTCGGCGGCGAACGCGGGCACTGCAAGCGAAGCCAGGGCGATGGGCAGAAGGGCGCGAAGGAAGGTCTTGCGTGTCATGGGTATCGTCTCCTTGAGAGGGATTGAGTGGGGATGAGTAGCCCCAGAATGGGCCATCCCCTTACCGATACCTCGAATCTGAAAACGCGCAAGGGTGGGCATTGAGCCAGCGGTCAGAGCCTGGCTCGTTTGCCACCGGCCGCTGACTGTCTCCATAACCCATCCAGCTCACGCGCACGGTGCTGAGCCATTGCCTCCTGAATCATCCGCTGAAGGACGAACGCAAACGCGTCAGTCACAAAAACGCCCACGCCGATCCCGCAATCATCCGGCAAGCTGGAAATCTGTTTTATCGATGGCTGGTGAATGACCTCGTCGAGCTCAGGGGGCAACGGGTCCACGAACGTGTCAATGAACGCCCTCACCTCGGTTTCGGCTGCTTTGCAAAGGTCGGCGTCAGTGAGCAGCGCCCGCAAGTCGGCAAGCGTGGGAAGCCACACCGTATTGAAGAGCGGGCCACCCACCGAGGGACTGACGAAATGGATGCCGTGAAGCACGGATGCCCTCTCACTCTTTCCGAGCTCTCCGTCTCCCCAATAACCGTTCATCGGAGGAGTCACGTCACCCATCATTAGCCAGTTCTGCGCGCCGCCCCTGCTCTTCTCGCCAGCACTTGAGCAGGTGTTTGTAACCGGGCTTGGCTTGGGGGACGTGGAAGGATCGTCCGTAAGTGTTGACCTTCCCGCCGTTGTGGAGCTCGACGGCATGAACCGCGGTCCAAGTGGTCGCCCAGCCCAGGCTGTCGTCCTCTTCAAAGCTGACGGGCTCCAAGGAGACCGCTGCATAATTTTCAATCAAGCCGGGATTCAATCCCAACGCGATCATCTTGGTTTCGTTGGTTGTGACGGTTGCGCTCATGTGACACCTCTTGGCTTGGTCGGCGGCATTGCCTACCCCTTAATTCAAGGTAGATCGCCCTGGAAATTTGTCCACGGCCTTAGTGGACAAAATCTTGACTAAAAGCAAAAAATGCGGCGCTAAGGCCGCAGTTTTTCCTAACATCACTTATCGCGCCGAAGGCGTTGGTGCTTTCCATCCATGCGGATGCTTTTTCAGATGCCGGCGCGCAGCGGCCGCCGGCGGCTTCCGCCGCAGGTCTTTGCTTTAAAGGGGGTGGTCACACCCACCCTCGTGAAGCCATCGACACGTGCGAGGTGCCCGCGATCACAAGGTGATCCAGCACTCGAATGTCGAAAAGGGCAAGGGCCTGCTTGAGGCGGTCGGTGATGGCGCGGTCGGCAGCGCTGGGCTCGGGGTTTCCGCTGGGGTGGTTGTGAAAGAAGATGACCGCGGCGGCGTTGTGGTCCAACGCCTTCTTGGCGACGATGCGGGGATGGACTTCGCACCCATCGATGGTGCCTTGAAAGAGGTGCTCGGTGGCAAGGATGCGGTGGCGGGCGTCCAGGAACACCGTGCCAAACACTTCGTGATCCAGGTGCGCGCAGCGGGCAGTGAGGTAGTTGCTGGCACTGGAGGGGTCGGTGATGGCCTCGTGGCGCTGCAGGCGACGCTCCAAGATGTGCGAGGCGGCCAAGAGGATGCCCTCATCGTCCATGGCCAGCTGGTATTGGGCCCGAATGTCGTTGGCTCGCTTCACTTGCTTTCTCCACCGGCGCGGGATTAGCGACGGGCGGGCGTGGTGTCTGCGGCGGAGGCGGTCAGTGGGAGCAGGCCGACAAGGGCCAGAGAAAGAACCAAGACGCGCATGAGGCCTCCTTTCATGAATGGGTTGCACTACCCATAACAAAAGGTTTGGTTTGCGCAACGGGATCTAGAAAAGAAAAAGGCGGCTTTCGCCGCCTTTCCCTTGGGCTTAGAAGCGCGCTCGCAAGCGAGGGGCTTCCTGGGTTTGGCTGTCCTGCCCGTGGGCCTTCATGGCCGCACCAACCTGGCGTTTGGCATCGGCCCCAAACCCGCCTTCCGGTGGCTTCCAAGCGTTGGCGGGCGGGAGCAGGCTGACCAGGAGCTTGGCCCTCTCTTGAGCCCGCAAGTCGTTGAAAAATGGCTTGCCGCTGTTGATCGGCGCTTCGCCCTTTTGGTTTTGGATGTGGGGATCTGCGCCCGCCTCAATCAGCGCACTCCAGACAGTGGCATCGCGGCCCGCATGAAGAGAGGTATTCCCGTTGTTGTCTTGGGCGTTCATATCCGCCCCTGCCTTGGCGAGCGCTTCAATCGTCTCTGGAAAAATCGCACGGTGGATCGGCGCCTGGCCGTCCATTCGCCGTGCAATGACGTCTGCGCCTGCACGGGTGAGCAAGGCCACCGCCTCGGGGTCCCTGGCTATATGCAGCGGTTGATTCCCCTGGTCATCGCTCGCCGCGGGATCAAGGCCTGCTTTCAGAAGTTCCTTAAGCGCGCCCGTGTTCGCCTCGAAGAGAGGGGTTCGCCCTCGGTTATCCCGGGCTAGGATGTCTGCCCCGGCCGCAATCAAGGCGCGGGCCTCCGTCTGCCCGGTTGCTCGGAAGAGAGGGGTTTGCCCTTCATTATTCCTCGCGCTGACATCCGCTCCCGCCTTCAGCAACGCTTTGAGACTGTCGTTGTGTGCGCCAAACAACGGGGTGTTCCCTTGGGTGTCGCGAGCGTTGATGTCAGCGCCAGCCTTCACGAGCTCCCTTAAAGCCCCTTCGCTCGCTCCGAAAAGGGGCGTTTTCCCTCGGTTATCGCGCGCATGAATGTCTGCCCCGGCCGCAATCAACGCCCTGGCATCCCCTTGCCCTCTCGCGTTAAAAAGCGGTGTTTCCCCTTGGTTATTCTGCGCATTGATGTCTGCCCCGGCCTTGATCAGTTCAATCACGGCTCCCTCGCTTGTCACAGAATGAAGCGGCGTATTTCCAAGGCCATCCCTCGCTTCGATGTCAGCCCCAGCATCCAACAGCCTCCGAACTTCGCGCGGGTGATGCGCATCATGAAGTGGCGTTTGATCCAGCCAATCTTCATCCCTTGCGTTCACATCAGCGGGGATTTTGGTAAGCCCGATTTGCTTCAGAAGAACGTCTTTGAGATTCGAAATATTCAACCCACACCTCCACAATAGTATTTTGACCTCCCACCATTAGCAGAAAATCAGAACCTCGCAAGGGAATTAAATAGAAGAAGACGGCTCTTGCCGCCTTTCTTTTTCCATGTCAAAACCGTTGTCGGATTCGAGGCTTCTGGCTTCCCTTTCCTCACCCTGGGCTTTCATGGCCGCACCGACTTGACGTTTGGCGTCGGCCCCAAATCCGCCTTCCGGTGGCTTCCAAGCATTGGCAGCGGGAAGGAGCTCGTCAAAAAGCTTGGATCGGTTGTGGGCACGAATGACCTGATCGGATTGATCATTACCTGGCCGCCCCAGAAGATCCGTGGGCGTTGTTCCTTCTAAATCGGGATCCTGAGGCGTGCGTCCAGCCTTGAGCAGGTCACCGGCCCATTCTGCATCGCCGCATGCAACAGCGAAGTGGAGCGGATACTCGGTCGCGGCCGTCAGGAAGGCCTCGTAGTCTTGCCGCTGTCGATGCGGGCGTCCTCCTTCCACTCATCTTAATTTGTCTCGTCGTCCCAATGCTCGTCAAAAGCGGCCTGGCGGAGCTCGTCGGGTAATCCCCCCATTTTTAGCAGCGGCCAAAAGTAGAAATAGGGATGGTCTGATCAATTCACACTGAGTCGTGGGTTTTCAGCGCCGGAGTCATCCTGGGCCTTCAGACGCGGCGGACTGCCATGTTTTCCGCTCTCGAAGTGCCCTTGCGGGCACCTCAAGACGGAGTTACCCCTGTGCCGCCAACAGCTTCCGGCGCACCATCCACAGGTTGGACAGCGCGAACAGGGTGAGCACCTGTGCCGTGTTCTTGATCAAGCCGAGATAGCGCACCTTGGTGTAGCCGAACTGCCGCTTGATCACCCGGAACGGATGCTCGACCTTCGCGCGCAGACTAGCCTTGCAGCGCTCCCAGCGCTCAACCTGTTCGAGCTCACGCGCGTTGCCAATGGGGAATTCAACCGGAGGATTGAAGAACGGGCTTGAAGGCTTGAGGATGAGCTACCTGGACCCGCAAACCGTCACGAGACCCCGATGGACTACCCTGACCTTGCCCCCCTGGAGGAAATCTCCGGTCCGTTCGCCCTTCTTTCGAAGGGCCCAAAATTCATCGCCGCCTGGCTTGCCAAGCGCACTGAGGAGCGCTACCGGGAGTTCACCCGTGCCGCGCTTGAGGGTCAGGTGTTCCCCGAGAACGCGGAGGCCATGACCTCGGAAGATTTTCTGGCCATGCTGCGGGCATTGGAGATGGACATCGAGGCCGAGAAGGCCACCGTCTATGGCCGCCTTGCCTGTTCAATCGCTACCGGCAAAACCGCAGGCCATCTCAAGCGCCACTTCATTAAGGCGCTGAGCGACCTGTCGTTTGGCCAGGTCGATCTTCTGCGACGCGCTTTAATCACCGAGCGTCACCACGTGTTTCCTGGCACCGGCGGGGGTAACCTGGACCCAAAAGAATTCCTTGGACTGCAGTCGAAAAGCAGCATCAATCGCCAGACCTTTGAACGCTGGGGCCTGATCGAAGAGAAAGGACTGAGCCTCGCAGGCCGACGGTTCGTGGAGGCTTGTTTTACCAGCGATGAGTTGGCGCCCTCCTCAGTGGGCTTTCAGGAATGGGCCAAGGGTCGCATCCACATCGTTTGCAACGAGATGGGCGCGCCGAGCTGCCACAGCGTCCTGGTCCAACTGACCGAAGATGGGCACCGCCGGGCCATCCATGTCCACAACAGCGCAGCACTTCGGGGACGCTCCAACCGCCTGCTGACACCCGGCCCCGTCATGGTGGTCCTTCTCACCGATAAACCCCAGCGTCTCGCCGACGAATGGACCACGGTGGAAGACACCATCCGAGGAAGAGTCCTGGCCGTGGTGGCCACGACCGATCCGAATGCGCCGTTGCCCGTCGCCATGACGGGCTTGGAACGCATAGATGCGTCACCGGACCGTGCCGCAGAAGCCGTGACGGCGATACTGGAGCGCTTTGAAGCAAAAGGGTTACGGGGCACCTGAGACCGCGATGTTAAACCCGATTCGACCGGTCATTGGAAGTGGCCGCCAACTTTCTGGCGGCCAACGAGCACTACTTACAGACCAAACGAGGCTTCACGGACAGCGACTTGCATGCCGGACAGAAGAGCCCCAAGTTGATCTTCCGCTGAAAGTGATGACTGCACTTCTCGCAAACAAAAAGGTAAGGCGCCCCTGGAACGAAGCCGGGCATCACTTTCCTTCCTTGCGCTTGAAAATGACCTTTCCGCCAGCCTCGTATTCCACATCGTAGCCTTTGTAGATTGCGAGGATCAAAGAGAGACCAAGGCTTGCGGCGGTGATGATGCCGATGATCTCGACTCCAGTGACTGTCGCGACCGCCCCCAGGCTGAGCGTGCTGAGCCCAGCCGTTACTGGAGCGAGCCCAACTGCAGCAACGATTGCTGCAACACCGACGGCACCAAGCTTGGCGAACTTGCGCGTCTTCTTCAGGTCGTCTGCCAACTTGCCCACAACCACAATCTGCTGCGCCTTTGCATTCTTGGCCGCTTCCAGCTCATCCCGCGTCCTTACTGTCACGCTTGCCATAACGCCCCCTGTTGTTAGCAATACCAGTGATGGATACCCTGGGCAGGATAGCCGAAGGGAACACCGTGTTCCTAGCAGCAATGATGGTGCCCAACTGTCTCTCCAGCTGAGACACGAACTCAACGCATCCGCTGCCACGGGTCGTCCTTGGGAGCCTCCACCGTAACCTCGGCAACGTCGTCTTCAGCGCGCCATGCCTTCCCTTCGAGCACCATGGTGGGACCCCTGGAACGTGCGATGGCGGCCTCTTTGGCGGTCGGCGGGTTCCATGACCGATGCTCCTCTAGGTAGCGCTCCGTGGACGGCCTCAACGGCAGGCCACCGCTCGGCAATGGCAACGTCCGATCATGGCGTTCGTCTTGCTGACGGGCATAGGCGACTTGCTCGGGCTCCCCAAGCGCCTCTCGGTGGGCATCCAGCAAGCGATCGACAGCGTCCACGTCCCCGCGGGCATGGAGCGATTCGGTGTAAAGCGCTTGAAGCAACGGGTCACGCTCTTCGTGAATCTCTTCGCCTGTGTCTTCGCCTTGGAACAGCCCATCCTGGCGTGGGCGGGCGTCGACGGGGTCTGGGCGCAACCGACCGTGACTCGTTCTCATGCCCGCCTCCGCGCCAGCCCGCTGCCGTGAAGCAGCCCGCATGCGATCGAATAAACGACAAGAGCCAGCGTGGATGACAGGTATAGGTTGGAAGGATCCAACCAGACTTGGCTCACCACGTGCTGTAGCTGGTAAGCCAGCAGTGCCAAGCACGCGTAGAACACGGCCAAATGCCACATCAACGCAACCACGGATGGGGCGTCCTCTTGGCCGGCTTGGAACGCCTCCCAGCCCCTGCGTGCGCTGCGGGCTTTGGACGCGCACAGCCACGCGATTCCGAAGGTGATCGCAAACATGGCGAGCTCAAACAGCACGACCACCAGAATAACGGTCATGGGATCCTCCTCTGGGTTGGGAGCAGGCCATGGGCCTGCAGGTAAGCGTGGACTGCCTGTCGGGTCACGCCCAGGCGCTTGGCAATTGCAGGGCCGTTGTTCCCCTGCTCCAGGAGGCGCACCACCAGAGCGTGTTGGTCAGCCAGTGGGCGCCGGGGCTTTTGACGCAACCCCAGGTGGGCCAGATCGGCGCTCACCACGGGCGATGGAACGCCCAGGGCTTGGGCGATGGCGGCGCGGCCGTGTCCCTCTCGGACCATCCGGGCGACTTCGGAGCGGCGGTGGGCAACGGATGGCCGCTTCATGAGCTCAACCAGAAGCCCGCAAGCCGTGCCTTCGCAATACACGCCTCCACCAACGCGTTCGCTTTTGTGCATCCTTACGGCCCCACGCGCACGCGAGCGCTGTTGTTGTCCGACCGGGCATTGATGCCAATGGCACAAGGGCTTCCGCACGAATAATCGCCAATGCGCACCGGCGAAGCATCAAGCGGCACCACCCGGGTCTTCTTACCCTTCCCCACCAAGAAGACCCGATCACCTTCGCGCACATCCACATCGGCGTCTTGGACCACCGCGAGGACGCGCTGGCGGCGATCGGACAGATCGCGCACGTAGATCTCCACCGCACGCCGGCCGCTGAGGCCCTTTTGAACCGCGGTTCCGGCAGCCGCACCGATGACGCCACCGGTCACCCGGGCTGCATTGCGGTATTCCCGGTTCTTGACCTGGTTAGCAGCCCCATAACCAACGGCCGACCCGATGGCGGAGCCGGCGTTCAGACGCTGGTCGGACGTCAGTTGAACCGTGCGAACCATCAGGACCTCGCCCAGTCGGGCGTCCTGGACGGATAGGGCCTCGGACGAACCGTAACGGCGAGCGGAGGTGGAATCGGCGGCAAAGGCGGCCGGAGCAGACAACGCCAATGCAAGGGCCAGAACGATGGGTTTCAAGGTGCACCTCCATTTCGTGAGTAGGTTCACCTATGCATAGATCGATTCTGGGAATGCGCAAGGGGGGGGGCTTCGGAGCGCGGTTACACAGACTGCAGTCCGCGTCATTAAATTGACGGAAAAGCGACAAAATGAAGCATATGGACAGAGATTGATGCTCAGGCGATGATTCTGCCCACAACTCAAAACCAACAGGGAAATGTATGGCAAGGAAGAAGAGTTCATCGGCCGCAGGTGCCGCGATTTCGACCGGCGGCGGAGCCGTCGCTGGCGCAACTTCTGCGATCCTCGGCGTAACCAGTGGTGCAGCGGCCGGGACCGCCGGTGCAGCCGCCGTGACCTCCGGCTTGGCAACCGTCGGGAGCGTTGTGGGCGGTGGCATGCTTGCTGGACTGGGGGTGGTCGCGGCTGCACCAATTGCGGGTGGTGCGGCGATGTTCGGCGTCTACAAGCTCTACCAGCGCATGGCATCCAAGAAGTAACCGCTCTGCCTGGCCCACTGCCACAAGCGGTTTCCCTCTACGTCGCGCAGGCTTCGTC
Source organism: Stenotrophomonas genospecies 5 (assembly GCF_054473825.1). Taxonomy (NCBI): domain Bacteria; kingdom Pseudomonadati; phylum Pseudomonadota; class Gammaproteobacteria; order Lysobacterales; family Lysobacteraceae; genus Stenotrophomonas; species Stenotrophomonas genospecies 5. The sequence goes on from NZ_JBTMUW010000001.1 coordinate 1,711,555, forward strand.
AATGTCTGCAAGTGGCCATCCAAGCTAGCAACCTTGGTGGCCGCTCTTACCAACTTGTGGCTCAAGCCCTTGGACCAAAAGGCCACGTTGACCTCAATGCCCCGCTGGCGCAGCCAGAGTGCGGCGTGACGCTCAAACCCGAGCGCACTGAGGCCGTTCATGCAGGGCTAGCAGCCGGCGGAGTGCGGTGCAGTCCGCGCCTACACGTTGGGATGCACGATGGGTTCGCGCATGCTCGATAGCACACGGATCGGAATTTCTGTTACTGCACGTAGATCAGACTGGCCATTTCTTCCCCTTTCTCTCTCGCCCCTCCGCGTCTGGCAAGGAATCTGAAACCGGCAAGCTCTCCTGTCGTGCAATGTTCCTGATCGACATTCAACCTGTGATGATGTGGGAACGCTCTCCCTCAACCTGCCAAACCGTCTACGGAACTGGCAAAATTGCAGGATCACTCACAGGGGGAAATTGGATGTCCGACACAACCTACAGCCACCGCATCCTCAAGACTTATGGCCTGCTGGTGGACTTCGAAGGTAAACCACGCCTCAAGAACGTTCCGTCGCCTCTAACCGGTCAAAAGAAGGCAAAGGAGACGATGGAAAAGTGGACGCAGCGAGTGCTGGGGGATGAGGTCAGCAAGGTCCGCGTCTACCGACCGGCACGCGTTAAAAGTGACACACTCATTGCCAGCCTTACAGACACGCACGACGCCAAGCTGGTGCGTGACATTGTTCGCGGCGCCGTTCGCAAGAAGAGCAAATCAGCGAAAGCAAAGATTGAAGAGATCAAGGTGGAGCACGCCGCCGAGCTTAGAAAGCGCGGAGCCACCGCGAGAGAACTTCGGAAGGCACACGAAGAAGACCTGTCGGGAAAGCTCGATGATATCTTGGCTGCGACGGCCTATCTGCCGTTAGACGACCTTCAGGACTTGGTGGTGGAACTGGGAGAGGACTTGAGCCCATCGGTCCGCAACTGGGCACTTGCCCTGGCTCCGGCCAAGGATGCTGACGAGGTTTCCGTCATCGACGTTCTCAAGCAGATGCTCCTGCGCATGGACGTGCTGTCGAAGAATAAATAACCAGAATTTGTCAGCCACTGTCGCGCACCCTGCTGCCTCCCGACAGGCGGGTGCGCGTTCAGTCGCTTGTTCACGAATCAAACTGCCAAGTTCAGGCGCGCCCCTCTTGCCTTGAAGCGCGATCGAGACCGGTCGTTGGCGGCATGTTTTTCGATCTCATGCAGATTGGCCGCCACGGACTGCCGCTGCTGCTCAACCTTCTGGAGCGGCTCTCGAACCAACTCGGGCACCTTCAGGAACTCCACCACCCGCTCGGCCGCCGCCGCGGCTCGGAAGAGCTCCCGGGGATCGTCCCGGAGGATTTGGATCCACGACTTCACGTAAGCCGCGTGCTGGGTGGGATCGTGGCCAATGCCCAGGCGTTCGCCCATCAGCATGGATGACACCTCCGCGACCAGTTCTTCCTTGGCGTAGTCGATGCTCCCAAAAGCCCCTTTCTGATCGCGGTTGAGGCGGGTGGGAAAGCCGGTCCAGTGGCCCAGTTCGTGCAACGCGGTGGCGTAGTAGCCGCTGGCCGAGTGAAAGGTGTTGCGCTGGGGCAAGTGGATGCTGTCGGTCATCGGACGGTAGAACGCTTGGTTGCCCCCGTCGTGGTGGATCTCGGCTCCGCTGTCTCTCAGCACCGCTTCGCAGGCCTGGTGAATGTCGGGCTCTGGGCGCGCGGCTGGCAGGACCAGTGCCGGCAACCCATCGATCTGCATCGCGTTGAACACGCGTGGGAAGAAGACCTTGGGGTGGGCCTTGGCGATGAGGTCGGGGTCCCCGCTCTTCTTGGCCTCCTCCACCCGCGACCAATCCCAATACTCAATCACGCTGGCCTTCTCGCCCTTGCGCACCTGAGCGCCCACGGCCGCGGCTTGCTTGTAAGTCATCCACCGGTTGTCCTGGGTGTCCCAGGCGCTCTGAAGGGCCCACAGGTGGAGCAGGTTTCCGCCCCGGTAGCTCTTGCCAGTCGTGGGGTTCATGGGCAACCCGAGGTCCACGCGGGCGTCCCAGGGTTTGAGAAAGGGACCGGTGCCCTCCTCCATCTGGCGGATCAAGCGCTCGACGACGTCGCGGGAATGGCGCTGAAGGAAGCTTTCGTTGGGGGTGGCATCGGACACGGGCAGGCTCTCCTGGAAGGCAAGGAAAGGCGCCTGTCGGCAACGCCAAGGGGGTTAGGCTGGAAACTTCAATCGTGAATGGTGACGGCGCGTCCCTGCTCCAACAGGTTCTCCAGCAAAGCCAAGGCCCGTTCGATGGTCAAAGCGGTGCCGGGGCCCCCGTCGCCCTCCTGGAGCTGCACGCGGATGCCCTCGGGGGTTCGTTGCACGGTGAAACGGGGGGACGCCGCCAGGGAGTCCTGGCGGTCCATGCTGTCGTCTACAAAGGCATCGGAAGGGGTCATGGTTTCAGCATGCGACAGGATACGGATTTGGCAAGTCCGGGCTGGACCGTTAGCGTCACCGACCAATCCATTGGCTAGAGCTGATACGGAAGATGGGAACACGGATTTGGCCCCGCCTTTACGACCGCCGTTGGCGCGCATCCCCATCTCCCACCTTTCCGCCACCTTGGGTTTCGCTGCTTTCTCGGCCCGCCAACGGCTCACCGAACAGCGCACGAATCTCCAGTTCATTGATACGTTCCTGCAGCTGGAGTTGGATTGCCTTGGCTCTGGTGCGCCCTGCCTCCTCCCTCAACGCATCGGCATGGAGAGCTCCCATCTCAGCCGCCTGCTGCTGAGCGCTCAAGCGGTCGAATCGACGCTCTATCTCTTCCTGCCGAGCCCCTTGCTGTTCGAGGGTGGGCGTCACATCGGTTTCCCAAGGCTCCAAAGACTGAGAGCGCTCCTGCGCCACGCGCAGTGCTGTCACGGTCGCCGATGATCTCAACGGCAGATCGCCACAGGCCTCGCCGACGGTGGCTGCTCCGTTGATTCGCAGGCGCACGCATTCTTCCTGTTTGCCATTGATGCGACGGTTCGAGCGGGCGCCGTCGTCCAGGCCCATCTCTTTCAAGCCTCGCCAGAACTGGCGACCGGTGAGGAGATCGATGTCCGCCAGCCCTTGTCGGTAGCCCCAGTTTTTGTAGTTCTCGTAGACCTGCCGCATGGAAAGCGTGCACTCATCCGTCTCAATGCGCACCACGCGCTCGGCTTGAGCCCAAGCCATGACCTGGTCGCTGCCATGGCGGGCGGCCAGCTTCGCTGCGCGCACGGCTTCGGGCATGTCGGCGTCGGTGTCGGACAACGCCCTACCACGGGCCACGATGCGTCGGGCGCCTTCGAGCATCCAGTCCAGCACAAGCTGGCCTTCCTCTGCCAGGATGTTCTTGACCAGATCAGGGTCGTGCTGGTTGACCGGTACCGCCTTCTTCCAGTGCACGACGGTGAGGCGGCGCCACACCCCGTTGCTCTTGTCGCGGATGAAGGGGGCCGAATTGGACGTGATGATCCACTTGGCCGTGGAATGGTAGCTCGCCAGCTGCTTCTGGTTCTTCCGGTCGATGCCAATGCCATTGCCAGAGACCATCGTCTTGAACCGACCTTCGGCCCACTTCTCGCACTCCACTTCGTCCACCAGGATCAGGCTGGCGCCAATCATGGGTTCCAGGCTGAAGCGGTCGCCCAAAGTTTCAAGGTTGCAGCGGGCCACCTGACGGTGCATCGCTTCCACGATTTCCGCCAGGGTGGATTTGCCAGAACCTGCGACGCCGTGCCACCAGGCGGCCTGGCTGTAGACACCCGGCAACAGGGTCATGCCGCACTGCTCCTGGAGCAGGTCGATGACGCGCGGGTCGTCGTGGGCTTGGCGGAGGAACTTGGCGAATCGCGAGTCAGCCGGCAAAGGCTGGGGCTTGTATGCATGGCCCTGCCTGCCACCACAGGCCACCCTGACCGCGTGGGTCATGCCCAAGGCGGGATCAGGAGCGAGCACATGGAAACCGCCGGGAAGGATTTCCACGTAGCCGTCTGCCACCGGCACGATGGCCCGCTTGGCTTGGGCTGGCATGGGGTTTTTCTGGCGCAGCCGAAGGGAAGCCATGTCCCAGCAGTCCTTGGCGAGCTTGGGGCTGCCCGCGAAATCGGCGTTGCGGTCGATCCAATCGGATGCCACACCCACACCTTCCGCGTCGCTGATCGCTTGCCAGTAGGTACCGTTCCAATGGTGTACGATCTCGCCGGTGCCGCTGGTGGCTTGGCACGCCCACAAGCGATCGACGCATTCGGTGGTGCGGCGGGCAAACAGGATGGGGAGCGACGGTGGCTTGCGCTGGCCCTCTCGATCAACCGAGTGGCGGTAGAGCTGCTTGTGCTCCTCTGCCTCCAGGTTGACCTTGCGGGCGGAGGCTTCCGCACCCAGGAAGCGCGACGCTTCGAATGGCACGATGTTGCTTGGCTCTTCCGTCGTCGGGTTGACAGCCTTCCCTTTTGGGGACACATTGGTTGTAGACATTGTTGTTGGCTCCTCTCAAACCCTCGCCCTGGCCGGTGGGGGTTTGTCGTTGTGGGGGGACAGGCTTGCTCAGGCAGCGCGCGGGAGAGCGGTTTCCAAGGCGCGGCGAATGAACTCGCTCTCTGTCATCTCGTTTTCGGCCGCGGCGAGACGAAGGCGTTCGGCCAAGGGGCGTTTGATCCGAACGTGCTTTTTCACGCTGGCGCGGATGCTGTAAGTCGGCGGCGACGAGGGATGGGTGGCGGCGTTCACGGTGGCAACTCCGAAGGTGAAAGGTTTGGTGTGTCCCACATGGGGGACACTTCCACTCAACCACTCCAGGAGCTTTCCGCAACCCACGGTTTTTGACTAAACACGAAAACTGCGGAATCTCTCGCACTTTTTCCGGAAGCCCTGTTCTGCTGGCTTTCCCTTCCCTGCTGGTCTTCCATTAGCCAGCAGAAAGAGAAGACCAGCAGGAAGACCAGCAGGAAGACCAGCAGCTACAAACCCTTGATTCCAAAAGCTTTGCATTCATAGAAAACCGTTCCGCTGGTCTGCTGGGTCAAAAAAGAATCGGTTTTGAAATTTGAGATACCAACACTTTCCATGCGATTTGGACGCATTTGCACAGGGGAGTTGAATCGAAAGCCAGCAAGCCAGCAGCGCACTTTTAGTCGCAGAAATCCCTTGGGATTCAACGACCTTGCACTACTGGTCTTCCTGCTGGCCTTCGATCGCTGCTGGCTAGTGGAAGACCAGCAGCCGGAAGTTCCTACTCATTTTCGGCCAAACACTCCAGTTGCTCGCGCTTGCGATCGGTCAAGAACGGATGCTGAAACTCCCTCCCGCTTTCCACCTCCGTCACCACCACGTGTTCTTCAATCGTAAGGGCGCCATGGTGCCAATCGATGGCATCCAACTCCGCCAAGGACAGTCGCGCGAATGCCTCCATTGCCTCGGACTGGGTCTGGGCAAAGACCTCAATCACCTTGCTCACCAAGTAGTCACCCCGGACGACGAATTCGTAAGTTCCCATCGGCTCCTCCTAATAGTTGAGGTGGTGGCGCATGGTTGGACAAGGCCAGTTGAGATCTTCGCGTTCGGAACCATCGGGGCTGATGACCTCCACAAAGCCGTAGATCTCCTCCAACTCGGTACGCCAGCCACCGGCATGAATGTCAGCCACTCCCATCGAGTTCAGAATCTCCAAGGCTGCCGCCTCTGAGTCCGCGTCGATTCGGATTTCCAATTCGGCCGTCGCGCGGCCCAAGACAACAACGTTCCAGCGATCAGCCATTGGAGCTCTCCTGGTTCGCCGTGGCCACCTGCCCTACCCGCTGGATGGCAAAGAACTTCCCGTGCAACGCACCGCTCGCCTGCGCTTGCTGAAGGTGATCGGCGGCGCGCTTGCCGTAAGTCACCACCAACGATCCCGACGGCGCTGCCGTGCCGGTGGTTCCGTCGGGACGCACAAACCTCAGCCTCCCACGGGTGAACAGGATCGCCGTCGCGTTGGGGTGGGAAAGCACGCAGTCGTGCATCCATCCCGTCTCCATGTTGACCGGCACCAGGGCGATACCGCCGCCGGGGTGGTTGGCCAGCTTGCTCAACCACTTCTCAATCCCTTTTCCGTAAGGCGGATTCATCCACACGAATGCCTGCTTGGGCCACGGCGTAGCCAAGCCGTCCTGGCTCGGCGGGATCATCCGGCTGGCCGTGGGTGCGGGCAGCCGCGACGGGTCTTCGGGCGTGCAAGGATCGAGGTCAAAGCCGCGCCTTCCCCCCAGCGCCCTGACGATGGCAGGCGGGGTATACCAATCGACGCTCGTGTGGGCCTTGTCGCTTGCCTTGTAGCAAACGGAGGTGAGCCGGGTGGGTTTAGCCGCTACGAGGCGCTTGGAGCGGGTTGCTGCGTTGAACGGCAGAACGTTGGACTTGGGCTGCATGAGGATTCTCCAGGCAAGGCTCCGTCAGCACGGCTGCGTTGCCGCGTTGAAGAATGGGTTTTGGGAGTTGGGCTTGAACCAGCCCGAGAGGCGCTGCTGGCGGCGGGTTACCACCAAGAGTTGTAGAACACGTCCCAACCGTCGTTGATCAATGCGCGGGCCTGCGCAATGAAGTCCAGATCTTCTTCAGCTCGATCGGGATCCGATTCACCGAAGAAGAAGCCTTGGCTATAAGGCAAATCATCGTTCAGCACAGCCTGTTCCAACGCATCAAGATCGTCCAATCCAAGGAATACGGGAACTTGGTTGAAATCGAAGGGATCAACCTGCCCCGTCCTAGCACTGTGCAACTTGAACATCCAACCATGAAGGTTCGGATGCTTTCGCCAGTAGAAAAATAGTTCTTGAGTGCGATCTCGCACATCAGTGCGGGTCTTGACCGCATACATATCGAGGCCCATCGGCTTGCTCCATCGCCCCGACCACCGAGGCGTTGGAGTAATCATCCGAACTGAGAGCCTCCATCGATACGGATATTGGAGGCCTCCAATATCCGTTAGCAGCCGTTACATTCGCCCATTGCGCTTGTCGGGCATCTTTGGAGGCGCCGGCTGCAGGCGTTCGTGCAGCGCTTGTTCGATCACCCCAGCTCGCGAGGCGTCGAGCTGCTGAGCCAGGTCCCGCAGACGGCTGGCCTGGGCTTGGGCTGCGTTGTTGAATGCGTCCACCCACTGGCGCTTGACGTCAGGGTTTTGCCAAGGCTGGGCGAAGGCCTCGGTCAGCGTGCAGACCCGAATCCCAAGCCCGATTTGCACGCCCAATGCTTGGAGCTGGCGAATTAACGCATCGCTGATGGGTTGGTCAGTCAGTGGCTCCAGGAAGAACTGCTTAGCCTTGGACCCTTTGGCCACCAGAAACGGCAGTTCTGCAGTTAGGAGGGTGTCGATCGCAACGCCCCGTTCGCTCAACGGCTTCCACAGGCCCTTAGCCTTGAGCTCGGCTGCCCAGGCCATCAACGGAACAAGGGTGGTCGAGCGCTTGCGAGTTCCCTTCACCGTGAACAGCGTCCCTTTTGGGGAGTGTTCCTTCAAGAGGTGTTGCAATTGGGCCGTGCTGATCGCCAACACCCCAGCGGCCTCATTGAAGCTCAACGCCACGTCCACCTTGGGCCGCTGTTTCGCTAGGCGCAAATGGTCTGCGATCTTCTTCTCCATCTGGCCCACGTTTTCGGTGCCAGAGAGCTTGCCGAGAAAGCGATCGATGGCGCGGCGGTAAGCATCAGCAGCAGTAAGGGCCATTAGTTCGGCTCGCTCCCCTTACGGCCGACCTTTGAAGAGCGCGCGGCAGCATTGCTGCTTCGCCGCCCGACCTTGCGCGCCGGCAGGGTGCGCAGCGCCTCCAGGTCGATTCCGTAATCTAGGACACCCAAAGCTGGCGTTCCTCCGGCACCGTTGAGCTTCTCACTCACCGTAAAGGGCCTGCTGTAAGTCGCGTGGTGTTCGTCGTCCAATTCGTGGCCGACGATTTGGGCTCGCATCTCAGAGGCCACACCGCTGCCCTGCATCTCCTGAATCACGGTCTTTCGGAGACTATGGAAACCACGTTTCGCTTTCGACCACCCACCACTGTGCTTTTGGAGGTAGTAGCTGAACGCCTTCGATATCCAGTTCCCCGCACCATTCTTCGCCTTACTGTCAGCCTGCGGAAACAATCGCCAGTCCCCGCTCTCCCTTCGTTCGGCGACGTAGTCCAAGAAACCAAGCTTGATCAGGTCGGGATGCAACGGGACGACCCGATTGGAAACATCGGTCTTCAATCGCTGATCCTCCCCCTCATCGGTAAACCGTATGCACGGGATTCCCTCCTCTTCCTTGACGTCGAGGGTAAACAGCTGCCCCACCTCACCTGCCCGGGCGCCCGTATACAGGCCCAACAAAGCCGCCCAGCGCGCTCCCGTTGAAAGCTGCTTGAAGCTATCAGGCGCGAAGAGTTGATGAACCTGATCCAAGGTAAAGGCCTGGAAGCCAAATTTTCTGCGCTTGCGCTTCTCCGCCATCGAAACGCTGACGTGACCTGCGGCGACATTGTCTCCCTTGAGCACGTAGCCTGAAGCCATTGCCCAAGTGAAGAATCCTCTCTTTCCTGCGAGGTAGCTCTGGCGATTGTTGAGCGTAGAACGCGTTAACCCGCGCTTGGCCAAATGGTCGTAGAAGCGGGCCATCTCAGGCCGCGTGATGGTGTGCAGCTCGCGCTCGGCGCCCAAGAACTCGATCAGCTCTGTCACGGGAAGCAGTTTGATGCCGACCGTTTTGACCTCGATGTCCTCGGCGGCGACTTTATCCTGCCAGATTCGCTTCGCATCGATCAGGCTGATGGTCTCAGATGGCAGGGGCTGCGCCGCCGCTGATTCCAACGGGTTTGGCCCAGCCGCCGCCGGAACTGCACCCGCATCACGGAAGTGGAACTTGCCGATTTCTTCCAGCGCCTCCATTGCTCGAGCATGGTCGGCCGCATCCGTGGTCCGAAGACGGAAGCCCGGCAAGTCAATTTCATAACGCCGGGAGCCGTTCTCCGCGACGCTGCGCAGAACATCCTCAACCGTGAGTCCCTTCTTGGTCATGCACCCATCCCTGATGGCATCGAATGCTTGAGCATAACGCTGCGCGATGGCCAAGGCAGCCACTCTTGCGCTATGCAGTTGGATGCCCAAGGGATGCTTGACGAAAGGTTTGCCGACGATACCGCGCATGTCCGTCGGAACGCGCATGCGAAACTGGTAACGACCTGTGGAAGAGCGAGTGAGATAGCTTGGTAATCGCATCGGAGTTGTGCCCCGATTTGTGCCCCAAGCCGCCCTTCAAGACCTTAAAAAATGTCGTTTAAAAACAAACACTTACTAAGGATTGGCGGAGAGAGTGGCAGACGAACAAAATTTATGTTTAAAGTCTGCGCAGCTCACCCCTTCAGAAAAAACACGTAAATTCAATGTCTTATTTCAAATAAATTGGTCCGCCTTCGCTGGCCAGCAAATCAAGATGTCCCTACAATGTTGGGAACAAAGTAGGGAACACACATGAAGCTCACGGTCCCGTTCATCGGCAAGGCAACCCCGGGCAGACACGGTGATGGAGGGGGACTCTATCTGCTTGTGAAGTTGGATGGGCGGAAGACTTGGGTGTTCCGTTATCGAGACAGAACAACGGGGAAGCAACGCGACAAAGGACTAGGCCCTTACCCGGATGTCAAGCTTGCTGAGGCCCGGGAACTTGCCGCCAACTGTCGTTCACAACTCCGGCAGGACATCGACCCTATTGCCTTCAAGAGGGACGCCCGAGAGCGAGCGAAGGCTGAGCAAGGAAGAATGATGACCTTTGGTGAGTGCGCCACACGATTCATTGCCGCCAACAAGCCCTCATGGCGAAACGCAAAGCACGCAGACCAGTGGCAGTCGACCATTGAGACTTACTGCAGCGCAATTCTTAAGCTTCCCGTGTCCGAAGTCGATACCAACCATGTCTATCGTGCTCTTTATGAAATCTGGGAAAGAAAGACAGAGACAGCGACGAGATTGCGTGGGCGCATTGAGCGAGTTCTGGATTGGGCTAGCGTGAACAAGCTTCGTTCAGGCGACAACCCGGCGAGATGGAAAGGCAATCTGCAGCACCTCTTACCTGCACCCGAGCCACTCAAGAATGTCGAGCACCGCCCTGCCCTACCGTACTCAGAGGTGCCTGGATTCATGAAGAAGCTCGAGCAGCGAAGAGAGCTGTCAGCCCTCGCGCTACAGCTTCAGGTACTGACAGCCACCCGGCCTGGTGAAGCAACAGGCGCAAAATGGGAAGAAATTGATTGGCAGGCGAAGCTGTGGACAGTGCCGTCCAGCCGAACAAAGAGCAAGAAAGCGCACGAAGTTCCGTTAAGCGAAGAAGCCATTGCCCTTCTGAAAAGGGTGCCCAATTGCGGGAAGCCCCACATCTTCCCCGGCAGGGCGAACAGGCCAATAGTTACCGCGGCTTCCTTGAAGGTTCTGCGGGGAATTCCTGGTGCCGAAGAAGCCACTTGTCACGGGTTTCGCAGTTCGTTCCGAGACTGGGCTGCTGACAAGACAAATCATGAAAGGGACATCATCGAGATGTCCCTTGCACACAAGGTGGCAGGGAAAGTTGAAGCCGCTTATCTGCGAACCAAGATGCTTGAAAAGCGGGCAGCGCTCATGGCGGACTGGGGAAATTACTGCCTCGGAATCACTGGCGACTGAAAGCACCATGCCCCTGTGCCACAGCAAGTACCTAAGCGCCTAAGTCGAAAGAATGTCGAACTTGTTGCCCCGAAGCGCTAGCCCTCGTTGAGAAATCGTCCATTCTCGTAGCTCCAAGCCTTCCTCCCCGGAAGGTCTCGGACCTTGACTACGCCGCCACTCCAATCGAGGTAGTAGTTGCTGCCATTCCTGCTGAAGTATCCAGGCAACGTCGCGGCATTGACATCCCGCCATTGCCGACCGTCGAAACGCTCCACGGTTAGGAAGGGTGTGCCAGCGTTGTTCTCGGTGTAGATGACAAGCGTATCGGTAGAACCAGGCGGCAAGAACAATTGCGTGCTTGCATCCAGCTCGGCAAGACCGCTGGCAGCATCCACGCGCACAAAGTTCGATATCGCAAGAGTGGCGTAGTCCGAATGCGCCTTGAGGGCCGCGATGGCGTCGTAGATGCCCTTAAATCCCCCGAAGGCCGACGACTCGTTGTTGCCGCAATCCGAAGTCAACGGAGCGGCGATTCGCCTGGCTTTAACGTCGACCAGACGGGCCTCCAGTCGCTCATCGTACATTTCGTCCTCGGGCAGTACCCGCAAGCCCGACAGGACCACTGTCGCGTCACCATCGGCTCCGTAGCCGCACCCGGCCCGCCGTGGCCGCTGAGCAACACCCAGGAGCTTCGAACCTTCGGCAGGATTGGACACGCAGAGAGCACCGCCGAAATGGCGTAGCTCGGGGCTCTGTGCAATCGATACAGCCCGCAGTCGGAAGCAAAGGCTCATCCCTTCATCTGTCTCCTTCTGCGATGCGTCTTGGTACTCCCATTGACCACTGACTACCAGCGGGGTGACTTGAGCCTGCGGCGTCAGCGGGTACAGCGCCAAAGCCGTCATCAACACAATTGGCTTATACATTCTTCGTCCTTGTGTCAGGTCAATTCGAGTACGGCAGGCGATAGACAGACTGCGCCTTGTAACCGGGATTCTGGGCTTCGGCGGTACGTCGCGCTTGGTCCGGGGTGCTGGCGTGGACTGTCACCACGAACGTGCCACTGCCGCCTCCAGGGCGGCCCATCTTCACTTCATATGCTGCCATTGTGGTTCGCCTTCATCCTTGTTGGAGTTGTCAAAGGGGCAGAACGGACGTGATGTCCTTTGCCCTCGAGTCGGAAAGCAGTTCACGCATGCGGTCGTACGGCGGGATGCTATCTCCCACATCGGCGCAGACTATCGTTGCCACACCCTTTTCATAGAAGAACGTTGCTACTCGCTCTTCGTGCGGTTGCATCGTGACGTGCGTCAGCGCGTGTACGCTCTTGGAGCGGCCCACCATTCGGCCCTCTGCATCAAAGCCAGCACACTCCATGTTCACTTCACGCAACCCGTTAAGGTGATTCCTCATTACGCAGTTGTAGCTGATGGGGCCGCGCCGCTCGCATGACACCGGCCGAACATAGCCGAATGAAACCAGCTCGCCGGGACCGGCCTTAGACGCGAGCTTGTCGCATCCAGCTGGCAAGAACAGAACGATGGCAATGCAAAGCGAGCGGAAAGCGCTCATAAGACTCCTCATTGAAGATTGGTTAGGAAAATTGCCGTCGCCAGCACCACTCAGCGCCGGTGCAGGTCGGCTTCGCAGTTGGGGCAGGAGTGAATGTCCCGGCCGCCCGAGAGCCCCAGAGCGCTTGCCAGGCCGCCCACGATGACAGCGACCATCGTCCCGATACCACCAAACAGAACAGAGGCAATGCTCGCCGCTATCGCGGCCAGCAGAATGCTGCCCCACCACGTGGCATACCAAGGCTTGATGCGCGCCTTGATGCCCATCGGACCTACATAGCCGCATTCGAGGCATGTGATGCGCTCGGCGTGCTGACGATACTTCTTGAGGTTCTGCCGGATGTGCTCGGGCAGGACTCCCTGCTGAGCGGGAGTTCCGCCGGGTCCCATATGCTGACTCATCTATCCCCCTGTGGTTGGCAATTCCATGCAGCGCGCTGTAGGCGTAGTTGACTAAATCACTTGCACCTTAGGAGCCGACCATCACCCTCAAACCATTGCTAGGCAATGGTTTCGGACGAAGCGGCACCACCCGTTCTCACGGAAACAAATAAGACCGCGAGAGCACCACGCTACAAATAATGTAGCATACGAAGGGTGTCGGGAAAGCCATCCTGTAGGACGCTACAGGACTGTTTCTTTCACGGCTCATGGCGCTTCCCAAACTCCGCAGCATGTTCACCAAGCGCCTGAAAGAGGCGCGCTTGGCTATGGGCATCTCTCAACGAGAGCTTGGAAGGCGAATTGGCCTCTCGGAGGAAGTCGTGTCCAGCAGGGTGACTAGGTACGAGTTGGGAACTTCGGAACCCGACTTCGCCACGGCAGATAGGCTCGCCAAGGAGCTTGGCGTTCCGTTGGCCTATCTGGTGGCTGACAATGACGCAATGGCCCAGATTATTCTGAGCGCAGCCTCCCTATCACCATCCGAGCAGCGAAAACTAGCGTCAGAGCTGTCTGCCGACGCCGTGCGCAGTCCCATTAGACCTAAACGCGAGTGACCAGTGGTCCACCACATTAGACAGAGCTTGGCATGGCACTACCACAATGATGCTCGGGAGTTCCTTCGCCGCTATGGACTACTGCGGCCAGAGGATTTCACCAAATCCGGCCGGGTGAAGAATTTCGTGGACGTGCTGTTAGCTGCTGAGTGCGTTCTCAAGGCGCACATCTTCCTAGGAAAGAGTCAGACCGAGCCGCTGGCGCTGTATCGAGAGGTCCGAGGACTCCGCCACGGCATTCGCTCCCTCGCCGACAGGGCTGACTACTCGGACAATAGAGAGCCCTACAATGCCCTCTCCGCTCGCTTTGACCAGCTATCTGTCAATCTCAGGTATTCCCTCGACATGTGGGAGACGTTCTTCCCTGGCTTGGGGGGCGAAGAACAAGTCGCGCGATATGACAACACCGTGGCCAACACCCGATGGCGGGAAGCAGCGGTTGCCGAGGTGCAGCATCTGGTTGAGATGTTAAGCGGGGAGCTCACCGGAGAGGTGGACTGCGGGATAGATGATGAGTTCAGGCAGATGGTGGAGATGGCTGAGTTCGTGCGTGAGGCCAAAATCATCCGCTAGGTCTGCAGTGCGCGATATACGCTACTGCGACTTATGGAGAAGCGTTCGGCCAGCTGCTCGATGCTAAAGCCGTCTTCAGCGCGCATCCTGCGGATACGCTCCTCCTGCACCTCTGTCAAAGCCTTTTTCCGGCCAAATTTGGTTCCCTTCTGCTGAGCAAGCGCAATCCCATCACGCTGGCGCTCAGCCCGAATATCCGCCTCGAACTCAGCGAAAGCCCCCAGTAGGTTGAACATCAGCTTCCCCTCTGATGTCGTGGTGTCCAAACCCTGGTCCAAGACGCGAAGACTGACGTTCTTGCGCTTAAGCCTGTCTGCAATCTTGGCCAAGTCCAGGACGGACCTAGCGATACGGTCTAGACGGGAGACCACAAGCACGTCGCCATCCCGCACGTACTCAAGAGCTGCTTGAAGCTCAGGACGATTCTCTGCCTGACGGCCAGAGCGCTTCTCTTGGTAGACCTTCCCGCAGCCCGCTTTGGTGAGCTTGTTCAGTTGGACATCCAGAGATTGACCAGCCGAGCTGACACGTGCGTAGCCAATGATTTCCATTTCAATGAGTCTCCAAAGCTCTAGATGTTTTGAGAATACCATTTTGAAATGAGATTTGGAACATGCTGACAGGCATCCCAAGATGTATACATTTCGAACGTTAGACGCCTGTGGCAAACTTGCTAGGCACTCAGGGGACGATTGATGAAGCTACTTGCTTTTCGAGCGAAAGGAATATACGGCCAGTTCTCTCTGAACCTTCGGTTCAATCCAGACCTCAACATACTCGTCGGCGCGAACGGTAGTGGCAAAACGACCGCTCTTCGGCTAATTCATGGATTGGTGAGCGCCTCAATCGAGGAGCTGTATCAAATCCCCTTCGAGATGCTTCAGCTAAGCATCGAGCTTCCCAAACGCGGAACAGCGCACATCGAGGCCTTCCGAGACAGAGAGAGCCTCAGAATCTCCGTCGACAAGGTGAGCGAGGCGCTCATTTTGCCGATGATGGATAGCCCCGACATGCGGCGATTAATTCGCAAATCAAGCGGCGACTCTTCGCTGGAGAGCTTCCTGGCACCCCATTGTGCGAACAACGCCACTTGGCGCTACCTAAAGGAGCTGGGGTCTCCACTCTTCCTTGGAATCGACAGGCGCGGCGGACTTGTGGACGAGGAAGTGAGTATGCTTCGCCACTATCGGGGCGAAGATGGACGACTGCGGCATGCAGCGAATCCACCTAGGGATGGCATGACCGAAGTTCAATCGCTGCTATCGAACGAGTATCGGCGTCTACGGGCCATCCAGGAAGGTCACGCTAGAAGTCTGAGAAAGGCCGTGATTCTTTCCGCATTCAAGTACTCGGAGTTGTCCGAGCGAGACATCCATGCAATGGGGAGAGAGTCCCTTCAGACGCAGCACCAGCAGCTGCTTGCCCGCCAGTCAGAAATTCGGAACGCCTTGCAAAGCGTTGATGCTGAGAGTGCAGACGTCCTAAGGGAGGTTGATAACTTCTTTCGAAAGATCAACACACTCTATGACCAGATGGAGAGGAGCCACAAGGCTAGCGAGCCTACCTTCAACATCGAGTGGCTAATGAATAAGGCGCAGATTGAACGAATCACGACGCTTCTCGAGGTCATTGACGGTCATCGTGCCTCCGTCGACCGTCTCTTCTCAAGCACGACGCGCTTCTTGGCATCCGTGAACTCCTTCTATGCAGACTCTAGAAAACGAGTTGTTATTGATGAAGTGGGTCAATTGAGCGTTGAAGGCATCGACAAACAAGTTGTTCCTGTATCAGCACTCTCCTCCGGTGAGCGCCAAGTAATACTGATGCTGGGACAGTTGTTTTTCAGGCGCGACAGAAAGGTGTTCATCATCGATGAGCCCGAACTTTCACTCCATATCAGGTGGCAGAAGATTTTCGTTGACAAGGCTATGGAAGCGCAGAAGAACAATCAGCTCATCCTTGCGACCCACTCACCGGAGATTGTGGGTGAGTATCGGGAAAAGTGCATCACTGTGAGAGCAAGCGTATGACGGAGCTTGAGTGGAGTTCGAGCGCCTTGCATGCACGCTCCATTTTCTTTGAAGAGTTCAACGACATAGACATCTATGTTGAGGACACAGATGCGACTACTGTTCGAATCTTCACAACCCTGTTCCAACGGGCGCTAGAGCACCTCCGCATTGACACAGTGTTTGGACTAGGAGGACGTCACGAGGTCATCAAGCGATTCAATCGTGATACGAACAATGGCCGGAAGAGGCTCTATGTCATAGACGGTGACTTTTCCTGCCTTATTGGGGAGCTTTGCCATCATGACGTTCCTCCAGGGATATTCAGACTATCCCGATATTGCATCGAGAACTATCTCCTCGACAAAACGGCCTTTTCAGAGGTCGCTCATGACGAAGATGGACTGCGCAGTCCAACTGAACTGCTCAGGCAAGCTGAGTTTGACCAGTGGCTTCTGGATTCGTCTTCCCAGTTGCTCCGCCTTTCATTGGCATACGCTTGCAGCGAACACTTTGAGCTTGGCGTTAAAACCTGCTCTCGCCCAATTGAGCGGTTCTACCAAGGCGGTGATGGCCGTCTCAATGACGCGGCCATTGATGCAGTGATTTCCGAGATACGCGCCGTCGCAGATGCGAGATTGGGGATAGGCCAATTCGATGCCAAAATGCAAGAACTCGAAACAAGAGCAGGCATGCTGCAGTACCCCCACTTGTCGATACCATCAGGAAAGGGATATGGCCTACCCCTACTGATTCGGCGGCTGAAATGGGTTACCAAGAGTAGAACGTCTGACAAGTCGATAACGATGCGTCTATCTCGATATGCGCCGATTGACGAAATCGCTTTGGCCGTTAACTTTGCAGTCGACTAGTCAACCTGGGTGCCTCACGCCGTAAATTAGCAATAATGAGTCAAGGGCCGAGGCCTTCGGCCCTGACTCCGCTAGGTTCCAGTTTTACAGCTAGTCCTTGGACGCCCTGCAGGGAAGCGGTCTAGCCGCTAATCAAGCAGTCCGAATTTTGCGCGCAAAGTTCCAGAGCACAGGCTGGGTATCGGTGCAGCATTGCTTCAATGAGTAGTTGACGTACTTCCTCATTTGGGCAGGAGTCGCGATTTCGATGAACCACTTGTCGCCATCACGGTCGTGGACAAGCGGGTCACCGCATACTCCGCCCGCAGCAAGCCACTTCTCCCGAACCAATTCCTTGTGGCTCAGGGGATTTCCAGGAAGCTTGATGCAGCAATGGATATGAGTCCGCTCGGTAGAGTCATTAGGAACGCCGCTGCACAACGGCCTCCCCGGATAACTTTCAACGACCGGAACCAAGGGCATCCTGTACGTGCATTTTTCCTTGAACAGGGTGCACCGGAGCGCATGGAGGAAACGGCCGAAGGCCTTCTCGGCGTAGTCATAGGCGACCGAGCCTTCAGACCTGAAGGTCAAGGTGATGAATGCGTTGTAGTCGTCTTGCAGGAAATGTCCCGCGAGTCCCTTCTGCAGCTCAGTTTGTCGCCCTTCGTATTCCGTATCTTCCATTGCGTTCCTCGCGGAGCATTGCGTTTCTGTGCTCTCGTGAGGTATTTGTACTTTGGCTTTTACATTTCGCAATTAGGAGTGCGTATGGCAAGACCCGGCGGCAACCCAAATTTGAAGACAGTCCGCAACGCAGACACGAGGCGGGCCAATACGAAGCGGAGAACGCTAGCCCGTGAATACGCCATGAGTACCGCTCAGAAGCTCTGGGAGGCATCAAATCAGCAGTCACAGATGACCGATACGCAGTACGCTGAATGGCTCAACGCTGAAGGGTGGCCAACGCGACGGGGCTCTCTCTGGACCGCAACCCAAGTTCGTCGGGTGTTTCGCCACCTGGGACTGAACACCCCCACTCACGCCAAGAAGCGCCCGTAGCGGAGGGCCTGTAAGTCCTCCAGACAAGCGGCTAAGGCCGCACGACGTCCCAACAGGACTTTGTCTGCGGCAGCCAAACTCCACGCCAAGCCAACAAATGGGTTGCGTTCCAGCACGCGGGGAACAAAGAAGGGAACAACTATCTCGTGCAATCGCAACCTTATAAGTATCAAATAGTTGCGCACGATGCTGGCGGAGAGAGTGGGATTCGAACCCACGGAAGGTTTAACCCTTCGCCGGTTTTCAAGACCGGTGCCTTAAACCGCTCGGCCATCTCTCCGTATCGGCCCGGCACTGCTGGCCGGCCACGCATTCTCGCACGGCCGGGCGATTTGCCCAAGACCGTCGTCGCGGCCGGGTCTGGCCCGGCGTTACCGCTCCAGGCTCAGCCCGCATCCACCGCCAGCGCACCCAGCGCGCTGGCCTTGATGCGCTCCTTGGCCTTCTCGCAGGCGCCATCGCAATGCAGGCGCGAGGCCTCCAGCTGCGGCGGCAGGTGCTCGGCCAGGAAATCGATGAACACGCGCACCGCCGGCAGCAGGCCGCGACGCGAGGCAAACACGGCGTGGCACACGCCCTGTGGCAGCGACCAGTCCGGCAGCACCACTTCCAGCTCGCCATTGCGTACGGCATCGGCGCACACGGTTTCCGGCAGCATGGTGATGCCGAAACCGTCCTTGACCATGCTCTGCAGCAGCGGGAAGTCGAAGCCGGCCACGCGCGGCTGCAGGTCCACCCGCCGCACTTCGCCTTCCGGGCCATGCAGTTCCCAGCGCTGGCGCGCTTCGTCCTCGCTGATGCTGAGGGTGACGTGCTGGGTCAGCTCTTCGGGCTCCTTCGGGCGGCCGGCGCGGTCCAGGTACTTCGGGCTGGCTACCAGCAGTTCCTGCACCTGGCCGAAGCTGCGCATCACCAGGCTGCCGTCGTCGTCCAGGCGCGAACGCACGCGCAGGGCCACGTCGTAGCCTTCGTTGATGATGTCCACGCGGCGGTTGCTGATGTTCAGCTGCAGCCGCACCTTCGGGTACTGCTCGAGGAACTTGGGCAGCAGCTTGGGCAGCTGCATCTGCGCCAACGACACCGGCACGCTGGCGCGGACCACGCCGCGCGGCTCCGCACTGAGGCGGTCCACCACTTCGCGTGCGGCCTGTGCTTCGGCCAGCATGGTCTGGGCGTGACGGTGCACGCTGGTGCCGACATCGGTGACCGCGAAGCGGCGCGTGGAGCGCTGCAGCAGGCGCACGCCCAGGTCGGTCTCCAGCTGGCTGATGCGGCGGCTCAGGCGTGACTTGGGGATGCCCAGGGCGCGCTCGGCCGCGGCGAACCCGCCGTGGTCGACCACCATCGCGAAGTAGTACAGATCATTCAGGTCATGCATACCCGAGTTCCATATCTAGAACAATACGTGGCATTCAACCACCTTTATTCCGCCTTTGCAACAACCTATCGTTCTCTCCGTCGGCGGGGACTACCCGCCCCTCCCTCCAGAACATAGGTGACTGCCATGAAGCTTCTGCATCTCGACGCCAGCGTGCTTGGCGACAACTCCGTCTCCCGCCAGCTGTCGGCGGCGGTGGTGGCCCGGTTCAAGGACCAGATCGACGGCCTGCAGGTCGATTATCGCGATCTTGACGCCAATCCGGTACCGCATCTGCGCAGCAGCTCGCTGGCCAAGACCGATGCGGCCGAGGCGACCGACGCTGAACAGGTGATGCAGCAGTTCCTCGATGCCGACGTGGTGGTGATCGGCGCGCCGATGTACAACTTCAGCATCCCCTCCACCCTGAAGGCCTGGATCGACCGCGTGGCCGTGGCCGGCCGCACCTTCAAGTACACCGAGAATGGCCCGGTGGGTCTGGCCGGTGGCAAGCGGGTGATCATCGCCAGCAGCCGTGGCGGCATCTACACCGATTCGCCGGCCGACTTCCAGGAGCCGTTCCTGCGCCAGGTGTTCGCCTTCATGGGCATCAATGAGGTCGAGTTCGTGCGTGCCGAGGGCATCGCCTACTCGCCGCAGCACCGCGAAGACGCCATTGCCGGTGCACTGGCTGCACTGCCCTCGCATGAGGCGGCGGAAGCGGCAGCGGCGTGACGCGTTCCAGCGTTCAGCGCCCCTCTCTCCTCGTCTGGGCGTTGAACGCGGGCCGGGATTCCCCTCCCCCCTCCCGGCCCACCCCGACGGCCCCGCAATGCGGGGCCGTTTTTTTGTGGCCCGGTTCCCGCCCGCCGGGCATGGCCCGGCGCTACCACACCGATCGGGTAGCGCCGGGCCATGCCCGGCGGAGACGGTACAGTGGGCCATGAACTACATCGTGACGACCACGCACCGCAGCGAATTCCCACACCCGATCACCCTGCTCCGCGGCCAGGCGCTGGTGGTAGGCGAGCGCTATGAAGGCCCGGAGGGCTGAGAGGACGGGTTCCTGTGCCAGGCCGAGGGGCAGCAGCCTGGATTCGTGCCGGCACCGGTGATCGGTCGCGATACGCAGGGTGACGCGTTTGCCACCGCGGATTACTGCGCGCGGGAGCTGGATGTGAATCCGGGGCAGAGGCTGCGCGGGCTGCGCACACTGAATGGTTGGGCGTGGTGCATGCCCGAGGCGGGCGAAGCGGGATGGGTGCCGTTGGAGAAGGTGCGGGTTGTGGAGTGATCGCGGGGTTCATCCACGCAGGGCGTGGATGTAGCCGCATTGCAGATCCACGCCATGCGTGGATTCGGTGCCATGCAAGCATGGCACCCACCTGAGCCGGTTGTCAGGCGATGGTTTCCAGCCCACCCATGTACGGGCGCAGCGCTTCCGGCACGGTGATGCTGCCGTCGGCGTTCTGGTAGTTCTCCATCACCGCGATCATCGCGCGGCCGACCGCTACGCCCGAGCCGTTCAGGGTGTGCACCAGCTCGGGCTTGCCGGTGGCCGGATTGCGCCAGCGCGCCTGCATGCGGCGGGCCTGGAAGTCACCACAGTTCGAGCACGAAGAGATCTCGCGGTAGGTTTCCTGCGACGGCAGCCAGACTTCCAGATCGTAGGTTTTCACCGCCGCGAAGCCCATGTCGCCGGTGCACAGCAGCACCTTGCGGTACGGCAGGCCCAGCTTTTCCAGCACGACTTCCGCACAGCGGGTCATGCGCTGGTGCTCGGCCTCGCTGTCTTCCGGCTGGCAGATCGAGACCAGCTCGACCTTCTCGAACTGATGCTGGCGGATCATGCCGCGCACGTCGCGGCCGCCGCTGCCCGCCTCGGCACGGAAGCACATCGAATGCGCGGTCATGCGCAGCGGCAGGCGCTCGGCGTCGATGATCTCGTCGCGCACGATGTTGGTCAGCGGCACTTCCGAGGTGGGGATCAGGTAGCGCGTGGACTCGCCGACGGCCGTCTTGAACAGGTCATCCTCGAACTTCGGCAGCTGGCTGGTGCCGCGCAGCGATTCGGCGTTGACCAGCAGCGGTACGTTGGTTTCCTCGTAGCCGTGTTCGCCCGTGTGCAGATCGACCATGAACTGGGCCAGCGCACGGTGCAGGCGCGCGATCGGGCCGCGCAGCACGGTGAAGCGCGAACCGGACAGCTTGGCGGCGGTTTCGCCATCCAGCCAGCCGTTGCGGGCGCCCAGTTCGACGTGGTCCAGCACCTTGAAATCGAACTGGCGCGGGGTACCCCAGCGCGCCTGCTCGACGTTGTCGTTCTCGTCGGCACCGGCCGGTACGTCGTCGGCCGGAAGGTTCGGAATACCCAGGGAGATTGCTTCGATCTTCTCGCGCAGCTCGTCCAGCGCCACTTCCGAGGCCTTCAGTTCGTCGGCGAAGGCGGCGACCTCGGCCATGATGGCCGAGACGTCCTCGCCCTTGGCCTTGGCCTGGCCGATGGCCTTGGAGCGGCTGTTGCGCAGGCTCTGCAGCTCCTGGGTCCGCACCTGGATGCGCTTGCGATCGGCCTCCAGGGACTCCAGGGCAGACACGTCGAGCTCGAAGCCGCGGCTGGTGCGCAGGCGTTCGGCGAGGTCGGCGGGCTGGTGGCGGAGCAGGGCTGGATCAAGCATGGCAGGTGTCGTGGTGGGTGTCAGGACCGGGATTATCGCCTGTTATGCGGATTTCTGCCGCCCGGTTCATTCGGGCCGTGGCAGAATCGGGCTATTCCGTACTGGTCCGGTCCATGTCTGCACCCCGCTCGTCGTCTGCCAAGTCGTTCACTGTGCATATTCCGCGCAACGCCCTGAAGATCGCCGGCATCGCTTTCGGCGTGGGAGTGCTGCTGTTCGTGGTGGTCTGGCTGACCGGCCGCGACAAGGAATTCTTCCGCGCCGACCCTGCGGCACAGACGCCGCAGGAAACCGCCCAGGTGGAGCCTCTGCCGGAACCCCTGCCGGCGGCAGCCGGGTCCAGCGACATGCCCGACGCCAAGCCGGCGCCGGCACCGGAAGACGCCCCGAAGCTGGTGGAAACCGCTCCGCCCCCGCCGCCTGCAATGGCTGAACCGGCACCCGCTGCGCCCGGCACCGTGCCGGCCGCCGGTGGCGGCAGCCAGCCCATGCCGATCGCGGGCCAATCGCCGCCGCCGGCCTATCCAGCCGCCGCACTGCGTGCCGGCGAAACCGGCAGTGTGGTGGTGCGGGTAGAGGTGGACGCTACGGGCTATCCGAACAACGTCACCGTCATCCAGCGCAGCGGCTCGCGTGACCTGGACCGCGCAGCGACCGACGCGGTGCGCCGCTGGCGCTTCACCCCGGCGCAGAGCAACGGGCAGGCGGTGCCGGGCACCATTGAAGTGCCGTTCGACTTCAAGACGCAGTAACTGAACGCATACCGGAAGGCAAACTGAACCCTCCCGGTTGCGTTGACGCAACACTGACACTTTTCTTCGTGGCCTCGGGCAACACTCGGCACGTCGTCAACCGACGTAAGGAGTTTGCGATGACTGTCACCACCCATGAAGACCTTCATTCGCCGCAGATGCAGCAGGACGGTACGCCGCGCCGGGCCACATCGCCCTGGCTGTGGGTCGCGCTGATCGTGGCGATGTTCGCGGCCGCGCTGCTCTGGCTGCGCTATTCCGGACCGGATGAGGTGGCGCCTGCACCGGTCGGCGAGCGCATGCTGCCAGCCACCGAACAGACGCCTGTTGCCGAAACGGCACCGCCTGCCGCACGACAGGCCACGCCGGCCACGAGCGAGCGCAAGACAGTGCCGGCGGTGCGCAACCGCGAGGCGCGCCCGCTCGCCAGCAACAGCAAGCCGGACTATCCGGCAGCAGCGCTTCGTAACGGTGTGCAGGGCAGCGTGATCGCCAGCCTTGATGTGGATACCCGCGGCAACGTCACCAATGCCGCGATCGTGTCGCGCAGTGGCGAACGCAGCCGTGACCTGGATCGTGCGGTCCTGCGCACGGTCCAGAACTGGAAGTTCCAGCCGGCCATGCAGGATGGCCGTGCCGTGGCCAGTGTGGTGCGGGTCCCAGTGGATTTCCGTACCGAGCAGCGTTGATCGCGGACGAGGGGTTCGTGATGTTCGACGGAGGCTTCGGCCTCCGTCATTTTATGCGGAAAAGCGTGCCAACCAAGGTTGGCACCTACCGCGCAATGCGATCCGCCGGGCGTGGCCCGGCGGTTGCGGTGCAGGTCAGGCCAGGTTGAGTCCGGCGCTGCGTGCCAGGCCGTCGAAGTCGGGGAACGAGGTGGCCACGTTGGCGATGTCGTTGATCCGCACTTCGCCGTCGCTGATCTGGCCGGCAATGGCAAAGGCCATGGCGATGCGATGGTCGCCGTGGCTTTCGATGGTGCCGCTGCCCAGACGCGTGCCGCCATGCAGGGTCGCGCCGTCTTCGGTTTCATCCACCTGCATGCCCAGCGCGCGCAGGCCGGTGGCCATCGCTGCCAGGCGATCCGACTCCTTCACCCGCAGCTCTGCTGCGCCGCTCACCACGGTCTTGCCTTCGGCAGCGGCGGCGGCGACGAACAGGGCCGGAAATTCATCGATCATGTCCGGCACCAGCGCTTCGGGAATGCGCGCGCCCTTCAGCGGCGCGTAGCGCACCACCAGGTCAGCGACCGGCTCGCCGCCCTGCTCGGCTGGATTTTCTTCGGTGATGTCCGCCCCCATCAGCCGCAGTGCATGCAGCAGGCCGGTGCGACGCGGGTTCAGGCCCACCTGCTTCAGGCGCAGCTCGGAGCCGGGAATGATGCTGGCGGCCACCAGGAAGAACGCTGCCGAGGAAAAATCGGCAGGCACCGCGATGTTGGTGGCACGCAGGCGCTGGCCACCGTGCAGGCGCGCCTTGCCCGGCGAGAACTCGATCTGCACGCCGAACGCGGACAGCATGCGCTCGGTGTAGTCGCGGGTGGGGTGCGGTTCGACGACGCTGGTTTCGCCCTGTGCGTACAGGCCTGCCAGCAGCACGGCCGACTTGATCTGCGCGCTGGCCACCGGCGAGGTGAACGCGATGCCGTGCAGTGCCTGGCCACCATGCACGTGCAGCGGCGGCGTGCCATCGTCCTGGGTATCGATCTTCGCCCCCATCTGCGACAGCGGGCCGGTGACACGGCGCATCGGCCGGCCGGACAGCGATTCGTCGCCGATCAGGGTGCAGTCGAACGACTGCCCGGCCAGCAGGCCCGCCAGCAGGCGCATGCCGGTGCCGGCGTTGCCGCAGTCCAGCGCTGCGCTGGGCGCCTGCAGGCCATCGATGCCGACGCCGTGGACGATGCGCTGCGACGGGCTGGGGGTTTCGATGCGCACGCCCAGCTGGCTGAAGATGCGCGCGGTGGCGCGGGTGTCTTCGCCTTCCAGGAAACCCTCGATGTGAGAGGTGCCGTCAGCCAGCGCGGCAAACATCACCGAACGGTGCGAAACCGACTTGTCGCCGGGAATGGTGAGGCTGCCCTGCAGCGGCTGGCCCTTGCGGGCGATCCAGTGTTGCGCGTTGCTCATCGTTCGATCATTCCGTAGACGCCGGTGGGCCGGCGGTGCATCAAGGGGCGGTGGCCGCGGCCACCGCGGCAGGCATCAGGGCACGGCCACCGGATAGGAGCCGAGGACCTTGATCTGCGCCGAGTGTGCTTCCAGCTCGGCCAGCGCGGCCTGCATCGGCGCGTCGTCGATGTGGCCGGCCAGGTCGATGAAGAAGCCGTACTCCCACTTGCCGTGGTGCGAAGGCCGCGACTCGATGCGGTTCATGCTGATGCCGTGGCGTGCGAACGGACTGAGCACGTCGAACAGCGCACCCGGCTTGTCATGGATGAAGACCAGCACCGAGGTGCGGTCATGGCCGGAGGTCGGGAAGATGTTGCGGCCCACCACCAGGAAACGGGTGGTGTTGTCGGCATCGTTCTGGATCGGCTTGGTCACCACCTTCTTCAGGCCGTACACGTGGCCGGCACTTTCGCCACCGATGGCCGCCGCATCGTCGGCGTTGCGCGCGCGGCGTGCGCCTTCGGCGTTGCTGGAGACCGGAATCTTCTCGGCCTTGGGCAGATTGGCGCGCATCCACGCCGAGGTCTGCATGAACGACTGCGGGTGGCCGTAGACGCGTTCGATGTCCTCGATGCGGCCGCTGCGCGACATCAGGTACTGCTGCACGCGCAGTTCCACTTCGCCGCAGATCTTCAGGTTGGAGGTCAGGAACATGTCCAGGGTGATCTGGATGGTGCCCTGCCCCGAGTTCTCCACCGGCACCACGCCGAAATCGGCGTTGCCCGCTTCCACTTCCTGGAAGACTTCTTCGATGCTGGCCAACGGCAGGCCCAGCGCCGAGCGACCGAAATGCTTGAGCACGGCCTGCTGGCTGAAGGTGCCTTCCGGGCCGAGGTAGCCGATCTTCAATGGCTCCTGCTGGGCCAGGCAGGCCGACATGATCTCGCGATAGACGTGCACCAGCACTTCATCGCTGAGCGGGCCTTCGTTGCGGTCCACCACCATGCGCAGCACCTGTGCTTCACGCTCGGGGCGGTAGTAATCGACGGCGGCGGCAAGCTTGCCCTTGGCCTTGCCGACCTGGTGGGCGAACTGCGCGCGCTCGGCGATCAGGCGCTGGATGTCGCGGTCGATCTGGTCGATCTTCGAACGCACGTCGGCCAGTGCCAGCGGCGCCTGGGTGGGTGCCGGCGTCGATGCAGCCCTGGCCTTGGACGTGCCCTTGGACGCAGCGCTGTCCTTGGCCGGTGCAGCCTGCTTCGGCGCCTTCTTGCTGGATTTGCTTGCCATCGGAATTCCCTGTTGCGTGGGCACGCACCCGACGGTGCGCGCCGTTCATTGCTCAGCCGTAGCGCTGCTGGAAGTCGGCCATGAAGGCGACCAGCGCCTCCGCACCCGCCAGCGGCATGGCGTTGTACAGCGAAGCACGGATGCCGCCGACCACCTTGTGACCCTTCAGCGCCAGCAGGCCGGCGGCCTTGGCCTCGGCGACGAAACGCGCATCGAGGTCGGCGTTGGGCAGGAAGAACGGAATGTTCATCCGCGAGCGCGCCGCGTGCGCGACTTCATTGCGGTAGAAGCCGCCGGACGCATCGATGGCGCCGTACACCAGCGCGGCCTTGGCCGCATTGCGCCGGGCGAACTCGGCCACGCCGCCTTCAGCCAGCATCCACTTGAACACCAGCCCCGCCAGGTACCAGTTCCAGGTGGGCGGGGTGTTGAGCATCGAGTCGCGCGCCACGTGCGAGCGGTAGTCGAAGATGTCCGCGCGCGGCTGGCCACTGCGCTCCAGCAGGTCGCGACGGATGATCATCACCGCGATGCCGACCGGGCCCAGGTTCTTCTGCGCGCCCGCGTAGATGACGCCGTAGCGGCGCACATCCAGCGGTTCGCTGGCGATGGACGAACTGAAATCGGCCACCAGCGGCACATCGCCGGTATCGGGCACGTCACGGAACTCGACGCCGTGGATGGTCTCGTTGGCGGTGATGTGCACATAGGCCGCATCGGGCGAAAGCTGCCAGCTGCTGCGCGCGGGCAGCTCGCGGTAGCCCCCGTCCTCGCTGCTGGCAGCGATGTTGACGTCCACATAGGGGCCGGCCTGCTTGACCGCCGTCCTGCCCCAGTGGCCGCTGACCACGTAGTCGGCACGCTGGCCGGGGCTTGCGAAATTCAGCGGGATCAACGCCTGCTGGGTGGTGGCGCCGCCGGACAGGAACAGCACGGCGTAGTCCTCGGGAATGTCGAGCAGGCGGCGCAGGTCCGCCTCGGCCTCGGCGGCGACGGACATGAATTCCGCACCGCGATGGCTCATTTCCACGATCGAGGCGCCGGTACCGTGCCAGTCCAGCATTTCCGCCTGCGCCTGGCGCAGGACCGATTCCGGCAAGGTTGCAGGGCCGGCACTGAAGTTGAACGCGCGCGTCATGTCACACCTGTGGGGCAAGATCCCTAGTATGCCGCAGTGCACCAGCCTTGCGGCCTTGCGCGGCAAGGGAAATTTGGTTTCATCGGAATCCATCGCCCGCGGCACTGCACCGGCAGTCGCCGACCTGGGCCGGCGCCTGCCCGAAGCACGGAGACGACAGGCTCAGCGCGCGCCGAACCAGAGCAGCAGGCTGAGCAGCGCAGCCAGCAGCAGTGCGCTGACCAGCAGCCACGGCCAGCGGCGGACCCGGCGCGGAGGAAGGGGCTCGGCGGGCGCCCGTTCGGCCTCGTGGCTGGACTCATCCTCGGCCGCCAGCGGCCGCCGGCGCGGATCACGCGGCACTTCCAGCACGAAACGGTGCTGGCCATCGAATACCACCTGGTCGCCCGGCTGCAGCCAGCAGTGGCGCACGGCCACGCCGTTGACGCAGGTGCCATCGGCGCTGCCCAGGTCACGCAGCAGGACGCGATCGCCGTGCACTTCCACGCGCGCGTGCTGTTCGGCGAACGCCGGATCGTCGATGGCGATGTCGGCCTCGGTGCCGCGGCCGATCACGCGGGCGCGCGACAAGGTGAAACTGCGGCCATGGTGCAGGCCACCGACGCCCCGCAGCAGGCGCTGCTCGTCGCCGGCATCTTCGCCGTCCGGTGACGGCGCCTGCAGCAGGCTCTCGGCTTCGCCCCGCAGGACCATTTCCACGCCATCGACATACACCGCATCGCCGGCGCGCAGCAGCGCCATGCGCCGTACCGGACGGCCGTTGACATGGATGCCGCGGATGCCGTTGCCGACCTGGAGCCAGAGGCCGCG
This sequence comes from Stenotrophomonas genospecies 5, assembly GCF_054473825.1. Taxonomy (NCBI): domain Bacteria; kingdom Pseudomonadati; phylum Pseudomonadota; class Gammaproteobacteria; order Lysobacterales; family Lysobacteraceae; genus Stenotrophomonas; species Stenotrophomonas genospecies 5. The sequence goes on from NZ_JBTMUW010000001.1 coordinate 1,739,444, forward strand.
ATCATCCATGCAGAACTGCGCCAGCAGCAACGCGCCGTTGCCTGCTTCGCCCAGCCGCACGCTGCCGTTGGCATGGCGCACGATGCGTTGCACCCCGGGCCGCAGCGGCTGGTCGGGCTGTTGTTGTTGACTGAAGTGAACAAGCAGGTTCTGCACGCGGCGCAGCCTAGCAGGTTGGCCGGCATCGAAGAAGAACCCCGGATGAGCGCTTGGCGCGGACGCGATCGATGCGCACAATGCTCGCCCTCTCTGATCACCCCGCCCTGCGCCAGGAGCCTGCATGTCCACCATCGATGTCCGCCACGCCCACGCCCTGCCCGACGCACAGGCGCGCGAGGCGATCGAACAGGTTGCCGCCAAGCTGGCCGAGCGCTTTGGCCTGAAGTCCTCGTGGAGCGCCGATGTGCTGAATTTCTCCGGCAGCGGCGTGGACGGCGCGATCGAGCTGCAACCGGGCGCCGTGCGGGTGACCGCCAAGCTCGGCTTCCTGCTGTCGGCAATGAAAGGCATGGTCGAAAGCGAAATCCAGCGCGTGCTGAAGGAAAAGCTGGGCTGAACCACGACAGCGGCCGTCACGGCCCTGCAACGGCGGCGCGCGCTACTCTCGGGGCAGGTCCAACTCCCACGGGAAGTGCGATGAACCGCTACGAAAACGACGACCGCCGCGACGACGACGCCACCTTTGGTGAACAGGCCGGACGCTTCTCACGCAAGCTGAGCGATTCGGCCCAGCAGGTCTGGCTGGCCGGACTGGGGGCGCTGGGCCGGGCACAGGCCGAAGGCAGCCGTTTCTTCGATGGACTGGTGAAGGAAGGCGAGGCCTGGGAGGCCCGCCGCCGTGAGCGCGCCAGCGAGCAGGGCCCGGGATGGCGCGACAACGTCGAGTCCTCGCTGGATGAGGCGCGCGAGAAGGCCTCGGGCACCTGGAACAAGGTCGAAAAGGCCTTCGACGACCAGGTGCAGGGCGTGCTCAGGCGCCTGCATGTGCCCACCGCCGACGAGCTCACCGCGCTGGAGGCACGCCTGGACGCCCTGCATGCGCGCCTGGCCAAGCTGGAGACGCGGGCGGCCTCGGGCAGCGATGCGCCGGCCCCGGGCAGCCACCAGTCGCCGGGCAGCGTGCCCTGACGATGGATTGTTGCAATGCAATAAAATTTGCCTGACAATCGCGAGCAACCCGCCAATCGCTTCGCCTGCCGTTTGTTCCCTCCCCTCACGGCTTCAGGATTGGCGGGTTTTTCGTGCCTGCGGAACGCCGATCTGAGCGTTCCATCACGCTTGCTGTGGGGAACGTCCTGACCCTGCCAGGCAGTGCGCGCTTTACACTGTCTGCTTCCGTTTTCGCCCCTTCCGCGCTCTCCCTGCATGCTTCCCTGGATTCTGGCCCTGCTGTCGGCCCTGCTTATCTGTTCCCTGGCCGTCGTTCACCTGTGGTGGATCAAGCGGCGGCAGAAGGAGATGCAACTGGGCCTGCAGGCCTTGGCCGGCATGCACTGGCGGGAGTTCTCCGCGCTGGTCAAGCGGATGCTGCGCGAGCAGCGCGGCCTGCGCGAACTGGAGGTTCCTGCCGAGGATGCCCGCGAGCCCAGCAGCGATTTCCTGCTCAGCGATGGCCCCAATACCTGGCGGGTGTCCTGCAAGCATGGCCTGGCCTATCGCATCGGTACCGCTGCGGTGAACGAACTGGGCGCGGCAGCGCGGCTGGCCGGGGCCAAGGGCGGCGTGCTGATCACCGAAGGCCGGATCCAGCGCGATGGCCGTAGTGCCGCCGAGCTGCAGGCCGTGGAGGTGCTGGACGGCCCGCGCCTGTGGCCATTGCTGCAGCCCTATCTGCCGGCCGACATCGATGCGCGCGTGCGCGCCACTGCACGCCACGAGGCCCTGCGTCGCATCGCCATTGCCGCGTTGGCCTCGGTAACCGTCGGCCTGCTGGTCGGCCTCGGCCTGCAGGGCCTGCACCTGGCGTCACCGGCGCCGCAGGCGGTGACCGCCCCTGCCTCCGCCGACATCGCCGCCGCGGCGCCTGCCGCTGTCTCCCAGGCGCCCGCACCGGCAGCGGCAGCGCCTGCTGCTGCCGTTTCCACGCCGGCAGACGATGGCCACAGCGACCCCAACCCGGATATGGCGACCCTTGACCGTTACCAGGCGGATCTGGCCCGGGCGCTGGCTGGCCAGCCCGGCATTGCCAGCGGCGTCTGGCTGACCCGGCAGACCCTGGCGATCAACCGCACCGGCGAACTTGACGATGTGTGGCCGCGCGTCTGCACACAGGTCCTGCGCTACCCCGCGCTGCGCACGGTGCGCGTGCAGCTCAATGCCCGCCCCGGCGTGGATGAGCCGGTGCGCTGGCGGCAGTGCGCGACGTATTGATCTGAACGCGCGGAAGCGTGCGCGCTAGCGCGCGCCGGGCGCGAAGCGGGCCACCAGATCCCAGGCATCGCCGAGGAACACCTGGCGCACGCGGGTGATGGGCTGTTCGCCCCGCCAGGTCAGGCGTTCGATCACCAGGCAGGCGGTGCCCGGCTTCACGTCCAGCAGGCGGGCAGACGCCGTGTCCGCACCCCACGCGCTGATGCGGTGCTGCGCCCGGGTCCAGGACACGTTCTGCAGCAGCCAGCTGCCCGGCGCGGTGGTGCTGAAGTCCACCTCCAGCACCTCCGGTACACCCACCGGGCTGATCAACCGGTGCTCCAGCGCCAGCGGGCGGCCGTCGGCAAGATGCAGGCAGCGCATCGCCAGCAGCATTTCACTGCCGGCCAGCTCCACTTCACCGGCATTGCCGGCGTCGGCCAGGCGCAGCTCGCGCTGCAGCAGCCGGTACCCGTACTGGTGGCCACGCGAGCCGACCTCCATCGCGATGTCCGGAATCTCCAGCGCCACCTGTTCCAGATGCGGTGGCTGCCGGGCGACGAACGAACCGGCCCGGCGGCGACGCTCGATCATGCCGCTCTCGGCCAGCGCGGTCAGCACCTTGTTGACGGTCATCCGCGAGCAGCCGTACTGCTCCATCAGTTCGTGCTCATAGGGGATGCGGAAACCCGGCGCCCACTCTCCGCTGAGAATGCGGCTTTCCAGGTCGCTGCGGATGCGCTGGTTGAGCGTGGCGGACTTGCTGGCCTTCACGTGACAGGTCTCGATGGCGGGAAGCGATCAGCCCAGCACGCCGCGCAGGGCGGTAGCGAAGGCGGTGGTGATCGCCTCGCGCTGGAGGTGGCGGCCTTCGGCCACGCATTGGCGGCCATTGCGCCAGACCGATCGCAGCGCGCCATTACGTGCGGCGAACACCCAGCTGTCAAGCCATGCGTCATCCCGTCGCGCCTGCAGCGCGGGGTGTGCGGCGTCCAGTTCGAGCAGGTCGGCACTGGCCCCGACCTGCAGACCTGCGGCCACGCCCAACGCCTGTGCGCCGCCGTGCAGCGCGCCCTCGAACAGGAATCTGCCGCTGCTGCGGCTGGCATCGGCAGCCAGCACGTTGCGCCCGCGCAGCGCCAGGCGTTGGCCGTATTCGAGCAGGCGCAGTTCCTCGGCCGCATCGATCAGCACGTTGGAATCGGACCCCACGCCGAAGCGCCCGCCTTCGCGTGCGAACGCCTGCATCGGGAACAGGCCATCGCCCAGATTGGCTTCGGTGATCGGGCACAGGCCGGCGACGGCCCGGCTGGCGACGATGGAGGCGCGCTCGTCATCGGATATGTGGGTGGCGTGCACCAGGCACCAGCGCGCGTCCACCTCGGCGTGCGCGTACAGCCACTGCACGGGACGCTGTCCACTCCACGCCAGGCAGGCGTCGACTTCGCGCACCTGCTCGGCGATGTGGATGTGCACCGGGCCCTCGCTCAACGGCAGCAGTGCTGCCAGTTCATCGCCGGTGACGGCCCGCAGACTGTGCGGGGCGATGCCCAGCACCGCATCGGGCAACGCAGCCAGCGCAGCACGGGCACCCTCCAGCAGCCGCGCAAAACCGTCCACGTCGTGAATCAGCCGACGCTGGGCCGGGTTCGGCGCTGCACCACCGAAATCGGCGTGGGCATAGAACACCGGCAGCAGGGTCAGGCCGATGCCGGTCTGTGCCGCGGCTGCGGCAATACGTGCACTCATCTCGGCCCGGTCGGCGTAGGGCCGCCCCTCCGCATCGTGGTGCAGGTAATGGAACTCGCCGACACGGGTGAAGCCGCTTTCCAGCATCTCCATGTATGCCTGGGCAGCGATGGCCTGCACTGCGTCCGGGCGCAGGCGGGCAAGGAAGCGGTACATCAGTTCGCGCCAGCTCCAGAAGCTGTCGCCGTCGCCGCCCCCGATCTCGGTCAGGCCGGCCATGCCGCGCTGGAACGCATGGCTGTGCAGGTTCGGCAGGCCCGGCACCAGGATGCCGACCCGGGCATCCCCATCCTGCGCGGGCTGCCCCACGTCGATCGCGGCGATGCGCCCCGCCTGCACCTGCAGGCGGACATCGCGGGCCCAGCCATCGGCGAGCAGCGCGTGCGCGGCATGGAAACAGGACGGGGAACGCGAATCGGACATGGCTGGACAACCCGAAATGGACACCTATATTGTATAGACATATAAGCACAGCCGCAGTGTGGATGCCATGCATGTCGATATCCTCTGGTCCAACGTCCATCTGATCACCCTCGACGGTGAGGGCCTGGGTGTCCTCCGTGACGGCGTGCTGGCCTGCGCGGGCGGCCGCATCGTCCACGTCGGCCCAGCCGGCAGCGATGCCCATCTGCAGCCGACCACCCGCATCGACGGCGAAGGCCGCTGGGTCTCGCCCGGCCTGATCGACTGCCACACCCACCTGGTCTACGCCGGCAACCGCGCCAACGAATTCGAGCAGCGCCTGCAGGGTGTGAGCTATGCCGACATCGCCCGCGCGGGCGGCGGCATTGTCTCCACCGTGCGCGCCACCCGCGCCGCAACGCCAGCCCAGCTTGCCGCCGAGAGCCGTCCTCGCCTGCTGGCGATGCGCGCCGAGGGCGTGACCACGATCGAGATCAAGTCCGGCTACGGCCTGACCCTGGACGACGAGCGCAAGCAGCTGCAGGTCGCACGCGCGCTGGGCGAGGAATGCCGGGTGAATGTGGTGCCGACCTTCCTGGGCGCCCATGCGGTTCCCCCGGGCCGCCAGGCGCAGGAGTACATCGACGAGGTCTGCGACGTGATGATTCCGGCCATCGCGGCCGAGAGCCTGGCCGAAGCCGTGGACGTGTTCTGCGAGAACATCGCATTCTCCCCTGCGCAGGCGCGGCAGGTGTTCGACGCCGCACGCGCGAACGGACTGGCGGTGAAGATCCATGCCGAGCAGTTGAGCAACCAGCACGGCGCAGAGCTTGCCGCCGGCTTCGGCGCGCTGTCGGCCGATCACATCGAACATCTGGATGACGCCGGCATCGCCGCGATGGCGGCGGCCGGCACCGTTGCCGTGCTGCTGCCGGGCGCGTTCTATTTCACCCGCGATACCACCCCGCCGCCGATTGCCGCGCTGCGTGCAGCGGGTGTGCCGCTGGCACTGGCCACCGACAGCAACCCGGGCACCTCGCCGCTGACCAGCCCGCTGCTGGCGATGAACATGGGCGCGACCCTGTTCCGCCTGACGGTGGACGAGTGCATCGCCGGCTTCACCCGCGAAGCAGCGCGTGCGCTGGGCCATGGCGACCGCATCGGGCGCCTGGCCGTGGGCATGGACTGCGACCTGGCGATCTGGGACATCGACGCGCCCGCCGACCTGGTCTACCGCATTGGATTCAACCCGCTGCACGCGCGCGTGGTGCGCGGTCAGCCCGACCTGCCTGCCTCCTGGAGCAACACATGAGCAACACCCTGGTTCTTCGCCCCGGCCATGTCACCCTCGCCCAGTGGCGACAGGTCTATCGCGGTGCGCCGCTTGCGCTGGATCCGGCGGCGCTGCCGGTGGTACGCGCCAGTGCCGCCGCCGTGGCGGCCATCGTCGCCAAGGGTGCGCCGGTGTACGGCATCAATACCGGCTTCGGCAAGCTGGCCAGCGTGCGCATCGAGCGCGAAGACCTGGCCACGCTGCAGCGGAACATTGTTCTTTCGCACGCCGCAGGCGTGGGTGAGCCGATGCCCGCCAGCGTGGTGCGGCTGATGATGGCGCTGAAGCTGGTCAGCCTGGCCCAGGGGGCTTCCGGTGTGCGCGAGGAGACGCTGCTGCTGCTGGAGGCGATGCTGGTCAAGGGCGTGTTGCCGGTGGTGCCGGCGCAGGGCTCGGTCGGCGCATCGGGTGACCTCGCACCGCTTTCGCACCTGGCCAGCGTGATGCTGGGCGTGGGCGAAGCCTTCATCGGCGATGAGCGGCTGCCGGCCCGGGACGCACTGGCGCGGGCCGGCCTGCAGCCGGTTGAACTGGGCGCAAAGGAAGGCCTGGCCCTGCTCAATGGCACCCAGTTCTCCACCGCCTATGCACTGGCCGGCCTGTTCGAAATCGAGACCGTGTTCCAGGCCGCGCTGGTCACCGGCGCACTGTCGGTGGAAGCGGCAAAGGGATCGGATACACCGTTCGATCCGCGCATCCATGCCATTCGTGGCCAGCGCGGACAGATCGCCACGGCCGCCACGCTGCGCACGCTGATGCAGGACTCGGGCATCCGTGAATCGCATCGCGACAACGACGTGCGGGTGCAGGATCCGTATTGCCTGCGCTGCCAGCCGCAGGTGATGGGTGCGGCACTGGACATCCTGCGCCAGGCCGCCACCACGCTGGAAATCGAAGCCAACGGCGTGTCCGACAATCCGCTGGTGTTCACCGACACCGGCGAGGCGCTGTCCGGCGGCAACTTCCACGCCGAGCCGGTGGCCTTCGCGGCCGACATGCTGGCGATGGCGGTGTGCGAGATCGGTTCGATCAGCGAACGCCGCCTGGCCATGCTGGTGGATCCGGCACTGTCCGGCCTGCCGGCTTTCCTGACCCCGCGCCCCGGCCTGAATTCCGGCTTCATGATTCCGCAGGTGACCGCCGCCGCGCTGGTGTCCGAGAACAAGCAGCGGGCCTATCCGGCCAGTGTGGATTCGATCCCGACCTCGGCCAACCAGGAAGACCACGTGTCCATGGCCGCGCACGGTGCGCGCCGGCTGATGCAGATGGCCGAGAACGCGGCCAATGTGATCGGCATCGAACTGCTCGCCGCCGCACAGGGCTGTGACTTCCATGCGCCGCTGCGCTCCAGCGCTGCACTGGAGAACGTACGCGCCACCCTGCGCGCGCAGGTGCCGACCCTGCAGGACGACCGCTACTTCCACCCGGACATGGTGGTTGCCACCTCGCTCGTGCGCAGCGGCGCGCTGGCACGGGGCCTGGAAGCTGTCCTTCCGACCGTGGAGCCGCAGGCATGAATGCCCACCCCGAATGGCTGACGGTGCACGAGGGCGATGCCCCGCTGATCGTCAGCTTCCCGCATACCGGCAGCGAGCTGCCGCACGATCTGATCGGCGACTATCACTCGCCGTGGCTGGCGCGTCGCGACGCCGACTGGTGGGTGCACGAACTGTACGACTTCGCACGCGGCATGGGCGCGACCACCGTGCGGTCGGCGATCTCGCGTTCGGTGATCGATCTCAACCGCGATCCCAGCGGGGTATCGCTGTACCCGGGCCAGAACACCACCGGCCTGTGCCCGCTGACCACCTTCGACAACCAGCCGCTGTACCAGGCCGGGCGCGAGCCGGACGAAGCGGAGATCGCGCGCCGTCGGGACACCTATTTCGCGCCTTACCATGACGCGCTGGCCGCGCAGATCGCGCGGCTGCGCGCACGTCACGGCACCGTGGTGGTGTATGACGCGCACTCGATCCGCTCGCACATTCCACACCTGTTCGACGGTGAACTGCCGCAGTTCAATCTCGGCACCGCCGGTCCGTCCGGCGCACCGGATACCTCCTGCGACAACGCACTGAGCGACGTGGTGGAGAACCTGCTGAAGATCAGCGGCATGAGCCAGGTGCGCAACGGCCGCTTCAAGGGCGGCTGGATCACCCGCCACTACAGCAACGTGGCCGGCGGCGTGCACAGCCTGCAGATGGAGCTGGCCTGCCGCGGCTACATGCACGAACCCCTGCCGGACCAGGTGGACGAGCACAGCTGGCCCACCCCGCTCGATCCCGACCACGCCGCACCGCTGCGCCACACCCTGGCGCAGGTGCTCAATGCCTGCCTTGAATTTGCTACGAACCGGAGCGCCGCATGACCCGCAACGACCCGTCCCGCACCCTTGCCGCACCGACCGGCACCACGCTCAACGCCAAGAGCTGGCTGACCGAAGCACCGCTGCGCATGCTGATGAACAACCTGCATCCGGACGTGGCCGAACGGCCGCAGGAACTGGTGGTGTACGGCGGCATCGGCCGCGCCGCGCGCGACTGGGAGAGCTTCGATGCCATCGTCGAAACGCTCAAGCGCCTGGACGATGACCAGACCCTGCTGGTGCAGTCGGGCAAGCCGGTGGGCGTGTTCCGCACGCATGCCGATGCGCCGCGCGTGCTGATCGCCAACTCCAACCTGGTGCCGCGCTGGGCCAACTGGGACCACTTCAACGAGCTGGATAAGAAGGGCCTGGCCATGTACGGCCAGATGACCGCCGGCAGCTGGATCTACATCGGCGCCCAGGGCATCGTGCAGGGCACCTACGAGACGTTCGTGGAAATGGGCCGCCAGCACTTCGGCGGCGATCTCACCGGCAAGTGGTTGTTCACCGGCGGCCTGGGCGGCATGGGCGGCGCGCAGCCGCTGGCGGCAGTGATGGCGGGTGCCTCCTGCCTGGCGGTCGAGTGCCGCAGGAGCAGCATCGACATGCGCCTGCGCACCGGCTACCTGGACACCTGGACCGACAACCTGGACGAAGCCCTGCGCCTGATCGATGAAGCCTGCAAGGCGGGCACGCCGAAATCGGTGGGCCTGCTCGGCAACGTTGCCGATGTGCTGGCCGAACTGCTCAAGCGCGGCGTGAAGCCGGACCTGCTGACCGACCAGACCTCCGCGCACGACCCGGTGAACGGCTACCTGCCGCAGGGCTGGACCGTCGAACAATGGGACGAGAAGCGGGTTTCCGCACCGAAGGAAGTGGAAAAGGCCGCGCGCGCCTCGATGGCCAACCATATCCGCGCCATGCTCGGCTTCCACGCACTGGGCGTGCCGACCGTCGATTACGGCAATAACCTGCGGCAGATGGCGCTGGAAGAAGGCGTGGCCAATGCCTTCGATTTCCCCGGCTTCGTCCCGGCCTACATCCGTCCGCTGTTCTGCCGCGGCATCGGCCCGTTCCGCTGGGCCGCGCTGAGTGGCGATCCGGAAGACATCGCCAAGACCGATGCCAAGGTGAAGGAGCTGATTCCGGACAACCCGCACCTGCACCGCTGGCTGGACATGGCCGCCGAGAAGATCAAGTTCCAGGGTCTGCCGGCGCGCATCTGCTGGGTGGGCCTGGGTGACCGCGATCGGCTGGGGCTGGCCTTCAACGAAATGGTCGCCAACGGTGAGCTGAAGGCGCCGGTGGTGATCGGCCGCGACCACCTGGACAGCGGCAGCGTCGCTTCGCCGAACCGCGAAACCGAAGCCATGGCCGACGGCTCCGACGCAGTCTCCGACTGGCCGCTGCTGAACGCGCTGCTCAACACCGCGAGCGGTGCGACCTGGGTATCGCTGCACCACGGCGGCGGCGTCGGCATGGGCTTCTCGCAGCACGCCGGCATGGTCATCGTCTGCGATGGCACCGAGGCGGCCGCCAAGCGCATCGGTCGTGTGCTGTGGAACGACCCGGCCACCGGCGTGATGCGCCACGCCGATGCCGGCTATGAGATTGCCCTGGAGTGCGCGAAGGAAAAGGGGCTGGACCTGCCGGGCATTCTGAGCTGATCGTGACCCGGGTGTCGCCGGGCATGGCCCGGCGCTACCTGCACGGTACCTGCGACGCCGGGCATGGTCCGGCGCCATGCGCTTGACCCCGCCCCCGCCGCTGACCAAGATGCGCCATCGCCACTGACGGATCATCGCGATGTACCGCGCCCTTGCCGCGCTCTTCTGTGCCTTGACCGTTGCCCTGCCTGCTCTGGCGGGGGATGTTCGCAACGATCTGCCGACCCGGATGGATGCGCAGTTGCAGGCCAACCGCGAACGCTATGGCATCGCCGGCCAGGCGGTACTGGTCGCACACAACGGCCAGGTGCTGTACCAGGGCGCCAGCGGTGAACGTGATCCCGCTACCCATTCACCGGCCACCGTCGATACCATCTTCGCCGCGCAGTCTATGGCCAAGCTGCTGACCAGCACGCTGGTGATGCAGCTGGTCGATGAGGGCAAGGTGGATCTGGATGCACCCGCCAGCCGCTACGTGCCGGACTTGCCCGCAGCATGGCAGGCGATCCGTGTGCGTGATTTCCTCAACCACAGCTCTGGTATCGGCGAGTACTACGAGCGGGTGGACAACCGCTGGGTGAGCAAGGGCTACACCGGTGTGGCGCCAGATCTTGCCGCTGCACTGAAGGTGGCCGGCGCGGCACCGATGCAGTTCGCCACCGGAAGCCGCGTGCAGTACACGCAGGCCAACTATCTGGTGCTGACCGCATTGCTGCAAACGCATTACGGCAGGCCCTACCCGGCGATCGCCCGCGAACGCATCCTGCAGCCGTTGAAGATGGCCAGCACCTCGTGGGGTGTCGCCAGCGTGCCAGCCCTGCGCGCGGCCGTGCCGTACATCGGCAAGGATGGGCAGCTGCAGCCGGCCAACGAAGATCCGTGGCCGGACTACGGCTGGGGCCATGCCGACCTGCAGACCAGCGTGGGCGACATGAACCGTTTCCTGCAGGCGCTGGCCACCGGCAAGCTGCTGCGTACGGCAACACTGGAAAAGCTCTGGCAGCCGCAGAGGCTGACCGAGGGCCGCAGCAATTTCTTCTCCACCGGCTGGGATACCACGCGCAGCGATGGCTACACCCAGGTCGGTCATGATGGTGGCACCCGCGTGCGCGCGCGGCTGGCGTACAAGGGCACCCTGGCCAGCGGCTACTGGCTGTTCGTGTATCTCACCAACGGCAGCGCCCGCAACGTCTGGTCGAGCACCCTGGTGGAGAGCACGATGGCCGTCGCCGCACCCAAGGTGTTTCCGCACGCTGCGCTGTCCGAACGCCTGATTGCCTATGCGTTGGACGATGACGCAGGGGCTGCACAGGCAATGCGGGCCTGGCTGCGCGACGACCACGGCGTCACTGGCAGCGAGCTGGAACGTGCGATCAACAGCGATGGCTACGCCATCTTCGCGAACCTCGGTGCGCGCAGCGCGTTGAAGGTATTCGCCCTCAACACCGAGCTGTATCCGGATTCGGCCAATGTGTGGGACAGCCTGGCCGAGTGTCATGCGGCATTGGGTGAGAAGGATGTCGCAGAGCGGCTGTATGCGAAGTCGAAGGCGCTGGCGAAACCGTCTTTGTAGAGCCGAGCCGATGCTCGGCTCCGTAAAAAAAGCAGCCGAGCATGGGCTCGGCTCTACAGGTGCACCAGCCCCATACGCCGGTGATGGGTGACGTGGCGCCGTCGACCTGTTAACTTGCGCGCCACTTTCGTGGTTTACAGCATTTCCGCATGTCGCTCGCGCCTTACTGCCCTACCCCGTCGCTGCTGTTCCTGGCCGTCTCGTTTGGCCTGGCCTCGACCGCCCAGGCCGCCCCGCAGGCCACCACCCTTGATGCCGTGCAGGTCACTGCGGCCGATGCCAGCGCACAGGCACGCGAAGCGCTGAAGCGCGTACCCGGCGCCGGCAACGTCATCGACGTGGCCAAGGCCGACAGCCGGCTGTCCAGCAATGCCGATGTGCTGGCCTACCAACCGGGCATCAGCGCGCAGTCGCCGGGCAATGAGGGCACCAAGATCTCGATCCGGGGCTCGGGCATCAACCGGGGCCCCGGCGCGCATGCCTCAGGCATTGCGGTGTCGATCGACGGCCTGCCACTGACCGGCCCGGGTGGCACGCCTTACGAACTGCTGGAACCCCTCTGGCTGTCGCGCGTGGAAGTCCTGCGCGGCGCCAACGGCTTCGAGCGCGGCGCGCTGGCGCTGGGCGGTGCCATCGACTATGTAAGCCGCAGCGGCCGTGATTCGGCCGGCGTGCAGCTGCACTACGAAGCGGGCAGCCGTGGCTACCAGAAACGCGGCATCAGCTGGGGCGGTGTCAACGGAGATCTCGATTACTTCCTGGCCTACACCGATACCGAGTTCGATGGTTATCAGCGCCATGCGCGCGGTGACGGCAAGGGCGCGATGGCCAACCTCGGCTGGCAGATCACGCCCGACCTGCAGACGCGTTTCTTCGTTCGCTACCGCGAAACCAATCACGAAACGCCCGGTCGCTTGACCCGCGATCAGATCCGCAACGATCCGCATGCGGCGAACGGGGCCAACCTGGCCATCGGTGCGCGCCGCCCGCAGCCGGGCAGTACCTGGGTCGGTAATGTCACCACGCTGCAGATCGACGAGGATTCTTCGCTGCAGGCCGGGCTGGTCTATCACACGTATCCGATGGACTTGAACGAGAGCCTGTACCGCCAGCAGCTGGATTACGCCAACCTCAACGCCACGCTGGACTACCACCACCGCCACCGGCTGTTCGGCCTGGACAGCCAAACCACGATCGGTCTGCGCGTCACCCACGATCTGGACGCCGATGTGCGCGAGTCGCTGCGCTTTGCCAGCAACGGCTATGCCGCCGGTACGCGCACGCGTGACTTCCGCCACCACGGCACCGACAGCACACTGCACGTCAGCAATACCCTCGCCTTCAATGACCGCCTGCGCATGCAGACCGGGCTGGCGTTGATCAACACCCGCCGCGATGTGCAGGTGACCTGGCCGAGCAGTGGCGGCCGCCTGCGCGACCACGACTGGGACTACGCACCGCGACTGGGCTTGACCTGGCAGCACAGCGCGCAGACCCAGTGGTTCGGCAACCTCAGCCGCTCGGTGGAAGCGCCGCATCCATGGTCGATGATCTGGGGCTCGAACCAATACTTCGGGCCGGGCAACGGACCGTCCAGCGGGCGCCAGCGCGCGCCGGTGCCGATGCAGAACCAGACCGCCACCACGCTGGAACTGGGCGCGCGCGGTAACGCGGCGCTGGGTCGCTGGGAACTGACCGGCTACTACGCGCACGTGAACCACGAGCTGCTGAGCGTGGAGTTGCAACCGGTGCCGAACCTGTTCATCGCAGAAAACAACGCCAGCCCCACCGTTCACCGCGGCATCGAAGCCGGTTTGGACAGCACGCTGTGGCAGGCCGCGCCGGGGCGTCTGTCGTTGCGCCAAGCGTACACCTTCAGTGATTTCCGTTACCGCCACGACGCGCGCTTCGGCAGCAACCGCCTGCCGGGCCTGCCGCGCCACAGCTACCAGGCCGAGCTGCGCTTCGATCATGCCTCCGGCCTGTACGCCGCGCTGAACACCGAATACGCCTCGCGCATCGCGGTGGACTACGCCAACAGCTACTGGGCCGACAGCCACGTGATCTTCGGCAGCCGCATCGGCTACGACGCACCCGGTGGGCGCTGGCAGGCGTGGGCGGAGATGCGCAACCTCGGTAACCGCCACTACGCGGCCACGGTCACGCCGGGCTACGACGACGCCGGCAAGGATGTCGCCCGCTCCACGCCTGGCGAAGGCCGGGGCATCTATGCAGGCGTGCGCTGGCGTTTCGATTGATCGCCCCGGGCGGCGCCGGGTGTGATCCGGCGTCGTCGTTTCAGCCACTTCGACGACGTACCCGGCAGCGTCCCACCGCGCGAACCATCGCTGGCGTGAGCTGCTGCGTGCGCTTGTGCTTGTCAGCGTGCGGGCGCCGAAAGACCTGGCTGCGTCACTCCGGCCGCGCCTTGGTCACCGCTTCGATGCGATGGCCATCGGGGTCGACCACGAACGCCGCGTAGTAGAAGTCTCCGTAATCGGGGCGCGGCCCGGGCGCACCGTTGTCAGCGCCCCCGTTGGCCACGGCGGCTGCGTGGAAGGCATCCACGGCCGCTGCCGAGTCCGCGGCAAACGCTACGTGGAAACCGGGACCCGGCGCTGCGGCGTCATCACGCAGCTTCAGGCACAGCGCATCCTCATCATCGACCACCCCATAACCGATCGCGGTCTCGTCCTCGAAGACCCGACGAAACCCAAGCGTGGCGAGTGCGGCATCGTAAAAGCGGCCTGCGGCATCGAGGTCACGGACGCCGAGGGAGAGGTGGTGCAACATGGGGACGTCCTTGCCGGGCACGCAGCAGCGCGTTCGCGTTGATTCTAGCGCGCAGGTGGCGCGACAGCCCTGAGCAGCTGCGCGGCGACCTGGTCAAACGGAGCGATATCCTGCAGCGCGCGGCACATCGCCACCGCGCCTTCCACGCTGGCAATCACCAGGCTGGCCAGCTCACCCGCAGCGGCTGGCGCATGTCCTTCGGCGACGAGCGCCGTGGCGAGATGATCGTGCCAGCGCACGAACACCTCGGCAGCTGCCGCGCGGGGCTGGCTCGGCACTGCGTCCATCGGCTCCTCAACGGCAGCGGCCAGCACCGGGCAACCCGCGCGGAACCCGGAGCGCAGCAGGCGCTCGCGCCACATCGCCAGGAACTGCTGCAGGCCCTGCACTGCGCCGCCCTTCAGCAGCGCCACCAGCAGCGCTTCCACCTTGTCGCCGGCCATAAGCGTGGCGCGCGCCAGCAGCTCCTGCTTGCCGCCGGGAAAGTGATGGTAGGTGGAACCCAGCGGCGCGTCGGCCAGCTTGGTCACTTCACGGATGCTGGTTGCGTTCAGCCCGACCCGAGCCAGCATCTGCGCGGCGGCATCGATCACGCGCTGGGGAGCGTCGGACGTTCGCGGACTCATGGCTGCGCCTTGCTAAGACAGTCGTCATAGACTAGCGTACCGTCGATTCTATAACACCCGTAATAATCATGAATCTCTGGTTCCGCCTGCTCCATCTGCTGCTGTGCAGTCTGTTCCGGCCCAGGCTGGAGGCGCCTTTCGGCGTGTCGCGGCTGCAGTTCCGGGTGCTGCCCAACGATCTGGACAGCAACCTGCACATGACCAACGGCCGCTACTGGAACATCTTCGATCTGGGCCGGTTGGACCTGATCCTGCGCATGGGCCTGGGCAAGGTGGCGCTGCGCGAGAAATGGGCGCCGATCGTCGGCGCCGGCACCATCCAGTTCCGCCGCGAGCTCCGGCCATTCCAGCGCTTCACCCTGGAAACACGCCTGGCCGGCTGGGTCGGCACGCGCGTGATCATGGAGCAGCGCGTGCTGGTCGGCGACGGCCAGAAGATCGCCACGCGCGCCCTGCTGGTCACCGGCATCTATGATCGCCGCGCGCGTGCATTCGTGGGCATGCAGCAGATGATGGACGCCATCGGTTCGCCGCTGCCACCCTCCCCCGCACTCAGCGCCGCCGCCGAAGCTCTGCTGGCTGCCGACGCTGCGCTGAAGCGCGACGACGACTGAGTTCCCACCAGCACAGCCCGACCTGCGGCATGGTCCTGCCGACCATCACCGGGCGGCGCGCCTCGCCAGTGCCTGGTTGATCGCAGCCTCGGCCAGCGGTGCCATCACCGCGTAGCCTTTCGTGGTGGGATGCACGCCGTCGCCGGCCAGGTCGGCATCCAGACCGCCCTGCGCGTTGGCCAACGGCGTGTGGTAGTCCAGGTAGACCAGCTGTTGTTCGTCGGCATGGCGTTTCAGTGCACGGTTCAATGCACGCACCTTCGCGGCGGGCTCGATACCAGGCATCCAGGGGTACTCGCTGACCGGCAGCACCGAGGCCAGCACCACGCTGATGCCCTGCGCTTTCGCCAGCGCCACCATCGCCTGCACGTTGTCCTCAATCATCGCCTGCGTGGCCTGGCCGGTATTGCCGGCGATATCGTTGGTGCCGGCCAGGATCACCACCACCTGGGGATGCAGCGCAAGCACATCCTGCGGGAAGCGAACCAGCATCTGCGCCGTGGTCTGGCCCCCGATGCCACGATTGAGATACCCCTTGCCGGGGAAGAAGGCGGCACTGCCCTCAGCCCCCCAGCCCTCGGTGATCGAGTCGCCGTAGAACACCACGCGTGGCTTTCCGGGCCGGGCAGCAGGCAGTGCTGCGTTGGCGTCACGATAGCGCTGCAGCTGTGGCCAATCCGCCAGACGCTGCTGCATGAAACGGACTTCGTCCGGCCGCAGCTGCTCCACTGGCCGTGTCAGCAGCGGGTTGATGGCGGGTGCCTCGGCCGCGTTCACGCCGCCGGTCATCGCCAATGCCAGCGCGATGGCGCCGGCCGTCAAAGCAGGAATGCGCATGCCGATCTCCCGTAGCGTTCTGTTCCGCACTCAGCGTGCCGCAGCGCGCGCGGCCACGCCAGTCACCTTCGCCGGCATCCACATGCCCGGCGTCCAGCCACTGGCCGCCAAGATCGCCTTCGGATCGTCCTGTTCGATCAGGGCGCGTACCGCTTCGCGCTTGTCCCTGGCCTGCAGGTAGTACGCCTTGGCGATGCGGTAGCCCACCCAGTAGCCCAGATCGTAGGGCGCGTCGGAACCGGGCGTGTAGTTGTACAGCCAGGGCGACAGATCGGTACTGTCCAGGTCCAGCGCGAATGCACTTTCGATATGCACTTCCCTGCCCCGCGTCCATGCCGCCTGGCGTCCGTTGCCGACGTTGCCGGAAACCAGTTCGGTGATGAACTCGGCCACGCCTTCGGCCAGTGACAGGCGCAGCACCGTCGCACGCGGATCGCCCTGCTCGAAATCGATCGCACCGGTCTGCTGGATGTGCACGTACTCGTGCGCGATCACATGCACGAAGCGGTCCTGCACATTGGGGTTCATGAAGTCAGCCGCGCAAAGGGCTTCCAGCCCGATCAGCACGCCCCCTGGATGGGTCAGGCCGACCGGGCGGCCGCGCCCGACCATGATCGCGACCGGTGGAAACCTCGCCTGCGGATAGATCGCCTGCAGATTGGCAAACACCTGCACCAGCCGCTGGCGTACCGCAGGCAGTTCAACCAGGCAGGTCCGGCCGTTGGCGTACATCGCCGGGTCGCGACGCATGGCGTCGGCGATGCGCTCGGCGGTGACCCGTCGCCGGCTCGCGAACTCGCCCAGGCTGGGCGTCCCTTCGGCCAGGTACTGCGCCAACTGGGCGACGCTGGGCTGGCCATCGGTTGTGTCGTAAAGGGCATAGAAGCGGCTGGCGTCGGAAATCAGGATCTCGGGCCCGGGCGCTGCACCATGGGCCACGCCGGCCGTCCCGGCCAGCGCCAGGGCAAGCAGGCCACGCAGGGAAACGAACATCGATCCGTCCTTGGTGGAGACAATGCCAGGCAGGCAATCTATCACTGCGCCCCCTTCGCCGCAGCAGGCGGGTGCGGCCGTTACGCCCCTGTGCCAGACTCACCTCGGCATCTGCCATGGATGATGGCGCACCGCACGATGATGATCGTTCCCGCGTACTGGGCCGAAGCCCGCCTGCACGCCCGTTTCCGCGGCCGGCCGGTGGTCGTGCGTCGCTTCGGATGGTCCGACACAAGCCCTGCCGACGCTCAGGCACACGCCGAGCGCCGGGCCAACGAAGCGCTCAATGCCATCCTCGCCGGGCAGGCACTGCCGCGCCGCGAGGTCCGCAGCAACTACGGCGTGGAAGGCGTGCCGATCCGCGAGCAGATCGTGCAGCGCGATGGCGGCGTGGTGATCACCCGCAACAGCTACGGTGCTCTGTGCCTGAACACTCCGGACGTCCTGTTCGCCGACATTGACCACCCGCAACCACCGGCAGGATGTGTGATGCCCGCCATCATCGCGGCGGCCCTGCTGCCCGCCGTTGCCCTCATCGGCACCCTGCTCTGGCACTGGCTGGTGGGGCTGGTACTGGGCGTGGCAGCCGTGGCTCTGGTGAATACCGCGATGCTGATGCAACGCAGGCGTCGCCTGGCCGCTGCCGGTGGCGCCGAGGGCGTGGCCCTGCAGCGGGTTGCGGACTTCAGCAGGCAGCACCCGGACTGGCATCTGCGCGCGTACCGGACGCCGGCCGGGCTGCGGATACTGGCCATGCATGCCACGTTCTCCCCCGGCGACGAGGCGCTGCAGGCGTTCTTCAACGCACTGGGCGCCGACACGCTGTACGCGCGCATGTGCCGGCTGCAGCACTGCTTCCGGGCCCGGCTGACACCGAAACCATGGCGTGTCGGCCTGAAGTACCGCATCCGCCCGCCCACCGCCGCGTGGTCGGCCGAGCAGGCCGACAATCCGGACCGACTGGCCTGGATTACGGAGTATGAAAGCAAGAGTGACGGCTTCGCTGCCTGCGCCTATCTGCGCAGCTTCGGTGACACCACCCGGGTACATGCCAGGGCCGAGCATGTGCGCGACCTGCATGATCGCCTTTCGCACGCGCAGGACCGCCTGCCACTGGCGTGAGCGCGGATGCCCAGGCAGCGCTCTCCACGGACAACTTCCCTGCTGGGGCGCCTGTCCGGCCGCACCGCGATCGACCTGTCGCTGTCGAGTCTGCACCGCTGATCGCAGAGCATCCGTGGATGATCAATCTGCGGTTTCCTTGCGCAGCGCCCCGCAACGCAGCGCCTCCTGGGCAATGTCGTCTCGTAATCTGTTCTGCAACCAGCTGATCCTGAAACGTTCGCGGCTGGGTTCCCCCGCAGGCAGCAGCGCCATCAGTGCATCGCTCAACGCCGGACGCCACTGCTCCTGCGCGCCTGCCAGAACGTGCTGGTCGAAGTTCGTCGATGACACGCGCTTCCATGGCAGCATCATCGCGTACTGGGATGTGGACACCAGCACGGTTTCCGGGCGGCCCGGACGGCTTACGACCACGGTCATGCTGGGATGGTCGTCAGTCCAGAGGCCGCGGAAATGCGCTGCAACGCGCTCCTGCAGACCTTGCCCGGCCACCGCCCGGCGTGCCCAGGCCTGCTGCTGGGCGAACGAGCATCTGGCCGGCGGCGTGCTGCGCAGCTGTGGATCCAGCGTCAGCATGGTGGACCGGTCCAGCCGCGAAGCGATCAGATCCACCGTGGCGTCGCGGGTCAACGGCGCTGCCTGCAGCGCAGCCTCGAACGCTGACATCGCGCCGAACGGCAGCAGCTCCGGCACCCGCAGTTGCACGTCGGGCGCGTCAACCACCTGTACACGGGTGGTCACGCCGTAGGCATCGCGCCGGATGACCCAGCGCTCAGATACGGAACCCCAGCCAGACCAGTCGTACGTGACGTGCACGCTCATCGGCCGCTGGACCGCCATGGCCACAGGAGAAACCAACAGCGGAGCGAGCGCCAACATCCATGCCTTCATGTGACTTCCCCGGCTCTGTACCACAGCAGCCGACCATGGCTCGGCTCCACAGGATGCAGGAAGGCCGCCCGAGGGCGGCCTTTCCATTCCTCACTTGGCGTTCTTCACGTAGGTGTCGAACCAGTTGAGCATCTCCGCCACCAGCTGCTCGTTCGACTCCAGCGCCGTATACCAGTGCGGCTCGTTCGGCAGCATCACCAGGCGGGTGGTGCCGCCGTTGCCACGGATCGCCTGGTACAGCTTGCGCGACTGGAACGGCTCGGTACCCGGATTGGCATCGTCCTCGCCATGCACCAGCAGCAGCGGCAGCTTGATCTTGTCGGCGTAGAAGAACGGCGATGCCTTCAGGTAGACACCCTGTGCCTGCCAGACCGAACGCCGCTCGTTCTGGAATCCGAACGGAGTGAAGGTCTTGTTGTAGGAGCCGCTGGTCGCCACGCCCGCCTTGAACAGGGTGGTATGCGCGATCAGGTTCGCGGTCATCAGGCCGCCGTGGCTGTGGCCGGTCACGCCGATCCGGTTGCGATCCACCACGCCCATGTCGACGGCCTTGTCCACGGCCGCCTTGGCATCGGCTTCCAACTGCTCCAGGTAGGTGTCGTAGGCGTTCCTGGGATCACCGACAATCGGGAACGAGGCATTGTCGATGATCGCGTAGCCGGCCAGCAGCATCAGGCGGTACGGCTGCAGGCGGGTGAACGTCTGCTGCGAACCGGAGACCTGCCCGGCCTGCGCGGCATTGGCGAAGTCTGCCGGATAGGCGTAGAGGATGGCCGGCAGGCGCTGGCCTTCCCGGTAGCCGGGCGGCGTGTACAGGGTGAACGACAGGTCCACGCCGTCGGCGCGCTTGTAGGTCACCAGCTGCTTCTTGATCTGCCGCACTTCAGGCGTGGGGTCGACCAGCTTCGTCAGGGCCGTCGCGGTGGAGGTGTACTGCGCCTCGCCCTGCTTGGCGTCCGCCACAGCATCGCCCTGCTGGCGCAGGAAGGCGTTCGGCGGGTCCATCACCGACTGGTGCCACGTCAGGTAGCGGCCGGGCGTATTGCTGAAGCCCAGGAACTGCTCGTAGGCATCGGCATCGCTGCGGAACAGGCGCTCACTCTTCAGTGTGGCCAGGTCCAGACGGTCCAGGAACGGGCGATCCCCCTGCGGCGAAGCGCCCTGCCCGCGCAGGAACACGTACGTCCCTTCCTGCCGCACCACCGGTGCGCCATTGGGCAGGCGCTTGAACACCAGGTTGCCCGGATCGCCGTACAGCTCGTCGCTGGACATGTCCCACAACAGGCGGCCCTCCTGCCGGGGCTTGTCCACATCGACGATGCGGGTCTGCACCCAGTGCCGGTTCTCGTCATTCTCGAACTGGAACGACACGGCCGGGTCCGCCGTCCAGGCAATGCCTTCGAAGCGCTGCGCGGTACGCGCGATCTCCACCGGCTTGCCGGTGAACGGCGCCTTGAGCATGAGCACGCGGTCACGGTGCGGCACACTCACTTTCCAGTCGCCCTTGTCCAGTGCTTCGGCATACACCAGCGTCGCCGGATCGGTGGAGCGCCAGTCGAAACCGCGCGGCCCCTCCGGCACGCCGTGCACCGGCACGCGGTCGGCCAACGGTAGGCGGGCGATGGTGGTCGTGCGCCCACTGCTGACATCCAGTACCGCGACGTCGTTGGCGAAACGCTGGTAGGTAACCGCATGCGAGAACGGTGGCTTGATCGACTCGGTCAGCACATGCACGCCGTCTGGCGCCGCACTGACATCGTTGTAGATGGCCGGCTGGCCGACCGTTCGCACGGTGCCCGCCGCGGTATCCACCACCGCCAGCTGCGAGGCCCCGTAGTAGGCGAACAACGCTTCATCATGCACGCTGGTCAGCGTGTCGCGTGCCTCGTAGGTGCTGCTCTCGCCACTGCTGCCGAGCGACTCCTGTGCATCGGGTCCGGTCGGCACGCCGCCATTGGACGGCGCCGGCCCCTGGTTGGCCGGTACCAGCTTCACCAGCAGTGCCTGGCTGCCACCCAGCCACTGCACGGTGCTGCCGAAAATCGGGTTCAGCTGGACGTTCGGTACCTGCTTGACCCGACCGGTGGCGGCATCGCCCACCCACAGCTGCACGCTGGTCTCGACTGCATTCTGGAACGCGAAGTGGCTGCCGTCGGCCGACCACAGCGCGCCACCGGCGCAGCCCTGCGGCAGGTTGACCTTGGTCTCCTTGCCGCTGCCGATCTCGACCAGGGTGAAGTCGGCCACGCAGGCCGGTATGCCATAGCCTCCGGGCGTGTCATGACGGCTGCGGTTCGTCGGCTCCAGGCGCACGCCGGCCAGTTTCAGGTAGGGCTGCGCCACCCGGCTGATCGACGGATAGGTCTGCGCGGTGGTCAGCAACAGACGCTGGCCACTGGGGTCCACGTTCGGCATTGGCGGCGGCGGTGCCTTCAGCACCTTCAGCAGATGCTCCGGCGGCTTGGCATAGTCGGCCCATGCCGGGCCTGCAGACAACAGCGTGACGGCAACGACGGCAATGGCAGCCGCCAGAGAGGTACGACGGATGAGCATCCTTATCCCCTGGTAGTGTCGGGCTGCCCGCGAAGCGGGCATGCGCCGAATCTAGCACCGCCCGGCCCGCGTTCAATGGGCCGGATGGGCTAGTCACCGGATAAGGCAAAGCGCAGGCCGGGTCACTACTGCCGGGCGTGCAGGTCCCAGGTGGCCAGATAGTCCGGGTCCACCACGATCATCCCGGTGGAGCGCATGCAGTACTCGCCCGGCTGGGCTGGCAGGTACTGGTCGAGCATGGGCGGCAGGTAGCGCTCGTGCCCATCGTTTTCGTCGGCAAGCACCACGCCTTCGAACGCGCTGATGCGCAGCACCGTGCCGGCATACTGCTCCAGCCCTTGAACCTGCCCGTCACCGCCGTAACGGGTGACGCCCACCAGCACCACCTTGCCGATCATTTCTTCGGCCTTGGCATCATCCAGAGGCGGCAGTGCCGCATTCAGTTGGTCGCTCATCCCTGTACCTCCGCATCTGGTGGAGACATCGTGGAGCAGGATCCGCGCGGCGTTTCCGCGAACGCCATGGACAGCATGTTGCCCGCGCCGTCCGGAGGATCGTGTGAAGCGCGGCACATTGCGCAGCGTGCATTCAGCATTGCCTGCGTTGCGTCGGCATGCGCGGCGTGTGCTCTGCGGCGCATGCAATGCAGCACCGCGTGCCACGCTAGAATGCGTGCATGCGCACCGTGAATGCTCTTCGTTACATTACGCCCCTGCGGGAGGGCGGCTCCCTGCCGGCCGTGGTCGAGACCGACGACGACGGCATGGCCGTACTCAAGTTCCGGGGTGCGGGCCAGGGGCCCAAGGCCCTGATCGCCGAACTGATCGCAGGTGAAATGGCCCGTACCCTGGGCCTGCCGATTCCCGAACTGCTGTTCGTCGAACTGGACAGCGAGTTCGCGCGTACCGAACCGGATCCGGAGATCCAGGAACTGATCCGCGCCAGCGAGGGCCTGAACCTGGGCCTGGATTACCTGCCCGGCGCGATCAACTACGACCCGGCGGCCATGCCGGTGGACGCCGACCTGGCGTCGCGCATCGTCTGGTTCGATGCATTCACCAGCAATGTCGATCGCACCACGCGCAACCCGAACCTGATGGTGTGGCACCGCCAGCTGTACCTGATCGACCACGGTGCAGCGATGTATTTCCACCACGACTGGGCCAACGCCGGCGATGCGTGCGAAAGGCCGTTCGTGCTGATCCGCGACCACGTGCTGCTGTCGTTCGCCAGCCGCATCGCCGAGGTGGATGCCGAGCTGGCGGCTCGCTTGACCGATGCCGAGATCGAGCGGATCGTCGGCCTCGTGCCAGACAGCTGGCTGGTCAACGAGCCGGCGTTCGACAGCCCGCAGGCCTACCGCCAGGGCTACATCGACTATCTCAAGCATCGCCTGAAGGTGCGTGCGGTATTCGTGCAGGAGGCCATCCGTGCCCACGCTGCACACGTATGACTATGCGGTCATCCGCGTTGTACCGCGGGTGGAGCGCGAGGAATTCATCAACGTCGGGGTGATCGTGTCCTGTCCCGGCGCGCGTCATCTGGAAGCGGCCATCGAGATCGACCCGGCACGCCTGCAGGCGTTCGCACCGGCGCTGGACCAGCAGGCGCTGCAACCGTGGCTGGATGCCATCGTGGCCATCTGCCGCGGCGATGCCACCGCCGGCCCCATCGCGCAGCTTCCGGCACGCGCACGCTTCCATTTCCTCACCGCCAAACGCAGCTCGATCGTGCAGATGTCCAGCACGCATGTGGGCCGCACAGCCAACCCGGCGGGTGTGGTCGAACACTTGATGACGAAGATGGTACGGGTGCCGCAGTAACACGGCAGCCCGCCACTACCGCGCAATCGCGGCGTCCTGCAGCGGCCAGCGACACCAGCCATGGGGATACTCGCCCACCTGCCTGGCCAGCCCCGCACTAACCGGGTGAGCGAGCACCTGCCGGGCCCGCACAGGCAACGAAGCATCATTGTCGATCACCTGATCGAAATAGCCGGCCTGCCAGACCGCTCCGTTGCGGCCGCGATGGCGGTTGATCAGGAAGCTGCTGCGCGCCTTGAAGCGCTGTACGCAGTATCCGGGTGGATAGCCACGCAGCTGCGCCAGCCATCGCACGTGGTCGGGCATGACAAGCCAGGCCAGCGAGGTGGTCAGCCCCTCGCGGTCCATCGCAGCCAACAGCTGCATCGCGACATCCGCATGCGCCGCGTTCTCGAACAGGCGCTGCCGATTGCAGCAGGTCAAGGTAAGCAGATGGACATTGCCCATGATGGGCTCGCGGCTGACAGGGTTCGACAGGCTGGGCATGCGCAACAGCGTGCCCGCCGGCACACTGCTACTGCATCGGTGGACACCACGTCATCGGGTGGGAAATCGCCGCTTCCGGGAATCGGCGGACAGGCCCCGCCGCGAACGATGCTCAATGTTCGGGCAGGGCAAACGCCATCACGTAATCGCCGGGACGCGTTTCCATGAAGTGATGGCCTGCCGCGACGATCACCACGTACTGGCGTCCCCCCTGCTCGTAGATCATCGGGGTGGCCTGGCCCCCGGCAGGCAGCCTGGCATGCCACAGTTCCCGGCCCGTCTTCAGATCGATGGCGCGCAGCAGATCGTCGGTCGCGGCGGCGATGAACACCAGGCCGCTGGCAGTGATCACCGCACCGCCATTGTTGGGCGTTCCGATCTCGATCGGCAGGCCGGAGCGGATGCCGAACGGGCCGTTGCCGCGCGCGCTTCCGAACGGCCGGTCCCACAGCAGCGTGCCCGTGCGCAGATCGATCGCGCGGATGCCGCCATACGGCGGCTGTTTGCACGACAGGCCGGTCAATGGCAGCCGCCATCCTGCATTGACGTCGATGGCATACGGCGTACCCACCTGCGGGTCGCCTGCCCCTTCGCCAGCGCCGCGGTCGGCGCGGATCTGCTCACGCGGCAGCCATCCCCGTCGGTCGGCCTCGGCACGCGGTACCAGCCGGTTGTAGTTGGGCATGTCGTTGTAGTTGGCCACGATCACACCCCGGCGGGTATCGATGGCCACGCCACCCCAGTCCGAGCCACCGTTGTAACCGGGATACTCGATGGAATGGCGATCACTGGTGGGCGGCGTGTAGAAGCCCTGGTAGTGCGCCCTGCGGAACTGGATGCGGCAGACCAGCTGATCGATCGGCGTGATGCCCCACATGTCACGCTCGGTCAGCGGCTGCTCGCGCCGCAGGGTGTGATAGAGCGAGAACAGCTGCGTTGGCGAGCGCTGCTCCGGTTCCACGCCGCCCTGGGGAACCCTGCGCTCTTCCGCGGGTGTCAGCAGCCGGCCGTTGCGCCGGTCGAGGATGTACAGGTCACCCTGCTTGGTCGGCAGCAGGATCGCGGGCACCTTGCCTGCCGCAGTCGGAAAATCGATCAGGCTGGCCTGCGAACCGAGGTCGTAGTCCCAGACATCCTTGCGTACGGCCTGGAAATGCCAGACCGGCTTGCCGGTGGCCACGTCGAGTGCCACCAGCGAGGTGGCATAGCGGTTCTGTTGCTCGCTGCGCGAGCCGCTCCAGTAGTCGCCGGCGGCATTGCCCAACGGCAGGTAGACCAGGCCCAGTTGTTCATCGCCGGTGGCGGTGGTCCACATGTTCGGCGTACCCCGGGTATAGACCTGCTCGCGGGGCGGCGGACCGGTGCGCTCGGGCCGCTCCATGTCCCACGCCCAGCGCAGCTTGCCGGTGATCGCGTCATAGGCCTGGATCACGCCGGAAGGCGCGTCACGGCGCTGCCGGTCCAGCACCTGGTGGCCGGTGACGATCACGCCGCGCACGATGGCCGGCGGCGAGGTGATCGAGACATAGCCCGGCGGCACCTCGCCCATGTCGAGGGTGATGTCGATCTGGCCGTTGTTGCCGAAATTGACGCACGGCCGACCGCTGTCGGCATCCACTGCGATGATGCGTCCGTCCAGCGTGCCTTCGATGACGCGCGCCCAGCAGGCAGGCCGCGCGCCCGCCGCCGCGCCCGGTCGAACGCTGGGAGGTGGCAGGGGCAAGGCAAGATCGGCAGCCACATCCGCCAATGCCGCATCGGCGAATACCGGCACGGCGGGCTGCTCGTAGTAGGACACCCCACGGCAGGCGGCGGTGTACGGAATGGAGGCGTCCTTCACCTTTGGATCGAACCGCCAAAGCGCCTTGCCAGTGCTGGCATCGAGGGCGATCAGGCGGTTGCGTGCCGTGCACAGGTACAGCCGGTCGCCGATCTTCAACGGCGTGGTCTCGGCCCCCCAGCGCTTCTTCGGCAGGTCGCCGGTGCGGAACTGCCAGGCCAGTTGCAGGGTAGCCACGTTGGCGGGCGTGATCTGCTGCAGCGGCGAGAAGCGGGTGGCGGCGTTGCTGCGGCCCCAGGCGGGCCAGTCACCCTCGGCGGGCTGGTCGGCCGGCTGCAGGCCGGTGGTGTCGCGGGTCGGCTCCAGGCCCGCGCTGAAGGCTGCTTCCGGGAACGGCGCATGGCCGTCCACGCTGCCGTGCGGACTGAACGCCAGGGCAAACGCGCCGACGAACACCAGCAGCAACACGGCGGCGATGCTGCACGACAGCCGTTTGGACAGCGGCGCGCGCAACGTCGGCGTCAGCAGCGCCAGAACGATGCCCAGCGCGGTGACCAGCCCCAGCCGTGGCACCCAGCGCCAGTAATCGCCGCCCGATTCCCACCCCGTCCACAGCAGCGTGCCGACGAACACCAGCGCGTACAGCAGCGCACCGCTGCGCCGGTTGAGCCACAGCAGAATGCCGCTGGCCAGCAGGCCACAGCCGGCGATGAGGTAATAGGCCGAGCCACCGAGCTGGAGCAGCCATGCGCCCAGCCCCCCAATCACCAGACCCAGGATGACCAGCAGCAGCGACAGGACCGTGACCAGGGGGTGGCGGCGCACAGGCGCCGGCACGGACTGCGGCGTGGCGGACATCGGCGATCTCCGGGAGCAGCATGCTGCCCTTATCCCACCGCCGCTGTGAAGCGCGTGCGTATTCCATGCTCCCGCATACGACGACGCCGGCACGGGGCCGGCGTCGTCGGGTACCTCGTCAGCGCGACCGGATCACTCCTGCGCGGCATCCTCGCTGCCGGTGGCAGCCGGGGCGCCTTCGGCCGTGGCCGGGGCGACCGCGGCCACCTCGTCCTCGTCCTCGTCGATCGAGGCATCCATGCGCTCCACCGCCTGCAGCTTCTCGTCCTTGGACAGGCGGATCAGGGTGACGCCCTGGGTGTTGCGGCCCACGCGGCTGATCTCCGAACCGCGCGTGCGCACCAGCGTGCCGCCATCGGAGATCAGCAGCACTTCATCGCTGGAGCCCATCAGCACCGCGGCGACCAGCTTGCCGTTGCGCTCGGTGGTCTGGATGCCGATCACGCCCTGGGTACCACGCCCCTTGCGCGGATAGTCCGGCAGCGGGGTGCGCTTGCCGTAACCATTCTCGGTGGCGGTGAGGATGTACTGCAGGTTGGCGTCGTCGGCACCGTCGATCACCGCATCGCCATTGGCGACCGCTTCCTCGATACCGTTGTCGTCCTCGTTCTCGTCCTCGGCACCACCGGCACTCTCGGCCACGATCAGGCTGACCACTTCCTCGCCGGGCGGCATCCTGATGCCGCGCACGCCGGTGGCGGTACGGCCCATCGAGCGGACCTTGTCCTCGCCGAAACGCACGGTCTTGCCGTTGGAGGCGAACAGCAGGATGTCACGCTCGCCATCGGTCAGGCCGACGCCAACCAGCGCATCGCCCTCGTCAAGGTTGATCGCGATCTTGCCGCGGGCCAGACGGAAGGCGAATTCGCCCAGCGGGGTCTTCTTGACCGTGCCGTTCTTCGTGGCGAAGAACACGAACTGGCCATCGGCGTATTCGCGCACCGGCAACACGGCCTGTACGCGCTCACCCGGTTCCAGCGGAATCCAGTTGATGATCGGCCGGCCGCGTGCGTTGGAGCCCGCTTCGGGCAGCTGGTACACCGGCAGCCAGAACACCTTGCCTGAACTGGTGAAGGTCAACAGGGTGTCGTGCGTGTTGACCAGCCACAGCTGTTCAATGAAATCCTCTTCCTTGGTCGCCGCCGCGCTGCGGCCACGGCCGCCACGACGCTGGGCGCGGTAGGCGCTGACCGGCTGGCGCTTGACGTAGCCGGCGTGCGACAGGGTGACCACCACGTCTTCCGGGGCGATCAGGTCGAGGATGTCCAGGTCTTCTTCGCTGTGGCGGATCTCGGTGCGACGCTCGTCGCCGAACTCGGCCTTGACGCTGACCAGCTCCTCGCGGATCACCTGCAGCAGGCGATCGGGATCTTCCAGGATGTGGATCAGACCGGCGATCACTTCCAGCAGCTGCTTGTACTCGTCGGTCAGGCGATCCTGCTCCAGCCCGGTCAGGCGGTGCAGGCGCATTTCCAGGATCTGGGTGGCCTGGATCTCGGTCAGCTGGTAGCCGCCCTCGATCAGGCCCACGCCCTTGGGCAGGTCCTCCGGGCGCGAGGCCTCGGCACCGGCAGCACCCAGCATGGCCCCGACCAGGCCCGGCTCCCACAGGCGGGCGAGCATGCGTTCGCGCGCCTCGTTGGGATTGGGCGAGGTCTTGATCAGCTCGATCATCTCGTCGATGTTGGCCAGCGCGACGGTCAGGCCTTCCAGCACGTGGGCACGGGCACGCGCCTTGCGCAGCTCGAACACGGTGCGGCGGGTGACCACCTCGCGACGGTGGCGGACGAATGCCTCCAGCATCTGCTTGAGGTTCATCAACTGCGGGCGGCCGTCGACCAGCGCCACCATGTTGATGCCGAACACCGATTCCATCTGCGTCTGCTGGTACAGGTTGTTCAGCACAACCTCGGCAGATTCACCGCGCTTGATCTCGATGTAGATGCGCATGCCGTCCTTGTCGGACTCATCGCGCAGCTCGCTGATGCCTTCGATCTTCTTTTCCTTGACCAGCTCGGCGATCTTCTCGATCAGACGCGCCTTGTTCACCTGGTAAGGAATTTCAGTGACGATGATCGATTCGCGGCCGTTGTCGGCCACTTCGATATCCGCCTTGGCGCGGATGCGCACGCGGCCACGGCCGGTACGGTAGCCGGCGACGATGCCGGCGGTGCCGTTGATGATGCCCGCAGTCGGGAAATCCGGGCCCGGGATGTACTCCATCAGGCCGTCGACGTCGATTTCCGGGTTGTCGATCAGCGCGATGCAAGCATTGATCGATTCGCTCAGGTTGTGCGGCGGGATGTTGGTCGCCATGCCCACCGCGATACCGGCCGAACCGTTGACCAGCAGGTTCGGGAACCGGGTCGGCATGACCGTCGGCTCCAGTTCCTTCTCGTCGTAGTTGGGCTGGAAATCGACGGTTTCCTTGTCGATGTCGGCCATCAGCTCATGCGCGAGGCGCGACATGCGCGCTTCGGTGTATCGCATCGCCGCGGCGGAGTCACCGTCGATCGAACCGAAGTTACCCTGGCCGTCGACCAGCATGTAACGCAGCGAGAACGGCTGGGCCAGGCGCACCAGCGTGTCGTACACCGACTGATCGCCATGCGGATGGTACTTACCGATGACGTCACCGACGATACGCGCCGACTTGAAGTAGGGCTTGTTGCTGTGCGCGTTGAGCTCGTTCATCGCGTACAGCACGCGGCGATGCACCGGCTTGAGGCCATCGCGCGCATCCGGGAGCGCGCGGCCCACGATCACGCTCATGGCGTAATCGAGGTAGCTCTTGCGCATCTCGTCTTCCAGGTTGACCTGGATGATTTCCTTGGCGGTTTCTGCCATTCGGGTTCCGTTGTCTGGTAGCGGTCCAGTCCGGCGCGGACACCTGCGGGGGTGACCATGCCGGAACCTCGATTCAACCTGTGGATACTACCACATCGGACCATTCCCCGCCTGTGTTTACAGGGGTTTTACCGGCACAAATCAGGAACTTAGGGGCAGGACGTGGCCCATCGGGCCACGCCCGGGGCTGGCCGCGGCGAACCCGGAAGATGCGCCCGGCTCCCGCGGCGCAGACCGCCTGTGCGTCTCAACCGCCGAAGGCGGCGCGCATGTTCTCCACGGTCGGGTTCAGGATCACGCCGCGCTCGGTCACGATGGCGTCGATCAGCTCGCCCGGGGTGACGTCGAACACCGGGTTCCAGGCGGCGATGCCTTCGGCCACCGTGCGCGTCCCGCCCACGCCGTACAGCTCGCCCGGATCGCGCTGTTCGATCTCGATCTGGCTGCCGTCGACGGTCTCCATGTCGACCGTCGAGGACGGCGCCACGACCATGAATTTCACGCCATGGTGGCGCGCGGCGATGGCCAGCTGGTAGGTGCCGATCTTGTTGGCGGTATCGCCATTGGCGCAGATGCGGTCGGCGCCGACGATCACCCACTGCACGGCCCCGGTCTTCATCAGGTGCGAGGCGGCCGAATCGGCGATCAGGGTGGCGTCGATGCCATCCTGCTGCAGTTCCCAGACGGTCAGGCGCGCGCCCTGCAGCCACGGACGGGTCTCGCCGGCGAACACGCGGGCGATCCGGTGCTGGGCCATGCCGGCGCGGATCACGCCCAGCGCGGTGCCGAAGCCGGCGGTGGCCAGCGAGCCGGTATTGCAGTGGGTCAGCACGCCGCTGCCGGCATCGATCAGGCCGGCGCCGAGCGCCCCCATGTGGCGGTTGGCGGCCAGGTCTTCCTCGGCGATGGCCCGCGCTTCCGCTTCAAGCAGCGTCTTCCAGTCCGCACCGGCGCTGCCCAGGCAACGACGCATCCGCGCCAGTGCCCAGGCCAGGTTGACGGCGGTCGGGCGTGAGGCGTTCAGCCGCTGCAGCGCCGGCTCAAGCTGCTGCAGGGCGAGCGGGCCATCGGCCGCCTGCACCTCACGCGCTGCCAGCACGACGCCCCAGGCCGCCGCGATGCCGATGGCCGGGGCGCCACGTACGGTCAGGGCATGGATGGCCGCGGCGACTTCATCGCTGTCCCGGCATACCACATGCTCGACCACGAACGGCAGCTTGCGCTGGTCCAGCAGTTGCAGGGCATCGCCGGTCCACAGGATCGGGCGGATGTGGTCGTAGCGGGCGTAATCGAGGTCGGTGGCAGTGTTCATGGGCCCATTGTAGGGCCACGCCCCCTCGCGCAGGCACCCGGCCGGATTCAATTCACCGAGAATTCGGCGCGGCAACCGCCGTCCACCCAGATGCCGTTGCGGCTCCAGCCCCAGGTGCTGCCCTCCACGCACTCGGTGCTGGACAGCTGCTGTCGCACCGCGGCACCGACGGAGATGCTGGCGCCGCAGAAACGGCGCTTCTTCGATTTGGATTCGCAGGTCAACCGGCGCGGCACGTCGACGAAACGGCCATCCTCATCGGCCACCTCGAAATCACCCTGGCAGCCTCGGCTGGTCCACACCTCGTTGCGCTTGTAACCCCAGCCCTGCCCTTCCCGGCATGGCAGCACCGACAGCTGCCGCAGCAGGCGCACCGGTGCGCCGTCCAGACGCACCGGACAACTCTGCGGACGGCCATTGGATTCACAGCGGACCACGCGGCGCACCTTGCGCTTGCTGCCTGGCTCGGCCGCAGCCACTCCCTGCGCCGGGCGCGCCCGGAACTCGGCACGGCAGCCGAGCGTGACCCACACGCCGCTGCGGTCGGTGCCCCATTCGCTGCCACGGATACAGCTGTTGCTGGACAACTGGCGGACCAGATCGACGCCGTTGCTGACATCGATATCGCAGTGCACCCAGGCCATGTCGCGTGACTCGCAGGTGACGACTTCGCCGTCATAGCCGGCCTGCTGCGCCGATGCCGGCAACGGCGTCAGCACTCCCCACATCGCAATGGAGTAGACCGGTGCCGCCACAACCGCAAACCACTTGACCAAAGCCTTCCCCATAGGACTGGACGAACTGCCATGCCAGTGTCTGGCATCGGGAGTGATGAGAGCATCATCGTGCTTGCTGAATCAAGCGCGCGGACGCGGCAATCCGTTCAGTCTGTCTGGTTCAGAAAGCCGCGTGCGCTCAGGCGTCGGCGAAATCGAAGGCCAGCACGTCGGCGATGCGGGGCGTGCGGTTCATCGCCATCAACAGGCGATCGATGCCGACCGCAACTCCCGCACACGCAGGCATCGCGGGCAGCGCCGCCAGCAGTGCCTCGTCCAGCGCCGGCTGCACCTGCCCGCGCGCATGGCGGCGCTGCAGGTCGCGCTGGAAACGCGCCCGTTGTTCGTCGGCATCGTTCAGTTCGTGATAGCCGTTGGCCAGCTCCACGGCCCCCAGGTACAGCTCGAACCGCTCGGCCAGCGGCGGCGTACCAGGGCGGATGCGGGCCAGTGCTGCCTGGCTCGCCGGCCAGTCGTGGACAACGGTCATGACCGCGTCATCGAAATGCGGTTGGATGCGATGGGTCATCAGCAGATCCAGCCAGTCGTCGCGGGTCAGCCCGACCGGGTCGATATGCACGTCACCCAGCGCAGCGCGCAGCCCG
This sequence comes from Stenotrophomonas genospecies 5, assembly GCF_054473825.1. Lineage (NCBI taxonomy): Bacteria > Pseudomonadati > Pseudomonadota > Gammaproteobacteria > Lysobacterales > Lysobacteraceae > Stenotrophomonas > Stenotrophomonas genospecies 5. Next base: position 1,771,798 of record NZ_JBTMUW010000001.1, read on the forward strand.
GCCTCATCGGTCTGGAACGGATCCACGCCCACCTGCTGCTGGAACAGCTCGCGGTAGCTCAGCACACGCAGGCTGGCGCTGCGTCCGACCAGGCCCAGAGCCAGGCGGACCAGCTCCGCGGTTTCCTGCACCAGCCGGTGATGGTCCCAGCCAACCCGGTACCACTCCAGCAGGGTGAACTCCGGGTTATGGCGCCCGCCGGCCTCGCCGTTGCGGAACACCCGCCCCAGTTCGTAGCAGTCGCCGACACCGGCAGCGAGCAGCCGCTTGAGCGGGTACTCCGGCGAGGTGCGCAGCCAGCGACGGCGGCCGCCGGCGTCGACATGGCCGCTGAAGTCGGTATGGAAGCTGTCGATGTTGGGCTCGGTATTACCGGCCACCGACAGGATCGGTGTCTCCACCTCCAGCACGTCACGCTCTGCGAAGAAGCGGCGCACCAGCGCGTTCAGCGCGGCACGCTGCTGCAGTTTGCGCCGCAGGGCGTCGCTCACAGGATGCCCTCCGGGCGCGGGTGATCCAGCGGCAGGGTCAGCAGGTCGCGGGTGTCATCGATGTAGCCACTGGCCAGGTACAGCCGACGCGCCAGTTCGTTGTGGTGGTTCACCTCCAGGCGCAGGCGGCTGACCCCGCGTCCGCGCGCACGCTGTTCGCAGATGGCCAGCGCCTGCTTGCCCCGGCCACGGCCGCGTGCCCGCGGCCCCAGATAGAGCTCGTCAAGCAGCATGAAATGCCCGCCCTGCTCCAGGCTGAAGCCCATCGCGATCACCGCATAGCCGACCACCTGACCGGCTTCGTCCAGCCACAGCAGTACTTCGCCGTTGCGCGGATCGGCCAGCAGTGCATCGACACCGCGGCGCACGCGCACGTCGTCGAACTCGATCCTGTCCTCGGCGTAGAACGCGCGCATCAGCGAGATCAGCAGTTCCTCGTCGGCGCGGGTGGCCAGGCGGAAGTCCAGCGGGGCAGTCTGCATCGGGAATCCTTTGCTGTTTCGGGCCGGGCGCATGTCACGCCCGGCAGGGTGATCATTCGTGGTCGGCGAGGAAGGCCAGCAGACGCGCTTCGTCCCACACCGGCACTCCCAGGGCCAGCGCCTTGTCCAGCTTGGAGCCGGCTTCGGTACCCGCCACCACGAAGTGGGTCTTCTTCGACACGCTGCCGGACACCTTGGCTCCCAGCGCCTCCAGTCGCTCCTTGGCCACATCGCGGGTGAGCTGGGCCAAGGTGCCGGTCAGGACCACGGTCTGCCCGTCGAGCGGACCGGCGACGATTTCGGTCAGCGCGGGCGCCTTGGCCAGGATCTGCTGCATCGCCTCCTCGGCAGCCAGCAGCATCACGCCATGGCTGTCCGCTTCCAGCCACTGGGCAAGGCCGCGCGCGGTGTCCTCGGGCAATCCGGCATTGACGAACTGGCCATGCTCGGCATCGAGCACGGCCTGCGCGCTGGGCAGCACCGCCACCAGCTTTTCCGCGCGCAGGCGGGTGATGCCGGGGATCTCCGATTCCACCAGCAGCTGAGCCAGGTCCAGCCCCTCACGCAGCTTCGCACTGGGCGGATGCACGTCGCTGATGCGCACCTGGCCGACCTGCAGCAGATCGTCGATGGCGTGCTGGTTACCCTGCTGCTCGAAGAAGTGACCGAGCGAACGTGCCACTTCGCCACCGATGTCCGGCACGCGCTTGAACAGTGGCCAGGGCAGACGTCGGATCAAGGCCAGATCACCGAACCACTGCGCCAACGCCTTGGCCGTGCTTTCGCCGACATGTTCGATGCCCAGCGCGAACAACAGCCGTTCCAGCGTGGTGGCACGACTGGTGTCGATCGCGGCGATCAGGTTGTCGGCCCAGCGGGTCGCGATCTTCTTCGTGTTCCACTCGAAGCTGGCCGGCTGCGCCAGTGCCTTCGCGCGCCAGGCCACATCGTTGCCATCGAGCCTGAGCACGGCATTGAGCACCGTGCCGCTGCCTTCGGCCGGCAGGTGCGGCGCCAGGCTGGCGGCCAGCGCGGACGGATCTTCCGCGTCGAGCACCAGCTTCAGGTGCAGCAGCTGGTCGCGGGTGAGCCGGTACAGGTCCGCCACGCCCTTGACGATGCCGGCATCCACCAGGGTTTCGATGTACTTGTCACCCAGGCCATCGATATCCATCGCGCGACGTGAAGCGAAATGGGCGATGGCCTCCTTGCGCTGCGCCGGGCACGACAACTCACCGGAGCAGCGCCACGCGGCCGCGCCCTCTTCGCGCACGATCTCCGAGCCACAGACCGGGCAGCGCGTGGGCATCTGCCACGGCGTGGTGCCCGGCGGCCGGCGGTCGAGGATGACGCTGACCACTTCGGGAATCACGTCGCCGGCACGGCGCACGATCACGCTGTCACCCACCCGCACGTCCAGGCGCTCGATCTGGTCCGCATTGTGCAGGGTTGCGTTGGAGACGATCACGCCGGCCACGGCGACCGGCGCCAGGCGCGCGACCGGAGTGGCAGCGCCGGTGCGGCCGATCTGGATCTCGATCGCTTCCAGCGTGGTGCTCTGTTCCTGCGCCGGGAACTTGTGCGCGATGGCCCAGCGCGGTGCGCGCGAGACGAAACCCATCGCCTGCTGGCCAGCGCGGTCGTCCAGCTTGTAGACCACGCCATCGATGTCGAAGGGCAGGCCATCGCGGCGTGCGCCGATATCGCGGTAGTAGGCCAGCAATCCATCGGCGCCTTCCACCACCCTGCACAGATCGCTGACCGGGAAGCCCCAGGCACCCAGCTGCGCGAGCGTGCCCGAATGGGTATCGGGCAGTTCGCCGCCCTGCACTTCTCCGGTGCCGTAGGCGAAGAAGCTGAGCTTGCGCTGTGCGCTGATCTTCGGGTCGAGCTGCCGCAGCGACCCGGCCGCCGCATTGCGCGGGTTGGCCAGTACCTTGCCGCCATGCAGCCGCGCGCGATCGTTGTAGGCTTCAAAGTCGGCACGGGCCATGTAGACCTCACCGCGCACTTCCAGCACGTCCGGCCAGCCCTTGCCGTGCAGACGCCGGGGGATGTCGCCGATCTCGCGCAGGTTGGCCGTGACGTCTTCGCCGGTCGTGCCATCGCCGCGGGTCGCACCCAGAACGAAATGTCCATCCTCGTAGCGCAGGCTGATCGCCAGCCCGTCCATCTTCGGCTCCGCCGAAAAGCGCGCGGCACCGCGTCGCAGGCGTTCGTCGATGCGGCGCACGAAGTCGGTCACCTCCTCATCGCTGAAGGCATTGGACAACGACAGCATCGGCACCGCGTGGCGGACTTCAGCGAAACGCCCGGAGGGACGCGCGCCGACCTGCTGGGTCGGGCTGTCCGCGCGGGCCAGTTCGGGGTGCGCACGTTCCAGTGCTTCCAGCTCGCGCACCAGCCGGTCGTAATCGACGTCGGGGATCTCCGGCGCATCCAGCTCGTGATAGGCGCGGTTGGCCTGGGCGATCTGCCGGCGGAGTTCATCGACGCGTTCGGCGGGGCTGGGGCTCATCGTGATCGGTGATTCTGGGGCGGCTGGGGATTCTACCGCGCCCGGCCGTCATGCCCTGTAACGTCCCCGCCCCGGCAGTGCCGGGCCCCGCTCCGCGAAAGACGGGCTTGCCGCCCTCCACCGGCAGCGCTAGCGTGCGTCGGCCGCCCTCCGGAAACCTGCCCATGACCCTGCCTGCCTCCCGTCGTCGCTTCCTGCAGCTGGCCGGTGCCGGCCTCGCCGTCGCCGGCAGTGGCCTGCCGGGCCTGGGATACGCGCAAACCGCCCCGGCTGCGGCTCCCGCGTCGCCGCGCGCCGATGGGCCGGTGCTGCTGAACTTCAATGAATGCCCGTATGGGCCTTCCGCCGCTGCGCAATCGGCCGCTCGCGACAGCATCGCGCGCTGCGGCCGCTACCGCTTCGAGCTGGCGGCACAGGTCCGTGATGCATTCGTCGAACACAGCGGCGTCAGTGCCGATCACCTGCGCCTGTACCCGGGCTCCAGCGAGCCCCTGAACCGCGCCGCCGCAATCTGGACCGGCCCGCAGCAGGGCCTGGTCGTGGCTGATCCGACCTTCGAGGCGATTGGCGACGTGGCCGCCGCGCGGGGCGCACACGTCAGCCGAGTGCCTCTGCGCAGCGACGGCGCGCACGATGTGCGCGCGATGGTGGCTGCCGCGCACGCGCGCCCGACCGGGCTTATGTATGTGTGCAACCCCAACAACCCCACGGGTTCGATCAGCCCGCCCGCCGAGCTCGCCTGGCTGCTGGCCAGCAAGCCCGCCGGAACCCGGGTGCTGGTGGACGAAGCGTACCTGCAGTACAGCGACCAGCCGAGCCTGATCGCGCAGGTGGCCGAGCGCGATGACCTGATCGTGCTGCGGACCTTCTCCAAGCTGTATGGCATGGCCGGACTGCGCCTGGGCGCGGCAGCGGCCCATCCCGATCGCCTGCGCGAGCTGGGCAGCCTCGGCGACAACCCGCTGCCGGTGCCGGCGCTGGCCGCCGCTCTGGCCAGCCTGCACGATCCGCAGTTGGTTCCGCAGCGCCGTCTGCAGAACGCGAAGATCCGGCAGGCGACCATCGCCTGGCTGGGCAAGCGTGGCTTCAGCTGCCTGCCGTCGGAAGCGAACTGTTTCGTGGTGGACGTCCAGCGCGACGGTGCTGCCTTTGCCAGGGCGATGGCCGCACAGGGTGTGGTGATCGGTCGCAGCTGGCCGATCTGGCCGCAGCGCGTCCGTGTGACCGTTGGCACCGAGGAGGAGATGGCAGCGTTCCGCGCCGCGTTCGCCCAGGTCGCCGGGGTGCCTTCCTGACTTCATCCACGCAGGCGATGGATCTGCCGTGGTGGTGGGTGCCGACCGTGGGTCGGCATACCCGGGATGACCGCGCTTACCAGCGCGGGGTCTTGGTCAGGGGCGGCGCCTGGTGCTGGCGGTCATAGGCACGCAGCTCGTCACGGATGTGGGCGATGCGCTGGCGGCCGAGCGCGTTGCGGCTGTCGTCCAGCACCACGCCATCGAGCAGCTCGGCCATGCGCTGCACGGTCGGCAGCATCTTCTCCCAGGCATCGAGCGCGGTCAGCGGCGCCGGCAGGGTCAGGAAGAAGGCGATGGCCGGTGTCCCCATGGCACGGATGTTGGCCATGTCGAAACTGCCCGGCTTCATGATGCTGGCCATCGAGAAGATCGGCCCCCGTTCCGGATGGCCCTCCACCAGACGATGGAACACGTTCATGTGGCCGAACACCAGACCGGTTTTCTCGGCCGCCACGACGATGTCCTCGCCCCGCAGCTGCTCGCCGGCCCGTGCGGCCACGAACAGCGAGACGATCTTGTCGAAATCCTGGGTGGCGCGCTTGCCCAGGTCGCTGGCCGCGCCGGCGTCGGTGTCGGCCAGGCCCAGTTCGGCCTGTTGACCCTCTTCGCCCAGTGCCGGATCGAGGCGGGTATCGGCCAACGGTACGCCGTCCTCGCCCAGGACCGGTTCGCGGCGCTCGCTGCTGGTCGGTTCGGTGCCTTCCACGCGGCGGCCCTGGGGCTTCTTCTTCGGACGGCCAAACAGGAAGATCGCGGCGATCAACAGCAGGCCGGCGGCCAGGATGCCGATGCGCAACAGTGCCGTGTCGGACATTCGATAGGTTCTCCGGCTAGTTCATTCAGGTAACTAGGATGGCACGTCAGGCCGCGCCCGCCAATCGCGCGGCCTCTTCCAGGTCCACGCTGACCAGGCGGCTGACGCCCGGCTCGCGCATGGTCACGCCCGACAGCTGCTGCGCAGCTTCCATCGTCGCCTTGTTGTGGCTGACGAACAGGAACTGCACCTTCTCGCTCATTTCCTTGACCATGTTGGCCAGGCGGCCCACGTTGGCCTCGTCGAGCGGTGCGTCCACTTCGTCCAGCAGGCAGAACGGCGCCGGATTGAGCTGGAAGATCGCGAACACCAGCGCCACCGCGGTCATCGCCTTCTCGCCGCCGGACAGCAGCGAGATGCTGGATACGCGCTTGCCCGGCGGACGCGCCATGATGGTCACGCCGGTGTCGAGCAGATCTTCACCGGTCAGTTCCAGATAGGCATGGCCACCGCCGAACAGGCGCGGATAGAGGGCCTGCACACCGGCGTTGACCCGGTCGAACGTATCCTTGAATCGGCCGCGGGTTTCGCGGTCGATCTTGCGGATGGCGTCTTCCAGGGTCTCCAGCGCCGTGGTCAGGTCCACATGCTGCGAATCGAGATACTCCGACCGCTGCGATGCCTCGCCATACTCGTGGATCGCCGCCAGGTTGACCGGCTCCAGCCGGCGCATGCGACCGTCGATCTGGTGCACGGCCTGCTCCCAGTCCCCCAGGCGGGCGTCCTCGGGCAATGCGTTGAGCAGGTCGGCCATCACGAAGCCAGCCTTCTCCACCGCAGCCTGCAGGGTGTCAGCACTGAGCACCAGGGCCTGCTGGTCCAGCTTCCGCTGGGAAATACGCTCGCGCTGCGCCAGCGCCTGCTCATCACGCTGGTGGCGGGTCTGTTCGAAATTGCGCAGCTCGGCGTCGATGCCATCAAGCAGAGTACGCGCTTCGGCCAGGACACGGTCGGCACGCACGCGCTCTTCCAGCGCATTCTGGTGCTCGGCCTGCAGCGATTCGACCGGCGAATCACCCTCGTCCAGCTGCGAATGCAGTTCGCCCAGGCGCGAATCCAGCTGCCCGCGCTGGGTGCTCATGCGCTCCAGCGCCTGGCTCAGCGATGCCACCTGTGCGCGCTGCGATTCCAGGGTCAGTGCCAGCGAATGCGCGCGTTCGCGCACCGCCCGTGCGGCTTCGCGGGCGAGGTCGCGTGCTTCGGCCAGCTGCCGGCGTTCGCTTTCCAGGGCCTGCCGGGTCGATTCCAGGTCGCCCATGCTGCTGACGGCACTCTCCAGCCGCGAACGTGCCTCGCGCGCCTGCTCGCGGTTGACCTCGAGGGTCTCCAGCAGTTGGCTCAGCTCGCCTTCGATGCGATCGATGCGCGTGCGTGCGGCCTCCACCTTTCCCTGCTGGCCCTGAAGCTGACCCGCCAGCTCGGATACCGCACGATGCGCGAGGTACAGCGCCCGTTGCGCATCTTCGCGTTGCTGTTCGGCGGCCAGCAGCTGCTCGCGGAAGCCGGACAGCTGATCTTCCAGCTCGACCTCACGGTTCTGCAGCTGTTCGATCTGCTCGCGCAGCTCATTGATCTCGCGCTCGCGCAGCAGCGCACCCTGCTTGGCCGCACCGGAGCGCGACACGCGCACCCAGCCCTGGCCGAGACGCTCGCCGCGCTGGGTGATGATCGAATCACCGGCGGGCAGCCGGGCCTGCAGGGCACGGGCCTCGTCCAGATCCCGCGCGCCATGCAGATGCGCCAGCAGGCGTCGGATCGCCGTCGGTCCGCGCACGCGCGCGGCCAGCGATGTCGCGGCGACGTCCAGATCGCTGGCATCGTCTGACACCAGTGCGATGCGCCCTTCGCCCAGTTCGCCCAGCGCATCGACCAGAGCTGCCGGGTCGTCCACCAGCACGCCTTCGATCAGCTGGCCGAGGGCGCTTTCCACCGCGTTTTCCCAACCGGCATCGACATCCAGGCGCTCGCCCACGCGCGCGGCCGAATCCAGCCCGCGCGCCTTCAACCAGGCAACCGCGGCGCCCTGCTCCTGGCCGAGTGCGGCCTGCTGCAGGGTTTCCAGCGATGCCAGGCGACCGCGCAGGCCATTGACCTGCTTGCGCAGTTCGGCCAGTTCGTTCTGGCCGTTGCGCTGCTGTTCCTGCACGTTGGCCACGCCCTGCTTGCGCTGCTCGACCTGTTCGCTCAGCTCGTCCAGCGCAGTCTTCTGCGTGTCGTGCTGCAGGTGCAGTTGCTCGAAGGCTTCTTCCAGCGCGTCCACGTCCAGCCCGGCACGCTCGGCGGCCAGCGCCTCGCGACGCCGGTCGGCGTCGAGGATCTGCCGGTCCAGGTAGTCCACGCGGGTGCGCTCGACATCGCCGGCGCGCGAGGCCTCGGAACTCTGTGAGGTGTGCTGTTCCCAGCGGTGCTGCCAGTCGGCCAGGCGGGCTTCGGCCTCGCGCAGGCTTTCCTGCTTGATCTCGTTCTCTTCCTGCAGCGCCTCCAGCTGCGGGGTCGCGGCGTCCACCGCCTCGCGCAGCACCATCAGCTTGGCCTCGTCGCCACTGATGTGCTGGCCCAGCTCGGCCAATGCCTGCCGCGTCTCGTCGCGGGCCTTGTGCAGGCGCTGCGACAGCTCGCGCTGGTGCTGGATCTGCTGCTCCAGTCGGGCCAAGGTACTACCGACCTGGTAGACCGCGGCCTGCGCGGTATTGAGTGCGTCGGCCGCTTCCTCGCGGCGCATGCGCGAGGTCTCGATGCGGGCCTCGGCGTCGCGCTGGTCCGCGATCAGCTGCTGAAGCCGGGTTTCTTCCTGCGACAGGCCCTCGCGAAGCTTCGACAGGCGCCCATCGAGGCCTCGGAATTCCAGCGCCTTCCACTCGGCATCCTTGACCCTGCGCTCTTCCTGCAACGCCTGGTACTGCTCCGCCTGCCGGGCCTGGCGCTTGAGGTGCTCGAGCTGCTTGCTGATCTCCTCACGCAGGTCGCCCAGGCGATCAAGGTTCTCGCGGGTGTGGCGGATGCGGGTTTCGGTTTCCTTGCGCCGCTCCTTGTACTTGGAGATTCCGGCCGCCTCTTCCAGGTAGACGCGCAGATCCTCGGGACGCGCCTCGATGATCTGGCTGATCATGCCCTGTTCGATGATCGAGTAGCTGCGCGGGCCCAGGCCGGTCCCCAGGAAAAGATCAGTGATGTCGCGGCGGCGGCACTTGGTGCCGTTGAGGTAGTAGTTGCTGGTGCCGTCGCGGCTGACCGTGCGCTTGACCGAGATCTCGTTGAACGAGGCGTACTCGCCGGAGATGGTGTGGTCGGAGTTGTCGAAGATCAGCTCGACCGTGGCCTGCGAGACGGGCTTGCGGGCGTTGGAACCGGAGAAGATCACGTCGGTCAGCGAGTCGCCGCGCAGGCGGCTGGCCGAACTTTCGCCCATGACCCAGCGCACGGCGTCGATGATGTTCGACTTGCCGCAGCCATTGGGCCCCACCACGCCGGTCATGTTGGTCGGCAGATGCAGGGTGGTCGGATCGACGAAAGACTTGAAGCCGGACAGCTTGATCGTGGAAAGACGCATAGGGGTTCCGGACTGGGGCCGGCAAGCGGCCTGCGTTTACCCTCCAAGTCATTGATCCTGCTGGGATCGCCGACCGTGGAACGGGTGTGACGCCCTGAGTATACCGATGTGGCCGTGTTCTACGAATGGGCGTGGAACATCGGGGCCCGCGCGCCCGCCGGGCGGGCCGACAAAACAAAACGGGCACCCTCGCGGGCGCCCGTTCTGCGGTGATGCCAGGCCTTGCGGCGTGGGATCAGGCTTCGGCTTCGACGACGACCTTGACGGTGGTCTCGACGTCGGCGTGCAGGTGGATCAGCACGTCGTACTCGCCGATGTTGCGGAACGCGCCTTCGCCCAGGATGACTTCGCTCTTTTCCAGCGGCAGGCCGGCGGCGGTGAAGGCCTCGGCGATGTCGCGCGGGCCGACCGAGCCGTACAGCTTGCCTTCGGTCGAAGCATTGGCGGCGATGGTGACGCTCGCGCCTTCCAGCTTCGCCTTGCGGGCTTCAGCCTCGGCGTGGATGGACTGGGCCTTGGCTTCGTACTCGGCGCGCTTGGCTTCGAACTCTGCCTTGTTGCTCTCGGTGGCCGGCACGGCCTTGCCCTGCGGCACGAGGAAGTTGCGGCCGTAGCCCGGCTTGACGGTGACCAGGTCACCCAGGTTGCCGAGGTTGGTGACCTTCTGCAGGAGGATCAGCTGCATGGTTTTACTCCAGATAAGTTATTCGTTAGCGAGGCGATGCCCCGCAACAAAGGCTGTCCGAATAGCTGGCACAACGGGGCGGCACGCGGCCACCCCGCCGGGCATCAGACGTCGTGGTTGTCGGTGTACGGAATCAGGGCCAGGAAGCGAGCGCGCTTGACGGCGGTCGCCAGCTGACGCTGGTACTTCGACTTGGTACCGGTGACGCGGCTCGGCACGATCTTGCCGTTCTCGGTCAGGTACTGGCGCAGGGTGTTGAGATCCTTGTAGTCGATCTCCTTGACACCTTCAGCCGTGAACTTGCAGAACTTGCGGCGACGGAAGAACTTGGACATGGGAAGGCTCCTTAGGCGGCGGAAGCGGCGTCTTCGCCGGCTTCGTTGTCAGCGGTGGTGGTGGACTCGCCTTCTTCGTCGTCACGACGACGGCGCTCACCGCGCTCCGGCTTGTCACCCTTCTCGTCCTTGCTCTTCATGATCAGCGACTGCTCGGTGTCAGCCTCGTCACGCTTGATGACCAGGTTGCGCAGCACGGCGTCGTTGAAGCGGAAGCTCTCGGTCAGCTCGTTCAGCACGGCCTGGTCGGCTTCGATGTTCAGCAGCACGTAGTGCGCCTTCACCAGGTTCTGGATCGGGTATGCCAGCTGGCGGCGGCCCCAGTCTTCCAGACGGTGGATGGTGCCGTTGCCGTTCTCGACCAGCGACTTGTAGCGCTCGATCATGGCCGGGACCTGCTCGCTCTGGTCCGGGTGGACCATGAACACGATTTCGTAATGACGACTCATGTTTTTTCTACCTTTCGGATGTGGCCTTGCGGCCGGACAGCCCCCCGCCGTTGAGACCGCGGTGGGGCAAGGGTTCCCGCCAGGAAGGCAGGAAGCCGCGCATTATGGCGCAGATGGGGCGGCCGGGCAACCGTGGCCGAACCTGAACCCGGCAGCACCGGAATTTGTCCGAGGACCGGCCGGCAGACCCGGGAAGCGGCGCTCAGGCCTTGTCGGCGTCGGTGGTGAAGCTCTCGCCGCAGCCGCACTCGGCGGTCGCGTTCGGGTTGCTGAACGTGAAGGTCTCGCTCAGGCCGTGCTTGCCGAAGTCGATCACGGTGCCGTCGACCAGGGCCAGGCTCTGTGCATCGACGTAGATCTTCACGCCGTCCTGGTCGAACACCGTATCGCCCTCGCGCTCGTCACGGGCCAGGTCGGTCACGTGGCCCCAGCCGGAGCAGCCGGTCTTGGTCACGCCGAAGCGCAGGCCCAGCGCGCCCGGGGTCTGGGCGACGAAGCGCTGCACGCGCTCGAAGGCAATGGGGGTCAGGCTGACAGCCATGGGACTACTCCAGAGGAACAGGGACATTATAGGGAGGCTTGGGCCGCAGAAATGCCTCGCAAGCAGAACGCCGCAACCGGTAAACTCCCGTGTTCACAGATCGAGTCGATCAGCAGAGGATTCAAGTCATGACGGTGGTCAGCGTTGAACATGCGCTTGCCGGGAAGATCCCGGAAGGCGGCGAAGTCACGGTACGCGGATGGGTGCGCACGGTGCGCGGTTCAGCGAATCTGGCCTTCGTGAATGTGACCGACGGCTCCTGCTTCGCCCCGATCCAGGTCGTAGCCAACGACACCCTGGCCAATTTCGACGAGGTCAAGCGCCTCACCACCGGCTGCTCGCTGGTGGCCACCGGCATCCTGGTGAAATCGCAGGGCAAGGGCCAGTCGTTCGAGATCCAGGCCAGTGCGGTCGAGGTGGTCGGCTGGGTCGAAGACCCGCTCACCTACCCGATCCAGCCCAAGCCGATGACGCCGGAGTTCCTGCGTGAAGTGGCGCACCTGCGCCCCCGCACCAACCTGTTCGGCGCGGTCACCCGCATCCGCAACTGCCTGGCCCAGGCCGTGCACCGCTTCTTCCACGAGAACGGCTTCAACTGGATCAGCACCCCGATCATCACCACCTCCGACGCCGAAGGCGCCGGCCAGATGTTCCGCGTGTCCACGCTGGACATGGTGAACCTGCCGCGCGATGAGAAGGGCGCGATCGATTTCAGCCGCGACTTCTTCGGCAAGGAGACGTTCCTGACCGTGTCCGGCCAGCTGAACGTCGAGGCCTACTGCCTGGCCCTGAGCAAGGTGTATACCTTCGGCCCGACCTTCCGCGCCGAGAACAGCCACACCACCCGCCATCTGGCGGAGTTCTGGATGATCGAGCCGGAGATCGCCTTCGCCGACCTGGCCGAAGATGCGCGCCTGGCCGAGGAGTTCCTCAAGTACCTGTTCCGCGCGGTGCTGAACGAGCGCAGCGATGATCTGGCCTTCATCGCCGAGCGCGTGGACAAGAACGCGATCACCAAACTGGAAGACTTCATCAACGCGCCGTTCGAGCGCATCGACTACACCGATGCGGTCAGCCTGCTGCAGAAGTCTGGCCGGAAGTTCGACTTCCCGGTCGAATGGGGCCTGGACCTGCAGACCGAACACGAGCGCTGGCTGACCGAGGAGCACGTCGGCCGCCCGGTGGTGGTGACCAACTACCCCGAGCACATCAAGGCGTTCTACATGCGCCTGAACGACGACGGCAGGACCGTCGCCGCGATGGACGTGCTGGCGCCGGGCATCGGCGAGATCATCGGTGGCAGCCAGCGCGAAGAGCGCCTGGACGTGCTGGACGCGCGCATGGCCCAGTTCGGCCTGGACCGTGAGCATTACAGCTGGTACCGCGATTTCCGTCGCTACGGCTCGGTGCCGCACGCCGGCTTCGGCCTGGGCTTCGAGCGCCTGGTGGTGTACGTCTGCGGCCTGTCCAACATCCGCGATGCGATTCCTTACCCGCGCGCTCCCGGCAGCGCGGACTTCTAAGCCCCACCACCGACCACGGAGGTACTGCCCCCATGACCCTGTTCTTCGCCCTCTGCTTTGTCGGCGTCGCAGTGGCCGGGTTCAGTGCCTTCGTGATCTTCTGGCCGCTGACCCTGGTGCACGTGCGTGACCGCCATCCGGCGCTGGCACAGCGCTTCGGCAGCGGCGCCTTCCTCAAGCCCGATGCCCTGGCCTGGCTGCTGCGCCGCGACTACCGGCAGCAGCCGGATCGCTCGCTGTCCGGTTTGGCCACGCCGGCCTGGGTTTCGCTGCTGACCCTGCTGGCCGGACTGGGCATGGCCGCCCTGCTCTGGCTGGCTTCGCTCTGGTAACGCCTACATGAACGATCTCTCCGCCCCGCACGACAGCTGGTGGCTGGCCAGCCTCGGCAACACCCTGATCTGGGCCCGCCTGCGCGTGCGCCCGGCCGGCACGGCCGAAGTGCTCGACAGTGATGGCAACACCCTCAGCTACGACAGCGAGGACACTGCCCGCGCGCAGCTGTTCGACGCCGATTTCGTCGAATTCGACGGCCTGGACGAAGAAGATGCGCTGGTGCGCGGCTTCAGCCTGCATGAGGTGCAGCCACCGCACGCCGACAGCGACGAGGGCCTGCGTGGGCGCATGGTGCAATCGCTGGGCGGGCGCGCCTGAGCCCAGGCCGATGTTCACTCCGCGCGCCTTCGCCGAGACCGATCTGATCTGGCTGGACCGCCTGCTGGCGCGCGATCCGTTCGTCACCGTGCTCACCACCGGTGACGACGGCCTGCCCGAGCTGACCCGCGTGCCGGTGCTGTACCGGCGTGATGGCCAGCGCATCGAACTGCGCGGCCACTGGGCGCGGGCCAACCCGCAGTCGCGTCGCGAAGGCACCGCCAAGGTGCTGGTCGATGGCCCCCATGGCTACGTCTCGGCCAGCTGGTATCCGGACAAGGAACCGGCGGCACGCGTTCCGACCTGGAACTATGCCGCTGCCGAGCTGCGCGGACAGCTGCAGCCGTTCGACGGCACCGATGCGCTGGCCCAGCTGGTCGGCGACATCAGCGACCGCTTTGAAGCCAGCGTCGGCCAGCAGTGGCGGTTCGAGGCTGATCGTCCCGAGCACGGCCCGGAGCTGCGCGCCATCGTCGGGTTTCACTTCCACGTCGAACAGGTACAGCTGAAACTGAAGCTCAGCCAGAACCATCCCGATGCCAACCAGCAGGCGGTGATCGACGCGTTGGATCGCCTGCACGCCCCACCTTCCACCGAACTGGCGCAGTGGATGCGCTGGTTCCGCGATGAGGCCGCCAGCAGCGGCTGAACGCACCGACTCCCGCGACGACGCGGCCGGACAGCCGCGACTTGCCCCCACCGAGGTCAGGGACCCGAACATGAAAGACATCCACAAGCTGCTGCAGAACAACCGCGACTGGGCCGACCGCATCGAGAAGGAAGATCCCGAGTTCTTCCATCAGCTGGCCAAGCAGCAGCACCCGGAATACCTGTGGATCGGCTGCTCCGATTCGCGCGTGCCGGCCAACCAGATCATCGGCATGGCACCGGGCGAAGTGTTCGTGCATCGCAACGTCGCCAACGTGGTCGCCCACACCGACCTGAACTGCCTGAGCGTGGTGCAGTACGCGGTAGACCAGCTGAAGGTGAAGCACATCCTCATCGTGGGCCACTACGGTTGCGGCGGCGTGCATGCCTGCCTGCACAACACCCGCGTCGGCCTGGCGGACAACTGGCTGCGCCACGTCGGCGACGTGATGCAGAAGCACGCGGCGATCATCGATGCGCTGGAGACCGACGAGCTGCGTCATGCCCGCCTGTGCGAGCTGAATGTCATCGAGCAGGTCGCCAACCTGTGCCGCTCGACCATCGTGCAGGACGCCTGGGCACGCGGCCAGAAGCTGATGGTGCATGGCTGGGTCTACAGCCTGAAGGATGGCCGCGTGCGCGAAATGGGCATCGATGTCGGCTCGCCGGAAGATCTGCAGCCGGCTTACGAGAAAGCGCTTTCCTATGTCCCCCGCAAGGGCAAGCGCGACTGATCCCCCACGGAGCCCGACCATGCTCGCCTCACCGATCAACCTGCACGCCTGGATCGAAGAACATCGTCACCTGCTGAAACCGCCGGTGGGCAACAAGATGATCGACAACGGCGACTTCATCGTCATGGTGGTCGGCGGGCCGAACTCGCGGACCGATTATCACTACGACGAAGGCCCCGAGTGGTTCTACCAGCTCGAAGGCGAGATGGTGCTGAAGGTCCAGGAGGATGGCGCGGTCCGCGACATCCCGATCCGTGCCGGCGAGATCTTCCTGCTGCCGGCGAAGGTGCCGCACTCGCCGCGCCGGCCACCGGGCGGCGTCGGGCTGGTCGTGGAGCGCAGGCGGCTGCCGCACGAGATGGACGGTGTGATCTGGCATTGCGAGCGCTGCAACCACAAGCTGCATGAGGAGTTCTTCGCGCTGCAGAACATCGAAACCGACCTGCCCAAGGTCTTCGCGCGTTACCACGCCAGCCTGGAACTGCGTACCTGCGGCAAATGCGGCCACATCGACCCATTGCCGGCACCGGCGGCGGACTGATCGATCGCCGGGCATGGCGATTGCTGATGCATCCGCCGGGCATGGCCCGGCGCTACCGGTGTTGCGATTGCTGATGCACCCGCCGGGCATGGCCCCGCATGGCCGATGCGCGTGATCTCCGGGTAGCGCCGGGCCATGCCCGGCGAGCGCAACGCGCGGCATCACGCAGGCCCCAGGCGCTACACTGGCAGCCCCGTTGCAGCCTGTTGCCCGACCATGTCCGACCTGCTGAACCGCACCCATGCCATCGCTCTCGACGCCGCGGATCCGTTGCGGCCGCTGCGCAGTGAATTCCTGATTCCGCGCCACGGCGGTGGCGAGCAGACCTACTTCGTGGGCAACTCGCTGGGACTGCAGCCGCGCGGCGCACAGGCGGCGGTGCAGGAAGTGATGAAGCAGTGGGCTGAACTGGCAGTGGAAGGCCACTTCACCGGCCCCACCCAATGGCTGTCCTACCACCGCCTGGTCAGCACGCAGCTGGCGCGGGTGGTCGGTGCGCTGCCCAGCGAAGTGGTGGCGATGAACACACTCAGCGTGAACCTGCACCTGATGATGGTCAGCTTCTACCGGCCGACCCGGGAACGACCGGTGATCCTGATGGAAGCCGGCGCCTTCCCGACGGACCGTCACGCGGTGGAAGCGCAGATCCGTTTCCATGGCTTCGACCCGGCCGACTGCCTGGTGGAGGTGCAGCCGGACGAAGCCAGCGGCACGATCTCGATGACCGCGATCGAACGCGCGATCGCCACGCATGGCCCTCGCCTGGCTCTGGTGCTGTGGCCAGGCGTGCAGTACCGCACCGGCCAGGCCTTCGACCTCGATGCGATCACCCGCGCCGCACGCCTGCAGGGCGCGCGCATCGGCTTCGACCTGGCGCATTCGGTCGGCAACCTGCCCCTGCGCCTGCACGATGTGGCGCCGGACTTTGCCGTGTGGTGCCATTACAAGTACCTCAACAGCGGCCCGGGGGCCGTCGCCGGGGCGTTCGTGCACGAGCGTCACCACCGTGACAGCACCCTGCCACGCTTCGCCGGCTGGTGGGGCCATGACGAAGCCACCCGCTTCCAGATGTCCCCGCAGTTCACGCCCGCCACCGGCGCCGAAGGCTGGCAGCTGAGCAATCCGCCGATCCTCGGCCTGGCGCCGCTGCGCGCTTCACTGGACCTGTTCGAACGGGCCGGCATGGACGCCCTGCGCAGCAAGTCGCTGGCACTGACCGGCATGCTCGAAGCCCTGGTGCGCGCGCGCCTGGCCAACGTGCTCGACATCGTCACCCCGGCCGAGCCGGACCGGCGCGGCTGCCAGCTCTCGCTGCGGGTGATCGCCGGCCGTGAGCGTGGCCGCGCCCTGTTCGAGCACCTGCGCTCGGTCGGCGTGCTCGGCGACTGGCGCGAGCCGGATGTGATCCGCATCTCCCCCACCCCGCTCTACAACCGCTACCTGGACGTCCACCATTTCGTCGAGGAAGTGGAAGCCTGGGCCGGCCTCTGAGCCGGCACCTCCCCTCCTGCTGGACAGTTCGTTGATCGCACATGCCTCCCGCTCGTTGAGCATCATTGGTGCCGGCCTGGCCGGATCCCTGCTCGCCATCCTGCTGTCGCGGCAGGGCTGGCGGATCACCCTGTACGAACGCCGTGGCGACCCACGCGTGGCCGACTACGAAAGCGGCCGCTCGATCAACCTGGCGCTGGCCGAGCGCGGGCGCAACGCGCTGCGGCAGGCCGGCGTGGAGGACGAGGTGATGGCCCGCGCGGTGATGATGCGTGGACGCATGGTGCATCCGCGCGAAGGCGCCGCGCAGCTGCAGCGCTATGGCCGCGACGACAGCGAAGTGATCTGGTCGATCCATCGCAGGGACCTGAACACCACGCTGCTGACACTGGCCGAGCAGGCAGGTGCCACCGTACATTTCCACCGCCGACTGCATACCGTCGATTTCGATGCCGGCCATGCGCGCTTCATCGACGATCGCGACGACAGCCCGCACGACATCCACTTCGACAGCCTGATCGGCGCTGACGGCGCCGGCTCGGCGCTGCGCGCGGCGATGAACCGGCGCGCGCCGCTGGGCGAGGACATCGCCTTCCTCGATCACTCCTACAAGGAACTGGAGATTCCACCGGACCGTGATGGCGGCTTCCGCATCGAACGCAACGCATTGCACATCTGGCCACGGGGCCACTTCATGTGCATCGCCCTGCCCAATCACGAAGGCACGTTCACGGTCACCCTGTTCCTGCCCAACCAGGGCGAGCCCAGCTTCGCCACCGTCAATACCGGCGCCCAGGCCGAAGCCCTGTTCGCGCGCGAGTTCGCCGATGCGTTGCCGCTGATCCCCGACCTGCGCACGGACTGGGAGCAGCATCCGCCCGGCCTGCTCGGCACGCTGACGCTGGAGCGCTGGCACCAGCAGGGCCAGGCCGTGCTGATCGGTGATGCCGCGCATGCAATGGTGCCCTTCCACGGGCAGGGCATGAACTGCGCGTTCGAGGACTGCGTGGCACTGGCCCGCCATCTGATGGAAGCCGACGACCTGCAGAGCGCGTTCGCCGCCTTCGAGGAAGAACGCAAGCCGAACGCGCATGCGATCCAGCAGATGGCCCTGGAGAACTACCTGGAGATGCGTGATCGCGTCGCCGACCCGGCCTTCCTGCTGCAGCGCGAGCTGGAGCAGGCGCTTCAGCATCGCTGGCCGACCCGCTTCGTACCGCACTACACCATGGTCACGTTCCTGCACACGCCCTACGCCGAGGCACTGCGCCGGACCGACATCCAGCGCGACATGCTGGTGGCCGCCACGATCGGCCATACGTCGCTGGAGAACATCGACTGGGCAGCTCTGGAGGCACAGATCCATGCCCGGCTGCCGGTTCTGGAGGGCGCACACTGATGGCTGACAGCTTCCTGTTCTACGACCTGGAAACCTTCGGCCAGGACCCACGGCGAACGCGCATCTCGCAGTTCGCGGCGATCCGCACCGATGCCGATCTGAACGAGATCGACACGCCGGTGAGTTTCTTCGTGCGCCCCGCCGACGATCTGCTGCCCTCGCCGATGGCCACCCTGGTCACCGGCATCACGCCGCAGCGGGCACTGGCTGAAGGCATCAGCGAAGCCGAAGCGTTCGACCGCATCAACGAACAGCTGTCGCGCCCGGGTACCTGTGCCCTGGGCTACAACACCCTGCGCTTCGACGACGAGTTCATCCGCTACGGTCTGTTCCGCAACTTCCATGACCCCTACGAGCGCGAGTGGCGCAACGGCAACTCGCGCTGGGACCTGCTGGACATGCTGCGGCTGATGCGCGCCCTGCGTCCCGAAGGCATCCACTGGCCACTGCGCGAGGACGGCGCCACGTCGTTCAAGCTCGAGCACCTGGCCGAAGCCAACAATGTGCGCGATGGCGATGCGCACGAGGCGCTGTCGGACGTGCGCGCCACGATCGGCATGGCACGCCTGTTCAAGCAGTCGCAGCCGCGGTTGTGGGAGTACGCGTTGAAACTGCGCGACAAGCGTTTCGTCGGCAGCCTGCTGGACGTGGGCGCGCTGAAGCCGGTGCTGCACATTTCCATGCGATACCCGGCCAGCCGGCTGTGCGCGGCTCCGGTGCTGCCGCTGGCGGTGCACCCGACGATCAACAACCGGGTGATCGTGTTCGATCTGGAAGGTGACATCGACGACCTGCTGCAGCTGCCAGCCGAGACGATCGCCGAGCGGCTCTACCTGCGCGCCAGCGAACTGCCCGAAGGCGTCGCCCGGGTGCCGCTGAAGGAAGTACATCTGAACAAGGTCCCGGCGCTGGTCGCCTGGAACCACCTGCGGCCCGACGATCACGCCCGCCTGGGCCTGGATGTCGCCGCCATCGAAGCCAAGGTCGAGCGGCTGCGTGCATTCGCGCCGCAACTGGCCGAGAAGGCACGGCAGGTGTACAACCAACCACGGGACGCCGTCGTGGCCGACGTCGATGCTTCGCTGTACGACGGCTTCCTCGGCAATGGCGACAAGCCACTGCTGGCCCTGGCGCGGACCACGCCGCCCGCAGAGCTGGCTGCGCTGGAAGGCCGCTTCCGCGATCCGCGCCTGCCCGAACTGCTGTTCCGCTATCGCGCCCGCAACCATCCCGACACCCTGGCACCGGCCGAGCGCCAGCGCTGGCAGGACTACCGCCGCCAGCGCCTGCTCGGTGACGGCCGCCTGGGCGAACTCAACCTGCCCCAGTACCAGCAGCAGCTCGATGCACTGGCCGCCGAGGCGCCGGACGACGATCGCCGCCTGGCCCTGCTGCAATCGCTGCGCGACTGGGGCCAGCATCTGCAGGAGAGCTTGTGAGCACCTATTTCAGCGACGCCAGTTTCAGGTTCCTGCGCAGCCTTGCGCGGCACAATGAAAAGGCCTGGTTCAACGACCATCGCCAGCAGTACGAAGACCATGTACGGCAGCCGTTCCTGCGCCTGCTGGGCGACCTGCAGCCCGCGCTGGCCGAGGTCAGCGCGCATTTCCGTGCCGATACCCGTGGCGTCGGTGGTTCGCTATTCCGCATCCATCGCGATGCGCGCTTTTCAAACGACAAATCGCCGTACAAGACCTGGCAGGGCGCACGCCTGTTCCATGAACGCCGCCGCGAAGTGGCCGCTCCGTCGTTCTACGTGCATCTGCAGCCGGGCGAGAGCTTCGTCGGTGCCGGCCTGTGGCACCCCGAACCGGACACCCAGCGCCGCGTGCGCCATTTCATCCTGGACAACCCCGGCAGCTGGAAGGCCGCAGCGCATGCACCCGCCCTCCGCCGGCGTTTCGATTTCGAGCAGAGCGAGAAGCTGGTCAGGCCGCCGCGTGGCTTCCCCGCCGATTTCGAGTTCATCGACGATCTCAAGCATCGCAACTGGGTGATGTGGCGCTCGCTGGACGATGAGACGATGACCGGGCCGCGCCTGCTGTCCACGCTCGGCAAGGACCTGGCCGCGCTCGGCCCCTTCGTCGACTATCTGTGCGCAGCACTGGATCTGGAGTTCTGATGCCGCTGGCCCGGCAACGCCGCCCGCTCGGCCGCACCGGCCTGTCCGTATCGCCGGTCGGGCTGGGCTGCTCGGGCTTCTGGGGCCATCGCCGCTTTGCCGAGCATGCCGCCGCAGCGATCGTCGAGCACGCGCTGGCCCAGGGCGTGAACCTGTTCGACACCGGCCACAACTACTCCGGCTTCCATGCCGAACCGCGCCTGGGCCGCATCCTGCGGCCGCTGCTGGCCCGCTACCCGCGTGAGTCACTGGTCATCTCCAGCAAGGGCGGCACACTGACCGGACAGGCCGGCATCAGTGGCGCAGAACAGCGCGATTTCTCGCCTGCGGCCATCACCGCCAGCTGCGAAGCCTCACTGCGCAACCTTGGCCTGGATTACCTGGACATCTACCAGCTGCATGGCGCCACCGCGCACGACATCAACGACGATCTGCTCGATGCGCTGCAGCGCCTGCGCGAACGTGGCCTGATCCGCGCCACCGGCATCAACACCCACTCAGCCTCGACGCTGCACTGGATGCTTGCGCATCCACAGGCATTCGACGTGGTCCTGCTGGACTACAACGCGCTGCAGCAGGATCGTGCGCCGCTGATCGACCAGCTGCATGCGGCCGGAATCGGCGTACTGGCAGGCACCGTGCTCGCACAGGGCCACCTGCTGCCCAGCCAGCCTCGCCGGCCGAGATTGGCCGATGCCTGGTACCTGGCGCGCGCGTGGCTCAAGCCCAGCAGCCGCCGTCTGATGCGCAGCGCACGTGCGATGCGCCGGGCCATTGCGGCGATCGACAGCCAGCGTCCGGCCCAGACTGCGTTTGCCTACGTTCTGGGCCACCCCGGCGTGGCCGCCGGCATCCTGGGCACTACCCGCGTCGGCAGTCTGGAGGAGGTGCTGGCCACGCGACCCGAAGCACTGCGCCCCGCCGACCGGCAACGCCTGGTCGCGGCCTATGGCGACGGCAGCGGTTCGCCCAGTCATTGAGTCTTCACCCCGCCCGGCCGCACTTGCGGCAGTCTGGCGGCATGAAGAAGCTCACTGCGATCGTGGTCCTGTTGGTGATTGCCCTGGCCGGCGTGTGGTTCGGCGGCCCCTACCTGACCATACACGGTCTGTCCAAGGCCATCGAACAGCGCGATACCGCCGCACTGGAACGCTACGTCGACTTTCCGCGCGTGCGCGTCAGCCTGCGTGCGCAACTCAATGATTACCTCGTGCGCCAGGCCGGCCCCGATGTGGCCAGCAGTCCGTTCGGCGCCCTGCTCTACGGCCTGGGCGACCAGCTTGGGGGCGCAGCGGTGGACACCCTGATGACCCCGACCGGCATCGGTGCGATGCTGCAGGGCCATGTGCTGTGGAAGCGTGGGCGCAACGAGCTGCAGGGCGGAGATGCCTTCGCGGCGACCGAACCGGCACGGCCTTTGAAGAACGCCCGCCACCGTTTCGAAGCGTTCGACCGCTTCGTCGTCGACGTTGATCGCGGCCCGGGCCAACCACCGTTGAAGGTCGTGCTGGAACCGCAGGGGCTGCGCTGGAAAGTGGTTGACGTGCAGTTGGGAATGGCCGGCACCCCATGATGCAGAACGCCGGGCGTGGCCCGGCGCTGCCGCGTCATCCCTCGTTGGCGACACCGTGCGGCACATGGCCCGCGGCAACGTGTTCGCGGGCACTGTCGATGTTGTGCTGCGAATCATCGAAGAAGATGTCGGCACCGAAGGCCTGCAGGAACGGCCCCTTGTGGCGGCCGCCCAGGAACAGCGCCTCGTCCAGGCGCACGCCCCATTCGCGCAGCGTGCGGATCACCCGCTCGTGCGCGGGCGCAGAGCGGGCGGTGACCAGCGCCGTGCGGATCGGCGCACTGTCACCGGCCGGGAACACCTCCTGCAGCGTGTGCAGCGCGGACAGGAAGCCGCGGAACGGGCCACCGCTGAGCGGTTCGCGCGCACGTTCGCGCTCGTGGCGGCCGAATGCCTCGACCCCCTGTTCGCGCGAGATGCGCTCGCTTTCATCACCGAAGATCACCGCATCACCGTCAAAGGCAATGCGCAGCTGGCCGGACGGTCGGCCGGTGTCGATCTGGTCCGCGGCGGCCGCGGCGGTCTCGCCGGGTGGCTTGGGCAGGATCGTCGCAGCGGCGATTCCGTGGCGCAGCGCACTGCGGACCGACTCCGGATTGGCCGACAGGAACAGATCGGTGCCGAACGGTTTCACGTAGGGCCAGGTCGGCTCACCGGCGGTGAAGGTGGCACGGATGATGCCCAGGCCGTAGTGCTGGATCGAATTGAAGATGCGCAGGCCGGTATCGGCCGAATTGCGCGACAGCAGGATCACCTCGACGCGCGGGTTCTCCGGGCTGGCGCCCTGGTTCAGCGCCAACAGTTTGCGCACCACCGGGAAGGCCACGCCGGGACCGAGGATGTCGTCCTCGTGCTGGCGCTGGTACTCCGCATAGGCCGCCACGCCATCGGTCTCGAACAGCGCGTGGCTTTCCTCGAGATCGAACAGGGCGCGCGAGGTCACCGCGACGGTCAGCAAACGGGGGGAGTTGTCACCCATCGGTGGGGGTCCTTCTGGCGGTCGACGCGACCGGCAACCTATTGTCCTCAAAAAACGAACTGTTCGCTCAGGATCCGGTCTTCCAGATTGTGTTCCGGGTCGAACAGCAATGTCACCCGGCGGTCGCGCGACTCGCGGATGGTCACCTCGACCACGTCGCGCGTCTCGTGCGAATCGGCGGTCACGCTGACCGGTCGCTTGTAGGGGTCCAGCACGCGGAAGCGCACCTCCGTATCCGCCTTGAGAATGGCACCACGCCAGCGTCGCGGGCGATACGGTGCCAATGGCGTCAGCGCGATGGTGTGCGAGCCCAAGGGCAGCACGGGTCCGTGGGCCGAATAGTTGTAGGCGGTGCTGCCTGCGGGCGTGGCAACCAGCACGCCGTCGCCGATCAGTTCGGCCACCCGCTCCTGCCCATTGAGGTCGATGCCGATGTGCGCAGCCTGGCGGGTCTGCCGCAGCAGGGACACGTCGTTGTACGCCAGCGAACCGGTGCTGGTGCCCGATTCGGTCAGCGCCACCATCTCCAGCGGACGCAGGTTGGCAGGTTCCGCGCGGGCGATGCGTGCATTGACGTCGTCGTCGCCCCGGTACTGGTTCATCAGGAAACCTACGGTGCCCAGCTTCATGCCGAACACCGGTTTTCCCAGGCGGCCGTGACGATGCAGCGTCTGCAGCATGAAGCCATCACCGCCCAGCGGGCAGAGCACGTCGGCCTGCTCGGGGGCATGGTCGCCAAAGCGCGCGACCATGGCCGCGCGGGCCATCTGCGCAGCTTCGGTGGTGCTTGCCAGGAAAGCGATGCGGGGGGTGTCGCTCATCGGTGGATCCGGGGGGAAGGCGTGAGGGAGAGCATAACCGAGCGCCGCTACGCTCGCCGGGCATGGCCCGGCGCTACCCAGTTCCGCGCCCCCGGTAGCGCCGGGCCATGCCCGGCGAATCGCCAATGGCCAGAAACAGAACGGCCCCGCTTTCGCGGGGCCGCTCCGTTTCACGCAGACCGGGCGTGGCCCGGCACTACATCAGTCACGCACCGTGTGCGGCCAGCTGGCCCAGGCGCTGGACCGCGACCGAGACGGTCGGGTAGTCCAGGGTCTTCTGCTCGGCCAGTTCCGCCAGCATTGCCAGGGTGAAGCGCAGGCTGTTGTCATCGCGGCCCATCCATGCAGCCACCTTGGCCTCGGCACTGCCGCCCTTGGTGGCGAGCACCTGACCGGCCAGGTTGCGATGGTTGGCGGCCAGCTCGTCGCGCAGCACGCCGCGTGCCACCGCATGCCAACGGCCGTTGACTTCCAGTGCATCGACCTGCTCGAACAGCCACGGCAACTGCAGGGCATCGCCCAGGCGGAAGTGCACCTTGGACACGTCCACCGGCTTCAGCTTGCGGGTACGGGCCAGTTCGATGATGTCGAACGCCGGTTCCAGGAAGTGCAGCTCGGACAGCTGCTGTGCCAGCGCGGACGGCAGGCCCTTCTCCTTCCACTCGGCCACCAGCGCCTCGTAGGTCGGACGCTGCGAGTCCGGCAGCACACCCGACGCGACACGGATGTCGTTGAACGGGCCCTGATAGCGGTTGACCGCTTCAGTGATGCCCGGCATCGCACCCGGACGCGACAGCAGCCAGCGCACGAACGAACGCTGCAGCTTCCAGATCACCTCCAGCGCGTCGATCTGCACCGACTCCGGCACCTTGCCGTCGAGGGCGTCGATCTGCGCCCACAGCGCGCGCGCATCCAGCGTCTCGCGGCTGATGGTGTAGGCCTTGGCGACCTCGGCGATGGAGCGGCCGGTGTCTTCCTGCATGCGCATCAGGAACGTTGCGCCCATGCGGTTGATGGTCTGGTTGGTCACCGCCGTGGCGATGATCTCGCGCTTCAGGCGGTGACGCTCCATCGCATCGGCGTACTTCTTCTGCAGCGGCGTGGGGAAGTAGCGCAGCAGCTCCTTGGAGAGGTACGGATCTTCCGGAATATCCGACTCCAGCAGCTGGTTGAACGCCACCAGCTTGGAGTAGGACAGCAGCACCGACAGCTCCGGACGGGTCAGGCCCTGGCCGCGCGCCTTGCGCTGGGACAGCTCGGCATCGGACGGCAGGAACTCGATCTGCCGATCCAGCAGCCCCTGCTGTTCCAGGGTGCGGATGAAGTGCTGCTTGGAACCCAGGCGCTTGACCGCCATCCGCTCCATGAGGCTCAGCGCCTGGTTCTGGCGATAGTTGTCGTTGAGCACCAGGTCGGCGACTTCATCGGTCATCGAGGCCAGCAGCTTGTTGCGCTGGTCGACCGTCAGCTTCTTCGCCCGCACCACATCATTGAGCAGGATCTTGATGTTGACTTCGTGGTCCGACGTATCCACGCCGGCCGAGTTGTCGATGAAGTCCGTGTTGAGCAGCACGCCGGCCTGCGCGGCCTCGATACGGCCCAGCTGGGTCATGCCGAGGTTGCCGCCCTCGCCCACCACCTTGCAGCGCAGCTCGCCACCGTTCACGCGCAGTGCGTTGTTGGCACGGTCGCCGACATCGCTGTGCTGCTCGCTGGCGGCCTTGACGTAGGTGCCGATGCCGCCGTTCCACAGCAGGTCCACCGGTGCCTTCAGGATCGCGCTCATCAGGTCGTTCGGCGACAGCGCCTTGACGTTCTCGTCCAGGCCCAGCGCTTCACGCACCTGGGGGGTGATCTCGATCGACTTCAGGCTGCGCGGGTACACGCCGCCGCCCTTGCTGATCAGCTTGGCGTCGTAGTCTGCCCAGCTTGAACGCGGCACGGTGAACATGCGCTCGCGCTCGACGAACGAGGTCGCCGCGTCCGGGTTCGGGTCAAGGAAGATATGGCGGTGGTCGAATGCCGCGACGAGGCGGATGTGGCGCGACAGCAGCATGCCGTTGCCGAACACATCGCCGGACATGTCGCCGACGCCGACCGCGGTGAAGTCCTGGCTCTGGCTGTCACGGCCGAGCGCACGGAAGTGGCGCTTGACCGACTCCCATGCACCGCGCGCGGTGATGCCCATGCCCTTGTGGTCGTACCCCACCGAACCACCGGAGGCGAACGCATCGCCCATCCAGAAGCCGTGCGCGATGGCCAGGCCGTTGGCGATATCGGAGAAGGTCGCCGTGCCCTTGTCGGCGGCCACCACCAAGTACGGATCGTCCATGTCGTGCCGCACGACATCCACCGGCGGCACGATCTTGTTGTTGACGATGTTGTCGGTGATGTCCAGCAGGCCCTGGATGAACAGCTTGTAGCAGGCCACGCCGTTGGCGAAGATCGCGTCGCGGTCGCCGTTCACCGGCGGGGTCTTGGCGAAGAAGCCGCCCTTCGCACCGACCGGCACGATGACGGTGTTCTTGACCATCTGCGCCTTGACCAGACCCAGCACTTCGGTACGGAAGTCTTCGCGACGGTCCGACCAGCGCAGGCCGCCACGGGCTACCGCGCCGAAGCGCAGGTGGGTACCTTCCACGCGCGGACCGTAGACGAAGATCTCGCGGTACGGACGCGGCTTCGGCAGATCCGGCACCAGCGCCGAGTCGAACTTGAAGCTGATCACATGGCCGTGCTGGCCATTGGCGTCGGTCTGGTAGTAGCTGGTACGCAAGGTGGCATCGATCACGCCCATGAACGAACGCAGGATGCGGTCTTCGTCCAGGCTCGACACGCGGTCCATCAGCTTCAGCAGCGCATCGCGCGCGGCCTGCATCTGCGCGTCGCGGTCACCCTTGCGGGCATCGACCACGGTCTTGAGCACCTTCAGGGTGGCCTCGTCGCCGGCGGCCAGCACATCGAAGTGGGCCTTCAGCTGGGCCTGGCCGGCCGCGATGTCGTCCTTGCTCTCGTGGCCGGTGGCCGGATCGAAGCGCGCTTCGAACAGTTCGACCAGCAGGCGCGCCAGCAGCGGATAGCGGGCGAACGTGCCTTCCACGTACGCCTGCGAGAACGGCACGCCGGTCTGCAGCAGATATTTGCAGTAGCCGCGCAGCATGGCGACCTGGCGCCAATGCAGGCCGGCGGCCAGCACCAGGCGGTTGAAGCCATCGTTCTCGGCATCACCGTGCCAGACGCGGGCAAAGGTTTCGCCGAATGCTTCGTCGACGCTGGCGGCATCGATCGCACCGGCCGTCGATTCGACCTCGAAGTCCTGCACGTATACCGGAGCGTTGTCGACCGACAGGCGGTACGGGCGCTCGGCGATCACGCGCAGGCCCATGTTCTCCATCATCGGCAGCGCGTCGGACAGCGGAATGTCGTCCAGCTGGCGGTACAGCTTCAGGCGCAGGCCATCGCCGCTTTCGCGCGGCACCGCCTGCAGGCTCAGGCGCAGATCGTCCGGACCGGTCAGCGCGTCGAGCTGGCTGACGTCGTTGGCGGCAACTGCGGTGCTGTTGTCTTCGATGTAGCCGGCCGGCAGTGCCTTGCCGATGCGGGCCGCGATGCGCAGGCCTTCGCTTTCGCCATGACGGGCCACCAGCGCTTCGCGCAGGTCGTCCTGCCAGTTGCGCAGCACCTGGGCGAGCTTGCGCTCCAGTTCGGCGGTATCCACGTCAAGCATCTCGCCCGGCTTCGGGCGCACGATCAGATGCACCTGCGCCAGCGGCGATTCACCCAGCACCACCGAGCTGTCGACGTACTCGCCATGCAGCGCTTCCTTCAGCATCGCCTCGATGCGCAGGCGCACGTCGGTGTTGAAGCGCTCGCGCGGCAGGTAGACCAGCGCGGAGATGAAGCGGCTGTACTTGTCACGGCGCAGGAACAGGCGGCTGCGCACGCGCTCCTGCAGGCCCAGCACGCCCATCGCGGTGCGGAACAGTTCGTCCTCGCTGGACTGGAACAGTTCTTCGCGCGGCAGGGTTTCCAGGATGTGGCGCAGTGCCTTGCCGCTGTGGCTGGACGCGGCCAGGCCGGACTGCTTCATCACGTATTCGTGGCGCTGGCGCACCAGCGGGATTTCCCACGGGCGGCGGTTGTAGGCACTGGAGGTGAACAGGCCGAGGAAGCGCTGCTCGCCGATGATCCTGCCCTTGGCGTCGAATTCCAGCACGCCGATGTAGTCCATGTAGCCGGCGCGGTGCACGCGGGAGCGCGCATTGGTCTTGGTCAGGATCAGCGCGTCCTTCAGCCCCGACGTGGCGTTGAGGCCCTGGGCGGCGAGCGTCTTGACCGGGCGTGCGGCGGACTTGTCCTTGCCGCGCATCAGGCCCAGGCCGGTCTCGTTCAGCGGCGCCAGCACGTCTTCCTTGCCCTGCTTCTCGACGCGGTACTCGCGGTAGCCGAAGAAGGTGAAGTGGTTGTCGGCGGCCCAGCGCAGGAACTCCTGCGCTTCCCTGCGCGAGGCATCGTCGACCGGCAGCGCACGGCTGCCCAGATCGTCGGCCAGTGCCAGTGCCTTGTCCTTCATCGGCTGCCAATCGCGCACGATCGCCCGCACTTCGTCCAGCGCCTTGCCGATGGCCTGCTCGATGGCGGCCATGGCATCGGCCGGCTGGCGGTCGATCTCCAGCAGCATCACCGATTCGGCCTCGCCCTCGCCGACCTTGACCAGCTTGCCGGCCTTGTCGCGGGTGAAGCGCAGCACCGGGTGGCCGAGCACGTGCACGCCCACGCCCTGTTCGGCCAGTGACATGGTCACGGTATCGACCAGGAACGGCATGTCGTCGTTGATGATCTGCAGCACGGTGTGCGGCGATTCCCAACCGTTCGCCTTCACCGTCGGATTGAACACGCGCACGTTGGCCTTGCCGGCCTTGCGGGCACGGGCGAACTCCAGCGTCTCGGCCGCGAGCGCGGCCCACTCTTCAGCGCTGTGGTGCGGGAACTCGTCCGCCTCCATGCGCTTGTAGAAGTCAGCGGCAAACGCCACTGCTTCGGCCTGGGCGGCCGCCGGGTAACGCTTGCGCAAGGCCGTGTATACCGGCTCCAGGGAGAAACCAGCGGTCACTGCGACCTCCGACTCAGCTGGTTTGGTCTTGTTTTTCACGGTCTTGGCTGCGGTTTTTTGCGGTTTCATGGCAGAGCGATGCGCTTGCTCAGTTGGGAAAATGAAATTGTAGCCCTCCCGCGCGAAAAGGCCTTGCTGCAGGACGGAATAAGCAGATTCGGGTTTGCTGCGGTTTAGACGCCTATTCAGTTCGCCCAGGTACGGAGCGAGCGGGGGGCGGCCGCCTTGCCGACAGGATCGGCAAAGCGTGTTACCGGAAGACACACGCGGGAACGTCGTTTCGATTCCACAATCCTGAACTGGACGGTATAGTCCACCGCGTGAACCCGGCCTACTTCCCCGTTGCCCTCGATGCGCGCGATGAGCGCGTGTTCGATGCCGTGCGCGAACTGCTGGCCCGGCAGGGCATGCAGATGAGCATGGATGCGGTGGCCCAGCAGGCCGGCTGCTCCAAGCAGACCCTGTACTCGCGCTATGGCAGCAAGCAGGAACTGCTGCGGCGGGTGATGCAGCGGCATGTGGGACACGCGACGGGGGCAATGCTGCGTGCACTCCGCAGTGACGACCTGCGTGCCAGCCTGTTGCAGTTCGCCATCGACTTCCTGGAGCATTTCAACCAACCGCATGTCGGCCAGGCCTGCCGGCTGATCGCTGCAGATGCCGCCCAGTTCCCCGAAGAGGCCCGGGCGCTGTACCGGCATGGTGCTGGCGCGCTGACACTTCATCTTTCTGAATGGATTGAAACCGTTTGCAGGCGTGGCCTGCTCCGGCATGACGACCCGCACTTCATGGCCGAACTGCTGCTGAGCATGATCGCCGGTCAGGATTTCGACAAACAGCGCTTCCATACCCCCCATCGTGATGACGCGCTCCTGCGTCGGCGCTGGGCAGAGTTCTCCGTCGACAGCTTCCTGCGCGCGTTTGCGCCGCAACCGTCGCCGGCCCCGTCTACAAACCAACCCCGGAGTTCCTCCTGATGACCGCCCCACTCCGCACCCTTGCCTTGACGTGCGCCGTTGCTGTCGCGCTGGCTGCCTGCAAGAAACCGGAACAGCAGACACCCCCGCCGCCGGAGGTGGGCGTGATCGATGCGAAGCCGCAGACCCTGCCGCTGCAGCGCGAGCTGGTCGGCCGCCTGTCGCCGTTCCGCAGTGCCGATGTCCGCGCACGCGTGCCGGGCGTGCTGCTCAAGCGCGTCTACCAGGAAGGCTCCCAGGTCAAGCAGGGGCAGACCCTGTTCCTGATCGACCCGGCACCGCTGCGCGCCTCGCTGAACGCGTCCGAGGCCCAGCTGGCGTCGGCGCGCGCCACCTACGCCAACGCCAAGGTGGCGGCCGATCGTGCCCGCTCGCTGGCACCGCAGCAGTTCGTCTCCAAGTCCGACCTGGACAACGCCGAATCGGCCGAGCGCACTGCGCTGGCCGCGGTCAAGCAGGCCGAAGCGGCGGTGACCTCCTCGCGGATCAACCTGGGCTACGCCGAAGTGACCGCGCCGATCAGCGGCGTGGCCAACAAGCAGCAGGTGACCGAGGGCGCACTGGTCGGCCAGGGCGACGTGACCCTGCTGACCACCGTTGACCAGCTCGATCCGCTGTACGTCAACTTCTCGCTCAGCGTGGACGAGCTGACCCAGCTGCGCGCGCAGCAGGCCAAGGGCGCCCTGGCCCTGGCCGGCGACGGCAAGGCCACCGTCAACGTGAAGCTGGCCGATGGCAGCACCTACAGCGAGCCGGGAACCCTCGACTTCTCCTCGACTACGGTCGACCCGGCCACCGGCGCGGTGTCGCTGCGTGCGCTGCTGCCCAATCCGCAGCAGATCCTGCTGCCGGGAGCCTTCGTCAGCTTCCAGGCCAACCTCGGCGAGCGCAACAATGCCTACCTGGTGCCGCAGCAGGCGCTGCTGCGCGACACCACGGGCGGCTACGTGATGGTGGTCGGTGCCGATGGCAAGGTGGCGCGCAAGAACGTCAAGACCGAAGGCGCACAGGGCGGCAACTGGCTGGTCAGCGATGGCCTGGCCGCCGGCGACAAGGTGATCGTGGCCGGCGTGCAGAAGGTCAAGGAAGGCAGCCCGGCCGTCGCCAAGCCCTGGACCCCGGGGCAGGACGCCGCCGGCAAGCCCGCGGCCGGCGGTGCCGGCCCGGCCGCACCCGCCGCTGCCGCCGACAAGGCTCCGGCCCAGACCGACGCAGCCGACAAGGCCGCGCCGGCCGCCACCGACTCGAACAAGCAGTAACGGGAACCTTCCGTCATGCCTAAATTTTTCATCGAACATCCAGTCTTCGCCTGGGTGGTAGCGATCCTGATCTCGCTCAGCGGCGTGATCGCGATCCTCAACCTGGGCGTGGAGTCCTATCCCAACATCGCTCCGCCACAGGTGACCGTCTCGGCCACCTATCCGGGCGCCAGCGCGGACACCACCGAAAAATCGGTCACCCAGGTGATCGAGCAGCAGCTGACCGGTATCGATCACCTGCTGTACTTCAGCTCTTCGTCCTCGTCCAATGGCCGCGCGCAGATCACCCTCACCTTCGAGACCGGTACCGATCCGGACATCGCCCAGGTGCAGGTGCAGAACAAGGTGTCGCTGGCGACGCCACGACTGCCGTCGGAGGTGACCCAGCAGGGCGTGGTGGTGGCCAAGGCCAATGCCGGCTTCCTGATGGTCGTGGCCCTGCAGTCGGATACGGCGGCGATCAACCGTGACGCGCTGAACGACATCGTCGGTTCGCGCGTGCTCGACCAGGTCTCGCGCATTCCCGGCGTCGGCAGCACCCAGCAGTTCGGTTCCGAGTACGCCATGAACATCTGGCTGAACCCGGAGAAGATGCAGGGTTATGGTCTCTCGGCCAGCCAGGTCCTGGCTGCCGTGCGTGCGCAGAACGTGCAGTTCGCCGCCGGTGCGCTGGGCTCGGACCCGTCGCCGGAAGGCCAGCACTTCACCGCCACCGTGTCGGCTGAGGGACGTTTCAGCTCGCCGCAGGAGTTCGAGAACATCATCCTGCGCGCCAATGCCGATGGCTCGCGTGTGCTGCTCAAGGACATCGCCCGCGTCGCCTTCGGTGCCAACAACTACGGCTTCGACACCCAGTACAACGGCAAGCCGACCGGTGCCTTCGCCATCCAGCTGCTGCCGGGCGCCAACGCCCTGAACGTGGCCGATGCGGTGCGCGCCAAGATGGACGAACTGCAGCCCAGCTTCCCGGCCGGCGTGACCTGGTTCTCGCCGTACGACAGCACGACCTTCGTCAAGATCTCGATCCAGGAAGTGGTCAAGACGCTGTTCGAAGCGGTGCTGCTGGTGTTCCTGGTGATGCTGATCTTCCTGCAGAACTTCCGCGCCACCCTGATCCCGACCCTGGTCATCCCGGTCGCCCTGCTGGGTACCTTCCTGGGCATGTGGATGATCGGATTCACGATCAACCAGCTGACCCTGTTCGCGATGGTGCTGGCGATCGGCATCGTGGTCGACGACGCCATCGTGGTGATCGAGAACGTCGAACGCATCATGAGCGAGGAAGGCCTGGCGCCGAAGCCGGCCACGCAGAAGGCGATGACCCAGATCACCGGCGCGGTGGTGGCGATCACCGTCGTGCTGGCAGCGGTGTTCATCCCGTCCGCACTGCAGGGCGGTGCCGCCGGCGAAATCTACAAGCAGTTCGCGCTGACCATCGCCATCTCGATGGCGTTCTCGGCCTTCCTCGCGCTGGGCTTCACCCCGGCGCTGTGCGCGACCTTCCTGAAGCCGACGCACAACGACAACCCGAACATCGTCTACCGCACCTTCAACAAGTACTACGACAAGATCAGCCACACCTACGTGGGCCACATCACCTCGGCGGTGCGCCATGCCCCGCGCTGGATGATCCTGTTCGTGGTACTGACCGCGCTGTGCGGCTTCCTGTTCACGCGCATGCCGGGCAGCTTCCTGCCGGAAGAAGACCAGGGCTATGCGCTGGCGATCGTGCAGCTGCCCCCGGGCTCGACCAAGGGCCAGACCAACGAGGTGTTCGCGCAGATGCGCGGCATTCTGGAAAAGCAGGTTGGCTTTGAAGGCATGCTGCAGGTGGCCGGCTTCAGCTTCGTCGGTTCCGGCGAGAACGTGGGCATGGGCTTCATCCGCCTGAAGCCGTGGGAAGAACGCGAGTTCACCGCGCCGGAGTTCATCCAGAACATGAACGGCGCGTTCTACGGCATCAAGGAAGCGCAGATCTTCGTGGTCAACCTGCCGACAGTGCAGGGCCTGGGCCAGTTCGGTGGCTTCGACATGTGGCTGCAGGACCGCAGTGGTGCCGGCTACGAGCAGCTGACGCAGGCCCGCAACATCCTGCTTGGCCAGGCGGCGCAGAAGCCTGAAGCACTGGTTGGCGTGCGTCCGAACGGCCTGGAGAACGCTCCGCAGCTGCAGCTGCACGTGGATCGCGTGCAGGCGCAGTCGATGGGCATGTCGGTGTCGGACGTGTACAGCACCATCCAGCTGATGCTGGCGCCGGTGTACGTCAACGACTTCTTCTACGAAGGCCGCATCAAGCGCGTGACCATGCAGGCCGATGGCCCGTACCGCACCGGCCAGGAGTCGCTGAAGAGCTTCTACAGCCCCTCCAGCCTGACCACCAACGCCGACGGCACCAACGCGATGATCCCGCTGAGCACCGTGGTCAAGTCCGAATGGGTGTCCGCATCGCCGTCACTGAGCCGCTACAACGGCTATTCGGCGATCAACATCGTCGGCTCGCAGGCGCCGGGCACCAGCTCGGGTGAGGCGATGCAGACCATGGAGAGCATCGTCAACAACGACCTGCCGGCCGGCTTCGGCTACGACTGGTCGGGCATGTCCTACCAGGAAATCCTGGCCGGCAACGCAGCGACGCTGCTGCTGGTGCTGTCCATCGTGGTGGTGTTCCTGTGCCTGGCGGCGCTGTATGAAAGCTGGTCGATCCCGGTAGCGGTGCTGCTGGTGGTGCCACTGGGCGTGCTCGGTGCCATCGGCCTGTCGATGATGCGTGGCCTGCCGAACGACCTGTTCTTCAAGATCGGCCTCATCACCGTTATCGGCCTGGCGGCGAAGAATGCGATCCTGATCGTGGAGTTCGCGGTGGAGCAGCGTGCAGCGGGCAAGAACCTGCGCGATGCCACCATCGAGGCGGCACGCCTGCGCTTCCGCCCGATCCTGATGACGTCCTTCGCGTTCATCATGGGCGTGATCCCGATGGCGATCTCCAGCGGCGCCGGCGCCAACTCCCGTCACGCCATCGGTACCGGCGTGATCGGCGGCATGCTGTTCGCCACCCTGCTCGGCCTGCTGATGATCCCGGTCTTCTTCGTGGTCGTGCGGCGCATGCTCGGCGACAAGCTGGACGAGCCGTCGAAGGAATTCCTCAGCCGCCAGCGTGAGGGCGAAGCAGCGCATCGTCCGGATCGCTGATCCACCCTGCGCTGCAACGAAAAGGCCCCGGAGCGATCCGGGGCCTTTTTTGTTTATCGCGGGGGGATGCCAGAGCAGATCAGCGCAGCAGCGCGACCGCCACGCACACCGCCAGCAGAACCAGCGCGGCCCATTGCATGGGTACGAAGAAGAAGTGGTGGGGCGCAGCTTCCCCTTTCTGCCGGGGAGTACGGTTGAGCCACAAGCCCAGCAGCACGTTCACGGTTGCACCAATGCCTGCCCCCAGCAGCACCTGGGGCAGCGGGATGTTGCCCCGGGGGCCATCGTGCGGGAAGAGGTAAGCCAGCAGCAGGATCGCTGCGATCGGCGTCACCAGTGTCAGGATTCCCCAACCTCGATAGATCATCTCTGCAGAACCTGTAAAAAAGGCCCTGCATTGGAACAGATTGGCATCGCCCGACCAACAGGCCCGTGCATGCAGGGCATGGATCTACCGGCTGCGCCGCTGTTGCAGCGGCGCAGCCGTTTCGACTCAGCGCAGCCCGGTCTCGTTGCGGGCGATCACCAGGCGCTGGATCTCCGAGGTGCCCTCGTAGATCTCGGTGATCTTGGCATCGCGGAAGTAGCGCTCCAGCGGCATTTCCTTGGAGTAGCCCATGCCACCATGGATCTGCACGGCCTGGTGGGTGATCCACATCGCCGCTTCCGACGCCGTCAGCTTGGCGATGGCCGCTTCATTGCTGAAACGCTTGCCCTGGCCCTTCACCCATGCCGCGCGCAGCGTCAGCAGCAGGGCTGCGTCCAGCTTGCACTTCATGTCGGCGATCTTGGCCTGGGTCATCTGGAAAGTACCGATCGGCGCGCCAAACGCCTTGCGCTCCTTCACATACTCCAGCGTCGCTTCATAAGCGGCACGGGCGATGCCGATGGCCTGCGATGCGATGCCGATGCGCCCGGCATCGAGCACGCCCATGGCGATCTTGAAGCCCTCGCCCTCCTGGCCCAGCACGTCTTCCGGCTGGGCGACGTAATCGTTGAATTCGATCTCGCAGGTCGCCGAGGCACGGATGCCCAGCTTCGGCTCGGTCTTGCCACGGCCGAAGCCGGCCTTTTCGGTGTCGACCAGGAAAGCCGTGATGCCACGCGCGCCCTTGTCCGGCTCGCTCATCGCGAACAACACGATGTACCGGGCCACCGGGCCGGAGGTGATCCAGCTCTTCTTGCCGTTGATGACGTAGGTGCCGTCGGCCTGCTTGACCGCGCGGCAACGCATGGCGGTCGCATCCGAACCGGACTGCGGCTCGGTCAGGGCGAATGCACCGATGGCCTCGCCCTCCGCGATGGCGCGCACGTACTTCTGCTTCTGCTCCTCGCTGCCGTGGGTCAGGATGCCGTTGCAGAACAGCGAATTGTTGACCGACATGATGGTCGAATGGGCCGCGTCGCCAGCGGCGACCTCCACCATCGCCAGCACATACGCGATCGGATCCATGCCAGCGCCGCCGTATTCGGTCGGTACCTCGATGCCCATCAGGCCGTTCTCGCCCAGCAGGCGGATGTTCTCCAGCGGGAACTCGCCGGTACGGTCATGATGCTCCGCGCTCGGGGCGATCTTCTCCTGCGCGATGCGCCGCGCCACGTCCTGCAGCATCAACTGCTCTTCAGTAAAGCTGAAATCCACAACACCCTCCCGGGTACATGAGGTTATGGGCGCGCAGCGCGCGCCCAGGTGCGCCGATTGTACCGGGGCCCGGGGAGTTTCCATACGCCACCGACTTGACCACGGCGGCCGATCCAGCGAATATATCTCTATATCGCGATAGGTAGATATTCATGGATCTGGAAGACTGGTCAACCCGCCTGAAGGTGTTCGCCGATGCGACGCGGGTGCGCCTGCTGGCGCTGCTGGAGCAGGAAGAGCTGACCGTGGCCGAGCTTTCGGCGATCACCCGGCTGGCCCAGCCGCGCGTGTCCACTCACCTGGCGCGCCTGAAGGAAGCGGGCCTGGTCCGCGACCGCCGCGCCGGCGTGTCGGCCTACTACCGCTTCGACGAAGCGCAGCTGGATCCGGCGCAGCGCGCATTGTGGCATGCCTTGAGCAACGGAAGCGACGATCCACTGCTGCGACAGGACGCTGAACGGGTCGCCGCCGTGCTGGCCAGCCGCGCCGCGGACCAGAACTGGGCCGACAGCGTGGCCGGCGACATGGAACGTCACTATTCTCCGGGCCGCACCTGGGAGGCGCTGGCGCGTACCGCCCTGCCCCTGCTGGAAACCGGCGACGTGCTCGATATCGCGTCCGGCGACGGCGTGCTGGCCGAACTGGTGGCACCGCATGCCAAGCGCTACATCTGCATCGACACCAGCGCGCGCGTGGTGGCCGCTGCCAGTGAACGCCTGCGCCGCCTGCCCAATGTGGAAGTGCGCGAGGGTGACATGCATGCCCTGCCCTTCAAGGACCGCAGCTTCGACCTGGTGGTGCTGATGCACGCACTGACCTACGCCAGCAAGCCGGCGCAGGCCGTCACCGAAGCCGCGCGCGTGCTGCGCCCGGGCGGCCGCCTGCTGCTGTGCAGCCTGGCGCGCCACGAACACAAGGCAGCGGTGGAAGCCTATGGTCACGTCAACCTGGGCTTCAGCGACAAGGAACTGAAGAAGTTCGTCGACAAGGCCGGCCTGCAGGTTTCCAGCCTGGAGACGGTCACCCGCGAGAAGCGGCCGCCGCACTTCGAAGTGATCTCGCTGATCGCCAACAAGCCCTGAGTCCGGAATCATCATGCCCGTCCTGCCCTGGTTGCACCCCGAACGTGCCAATGCCCTGCTGGGCGCGCTGCGCGAGCGGATCCTGATCATCGACGGAGCGATGGGCACGATGATCCAGCGCCATGGCCTGCAGGAAGGCGACTACCGCGGTGAGCGTTTCGCCGATGGCTACGATCACCTGCACGGGCCGGGCTGCGACCACGCCGCGCCGCAGGGCCACGATCTGAAGGGCAACAACGACCTGTTGCTGCTCACCCGGCCGCAGGTCATCGCCGACATCCACACCGCCTACCTGGAAGCCGGCGCGGACCTGGTGGAAACCAATACCTTCAACGCCACCTCGGTCAGCCAGGCCGACTACCACCTCGAGCATCTGGTGTACGAACTGAACAAGGCCGGCGCCGCCGTGGCCCGCGCCTGCTGCGATGCCGTTGAAGCCACCACGCCCGGCAAGCCGCGCTTCGTGATCGGCGTGCTTGGCCCCACCAGCCGCACCGCATCGATCAGTCCCGACGTCAACGATCCGGGCTTCCGCAACACCAGTTTCGATGAGCTGCGCGACACCTACCGCGAAGCCATCGATGGCCTGATCGACGGCGGCGCGGACACCCTCATGGTCGAAACCATCTTCGACACGCTCAACGCCAAGGCGGCGCTGTATGCGGTGGAGGAAGCCTTCGATGCGCGCGGTGCGCGCCTGCCGGTGATGATCTCCGGCACGATCACCGATGCCTCCGGCCGCACCCTGTCCGGCCAGACCGCCGAAGCCTTCCACGCCTCGCTGGCACACGCGCGGCCCCTGTCGATCGGCCTGAACTGCGCGCTGGGTGCCGATGCGATGCGCCCGCATGTCGAAACGCTGTCGCAGGTTGCCGACTGCCATGTCAGCGCGCATCCCAATGCCGGCCTGCCCAATGCCTTCGGCGAGTATGACGAGACCCCCGAAGAAATGGCGGCGACCCTGCGCGGTTTCGCCCGCGATGGCCTGCTCAACCTGGTCGGCGGCTGCTGCGGATCCACCCCCGACCACATCCATGCCATCGCCCAGGCGGTGGCCGGACTGCCACCGCGTGTCCTGCCGGACCGCCAGGACCAGGCGGCATGAACGTCGCCGCCACCGTTCCGCACTTCCCGCCCTGCCGTTGCTGAGCCACTGCCTGCCATGACGCCTGTCCGCCCCACCCGCCTGTCCGGCCTGGAACCGCTGGTCATCACCCCGGACCTGCTGTTCGTCAACGTCGGCGAGCGCACCAACGTCACCGGCAGCGCGCAGTTCCGCAAGCTGATCAAGGAAGGCCGCTACGAGGAGGCCGTGGACGTGGCCCGGCAACAAGTGGCCAGTGGCGCGCAGATCCTCGACGTCAACATGGACGAGGGCCTGATCGACTCCGAGGCGGCGATGACCCGCTACCTCAACCTGATCATGTCCGAGCCCGACATCGCCCGCATTCCGGTGATGGTCGACTCGTCCAAATGGAGCGTGATCGAAGCCGGCCTGAAATGCCTGCAGGGCAAGAGCGTGGTCAATTCGATCTCGCTGAAGGAAGGCGAGGCCCTGTTCCGCGAACACGCGCGCAAGGTGCTGCGTTACGGCGCGGCAGCGGTGGTGATGGCGTTCGACGAAAGCGGCCAGGCCGACACCTGTGCGCGCAAGGTCGAGATCTGTACGCGCGCCTACCGCATTCTGGTCGATGAGATCGGCTTCCCGCCACAGGACATCATCTTCGACCCGAACATCTTCGCTGTCGCCACCGGCATCGAGGAGCACGACAACTACGCAGTGGACTTCATCGAAGCCACGCGCATCATCAAGCAGACCCTGCCGCACTGCCACGTCTCCGGCGGCGTCTCCAACGTGTCGTTCTCGTTCCGTGGCAACGAAACGGTGCGCCAGGCGATCCATTCGGTCTTCCTGTACCACGCCATCGCCGCCGGCATGGACATGGGCATCGTCAACGCCGGTGCCATGCCGATCTATGACGAACTGGAGCCGGACCTGCGCGAGCGCGTGGAGGACGTGATCCTCAACCGCCGCCCTGACGCCACCGAGCGCCTGCTGGAGATTGCCGAACGCTACAAGGGCAGCAAGGGCAAGGTGAAGAGCGAAGACATGGCCTGGCGCGCCAAGCCGGTCGAGCAGCGCCTGGCCCACGCCCTGGTGCACGGGCTGGATGCGTTCGTGGAAGAGGACACCGAGCTGGCACGGCAGGCCTCCAGCCGTCCACTGGACGTGATCGAAGGGCCGTTGATGGATGGCATGAACGTCGTCGGCGACCTGTTCGGTGCCGGCAAGATGTTCCTGCCGCAGGTGGTGAAGTCGGCCCGCGTGATGAAAAAGGCGGTGGCCTACCTGCTGCCCTATATCGAGGCGGAGAAGGCCCGCAGCGGTGACACCGCCAAGAGCAACGGCCGCATCATCATGGCCACCGTGAAAGGCGATGTGCACGACATCGGCAAGAACATCGTCGGCGTGGTCCTTGCCTGCAACAACTTCGAGGTGGTCGATCTGGGCGTGATGGTGCCGGCGCAGAAGATTCTCGATGCGGCCCGCGAGCACAAGGCCGACCTGATCGGCCTGTCCGGGCTGATCACGCCGTCACTGGAGGAAATGAGCCATGTCGCCCGCGAGATGCAGCGCCAGGGATTCGACCTGCCATTGCTGATCGGCGGCGCCACCACCTCGCGCGCGCACACGGCGTTGAAGATCGACCCGCACTACCATGCCCCTACGGTGTGGGTGAAGGATGCCTCGCGCGCGGTGGGCGTGGCCCAGTCGCTGATCTCGCGCGACCTGCGCGCGGGCTTCGTTGCTGCCAATGAAGCCGACTACGCCGAGATCCGCGCCCGTCACCGCAACCGTGGCGATGCCAAGCGGCTGGTCTCGCTGGAGCACGCGCGCGGCCAGAAATTCCAGGGCGGCTGGGACAGTTATGTGCCCCCGGTTCCGAACCAGCCCGGCCTGCATGTGTTCGAAGACTATCCCCTGTCGGAACTGGTCGATTACATCGACTGGACGCCGTTCTTCCAGGCCTGGGAACTGGCTGGCAAGTTTCCGGCCATCCTCACTGACGAGATCGTCGGCACCCAGGCCAGCGAGCTGTACCGCGACGCCCGGGCGATGCTGGCGTGCATCGTCGCGGAGAAGTGGCTGACCGCCAAGGCGGTGTTCGGCCTGTGGCCGGCCAACAGTGTCGGTGACGATGTCCGCGTGCAGCATCCACAGGGCGAGACCACCCTGCACTTCCTTCGCCAGCAGGTCGACAAGCCGGCCGAGCGCCCCGACTTCTGCCTGGCCGATTTCATCGCACCGGCCGACAGCGGGCGACAGGACTGGATCGGTGCGTTCGCGGTCACCGCCGGTATCGGCATCGATGCCCATGTCGCGCGCTTTGAAGCCGAGCACGACGATTACAACGCGATCCTGCTCAAGGCCCTGGCCGACCGCTTC
Organism: Stenotrophomonas genospecies 5; assembly: GCF_054473825.1. Lineage (NCBI taxonomy): Bacteria > Pseudomonadati > Pseudomonadota > Gammaproteobacteria > Lysobacterales > Lysobacteraceae > Stenotrophomonas > Stenotrophomonas genospecies 5. Next base: position 1,812,156 of record NZ_JBTMUW010000001.1, read on the forward strand.
GCCGAAGCACTGGCCGAACGCCTGCACCAGCGGGTGCGCACCGAGTTCTGGGGCTATGACCGCACCGAAGCGCTGGACAACGATGCGCTGATCGACGAGAAGTATCGCGGCATCCGGCCCGCCCCCGGCTATCCAGCGTGCCCGGAGCACAGCGAGAAGCGCCGCCTGTTCGATCTGCTGCAGGCGGAAGCCAACGCGGGCATGACGCTGACCGAGAGCTTCGCGATGCTGCCCACCGCGGCCGTCTCCGGCTACTACTTCAGCCATCCACAGAGCCAGTACTTCGTGGTCGGCCGCCTCAGCCGCGAACAGGTGGGCGACTACGCGCGGCGCAAGGGCGTGGATCGCGCCCAGGCCGAGCGCTGGCTCGCATCCAACCTCGACTACGATCCCGAATAGACCGCGCAGAAACAGCAACGCCGGGCATTGCCCGGCGTTGCCGATCACTGCGGCGCAGGCTTACCAGACCAGGTCGTCCGGCACCTGGTACTGCGGATCAGCGTAGGGATCGTCTTCGGCCGGGGCATCCGGATCGACCTTCAAGGCCACCGAGGCCGCGAACACGGCTTCGGCCTGGTTCAGCACCTCGGCGGTGACCAGCAGATAGCGGCCATTGAGCTGCACCACTCCCAGCTCGCCGGCATTGAGCGCGGTCAGCTGTGCCGCGGTGACATAGATCCGCTTGATCTTGCCGCCATACGGGAAGTGCCGCGCGATGTCGGCCGCCTCGTCATTCAGGCCCTTGTCCTTCAGCAGTTCTTCCAGCTTCGCCTTCGCCTCGCGGCGCTGGCGCGCTTCCTCCTGCTTCAGGCGCTCGGCTTCGATGCGCTCTTCCTTCTCCTTCTGGGCACGGATGGCATAGGCCTTGGCCAGATCCATCTCCTCGGCACTGCGCGGCCTGCGCGGGCCCTGTCCACGGTGCTGCCCCGGCTTGCCCGGCGCACCACCGGGACCGCGACGCTCACCGGGCGTGTGCTCGCCCTTGCCTGCGCCCTGTGGCTTTCCATTGCCGTTGCCGCCCTTGCCCTGCGGGCGGCCATCACGGCGGGGGCCATCATTCTTGCGCTCGGGCTTGGGCGCGGGCTTGAAGCCCAGGCCCAGCAACTGGTCGCGGAGGGTATCGCTCATAGATAAGGGTATGGATCAGTAGTGCGGCGGCGGCGGTTCGCTCGCCGGATCGGAGGAATTCAGTGCGTTGCGGACCTTGCCCAGGTCTTCCAGCAGCACGCGCAGCACATCGGCGTTGCGGGTGCCCTGCATCCGGGCATCGGCCAGTGCGTCGCTCAGTTCGGCCAGCGCGTGTTCCTGGAAGGACACACGCATCTCCAGCTCGACCAGGCGCGCTTCCAGCGCCTGCTCGCGTTCGGTCGGCAGCTCAGACATGCAGTGAACGCCCCCGGCCGATGCCGTAGTACGCCAGGCCCGCCGCTTCGACCTCGGCGGGGTCGTACAGGTTGCGGCCGTCGAACACGACCGCGTCCTTCAGCCGTTCGCGCAGCATCGAAAAATCAGGGCTGCGGAACTGCTTCCATTCGGTCACCACGATCAACGCATCGGCGCCCTGCAGCGCGTCATCGGCGCTGTCACAGAACACCAGATCATCGCGCTCACCGAAGATGCGCTGCGCTTCGTGCATGGCTTCGGGGTCGAACGCACGTACGGTCGCCCCACCCTCCCACAGCTGCGCCAGCAGGCGGCGGCTGGAGGCCTCGCGCATGTCGTCGGTATTCGGCTTGAAGGCCAGCCCCCACACGGCGAACGTCCTGCCGCGCACGCCTTCGTCCTCGCCCTTGTCGTAGTGGCGCTGGACCAGGGCGAACAGGTGGCCCTTCTGCGCATCGTTGACCGCTTCCACCGCGTTCAGCAGCTTCGGCTCCAGGCCGCTCTGCTGGGCGGTGCGGGCCAGCGCCTGCACATCCTTGGGGAAACACGAGCCACCGTAACCGGCGCCCGGATAGATGAAATGCCAGCCGATGCGCGGGTCCGAGCCGATCCCCTGGCGGACCTGCTCGACGTCGGCGCCGACACGCTCGGCGATGTTGGCGATCTCGTTCATGAACGAAATCTTGGTCGCCAGCATCGCGTTGGCGGCGTACTTGGTCAGCTCGGCCGAGCGTACGTCCATCTCCACCACGCGGTCGTGGTTGCGGTTGAACGGTGCATACAGGCGACGCATCACCGCCACCGACTCGTCGCTGGTGGCACCGATGATGATGCGGTCCGGTCGCATGCAGTCGGCGACCGCGTCGCCTTCCTTCAGGAACTCCGGGTTGGAGACCACATCGAAGGCGATGTCGGCGCCGCGCGCCGCGAGTTCGTCGGTGATGGCTGCACGGACCTTGTCGGCGGTGCCGACCGGCACCGTCGACTTGTTGACCACCACGGTCGGCACGCTCATGTGCCGGCCGATGGTGCGGGCCACGGCCAGCACGTACTGCAGGTCGGCGCTGCCATCCTCGTCCGGCGGTGTGCCCACGGCGATGAACACCACCTGGCCATGCGCGATCGCCGCGGCCGCATCAGTGGTGAACGCCAGCCGCGCCGCAGCGTGGTTGGCCTTCACCATCGGCTCCAGGCCCGGCTCATAGATCGGGATGATGCCCTGGTTCAGGCCATCGACCTTGCCCTGGTCGATATCGACGCAGATCACCTGGTGGCCGACATCGGCCAGGCAGGTGCCCGTCACCAGGCCGACGTAACCGGTACCGAAAATCGCAACGCGCATGTCCGTGCAGGCTCCGTGGTGGCTTACGGCAGGACGCCCAGCAGTTCGACGTCGAAGGTCAGCGTGGCGTTCGGACCGATCGGGCCGCCCGGGGTGCCGTTCTCACCGTAGGCCAGCTCGCCCGGGATCCAGAAGCGGTACTTGGAGCCGACCGGCATCAGCGCGACGCCTTCGGTCCAGCCCTTGATCACCTGGTCCAGGCCGAACTCGGCCGGGCCACGGCTGGCGGAGCTGTCAAAGACGGTGCCGTCGAGCAGCTTGCCTTCGTAGTTCACGCGCACCTTGCTGGTCGGCAGCGGACGCTCGCCGCTGCCCGGGCGGATCACCTGGTACTGCAGCCCCGAGGCCGTGGTCACCACGCCCGGCTGGGTCTTGTTCTTGGCCAGGAATGCGTTGCCTTCCTGACGGTTGGTCTGTGCAGCCTGGGCAGCCTTGGCCTGCATTTCGGCCTGCTTGGCGCCCATGAACGCCTGGATGGTGGCCGTGGCGTCAGCCTCGGTCATCTTCGGCTGGCCCTTGCTCAGACCAGTGCTGATTGCGTCAAACAGCGACGCAACGTCAATGTCGTCCTTCAGCTGTGCCAGCGACGGACCCACCGAGTAGGAACCGATCATCTGTGCGACCTTCACCCGATCGACCTTCGGCGGCTGCGAGCCCGGCGCAACGCCCGGCACCTGCTGGCCGCTGCGGGCCATCACGACCTGGCGCAGGGCGGCATCGGTGGCCTTGGCCTGCTCCTGGGTGATCTGCGGCTGCAGGCCTTCGAACGAACGCTCCACGGCCGTGCGCAGGGCAGCGACGTCGATTTCATCGGCGATCGGGGTGAACGACTTGGCGACATCCAGGCCGATGGCGTAACCGAGCTTCTGCTTGGGGGAATTCAAGGTTGCGGTCTCCTTGGCGGCTGCGGGGGCCGCCGGTTGTTGCGACAGAGCGACACCCGAAGTGCCCATCGCCAGAATCAGAACCGACGCCGCTGCGCCGCGCATTCCCATCTTCATTCGCTGCATTCCTGGAAGTGACTGGGCGCCGACGTCGGCGCGAAAAGAAGCATTGTCGCACGCATGCCGTCGATGTCGAGGCATCCGTGCCGGATATCAACGCGTGGCGGCGGGCGCGGCCAGTGCCTTGTCGATGGCCGCGATCAGCTGCGGATCATCCGGCGTGACCTTGCTGGCGAACTGGGCGATGACCCTGCCGTCGCGGCCGACCAGGTACTTGTGGAAGTTCCAGCCCGGCGCCACGCCGGTTGCCGCGGTCAGGCGCTGGTACAGCGGGGTGGCCTGCGCGCCGACCACGTGGACCTTCTCGAACATCGGGAACTTCACGCCATAGGTCAGCGTGCAGAATTCCTGGATCTGCGCTTCGTCACCGGGTTCCTGGCCCTTGAAATCGTTGGACGGGAAGCCGAGGACCGCGAACCCGCGGCGTGCATAGCGCTGCTGCAGCGCTTCCAGGCCTTCGTACTGCGGCGTGTACCCGCACTTGCTGGCGGTATTGACCACCAGCAGCACCTGGCCGTGATAGCGCTGCTGCAGGTTGACCTGCTGCTTGCCGGCCAGGGGCCGGTAGTCCACATCCAGCAGATCGGCGGCCAGGGTGAGGCCGGGAAGGGCCAGCCCAGCCAGCAGGGTCAGCAGGGAAAGACCGCGCAGGCGGCGCGGGAAGACGGTCGGCAGGGGCATCGGAGCGGTCCGCGGTGGCCATTCACAGGGCCCGGCCGGGAGCGGCCGGGAATCGGCCGAACTATAGCACCGGCCCCGGGGGCACCCGGCCGCGCGACCGCCCCGGCGCTTTGCGCGGATTGGCGGCAACGCAGCCGGGGCCAGAGGCTGGCCGGTGCTTGACATAGCATGGACGCAGCTGAATGGAAGCGAGGCGACGGCCTGCGCCCGCCGGGCATCATTCCGCATTCAAATCAATGGCTTGCAGAATTGCATCTATGCCATGACACCCCCTGCCATCAGTTGGGTCATGTCGGGGGTTGCACGTCGGCGTGCCGGTGTTATAGTTGCATACAACACCAGTCACCTGAAACAGGGGGTATGCCATGAACACCCGGATGCATCGCAACGTCACCGCTCCCGCGATCACCGCCGTTTCGACCCTGCTGGTGATGGCGTGGCTGGCCTCGCCACGCGCGCCCACCGCCCCCTCTCTGTCCGATACCCCGCAGGACGCGCCCACTCCCACGGCCGGGACGCCGGAAGCTTCACCCTCCCCCCCGCGTCGGCTGCACAGCTCCCTGTCCATGCCGTATTTCTCGTTCGCACAGCCGCTGACCCCACGGAGCTGACCATGAGCGACATCCAGTGGAGCGACGGCGCTCCCATCTACCGCCAGCTGAAGGAGCGCGTGATCGCCATGATGCTCGACGGAATCCTCAAGCCGGGCGATGCCCTGCCTTCGGTGCGCCAGGTGGCCGCCGACTACCAGCTCAACCCCATCACCGTTTCGCGCGCCTACCAGGAACTGGCTGACGAAGGCCTGGTCGAGAAGCGCCGGGGCCTGGGCATGTTCATGACCGAGCAGGCGGCCACGCAGCTGCGCAGCAGCGAGCGCGAGCGCTTCCTCAATGAAGAATGGCCGGCCGTCCTGGAGCGCATCCAGCGCCTGGGGCTGAGCCTCGACGAATTGCTGACCCAGGGGAAAGTCTGATGAATGCCAGCCTCACCAGTACCGCTGCAAGCGACGCGGTCATCACCGCCCGCGGCCTGCGCAAGGCCTACAAGAGCACGGTCGCGCTCGACAATGCCAGCTTCACCATTCCGGCGGGCCGGATCATCGGCCTGATCGGACCCAACGGTGCCGGCAAGACCACCGCGTTGAAGGCCATCCTCGGCCTGACCACGGTGGAAGGCGACCTCAGCGTGCTCGGCCGCGACCCGCGCCTGCATCGGGATGAGCTGATGAAGGACATCTGCTTCATCGCCGACGTCGCGGTGCTGCCCCGCTGGCTGAAGGTGCGCGAGGCCATCGACTTCGTCGCCGGCGTGCATCCGCGCTTCGATCGCGCCCGCTGCGAGCGCTTCCTGGCCAACACCAAGCTGCAGCCGAAGCAGCGCGTGCGCGAACTGTCCAAAGGCATGATCGTGCAGCTGCACCTGGCCCTGGTGATGGCCATCGACGCCCGCGTGCTGGTGCTCGACGAGCCGACCCTGGGCCTGGACATCCTGTACCGCAAGGAGTTCTACCAGCGCCTGCTGGAGGACTACTTCGACGAGCAGAAGACGATCATCGTCACCACCCACCAGGTCGAAGAGATCGAGCACATCCTCAGCGACGTCATGTTCATCCGCGACGGCCGCATCGTGCTCGACGCAGAGATGGACGATGTCGGCCAACGCTACACCGAGCTGCTGGTCAACGCCGAGCAGCTCGATACCGCGCGTGCGCTCAAGCCGATCGACGAGCGCGCCCTGGCCTTCGGCAAGACCGTGCTGCTGTATGACGGCGTGCCGCGTGACCAGCTCACCTCCCTCGGCGAGACCCGCAGCCCGGGCCTGGCTGATCTGTTCGTCGCTGTCATGAAGGGGACCTACGCATGAACGCCGTCAATCATCCCGTCGGCCCCGCCGGCACGCTGCGCTGGCTGCTCAAGCGTGAATACTGGGAGAACCGTGGCGGGTTCCTCTATGCGCCGCTGATTGCCGGCGTGGTCTCGCTGCTGATGAGCGGTGTGGGCATCGCCTTCGGCCTGTTCGCCCTGCATCGGGCTGCGCGTGACGGCAATCTGCACATCGATGGCGAGGACGTGAACATCAACGGCCTGGATCTGGCGCTGCTGACCCGCAACATCAGTGCCAAGGACATGGCCGACCTGGGCAACGGCCTCGACCTGACCCTGGTGCTCAGTTCGGCCTGGCCATTCCTGGTGCTGGCGTTCGTGATGTTCTTCTACTGCCTTGGCGCGCTGTATGACGACCGCCGCGACCGCAGCATCCTGTTCTGGAAATCACTGCCACTGTCCGATACCCAGACCGTGCTTTCCAAGGCGATCAGCGCGCTGGTGATCGCCCCGCTGATCGCAGTGGTCGCCGGCATCCTGACCATGTTCGGCTTCCTCGCCATCATCAGCCTGGTGGCCGCGCTGCACGGTGGCAGCCCGATGAACCTGATCTGGGGACCGGCCAGCCCGCTGACCCTGGCCGCCGGCCACCTGTCCTGGATTCCGGTCTACGTCCTGTGGGCACTGCCGACCGCCGGCTGGCTGCTGCTGTGCTCGGCCTGGGCCAAGTCCAAGCCGTTCCTGTGGGCGGTGATGCTGCCGCTGTTCGCCGGGATCATCGTCTCCACCACCAAGGTCATGACCCTGTTCGGGCTCACCAGCGGCTGGTTCTGGCAGAACGTCGTCGGTCGCCTGCTGCTCAGTGGCGTGCCCGGCATGGACCTGATCTACCGCACCGGCCTGCAGGACTCGCGTGCGGACCTGGAATCGGTCACCGCGCTGATGGGCCCGGTCGCGCAGCTGAAGTCGCTGGCGATGCCGGGACTGTGGATCGGCGCTGCGTTCGGCGCGCTTTTCATCTTCCTTGCCATCCGCCTGCGCCGCCGCGCCGGCGAAATCTGACCCCTTACCGGAGCCACCACCCATGCGTTCCCTGCTCGCCTGTACCGCGTTGTTGCTGATGCCGCTGTCGGCCCTGGCCGCCGATGCACCCAACTGCAAGTTCACCGCTGCACGCACGTTGAAGCTGGACGCGGCCGGTGCCAAGGCGGTGGTGTTCGAGGTGAACCAGTTCGATCTGAAGGTGACCGCCCGCAGTGGAGGCGGTCAGCTCGACGGCCGTGCCTGCGCGTCCAGCCAGGATCTGCTGGACCAGCTGGTGCTGGACCAGCGCCGGGAAGGCGACAAGCTGGTGGTCAGCCTGCGCCGCGCAAGCCGTGCCGGCCTGAACCTGGGCAACTTCTACGCCTGGCTGGACATCCGCGGCAGCGTGCCGGACAACCTGCCGCTGCAGTTCAAGGTCGGCTCCGGCGATGCCAGCATCGACAACGCGCAGTCACTGAGCGTGGATGTCGGCTCCGGCGACGCCGTTGCGCGCGGCACCCGCGGCACCATCCATGCCTCCGTCGGCTCCGGCGACCTGGAGATCGACGGTGGCAGCGCACTGAACCTGCTGTCGCTCGGCTCGGGTGACGTCAAGGCGCGCAACATCGGGGGCGACGCGATCGTCGGCACGGTCGGCTCCGGCGACCTCACGATCAGCGACGTGCGTGGCAACGCACGCCTGGACACGGTCGGATCGGGCGACGTCGACTTCAAGCGCGTGCAGGGCAGCGTCCAGATCGGCGTGGTGGGCTCGGGGGGCATCGACTTGGGTGACATCGGCGGCGATGTGCACGTGCGCAGCCATGGCTCCGGCGACATCGACGTCGATGGCGTGCGCGGCAACCTGACCGTCGATCACAGCGGCAGCGGCGACGTCGTGCACCGCAACGTCAGCGGCAGGGTCACCCTGCCCCGCAACAAGTAAATCCCAACCCACCGATTCGAGGGGAATGCCATGAACCTGATGCGCCTGCTGCCTGCCACCCTGCTGTGCCTGCCGCTGATCGCCTGCGGTGGCACGTCTTCCGCGCCCGACACCAGTGTCGGCAAGAGCGTCGCCGAAACCTCCAGCGGCGTTGGCAGAAAAGTCCAGGAAGCCATGGATGAGGCCCGCAGGGAGATCACTGAGGGCAACATCAAGATCTCCGCCGACAATCAGCCGCGCGCGGAGATCACGCCGGATGGACATCTGCTGATCGGCGGCAAGGATGTGCCGACCAACGACGCGCAGCGCCGCCAGCTGCTGGAGTACCGCGGTCACGTGGTCGCCATCGCGACGGACGGGATGAATGTCGGCCTGGCCGGTGCCAAGCTCGGTGCCAGCGCTGCCGGTGAAGCGCTCAAGGGTATCTTCAGCGGTGACAGCGAAGGCGTGGAGAAGCGGATCAACGCCGAGGCCGCCAAGATCGAAGCGCAGGCCAAGCGCATCTGCGACCGCCTGCCGGCGATGCTGGCCAGCCAGCAGGCGCTTGCCCGCGAACTGCCGGCCTTCAAGCCCTACGCCAGCATGGACCAGAGCGACGTCGACGACTGCGGGAAGGACAGCTCGGTCACCTTCTCCAACTGAGACACTTCAGCGCAGCCGGCCGGCAGCGGGTCCCCGCTGCCGCCACCGGGCTTACAATGGGCACCCCGGATGCCCCCGATCGAATCGTCATGAAGAAGCTGTTTCTGCTGCTGGCTGCCCTGTTCTGCCTGGGCCTGGCCGGCTGCGACCAGGATTACCGCAACCACCGCGCAGAGCGTGGCAAGCCCAAGATCTCCGTCAGCGAAGGCATGGTGACCGTGCGCCGTCCACCGGCACCGAACATCATCATCCTGGCCGACGGCACGATGAAGATGGACGAGATCCAGATTCCGCTGGACGATGCGCAGAAACAGATGCTGCAGACGATGTTCGGCAAGCTGCAGGTACTGCGCCAGAACACGCTGGTGGCCGCCCCGGCCGATCCGAACATGCAGCCGGTGAAGATCCAGCCGCCGGAGGGCATGGACGTCATTCCAGGCGACCTGATCCAGCGCATCCCCGAGTTCAAGGACTACACCGAGACCTTCGGCAACATCGTCGCCGACCGTCGCTGAACGCAAACGCCGCCCGAGGGCGGCGTTTCTCATTGGCCCGGCAAGCCTGCTCGGCAGATCAACCGCCGCCACCGCCTCCCGCATGGATGCCGCCAGCGGTCAGCGCCGTCGGATCCAGCAGGCGCCGCAGTTCCGCTTCGCCCAGGCCGCTGTCCTCCAGCGCCACCTCCAGCACCGGCCGCTGTTCCTTGTAGGCGCGCTTGGCGATTGCCGCGGCCTTCTCATAGCCGATGATCGGGTTCAGCGCAGTGACCAGGATCGGGTTGCGCGCCAGCGCCTCCGCCACGCGATCCTCGCGCACCTTCAGGCCTGCGATGGCGCTGTCGGCCAGCAGCGTCGACACGTTGGCCAGCAGGCCGATGCCTTCGAGCAGGTTCACCGCGATCAGCGGCAGGGTCACATTGAGCTGGAAATTGCCGGTCTGCCCGGCCACCGTGATCGCCGTGTGGTGACCGATCACCTGCGCGCAGGCCATCACCGTCGCCTCCGGAATCACCGGATTGACCTTGCCCGGCATGATCGAGCTGCCCGGCTGCAGGGCCGGCAGTTCGATCTCGCCCAGCCCCGCCAGCGGCCCGGCATTCATCCAGCGCAGATCGTTGGCGATCTTGATCAGCGCCACCGCCAGCGCATTGAGCTGGCCGGACAGCTCCACCGCATCGTCCTGCGCGGCCAGGCCTTCAAACTTGTTGTCGGCACTGTCGAACTTGAAACCCGAGTGCTGCTTGAGGGCCTTGGCCACCTGAGCGCCGAAACGCGGATCGGCATTGATGCCGGTACCGATGGCGGTGCCGCCCAGCGGCAGCCGGCGGACGCGCTTGAGGCTGTCCTCGATGCGCGCCTGTGCCGATGCCAGCTGTGCCGACCAGGCACCGAACTCCTGCTCGAAGGTCAGCGGCATGGCGTCCATCAGGTGGGTACGGCCGGTCTTGACCACCTTGCGCAGGCTGCGGCCCTTCCTGTCGATGGTCCTGCGCAGATGCGCCAGCGCGGGCAGCAGCTGTTCGTGCGCCGCCAGCACCGCCGAGACGCGCAGCGCGGTCGGGATCACGTCATTGGAGCTCTGCCCCTGGTTGACGTGGTCGTTGGGATGGACCGTGGTCTTGCCGGCCTTGCCGGCGCGGTTGGCCAGGGTCGCGATGACCTCGTTGGCATTCATGTTCGAGGACGTACCCGAACCGGTCTGGTAGACATCGATGGGGAAATGCGCGTCCCAGTCGCCCGCCGCCACTTCCGCGGCGGCGGCCTGGATCGCCTTGGCCACGTTCCTGGGCAGGTGGCCCAGTTCGGCGTTGACGCCGGCAGCGGCGCCCTTGACCAGACCCAGCGCACGGATGAACCCGCGCGGCATGCGCTGGCCGGACACCGGGAAATTCTGCACGGCGCGCTGGGTCTGCGCGCCCCACAGGGCGTCGGCAGGCACCTGCAGCTCGCCCATGCTGTCGTGTTCGATCCGGAACGCCCGGGAGGCACCCTTGCTTGCAGCTTTGCTCATTGCATCGACTCCGCACTACTTCAGTTGGGGAAAGGGAAGCGGCGGCTGGCAGGGTGTCGCTTCCCGGGCTGGCGGCGGTAATCACGATACTCTCTTGCCCGTTGCATGGCATGACGGAAGCGGGCCGGATCGTTTCATCTGCGGCACCGTTGCCCATCGGGAGCGGCGGGCCCGGCCGGGCGAGGACAGCGCGCAGCCTCCCTGCGCCCGGCGTGGCCCGGTGCTGCCAAGCATGCGAAGGCCACGCGTCGTAGAATATCGGCCCCGCCGCTCGCTCCCGCCCTGCCGACATGTCCGATTCCGCCCTGCTCGCCCTGTCCCCGCTCGATGGCCGCTACGCCGGCAAGGTCGATGCCCTGCGCCCGATCTTCTCCGAGTACGGTCTGATCAAGGCCCGCGTCACGGTCGAGGTGGAGTGGCTGCTGGCGTTGGCCGCCGAGCCGGGCATCGTCGAGCTTGCAGCGTTCTCCGAAGCCGCCACCGCCCGTCTGCGCGCACTGGCCAGCGGTTTCAGCCCCGCCCATGCCGCCCGGGTGAAGGAGATCGAGCGCACCACCAACCATGACGTCAAGGCGGTGGAGTACTTCATCAAGGAGCAGCTGAAGGACGACGCCGAGCTGGCGCCGGCACTGGAGTTCGTGCATTTCGCCTGCACCAGCGAGGACATCAACAACCTCAGCTACGGCCTGATGCTCGAGCAGGCGCGCCGCGAGGTGCTGCTGCCGACGCTCGACGGCATCGCCGCCACCCTGCGTGTCCTGGCCCACGCCCAGGCCGCGCAGCCGATGCTGTCGCGTACGCACGGCCAGACCGCTTCGCCGACCACCCTGGGCAAGGAGCTGGCGAACGTGGTGGCGCGCCTGGAGCGTCAGCGCCGCCAGATCGCCGCGGTCGAGCTGACCGGCAAGATCAACGGTGCGGTCGGCAACTACAACGCGCACGTCGCCAGCTACCCGGACGTGGACTGGCCGACCTTCGCCGAACGCTTCGTGACCGGGCTTGGCCTGGTGTTCAACCCGTACACCACGCAGATCGAGCCGCACGACAACGTCGCCGAAATCGGCGATGCCGCCCGCCGCGCCAACATCATCCTGATCGACCTGGCCCGCGACATCTGGGGCTACATCTCGCTGGGCTACTTCAAGCAGCGCCTGAAGGAAGGCGAAGTCGGCTCGTCGACCATGCCGCACAAGGTCAACCCGATCGATTTCGAAAATGCCGAAGGCAACTTCGGCATCGCCAACGCGCTGTTCGAGCATTTCAGCGCGAAGCTGCCGATCAGCCGCTGGCAGCGCGACCTGACCGACTCCACCGTGTTGCGGGCGCTGGGTACCGCCTTCGGCCACAGCCAGGTGGCGCTGGACTCGCTGGCCAAGGGACTGGGCAAGCTGGAGGTGAATCCGCAGCGCCTGGATGCCGACCTGGATGCGGCGTGGGAAGTGCTGGCCGAAGCGGTGCAGACGGTGATGCGCCGTCACGGCCTGCCGAACCCGTACGAGCAACTGAAGGCACTGACCCGCGGCCAGGGCATCACCGCCGAGTCGATGCGGGCGTTCGTACAGGGGCTGGAGCTGCCGGCGGATGCGAAGCAGCGGCTGCTGGAGATGACCCCGGGCAGCTATACCGGTCTGGCCGAGGCGCTGGCGAAGAAGATCTGAGGGGTTTTCTCTGCGGCGGCGGCCGCGGCGCTGCCTGCGGCAGGCAACGGCAACGTCAAAGGCGGCTCTGGGTTTCTGCCGTGTTTGGCGGGGCGGATTGGGTTCGCGGGGGACGCCGTGAACCCATCCCTGGGGGCTTGGCCGCGGCATCCATGCCGCGGACACCCCCGCGAACCCAACCCGCCCCACCTCTGACAGCTTCCCGGTGACGGATCGAAGAGCATTTGTTGTCGGGACGGAATGTGAAGGAGGGACGCGGCTTTGCCGCGTCCCTCTTTGTTTTTGGGATTCTGCAGGGCCGGGCAAGCGCAGCGCGCGACCCGCTGTTGCCCTTGATTTTCTTCTTCCATTCCGTGGCGGACCCCGCAGGAAACTGTCAGGGGCCGGGCGGGTGGGCTGCGCGGGGGTGTCCGCCGCATGGATGCGGCGGCCAAGCTTACAGGGACGTACTTGCAGCGTCCCCCGCGCAGCCCACCCGCCCGGCCAGGCACGGCTTTCTGCCTTCACGCGACCAAGCACCCGCCACGAGGGGCTCCGCCGTTGGCCGGACACCCCGCGACAAACCACCGCACGTGCGCAATCCCAACGAACGTCGGACAATGGACGCCTTGGCGGCACGCCGCGCCGCCCTCCCGCTTTCCGCTGCAAGGATTCCCCCATGGCCGCCCGCAAGTCCTCCGCCCCGCTCATCGAAGTCACCGCCCGTCCCGGCCAGCCGCTGGGCATGTCCCCGGCCGTGTTCCTGCGCGATTTCTGGCAGAAGCGTCCGCTGCTGATCCGCAACGCCTTCGCTGATTTCCAGTCTCCGGTGCAGCCGGAAGACCTGGCCGGGCTGGCCTGCGAAGAAGGCGTGCTGGCACGCCTGATCGAGCACGACAAGCGCCAGGACGGCTGGCGCGTACGTACCGGCCCGTTCCAGGAAGACGTATTCCCCGCCCTGCCCGACCACGACTGGACCCTGCTGGTGCAGGACGTGGACAAGTGGGACCCGGACGTGCGCGCGCTGATCGAGCACTTCCGCTTCCTCCCGCGCTGGCGCATGGACGACGTCATGATCAGCTTCGCCGCCACCGGCGGCTCGGTCGGTGCCCACGTCGACCAGTACGACGTGTTCCTGCTGCAGGCCCAGGGCCATCGTCGCTGGCAGATCGACGCCAGCGAGTCGATCAAGGGCCGGCGCCCGCCGCTGGGGTTCCGTCCGGACGTGGAACTGAAGCTGCTGGAGGTGTTCAAGCCCACCCACGACTGGGTGCTGGCGCCGGGCGACATGCTGTACCTGCCGCCGAACGTACCGCACCATGGCGTCGCCGAAGACCCCTGCCTGACGTTCTCCTTCGGCATGCGCGCGCCGTCCTCGGCCGAACTCATCAGTGACTACCTGGACACCCTGATCGCCGATGCCGACGAGAACATCCGCTACCAGGACCCCGACCTGAAGCTGCCGGCCGATCCGAACGAGATCGACACGGTGGCGATGGCACGGGTGATCACCGCCCTCAACGCCATCCGCATGAACGACCCGGACAAGCTGGGCGACTGGTTCGGCCGCTTCATCACCACCTACCGCGCCGCCGGCGAAGTGATGGCCCACCAGGCCGCGCCGGAACAGGAAGAGGTGGTCGCCGCCCTGCAGTCCGGCCTTCTGCTGCAACGCCACCCCTGGGCCCGCCTGGCCTGGCGCCGGGCCAAGCGGGGCGCCAGCCTGTACGTCAGCGGCCAGGACTTCGCGCTGCCGGTGAAGGATGCGCAGCGCCTGGCCGGTGCCGAGCAGCTCGACGCGGCCGCCTATCGCGGACTGTCGGACAAGGGCCGCGCGGTGGTCCAGCAGCTGCTGGTCGGCGGCGTGTTCCAGCTGATCGACCCCAGCGAGCTGTATGGCGCCGACGACGAGGGCGAGGATGAAGGCGTCCTCGGTGAGGTGGTCGAAGGCCGCGACCAGGTGGAGGTGATCGATGACGACGCCGTGTCCGACGATGTCCACGTGGTGACCGTGCATGACGATGGCATCGAGGTCATCGTCAACTTCGAAGACGACGAAGAAGACGACAGCGACGCCGGTCGCGCCTGAGTCATGCCCTCGATCCGCGTCCATCAGGTAGGTCATGCCGATGCGCATGGCGCCATCCACGCTGTGCGCCAGCAGGTGTTCGTGCGGGAACAGGGCATTGCCAGCGACCTGGAGCGCGACGCGATGGACCCGGTCAGTGCCCACGTACTGGCGCTGGATGCCGACGGCACGCCGGTCGGCACTGGCCGGCTCACACCTGATGGCCGCGTCGGCCGCATGGCGGTGCTGGCGAGCCACCGCAGCCAGGGCATCGGTGAAGCCCTGCTCGAGGCCCTGGTCGAGGCCGGCCATGGCCTCGGCCTGGCCGAGCTGCATCTGCACGCACAGCTGCCCGCCCGCGACTTCTACGCGCGGCAGGGCTTCCTGCCTGAGGGCGAGGTCTTCGAGGAGGCCGGCCTGGGGCACCAGCAGATGCGCCGCCGGCTGGACGCGGCCAGCGCGATCAACAGCCACGCCGAGGCCGTGGCCGCCACCACCGCCCTCCTCCACCGTGCCCGTCGCCAGGTATGGCTGCACAGCCACCTGCTGGACCCGGGCCTGCTCGATGCCGGCCCGGTACAGGCCGCCCTGCGCCGCTTCGCCAGTGCCCGCCACGACAAGCAGCTGCGGGTGATCGTGCATGACGCGGCAGCCATTGGCCGTGCCGGCGCGCCGCTGCTGGCGATGGCACAGCGGCTGCCCAGCGTGATCCTGTTCCGCGAGGTGGCCGATCCGGTCGACCGGGCACTGGCGTCCGCCTGCCTGATCAATGACAGGGGCGACTTCTACTTTCGTCTGATCGGCCATCGCCTCGACGGCGAGGCCGGCATCGCGCTGCCGGCACGTTCGCGGCAGTTCGAGCAGCAATTGCAGCGCGTCTGGGACCGTTCGCGCGATTGCAGCGAACTCCGCGCGCTTGGCCTCTGAGCGCGACGGTCGGGTTCAACCTGTCTGGAAGCGGCACCGGGGGACGCACGATGGCCTCCGCGATGCCCCTTCGTGTCCGGATGGGGGTACAATTTGGCTGTTTGAACGCGCCTGCGCAGGGCTATTCATCTTCCTGCCGGGTCCTTCTTAAGCCATACCCCACAAAGCGAATCAACACCCTCCATCGTGGACAATCTACTGAAGCAGTTTGCGCAATCTTCGCAACTCGCCGGCGGCAACGCCTCCTATGTCGAGGACCTGTACGAGCAGTACCTCGTCTCCCCGGACAGTGTCGATCCCAAATGGAAGACCTACTTCGACGGCTTCAAGGGCCGCGAAGCAGGTGACATTCCGCACTCGGCCGTCATTTCCCACATCGCGGACGCGGCCAAGGATGCGCTGAAGGCCGGCACCGGCGCAGGTGCGGGCGACGAGCGTGAGCGCAATGTCGGTCGTCTGATCACCGCCTACCGCTCGCGCGGCCACCTGGACGCCCGCCTGGACCCGCTGGGCCTGGCTGCGCCGGTCAATACGCCGGACCTGGGCCTGCCGTTCCACAGCCTGTCCGATGCCGACCTCAACAGCGAGTTCAGCACCGGTGGCGTCGGCGGCCAGCCGCGCATGAAGCTGCGCGATCTGCTGGCGCGCCTTAAGGCGACCTACACCGGTTCGATCGGTGCGGAGTTCATGCACATCGCCGAGGTCGAGCAGCGCCAGTGGATCTACAAGAAGCTGGAACTGGCCGGCGGCAACTACCAGCTGGACGCTGACACCCAGCGCCGCACCCTGGAGCGCCTGACCGCGGCCGAAGGCCTGGAGCGCTACCTGCACACCAAGTACGTCGGCCAGAAGCGCTTCTCGCTGGAAGGCGGCGATGCGCTGATCCCGATGATGGACACCATCATCCGCAGCGCCGGCAAGGACGGCGTCAAGGACGTGGTGATCGGCATGGCCCACCGCGGCCGCCTGAACGTGCTGGTCAACACCCTGGGCAAGAACCCGCGCAAGCTGTTCGACGAGTTCGAAGGCAAGTTCGAGCACGACGAGCACGCCTCGGCCGGCGACGTGAAGTACCACATGGGCTTCTCCGCCGACGTGGCCACCGAGGGTGGCCCGGTCCACCTGGCGCTGGCGTTCAACCCGTCGCACCTTGAAATCGCCGACCCGGTCGTGGCCGGTTCCGTGCGTTCGCGCCAGGAGCGCCGCAAGGACACCGCCCGCAAGCAGGTCATGCCGATCCTGATCCACGGCGACGCGGCCTTCTCCGGCCAGGGCGTGGTCATGGAACTGTTCCAGATGTCGCAGGCCCGCGGCTTCGCCGTCGGCGGCACCGTGCACATCGTGGTCAACAACCAGGTCGGCTTCACCACCTCCA
Organism: Stenotrophomonas genospecies 5; assembly: GCF_054473825.1. Classification (NCBI taxonomy): domain Bacteria; kingdom Pseudomonadati; phylum Pseudomonadota; class Gammaproteobacteria; order Lysobacterales; family Lysobacteraceae; genus Stenotrophomonas; species Stenotrophomonas genospecies 5. The sequence goes on from NZ_JBTMUW010000001.1 coordinate 1,829,017, forward strand.
ATCCGCTGGATACGCGCTCCACGCGCTATGCCACCGACGTGGCGAAGATGATTGCCGCACCGGTGCTGCACGTGAACGGCGATGATCCGGAAGCGGTCGTGTTCGCCGCGCAGCTGGCCTTCGAATTCCGCCAGAAGTTCGCCAAGGACGTGGTCATCGACCTGATGTGCTACCGCCGTTGGGGCCACAACGAGGCCGACGAGCCGGCGATCACCCAGCCGCTGATGTACCAGGTGATCCGCAAGCACCCGACCACCCGCGAGATGTATGCCGAGCAGTTGGAAAAGGCGGGCGTGATCGCCGCCGGCGCCGGCAAGGCGATGGTCGATGCCTACCGCGAGAAGCTGGACGCCGGCGAAGTGACCACCGAACTGGCCAAGGTCGAGAAGACTCCGCCGAGCAGCCCGCTGTTCGTTGATTGGCCGAAGCTGCTGGAAGGCAAGCTGTCCGACCCGGTCTCGACCAAGGTCGAGAAGAACAAGCTGGTCGAGCTGGCCAAGCTGATCAACACCATCCCGGACGAAGTGCAGCTGCACTCGCGCGTGGCCAAGGTCTACGACGACCGCCGCAAGATGGCCGCTGGCGAGATTCCGGGCGACTGGGGCTTTGCCGAAAACCTGGCCTACGCCACCCTGCTGGACGAAGGCCATGCACTGCGCCTGGTCGGCCAGGACGTCGGCCGCGGTACGTTCACGCACCGCCACGCGATCCTGCACGATCAGAAGACCGACAACTACTACATGCCGCTGCGGCAGCTGGTGGATTCGCCGGAGAAGGCCACCGTCATCGATTCGCTGCTGAGCGAAGAAGCGGTGATGGCCTACGAGTACGGCTTCTCCACCACCGATCCGAACACGCTGTGCATCTGGGAAGGCCAGTTCGGCGACTTCGCCAACGGCGCCCAGGTGGTGATCGATCAGTTCATCGCCGCCGGTGAAGCCAAGTGGGGCCGCATTTCCGGCCTGACCCTGCTGCTGCCGCATGGCTATGAAGGGCAAGGCCCGGAACACAGCTCGGCGCGCCTGGAGCGCTTCCTGCAGCTGTGCGCGCTGGAGAACATGCTGGTGGTCGTGCCGTCGACCCCTGCCCAGGCCTTCCACATGCTGCGTCGCCAGCTGCACATGACCACCCGCAAGCCGCTGGTGGTGATGTCGCCGAAGTCGCTGCTGCGCCACAAGCTGGCGGTGTCGACCCTGGATGAGCTGGCCAACGGCGAGTTCCAGCACCTGATCGGCGATGCCAATGCCGACGCCAAGAAGGTCAAGCGCGTGGTGCTGTGCTCGGGCAAGGTCTACTACGACCTGCTGGAAGACCAGACCAAGCGTGGCCAGGACGACGTGGCGATCATCCGCGTGGAGCAGCTGTATCCGTTCCCGCGTGCGCTGCTGGCTGCCGAACTGAAGAAGTATGGCAAGGCCACCGACGTGGTGTGGACGCAGGAAGAACCGCAGAACCAGGGCGCGTGGTACCAGATCCGCCACCACCTGCAGTTCTGCCTGGCCGAGGGCCAGAACCTGCATTACGCCGGTCGCGCACGTTCGGCGTCGCCGGCTGCCGGTCACATGGCTGACCATGTCCGCGAGCAGCAGCAGCTGATTGCCGACGCACTGGTCAACCCGTTCAACGACCAGGTCGCTGAATAACTCTCCTCCCCCTTATTTAGAAGACAAACCAGGAAGCTCCCGCATGGCCACCGAAGTCAAAGCCCCGGTACTGCCCGAATCCGTCGCCGACGGCACCATCGCCACCTGGCACAAGAAGGTGGGCGACGCCGTCAAGCGCGACGAAAACCTGCTTGACCTGGAAACCGACAAGGTCGTCCTGGAAGTGCCGTCGCCGGTCGATGGCGTGCTGAAGGAGATCAAGTTCGACGTGGGCGCCACCGTGACCTCCAGCCAGGTCGTGGCGATCATCGAGGAAGGCGCCGTGGCGGCTGCCCCGGCTCCGGCCGCTGAAGAGAAGAAGGCCGATGCCCCGGCTCCGGCCGCAGCCGCTGCTCCGGCTCCCGCCGCGGCTCCGGCCCCGGCAGCCAAGTCGGCCGCCGATGCGCTGCCGCCGGGTGCCCGCTTCACCGCCATCACCGAGGGCGTGAACCCGGCCGACGTGGACGGCACCGGCCGTCGCGGCGCGGTGACCAAGGAAGACATCGTCAACTTCGCCCGCAACGGCGGCGCCGGCAAGGCCGGTGGCGCACGTCCGGAAGAACGCGTGCCGATGACCCGCATCCGCAAGCGCATCGCCGAACGCCTGATGGAGTCCAAGAACTCCACCGCCATGCTGACCACCTTCAACGAAGTCGACCTGTCCAAGGTGTCGGCCGCGCGCAAGGAACTGCAGGACGAGTTCGTCAAGGCCCACGGCATCAAGCTGGGCTTCATGAGCTTCTTCGTGAAGGCCGCCGCCAACGCGCTGCAGCGCTTCCCGCTGGTCAACGCGTCGATCGATGGTGACGACATCATCTACCACGGCTACTCGGACATCTCCATCGCCGTGTCGACCGAGAAGGGCCTGGTGACCCCGGTGCTGCGCAACGTCGAGCGCATGTCGTTCGCTGACATCGAGAAGACCATCGCCGACTACGCCAAGAAGGCCCGTGACGGCAAGCTGAGCCTGGAAGAACTGCAGGGCGGCACCTTCACCGTGACCAACGGCGGCACCTTCGGCTCGCTGCTGTCCACGCCGATCATCAACCCGCCGCAGAGCGCCATCCTGGGCATGCACGCCATCAAGGAGCGTCCGATCGCCCAGAACGGCCAGGTCGTGATCGCGCCGATGATGTACCTGGCGCTGTCCTACGACCACCGCATCATCGACGGCAAGGACTCGGTGCAGTTCCTGGTGGACATCAAGAACCAGCTGGAAAACCCGGGCCGCATGCTGTTCGGCCTGTAAGACCTCCCGCCCTCTTCCGCGCCCGCGCGGAAGGGGGTTCCGGTAAAGCATCAAGGACTAATTCAATGGCTGAACAATTCGACGTCGTCGTCATCGGTGCGGGCCCGGCCGGTTACCACGCTGCCATCCGCGCGGCCCAGCTGGGCCTGAAGACCGCCTGCATCGACGCAGCGCTGGGCAAGGATGGCAAGCCGGCGCTGGGCGGCACCTGCCTGCGCGTGGGCTGCATCCCGTCCAAGGCGCTGCTGGATTCCTCGCGCCAGTTCTGGAACATGAGCCACATCTTTGGCGACCACGGCATCAGCTTCAAGGACGCCAAGATGGACGTCGAGGCGATGGTTGGCCGCAAGGACAAGATCGTCAAGCAGTTCACCGGCGGCATCGCCATGCTGTTCAAGGCCAACAAGGTCGCCACCTACTACGGCTTCGGCGAACTGCAGCCGGGCAACGTGGTCAAGGTGAAGCAGCACGACGGCTCGGAAGTCGAGCTGAAGGGCACCAACGTCATCATCGCCGCCGGTTCGGATTCGATCGAACTGCCGTTCGCCAAGTTCGACGGCGAGACCATCGTCGACAACGTCGGCGGCCTGGACTTCACCGAAGTGCCGAACCGCCTGGCGGTGATCGGCGCCGGCGTGATCGGTCTGGAGCTGGGCAGCGTGTGGAAGCGCCTGGGCGCTGAAGTCACCATCCTCGAGGCGCTGCCGGAGTTCCTGGCCGTCGCCGACGCCGAAGTCGCCAAGACCGCGGCCAAGGAATTCAAGAAGCAGGGCCTGGACATCCGCCTGGGCGCCAAGGTCTCCAAGACCGAGATCACTGGCAAGGGCAAGAAGAAGGAAGTCGTTGTCACCTACACCGACAGCGAAGGCGAGAAGACCCTGACCGTGGACAAGCTGCTGGTGGCCGTCGGCCGTCGCGCTGCCACCAAGGGCCTGCTGGCCGAAGGCACCGGCGTGAAGGTCAACGAGCGTGGCCAGATCGAAGTTGATGCGCATTGCCACACCGGCGTCGATGGCGTCTGGGCGGTGGGCGACTGCGTGCGCGGCCCGATGCTGGCGCACAAGGGCTTCGAGGAAGGCATCGCCGTGGCCGAACTGATCGCCGGCCTGCCGGGCCACGTCAACTTCGACACGATTCCGTGGGTCATCTACACCGAGCCGGAACTGGCCTGGGTGGGCAAGACCGAAGCACAGCTGAAGGCCGAAGGCATCCCGTACAAGGCCGGCAGCTTCCCGTTCGCCGCCAACGGCCGTGCCGTGGCAATGATCGAGCCGGCAGGTTTCGTGAAGATCCTGGCGCATGCCGAGACCGATCGCATCCTCGGCATGCACCTGGTCGGCGCCAACGTGTCCGAGCTGGTGCACGAAGGCGTGCTGACCATGGAGTTCAGTGGTTCGGCCGATGATCTGGCCCGTATCTGCCACGCCCACCCGTCGCTGTCGGAAGTGGTCCACGACGCGGCGATGGCGGTCAGCAAGCGCGCCATCCACAAGGCCAATTGATCGGCCCGGTGGCATGACAGGAAAACCCCGCCTCGGCGGGGTTTTTTTGTTTGGCCTTCTGATGTGGAGCCGAGCATGGGCCCGGCGCTACACCTTTCCAGCAGGCGGCTCCGGTGCATCGTCACAGATGCGATGCTGCACCACGGTTTCACCCACCTTCCATTCCTTCACCACCCTGCAGCGTTCCTTGGGCCTGTCAGGCTTGGCGAGCTTGGCCGCCGCAGCATCCGCTTCGTCGGCAGCGGCGGTCTGCTGGCGTTCCAGCCAGGCGGACGGTGGTGTCGCGGGCGTGGCAGGGGCCGGCGCCGCGAGCGCCAATACCAGTACCGCGATGGCCGGCGTCATCACGCAGCCACCGGACCGCGGCCGCCACCCAGCAGGCGTGCCGGCAGCATGAACAGCGCGCGCAGGAACGCGAACAGCGCCGAGAACGTGATGCCGACCAGGCGGAACGGCAGGCTCAGCAGCCACACGAACGGCCAGGCGATCAGGGCAAGGATCGCCAACGGCCAGCACAGCACGAACAGCAGGCACCACACGCCCAGCGCGAACAGGGTCTTCATCACGGTCTCCTTGCAGCGGCCCCTTGCCGCCTGCGACCACAGTGCCGCCCTGCCCCGGAGGGAGCAAACGGTTTGCGACGAAACCCGGCAGGGCGCGACGAAACCCGGAACGCAGCCGCTATACCTGCACCGCCCCCGGGCGGCCGTGGGCGACCTGGAAACGCGCGGCGGTCCGCACCGCGGCATCGGTACGCAGCACGCTGTCGGCCAAGCGCAGTTCCGCATCCACGGCCTGCCGGTTGAGCTGCAGCCTCCACCAGCCACGGCGGTCGCCGTCGAAATAGCGGATGTGCGGATTCAGGGGAATCGACGGTCCGTAGTAAGGGCCATACGGTGTGTCGTCTCCGCCACTGCTGATGGCGGGGGCGATGAACTCGGTGGCCACCACGGGAGCATCGGCCGCATCGAAGTCCAGCTTCAGATCGTTGACGAACGTGGAATGCCAGTCGCCTCCCAGCACGATCGCATTGCCCTGCCCGCCTGCCTGCAGCGCCTGCAGCAACCGGTTGCGCGCGGCAGGATACCCATCCCAGGCATCGTTCCAGAACCGCTCGCGCGGGGTGCCGCCGTCCAGCCGCAGCTGCGCCATCAGCAGCTGCTGCACCACCACATTCCAGCGCGTGCCCCGCGCGGCCGCCATCGACTGCGCGAACCACGCCTCCTGGCCGGACCCGAGCATGCTCATGCGCGGGTCCAGTGCCGCCTCGCAGCGCGGTGACTCGCCCACGCCGCAGGGGTTGGCCGGACGGAACTGGCGGCAATCGAGCAGGCTCAGCTGCGCGAGGTCGCCGTAGCGCAGGCGCCGGTGCACCCGCAGGCCACCATTGCCGGCCGGAGCGCTGCGCATGGGCAGGTGCTCGTAGAAGGCGCGATAGGCAGCGGCCCGCCGGACGATGAAGTCCTCCACCGGCACGCTGTCCTTTTCAGGATGGACGCCGGAATAGTCGTTCTGCACCTCATGGTCATCCCAGATCACCGCAAAGGCGTGCGCGGCGTGCGCTGCCTGCAGGTCCGGATCGAGCTTGTACAGCGCGTACTGGTCGCGATAACGCTGCAGACTGACGGTCTCGCCGCTGAATCGCTCCGCATCCAGTGTGCGGCCGCGTGCGTTCTGCAGTGGACTGTACTCGTACAGATAGTCGCCGGCATGCAGCACCAGGTCGACATCGCTCCGCGCGATATCACGCAGTACCGGGTAGTAGCCGCTGTTCCAGGCCTGGCAGGTGCACAGGGCCAGGCGCAGCTGCTTCAGCTGCGCGTCCGGCAGCGGCGCGGTGCGGAAGTGGCCGACCGTGCTTTCCTCATCACCGTCGCAGGCAAAACGGTAGTAATAGTCACGGCCGGGACGAAGGCCATTGATCTCCACGTGCACCGAATGCGCCAGCTCGGGCACCGCTGCGGCGACGCCACGCTGCACCGGACGGCGCATGCCGGGATCTTCAGCCACGAACCAGCGCACCGGCACCGCCCGCGGCGGCATGCCACCGCCGTTGAGCGGATCGGGGGCGAGCCGTGTCCACAGCACCGCCCCCTGCGGATCCGGATCGCCGGCGGCGACGCCGAGGGTGAACGGATCGCGGCCCAGACGTGGCCGTGGGCCTGCCGTGGCCAGCCCCGGCATCGCCGCCAGTGCGATCGCCGCCCCCGTGCCCTGCCACGCCATGCGCAGCAGGCGGCGACGGTGCTCCGGATCCAAGGGCCGCTGCATCAGAAGCGCACGGTCGCCGTCGCCATCACCTGCCGCGGCGCACCCACCTGCATGGTCGCCAGGCTGCGCGTGGGATCTGCGGCATAGGTGCCGTTGGTGTTGATCGAAGACAGGTAACGCTTGTCCGCCAGGTTGGTCAGGTTCACTGCCACTGTCAGGTTCTGCGCGGGCCCCAGGGAGCCGAAATCGTAAGCCACCGAGGCGTTGACCAGCCAGTAACTGGGAACCGACAGGTCATTGGTATAGGTCACGTAACGCTTGCCGACATGGTTGGCGGACAGGCGCATGTCCCACGGGCCCGGCGTCCAGGCCAGGGTGCTGGCGAACATCCATTCCGGCGTATCCACGGTCTTCCTGCCGCGGGTCGGTACCACCTCGTTGTTGACGTAGTCGTCGTCGTAGGTGCTGTCGTTCCACGACAGCGCGTTGGACCAGGTCACGTTCTGCACCGGCTTCAGCTGCAGGGTCGCCTCGGCACCGCGGCTGGTCACCGAACCGACGTTGGAGAACAACGCAGGGCAGCCGAGGATGCCCACGCACTGGGCGATGGCAAGCAGGCGGTTGTCGAACTTCACGTCGTACACCGCGACCGACGCCTCATACCCCTGCCCGTAGCCGCGCCAGCCCAGTTCGATCGTGCGCGACTGCTCCGGCTTGAGGTTGCGTGCACTGGCGTCGAAGGCCTGCTGCGGCACGTTGAACGGACTGCCCACGCCCAGCGCATAGGCGGCGATGTTCCTGGCGAACGAACCGAAGATTTCATTGCCTTCGTTGAGCTTGAAATTGAAGCCGGCCTGCGGCAGCAGTCCCTTGCTGGAGGTCAGGCTGCTGTTGTTGGCATAGCTGCCCAGCGGCGTGCGGACGCGGGTGCGGGTGTGCGGCGACTTCGCGCCGATGTCCACCGTCAGGCGGTCGTCGAACAGGCGGAAGCGGTCCTGCACATAGAACTGGCGGGTGATGGTGGTGTAGAGCTGGCGCCACACGCGCTGGTCCGGATTGCGCAGGAAGAAGTCGTCGGTGATCGGGCCATCGATGTAGTAGAAGTTGCGCTGCACGCTGTGCCCGTTGTCCTCGTACCACAGGCCGGCTTCCAGCTCGTGCCCGCCGACGTTCCAGGTGAACGCGGAGGTCACGCCTGTACGGTCGATCGCGTACTCGGTGGTGCGGATCGAGATCGGGATCTCGCGCGCGGTGCCCGGATTGGAAGGATTGGACGGACTGAACCAGTGGCCCTGCCCGCGATTGCTGTGATTGTAGACATTGACCTTCAGGCGCATCGCTTCGTTGAGGCCGAAGTCGCCGGCGACGCTGGAGATATCGTCGTTGCGCAGGCCATGACCGGAGTAGTACGCATCCCAGGGGCTGTTGACGCCGCCACTGAACTGCCCGCGTGCCGCGGCCAGCGCGCGGTCCCAGTCCGGCGCGTAGTTGTCCCAGTTCCAGCCCAGGCGGTCGATCATCTCCAGCGACAGATCCTGGTAGTCCGCCTCGACGCGGCGTGATGCGTTGAACAGCGCGGTGATCCTGCTGTCCACGCCGAAGTTGTAAACGGCCTTGCCGTTGAACTGCTTGAGCTCCTGCGAGCCCTTCCCCTTCCACTTGTCGCCTTCGGAGTACACGCCGGACAGGTACGCGGCAAACCCTTGGTGCTCGCCGGTCTCCAGGCGGGCATAGCTGCGCCGCGCGTTGTCGCTGCCGAAGCCCTGCGCCAGCACCACGCCGTACTCGGTGGAAGGATCGATCGAATAGAACTGGAACACGCCCCCCAGGTTGCTGGTGGACGGCGTCCCCAGCGCGCCGATGCCGGTGGAGACTTCCGCACCGCCCAGGTTCTCGCTGATGACCGCGCGGCTGACATGCAGGCCATTGCTGTTGCCGTAGCTCATGTTGCCCAGCGGAATGCCGTCCAGCGTGTAGCCAAGCCGGTTCTGGTTGAAGCCGCGCAGGCTGATGCTGGTCGACCACTCGTAGGCACCGGTGGCGTCACCCGACTCGAAATGCACGCCCGGCTTGCTGGCCAGCAGCTTGAGCGGATTCGCGCCCGGCGGCAGCACCTTCATGTCCTCGGCGGTGACACGCTGCACCTGGCGCGCTTCGCCGCGGCCGATCACCGAGATCGAATCGAGGGTGGTCGCCGACTGTGTATCGGAGGTGGGGGCGGTTTCAGCGGCCGCCAGCGACGGCAGCGAGGCACAGACCAGCAGAGCCAGCAGATTGCGGCGGAGCGGAGCGTGGGACGGCATGGGAGGCGGATTCCTTGGACGCGCTGGACGCCAGCGACGGGCGTCGGAAGTGGGAGGACAGCGGCGGCATGGTAGGAAGGCCCAGTTACATGTCAGTTACACGTCATGTGACCATCGCCCGGCAAGGTACGCGCCTTGCGCGCGCACCAACGCAAAGAGCCGGGCACGCGCCCGGCTCTTGCAGAACAGAAGGAGATCGCCGGCCCGCGGCCGGCAGCCCTACTCGAACGAACCGACCGAATCGTGGGCCAGATTGTCGAAACGCGTGTACTCGCCGAAGAACTTCAGTTTGCACGAACCGGTCGGGCCGCCACGGTGCTTGCCGATGATGATTTCGGCCAGGCCCTTGTCCGGTGAGTTTTCCTTGTTGTAGTAGTCGTCGCGGTAGATGAACACGATCATGTCCGCGTCCTGCTCGATGGCGCCCGATTCGCGCAGGTCAGCCATCACCGGGCGCTTGTCGGTACGCGTTTCCAGCGAGCGGTTGAGCTGGGAAAGTGCGATCACCGGCACGTTCAGCTCCTTGGCCAGGCCCTTCAGCGAACGCGAGATCTCCGAGATTTCTGTCGCGCGGTTCTCGCTGTTGCCGGGCACGCTCATCAGCTGCAGGTAATCGATCACGATCAGGCCCAGGTCGTGCTCGCGCTTGAGGCGGCGGCACTTCGAGCGCAGCACTTCCGGCGATACGCCCGGCGTGTCGTCGATGAAGATCTTGGTTTCCTTCAGCATCTTGATCGCGCTGGTGACGCGGCTCCAGTCCTCGTCTTCCAGCTGGCCGGTACGCAGGCGCTGCGCGTTGATCCGGCCATTGGAGGAGATCAGTCGCATCGCCAGCTGTGATGCGGACATTTCCATCGAGAACACCGCCACGCCCTTCTTCGACTTGATCGCCGCATACTCGGCGATGTTCAGCGCGAAGGTGGTCTTGCCCATCGCCGGGCGCGCGGCCAGGATGATCAGGTCGGTCGGCTGCAGGCCGGCCGTCATCGCGTCGAAATCGTTGTAGCCGGTTGGCAGGCCGGTGATGTTGCCGCCGTTCTCGAAGCGGTTGCGCAGTTCCTCGAAGGCATCCTTCAGCGCGCCGGGCATGGCGACGAAATCCGTACGCCCGCGTGCGCCCTGCTCGGCAATGGCGAACACGCTCTTTTCCGCCGACGCCAGCAGCTCGCTGCTGTCGCGGCCTTCCGGCTGGAAACCATCGTTGACGATGTCGGTACCGACCTGGATCAGCTGCCGCAGCACCGCCTTGTCACGTACGATCTCGGCGTAGGCCGCGATGTTCGCCGCCGACGGCGTGGTGCTGGCCAGTTCGATCAGATAAGCGCCATCCCCTACCAGCTCCAGCTTGCCCTGCGATTCGAACCATTCGCCCAGCGTCACCGCATCGAAGGGTCGGTCACGCTCGGACAGCTCTCGGATCGCGCGGTAGATCATCTGATGATCGCGGCGATAGAAGTCGGTCTCGGTCAGCTGGTCGTTGACCCGGTCGAACGCTTCGGGTGCCAGCATCAGGCCACCCAGCACCGCCTGCTCGGCCTCCACCGAATGCGGTGGCACCCGCAGCTGGTCGATGCGCGAATCATCGCGTTCGAAGCCATCACCGCGGTCTCTGCGGTTGGAACGGAAGCCGGGACGGGCGGACATGCGGCGGTGTTTCCTGCAAAAGTGGGGCCAGACGAGTGTAGGCATGCGCCGACCCTGGCGGCCATGGACAAGCCTGTGGATAAGCCGTGGAAGAACGGGGGATATCCGCCGGAGCCTGGCCAGAATGGCGCGGAGGCGTCGCACTGCCTGCGACGGGCGCCCGTGCGACGCCCGAGTGCGTCATTATCGCAGATCAGCCGGCCAGGGTCGGATTCCGTGCAGCGTACGGGCTCTGGCCCGCTCAGCTGCAAGTGGGGTCAGAGCCCGCCGCTGCGCGCCGGGATCCGACCCCGGATGTGGCTGGGGTCGGATCCCTCTGCAACGCAGAGGGCTCTGACCCCATACGTCTCAATCGCCCTTCACGTGCACCGCGATCAGCGCCAGGAACCGGTCCACATACCCCTGCAGGAATTCCCGCGTGGCGTCGTTGTGGATCGTACCGTCGGCGTCGATCAGGCCGTCCTTGAAATGAATGAACGCCTCCGGCTGGCCGAGCACATGCATGTCGAGGAAGGCCAGGCTGTTGCGCAGGTGCTGCTGGGCCACCGCGGTGCCGATCTGGCCGATGGACGCACCGATCACCGCAGCGGGCTTGCCTGCGAATGCGCTGTCGCCATAGGGGCGCGAGCCGATGTCGATGGCGTTCTTCAGCACGCCCGGCACCGAACGGTTGTATTCGGGTGTCACGAACAGCACGGCGTCGGCGGCACGCACCTGCTCCTTCAGGCGGACACACGATGGCGGGTAATCGGCGTCGAAATCCTGGTCATACAGGGGAAGGTCGCGGATCTGCACGTACTGGAACCGGGCCCGGTCGCCGGCAAGCTTTTCAAGTGCATGGGCCAGCCGGCGGTTGCATGACTCCCGGCGCAGGCTTCCGACGAACACGGCGATGGTGGGTACGGACATCGGACGGACTCCTCATGGTGCGGGAAACCCATCCTATTCACCGTCCCCTTTCCAGGCAGTGAAGGTCAGCCGCTGATGCTGGCCCGGACCTGGCGCCAGTGGGCCTGCCATGCCTGGAACATCAGCACGTTCCACAGATGCGTGTGCCACTTGCGCTGGCCGCCAAGGAACTGCTGCCACAGCGGCTGCACCGCGGCCGCCGACAGCACGCCTTCGCGTTCCAGCCGCGAAGGCTGCAGCAGATCGTCGGCCCACGGCCGCAGGTCGCCCTTCAGCCAGTCGCTGACAGGCGCACCGAAACCACGCTTGGGCCGGTGCACCATCGCGTGCGGGACGTATCGGCCCAGCACGCGCTTGAGCAGGACCTTGCTGGTCGTTTCACTGCGCTTGAAGCCCAGCGGCAGCGACCAGGCGAACTCGGCCACCCGCCAGTCCAGCAACGGCGCACGCGCCTCCAGGCTGACCGCCATCGAAGTGCGGTCGACCTTGCACAGCAGGTCATCAGGCAGGTAGGTCACGAAATCGGCCAGCATCATCGCGTCTGCCGGCGTGCCCGCGCCGTGCAGCGGATCGGCCAGGTCATAGAAGCTGCCAGCCGGCTGCGCACCGGGCACCACCGCCGCCGGGTCACGCCAGCGCGAAATGCGGTTGCGGTATACATCGCCGATGCCGCGGGCGCCGGTTTCGGCCAGCAGCGCCGCCAGGCCTCCCGTGCGCGATGCCTCGCCCTGCTGCTGCGCGCGGGCACCCATCCAGCGCCGCAGCGGGCCCGGCACGCGACCCAGCATCTGCCAGTTGCGCAGCGCGCGCACGTAGCGGGTGTAGCCGAAGAACAGCTCATCGCCACCATCGCCGGACAAGGCCACGGTCACCCCCTGCCTTGCCAGCCGGGCCACCAGCGCGGTCGGCACCTGCGAGGCATCGGCAAAAGGCTCGTCGAACATCGTCGGCAACTGCGGCACCACCGCCAGTGCGTCGGCCCCGCTGACGTAGAGCTCGGTGTGGTCGCAGCCCAGATGCGCGGCCAGTTCCCTGGCCAGCGGTGCCTCATCGTGGCTTGAATCCTGGAAGCCGATGCTGAAGCTGTGCACCGGCTGCCTGCTCTGCGCCTGCATCAGCGCCGCCACCAGCGACGAATCGGTCCCCCCGGACAGGAACACGCCGACGGGCACGTCCGCGACCATGCGCAACGCCACGGCGTCGCGCAGCAGGGCATCAAGCTGCTCCTCGGCCTCCTCGATGCGGCCCTGGAAGGGTGCGGCCAGTGCGGCCTGCATGCGCGCACGCGCGTCCCAGTACGGACGCTGCGCCTGCTCCGGCCGGTGCGCGCCGGCTCCGGCGGCAACCATCGCCGCATCCACCCGCAGCACCCGGCCGGGCATCAGCTTGTAGCAGCGCTGATGGATGCTGTGCGGCGCCGGGATGTAATCCAGCCGCAACAGCAGCGTCAACGCATCCCGATCGATATCGTTATCGAACGCTGGATGCTGCCACAGTGCCTTCAGCTCGGAACCGAACACCAGCGCGTCACCGGCCCAGCCGTAGTACAGCGGCTTCTTGCCGACCCGGTCGCGGGCCAGCCAGAGGCACTGCTCGCTGCGGTCCCACAGAGCGATGGCGAACATGCCGTTGCAGCGCTGCAGGGTGTCTTCCAGGCCCCACTGCAGGATCGCAGCCAGCAGCACCTCGGTATCGGAGTGGCCACGGAACGCATGGCCCAGCGGCTCCAGCTCCGCGCGCAGGGCCGCGAAGTTGTAGACCTCGCCGTTGTAGGCCATCACATAGCGGCCGTCGGACGATGCCATCGGCTGGTGGCCCAGCGGGGACAGATCGAGGATGCTCAGCCGGCGGTGCGCCAGTGCGATCCCGGCAGCGGCATCGACCCAGGTGCCACCATCATCCGGCCCGCGATGGTGCAGCGCCTGGCCCATGGCCAGGGCCTGTGCCTGCAGTTCCTCGGCCGGCACCATCGGTGCCGGCAACAGCATTCCCGCCAATCCACACATGCATCAGGGTTCCTGCGCCAGGTCGAGGGCGGCGCCAATCACCGCATTGTCGCTTGGAAGCCCGAACATTGCTGCCCCCGCCAGCGGCGTATAGGTATCGGCGCCGCAGACCCGACGCAGCGGCAGGTGACCGAAGCCGGCCTCGACCAGGGCCGTGACCACCCCCTCGCCCACGCCACCGCTGTGACGCCCCTCGTCCAGCACCAGCACGCGCCGCGCCGTGGCCGCCTGGGTGGCAATGAATCCGCCGTCCAGCGGCACCAGCCAGCGCAGGTCAACCACCCTCACCTGCCACCCGAGCTGCTGGTCGATCACCCGCGCGGCACGCAGCGCCATCGGCACGCCATTGCCATAGGTGTAGATCACCAGATCCTGCGCCTCGGGGGCATACACCCGGCCCTCCCCCGGCAGCAGCGCCTGTCCCTGTTGCGGGTAGTCGAACAGCCACTGGCCGTCACCCGGCTCGTGCAGGTCCTTGCTCATGTACAGCGCGATCGGCTCCAGGAACACCGCCACGCGGCCATCCACCCGGGCCAGCGCCGCCAACGTGCGCAGCATCATCACGGCGTCGTCGCCACGCGAGGGACAGCCCACCACCAGGCCGGGAATGTCGCGCAGGGCGGTGATCGAATTGTCGTTGTGGAAATGGCCACCGAATCCCTTCTGGTAGCCCAGCCCTGCCACCCGCACCAGCATCGGGTTGCGGAACTGGTCATTGGAGAAGAACTGCAGCGAACACGCCTCGCCACGTATCTGGTCGATGGCATTGTGCAGGTAGGCCAGGTACTGGATCTCGGGGATCGGCAGCATGCCCATGTTGGCCAGCCCCTGCGCCATGCCCAGGATCATGGTCTCGTCCAGCAGCGTGTTGAACACCCGACGCGGGCCGAAACGACGCAGCAGGTCGCGGGTCAAGGTGTACACGCCTCCCTTCTGCGCCACATCCTCGCCGAACAACAGGCTTTGCGGATACTTGCACAGCAGTTCCTGCAGTCCGTGATTGATCTGGATGGCCAGATGACGCGGCGGTTGCCGCTCCGGCAATGCGTCGGCGCCGCCATACAGCGACAGTCGCGCCTCGTCCGCGACCGCGCGCCGGGCCTCGGCGTGCACCGCTGCAGGTGTATAGGGCGCCAGCGGTGCCATCACCTGCTCAAGGGACTGCAGCTTCGGCTGGCGCTCGGCGTCGGCGGCGGCCGCCATGCAGCGCACACGCATCGCTTCATAGGCCGCCTCGACGGCCGCGGCATCCATCCAGCCCGACTCCATCGCGATCTGCGCCGAGCGCAGCAGCGGATCCTGCGCCTCCGCCGCACACAGCTCCGGCAACGCGCGCCACTCCACCTCGAAATCGGTACCGGCATGCCCCATCAGCCGCGTGGTGCGCAGGTGCAGGAAGGTCGGCCTGCGGGTCGTCCGGCAATGCTCGACCGCGGCCTGCACCTGCGCGTGGCCGCTGGCCAGATCCAGCCCGTCAGCGAAGAAGTAGTCCAGTCCCGGCTGGACGCCAAAGCGCTCGGCGATCCATCCCTCCGGTGTTTTCACCGAAATGCCCAGGCCATTGTCCTCGCAGACGAACAGGATGGGCGCCGGCAGTTTCTGGTAGGCCGACCACATGGCGGTGTTGAACGCCGTCTGTGCGGTGGCGTGATTGGCCGAGGCGTCGCCGAAGGAACAGACCACGATGCTGTCGGCCGGAATCGGCAACGGCTGGCCCAGGCGCTTGCCGCTCTCGATGGCCAACGCAGTGCCCAGCGCCTTGGGCAGATGCGAGGCGATCGTCGAGGTCTGTGGCAGCACCCACAGCGGCCGGCTGCCCCACACCTTGTGACGGCCTCCGCTGGCAGGATCGTCGGCGCTGGCGGCGAACGACAGTGCCGCGTCGCGCACCGGATCCATGCCCGGCACCTGCCGCGCGCGCTCGGCCATGAAGGCGCCGGAGCGGTAGTGCAGGAACGCAGGATCGGTGTGCCGGCAGGCCCGCGCCAACAGCGCATTGCCCTCGTGTCCGGACGAGCCGATGGTGTAGAAGACCTTGTTCTGCACGCGCAGCACGCGTGCCATCAGGTCCAGCTGGCGGCTGGCCAGCTGCGAATCGAACAGGTCGGCAAAGGCCGCCGCGCTGAGCGTGCTGCCTGGCAGGATCGGCGCGTGCGGCGCGGGCCGTGGCCGTGGCGTGCCCCGCCAGCCGCGCACCGCCTCCAGGAAATTGACGTCGCACACTTCGGCGCGGTTGAGCCCGCGCATGCGCGCGGGAATGGGATCTGGAACCACAGCGAACATCGAACACCCTCCGTGTCGTTGTTGCGTAGCGTGGCGCGGGCCCGCCCGGCTTCCCCCGCAGTCGGCCTGCCCGACGCTCCCCTTGGAATCAGGCCACCGCGTTAAATCGCGCCAGCACCTCCGCGCCCACGGCCGGCATCGGCACGAACCGCGGCTGCGCCCGGACCCGCTGCAGCCAGGCCTGCACCTGCGGGAACGGATCAAGGCGGATGCCACCATCGCTGGCAACGTCGGTGTAGGCAAACAGCGCGATATCGGCGATGCCATAACTGCGGCCGGTGAACCAGGGCGACTGCCGCAGGTGCTGTTCCATCACCGTCAGTGCGGTGCTGGCGCGCTCCTGCAGGCGCGGCAGTTCGGCGCGCCGCGGGGAGTCGGCCGGCGTCCAGCCACGGATGAAACGGGCCACCGCCACGCAGGGTTCATGCGTGTACTGCTCGAAGAACATCCAGCTCAACGCCTGCGCCCGCTCCCAGCCATCGCCGGGCAGGTAGGGCGTGCCCTCGGCCAGCCAGAACAGGATCGCGTTCGATTCGGTCAACACGCGGCCGTCCTCGCGCACGATCAACGGCACCTTCGCATTGGGATTCAATGCCAGGAACTCCGGCGTGTGGGTCTGGCCATGGGCGCTGTCCACCTCCACCCAGCGATAGCGGCTGCCGAGGTGTTCCAGCAGCATGCGCACCTTGTGGCAATTGCCTGAAACGGACATGCCATGCACCGTCAACGGAACGCGTTCTTCCACCATTGCCTGCTCCAGGAGACCCGGCCAACGACCGGTTGCGCGCAGTCTGGCAAGCGCGCCCGCCGATGCCAAGCGCGGGTGCAGCATGCCCACCGCGCAGCCCGCCCCTGGATGCAGCCCGTCGGGCCCCTCAGCGCACGCGCTGCTGCCACTGCTGGCGCGACTGCCCCCAGATCTGCATCGGTTTGCCCTGGTACGGCGGCGGCAGCTCGCCCATGCGCAGCAGCGTACTGCCCAGCTTGCGGGCCACGACACGGGAATTCTCGTTGTCCTCGGCAATGGTATGGATCACCTCCTCCCACCCGAGTGCGTTGAATGCCCAGTCGATCGCAGCGGTCGCCGCCTCCGGCGCGTAGCCCTTGCCCCAGCTGGCACGCCGGATGCTCCAGCCGACCTCGGTGCCCGGCCAGTCCTGTGGCTGCCAGGGCCCCATGCGACCGATCCACTCACCACTGGATTTCTCGATCACGCTGAACATCGAAAAGCCGAACAACTGCCACGCGCCAGCCAGGCTGCAGAATCCACGCCATGCCACTGACGGTGGCTGTACTCCGCCCAGCGTGCGCATCACCTCTTCATCCGCGCAGAACGCCAGATAGGGCTCGAAATCCTCGCGATGCGGTGGGCGCAGGATCAGGCGCTCGGTTTCCAGGCGCAGGTCGAAGATGCTCATGCCGACTCCAGGGCGATGACGGAGCGCCATCATCGCAAATGTCACCCGGCCACAAAAACAGACAGGCCGGCAGAAGCCGGCCTGTCGCCTGTCCGCTGCAGCGGCAGGATTACTGGCGGGTCGGTGCCGTGGCGCCGGCTGCCGCTGTCTGCGTGACCAGCTGGCCATCGACCACCGGCAGGCGATCGCTGGCTGGCTTGTTGTCCATGCGCACGGTCTTCTCGGCACCATCATAGCGGTAGGTCACGTTGTAACCCTTGACCACGTCGTTGGTGCCCATGGCGATGCGGTTGCCGGGCTTGCTGGCCATGCGCATGGTGCCGGTGGTGCCGTCCTCGTTGCGATAGGTGACGTTGTAGCCGGTGACACGGCTCGACTCGGAGGTGGCGGTCTCGGTGTGGCACTGGCGCTCGGTGCGGTTGACCACACGGCCACCGACGTGGCGCTTGTCCACCTGGTTGCCTATCAGGCCGCCGGCCACGGCACCGGCTGCGGTCGCCGCCTTCCTGCCATTGCCGCCGCCAACCTGATTACCCAGCAGGCCACCGATCACCGCGCCGGCGACGGTGCCACCGACGTTGCCATCACGCTCGGGCAGGCGTTCCTGCACGACCACATCCTGGCAGACCTCGTGCGGCGTCTGTGTGGTGGAGGTCTCGCGCACCGCGTCGGTGCCGATGACCGTGGCGTACGCCTTCTGCTTTTCGGTGATCGGGTCGACCTTCAGCACATCGGCATACTCCAGGCCGCGCGGCGCGGTGGCATCGAGCTGGTTGCCACGCGCACCATCGTCGGTGCCGCTGCCATCGGCCAGGCGCGATTCGCCGTTGGGGGCGCCGGCGCTGATGGAATCCGGCGAAGGGTTGCCGCTCTTCATGAAGGCGGCCGTGGCGATACCACCCACCAGCAGCGCGCCCGCTGCGACCAGGACAGTTGTAGTTGTGCTTTTCATGACCTGCTCCTTGCGGACCGTCCGCAACGTTCTCGGCACAGATTGCAGCACGGCCTCCCTGAACGGAATCTCCACATTTCCTGCTCGTCGCCGTAACCCATTCAGCATCGGGAAATGCTGGGCCCGTGGTAGCGTTTGCATATTCACCAGGAGGATCCCGCCATGGCCAACCCGATGCTGCTGCCGGTACTGCAATGGGCGCGCCGGCTGCGCTACCCCACGCTGTTCAAGCTCACGGCAGGGCTGTTCGCGCTGACCCTGTTCATTCCCGATCCGCTTCCCTTCGTCGATGAGCTGGTGCTGGGCCTGGGCACACTGCTGCTGGCCAACTGGAAGAGCCGCGGCACCCGCACGCCGCCACCGCTGGAGCAGCGCTGAGCGTGCTGGTCGACAGCCATTGCCATCTCGATGCAGGCGAGTTCGACCCCGACCGTGCTGCCGTGATCGAGCGCGCGCGCGCGGCCGGGGTGCAGTTCCAGGTCGTGCCGGCCGTCACCGCCGCCAGCTGGCCGAAGCTGCGCGAGGTCTGCCAGCAGGCACCCGGCCTGTACCCCGCGTACGGGCTGCATCCGATGTTTCTTGCCGAGCATCGTGCCGGGCACCTTCCGCTGCTGCGGGAATGGATCGAGCGTGAGCGTCCGCGGGCGATCGGCGAATGCGGCCTGGATTATTTCGTGGAAGGCCTGGATGCGGAGGCGCAGCAGACCTATTTCACCGGCCAGCTGCGCTTGGCGCGCGACTTCGACCTGCCGGTGATCGTGCATGCGCGTCGGTCCGTAGATGCGGTGATCGCAGCGATCCGCCGCATCGGTGGCCTGCGCGGCGTGGTGCACAGTTTCTCCGGCAGCCCGGAGCAGGCGGCACAGCTGCATCGGCAGGGCTTCCTGCTGGGTCTGGGCGGCCCCCTGACCTACGAACGGGCACAGCGCCTGCAACGGCTGGTCCGGGAAATGCCGCTGGAGCAGCTGCTGCTGGAAACGGACGCGCCCGATCAGCCCGACGCGGCCATCCGTGGGCAGCGCAATGAGCCGGCACGCCTCTCGATCATCGCGCGCCACGTCGCGGCGTTGCGGCAGACCGACCTGGAGACGGTAGCGAGGACCACGACCGACAACGCGCGGCGGCTGTTCGCGCTGCCGGCCGCCTGATCGCCGTTTCGCCGGGCATGGCCCGGCGCTACCGGTCAAGCCTCAACGGATTCGGACTTGACCCTCTTCGGCTCCAGCAGCATTTCCAGCGCCTTGCCGACGGCGGCAAAGGCGAAGGCACCGGTGATATGGGTGGCTGCCCCCAGCCCTGCGCCGCAATCAAGCTTGAGCGCAGCGTCCGCCCCCAGGTTGGGACGGAGGCCGCAGACACTGCCATCGGCCTGCGGATACTTCACGTTCTCCAGCGAGTACACCGCCGGCACGCCGAAGTAACGCTTGGCGTTCTTGGGGAAGTTGAACTCGCTGCGCAGCTTCTTGCGGATCAGCGCCAGCATCGCGTCGTGCTCGGTGCGCGAGACATCGCGGATGCGTACCAGGGTCGGATCGGTGCGGCCACCCGCGGCGCCGACCGTCAGCAGTGGCAGCTTGCGGCGGCGGCACCAGGCGATGGTCTCCACCTTGACCCGGAAGCTGTCGCAGGCATCGATCACCAGATCGAAGCGACGATCAAGCAGTTCCGCCATGTTGGCGGTGGTCAGGAACGCCTGCACCGCGTCGACATCGAGTTCCGGGTTGATCGCCCGGCAGCGCTCGGCCATGGCGTCGGCCTTGTTGCGCCCGTAATTGCCCTCCATCGCCGGCAGCTGCCGGTTGGTGTTGGACACGCAGATGTCGTCCGCATCGATCAGGGTGAGATGGCCGACCGCCGAGCGCGCCAGCGCCTCGACCACCCACGAGCCGACCCCGCCCATGCCGACCACCGCTACGCGGCTGCCCTGCAGGCGCTCGAGCGCACCCACGCCATACAGCCGTTCGATGCCGGCGAAGCGTTGTTTGACCTGTTCGTTCATCGGTCTATTTTAACGTGCAGCGGCCGGCGTCCACAGCACGCCGGGTCGAACCTACCGTTGCACACCCGGAGAGCCCGCCATGAACGCCAGCCCCCCTCGCCCGCCGTCTTCCGCCTATCGCTACCTGTTCGTGCTCGCGCTGGGTCTGCTGATCGGCCTGATCGCCACGGTGATGGTCGGCCGCGCCCTGCAGGCCCGCCGTGACCCCTTCCCGGACAGCCTGATGCAGGTGATGCAGCGGCAATCCCAGTTGCTGCAGCAGGCTCAACAGCAGAACCGCTGCAGCCTGGCCGACAGCGTGCCGCGCCTGCAGACGCTGCGCCTGCTCTCCAACGACCTGGACCTGGCCTTCCCCGGCCTGAAGGACAGCGCGCAGTTCCAGCAGCATGCCAGCCAGTACCGGGCCGGCCTCAATGCCGCCCTGGCGACGCCACCGGCAGACTGCACCGCGCTGGCCCAGGTGGTGCAGACGCTGCAGGCGGACTGCCGCGCCTGCCATCAGGATTTCCGTTGAACAGCGTTCATCCCGCAGCCGGTCATGGCGGCGTTGATTGGCGTCTTGTTCACGTTGGAAAGGAGACGATTCGCGCACCCTGCTGCATGACGCAGTACCACCCAACACATCCGCCTTCACGGCCAGGAGACGCCCCATGAAGATCCAGCTCATCGCCGCCAGTGCCATCGCCACCCTCGCCCTGGCCGGCTGCGCCACCTCGCCGGGTTACGGCGGCGGCGGCTACAACAATGGGTACAACAACGGCGGCTACGGCAACAACTCCGGCTACAACCAGGGCCGTTGCGCCGACTGCGGCATCGTCACCCGCATCAACACCGTGCAGTCCGGCCGCACTGCGCCCAGCGCGACCGGCGCGATCCTCGGCGGCATCGTGGGTGCGGTTGCCGGCCATGAGATCTCCGACCACACCGGCGGCAGCCGCGGCAACAAGAACATCGCCGCAGCGGCGGGTGCCGTGGGTGGCGCGCTGGCCGGCAACCAGATCCAGAAGAACGTGACCAGCGATACGTATGACATCAGCGTGCGCATGGATGACGGACGCACCATCGTCGTCAACCAGCGTGATCTGGGCGGCATCCGCGAAAACACCTATGTTCGCGTGGTCAACGGCCGGGTGATCCTGCGCTGATCCGCTGCCGGCCCCGGACAAAGAAAAAGGCCCGCTTGCGCGGGCCTTTTTCATGTGACGGCTGCAGACCGGTCAGATCGGCTGCACGGCGTCGGCCTGCAGGCCCTTCTGGCCCTGCACGACGGTGAAGGTGACCTTCTGGCCTTCCTTCAGGCTCTTGAAGCCCTGGGTCTGGATGGCGCGGAAGTGCACGAACACGTCTTCGCCGTTTTCACGGCTGATGAAGCCGAAGCCCTTTGCATCGTTGAACCACTTGACAGTACCGTTCTCGCGTTCGGACATCTCACTAACTCCCTGATGACTCTCTCTTGTTGTTGGAAACGCCTTGTGGGCGGCTGACAAGCAAGGGGGAAGCGAGGTGCATCGATGCAGCGGATCGGGAAGATCTTGCTTCATCAGGCCACGATCCACGGTGACCTTGCCAAGCTCAGCGACTGCAACTTAACCCGGCCAAAACGAAAAAGCAACTGGCAAAATCTTTCACTGTCAACCCCAAAAAGACAACCATACGGGACAGCATGGGCCTCTCATTCATCTTGTATCTGCTAGCGGTCATTTTTGTCCTCGTTGGTGTTGCCGGCATCGTCCTGCCGGCACTTCCAGGCGTCCCTCTGGTGTTCGTCGGCCTGCTGCTGGCAGCGTGGGCCGACGGCTTCACCCATGTCGGCTGGCCGACCCTGCTGGTGCTGGGCGTGCTGACCCTGCTTTCACTGCTGGCCGATGTGCTGGCCACGGTGGTCGGGGCCCAGCGTGTCGGGGCCAGCCGCAAGGCGCTGTGGGGCACCTTCATCGGCAGCATCGCCGGTCTGTTCTTCATGCCCATCGGCCTGTTCGCCGGCCCGCTGGTCGGCGCTCTGCTGGGCGAGTACTGGCACACGCGGGAGCTGGGCCGCTCGACCAAGGTTGGCCTCGCCACCTGGCTGGGCATCCTGCTGGGCCTGGCGCTGAAACTGGCGATGGTCATCGCGATGCTGGGCCTGTTCGCGTTCGCCTGGTTCCTGTAACGCACGATCTTCACGCCACGCGCACACCTGCGCCGGGCATAACTCCATGGGGCTGGCCGTTGCTGCGGGCAGCCGCCACACTGTGCGTCTTCCCGTAGTCATCCCGAAGGGCCTGCTGCAATGACCCTCCCGCCGTTGCTCCCCCGTCTGGCGCCGTTGGCGCTTGCCCTGGCCAGCGCGCCGCTGGCCGCGCAGGAAATCGCGCCTGCCACGACCACCACGCCGGCCGGTTGCGCGGCCATTGAAACCGACGCCGCCCGACTGTCGTGCTACGACCGCCTGTTCGGCCGTACCGCACCGGCCACCGCCGAGGCCGATGCCGCCGCGCAGCAGGCCGCGCAGGCGCTGCGCGAACAGCGTCGCGCCGCCCGCCTGAGCCAGGGCGAAGAGAACCTGCGGGCGCGGGTCGGCGATGTGCTGCGCCCCGCCCCCGACGACAGCGCCCTGGCCAATGCAGGCCGCGGTTCCCTGCTGGACAGCCGCTGGGAACTGGCGGAAGACTCGAAGCTGGGACCGTTCCAGCTGCGGGCCTACAAGCCGGTGTACCTGCTGCCGGCGTTCTGGACCAGCGACAAGAACCAGATGCCGCAGTCGCCGAATCCGGCCAACAGCGTGACCGAGCCGCAGGCGCTGGACAGTGCCGAGCTGAAGTTCCAGATCAGCTTCAAGACCAAGATCGCCGAGAACCTGTTCGGCGACAACGGCGACATCTGGGCCGGCTATACCCAGAGCTCGCGCTGGCAGGCCTACAACGCCGAGAATTCGCGCCCGTTCCGCGAGACCAATTACGAGCCGGAAGTGATGATGGTGTTCCGCAACGGCTACTCCATTGGTGGCTGGCGCGGACGCATGACCGGCATCAGCCTCAACCATCAGTCCAACGGCCGCGCCGATCCCCTTTCGCGCAGCTGGAACCGGGTGATGCTCAACGTCGGGCTGGACCGCGAGAACTGGGCGCTGGTGCTGCGGCCCTGGTACCGCATTCCCGAAACGCGCAGCGATGACAACAACCCGGACATCGAGGATTACATGGGCCGCGGCGACGCGACCCTGATCTGGAACCGCAATGGCCACGAAGTGTCCCTGATGGCGCGCCATTCGCTGCGTACCGGCGACCGTTCGCATGGCGCCCTGCAGCTCGACTACGGTTTCCCGATCAGCAACCTGCTGCGCGGCCACATCCAGGTCTTCGACGGATACGGCGAAAGCCTGATCGACTACAACCACAAGGCCACCTACGTGGGCGTGGGCGTGTCGCTGCTGGAATGGTTCTGATGGGCGTGACGATCTGGCACAACCCGGCGTGCAGCAATTCGCGCGGCGCACTGAAGCTCATCCGCGACGCCGGCATCGAGCCGGAGGTGATCGAGTACCTGCAGGCACCGCCCGACGTGGCGACCCTGCGCCAGCTGCTTGCCGAATCCGGGCTGGCCGCCGCCGACCTGGTGCGCAGCAAGGAACCGGAGTTTGCCGGTCTGGCGCTGGCCGGGGCCGATGAGGCGACCCTGCTGGCGGCGATGGCGACGCACCCGCGCCTGATCAACCGGCCCGTGGTGCGCACGGCCAAGGGCACGCGCCTGTGCCGCCCGCCGGAAACGGTGCTGGAGATCCTGTAGCCCGGACGCACCACCCGGCAGCGCCGGGCCATGCCCGGCGGCACGCGCTCGGCTCAACGCCGGCGATCACCGCCAGTCGCTGATGCCTTCGCGTCGATAGACTTCCGCGAAGGCGGGGCGCGCCTTCAGCGCGGTTGCGTGCGCCTTCAGCACCGGCCAGGTGTCAGTGGGCCGGGGCATGTTGCGCGACCAGCGCATCAGCATCACCAGCATGAAATCGACCACGCTGGGCGCGTCGCCCAGCAGGTAAGGCCCGTGCGCCTGCAGGTGCGCCGCCACATGCTGCCAGGCCGCCTCCAGCTGCTGCCGGGCCATCGCACGCGTTGCCTCCACGCAGGCCTCGCCCGCCGCTTCGTGCGGATAGAACCATGCACGATAGGCAGGCTGCAGGGTGTTGGCGCACCAGAACATCCAGCGATAGGCCTCGCCCCGCGCGGGCGTGCCCACGGCCGGCAGCAACCCCGCTTCGGGATGGCGGTCGGCCAGGTACAGCGCGATGGCCGCTGCCTCGGTCAACAGCAGGCCATCGATCCTCAGGGTCGGCACCCTCCCGGCCGGATTCAACGCCAGGTAGTCCGCCGCCTTGTGCTCGCGCCTGTCGAAATCCAGCAGCACCAGTTCGTGCTCGATGCCCAGTTCGATCAGCAGCCAGTGCACGACCAGCGAAGCGGTACTCGACGAACCATACAGGGTGGTGCTCATGCGCGGGATCCGTTGCAGGTAGAGCCAGCGATTATGCGCCCGCCCGGCGGCCACTGCTCAACCGCAGCTGCTCATGCAGGTGTCGCGACGTTCGCCGCAGCTCATCATCGGCTGCCGCAGCGTGCAGTCATGCGCCTTCAGTTCGCACGAGCGGCGCAGATCGGCATTGGCGATGTCCTTGCAGCGCTTGTCGGCAGCCGGAGCCATCTGCTGTTCGCAGCTGCTCTGCCGACTGCCCAGGCTGTCCGCCTGCGCCATGCAGCTGCGATGGCTGGCCTGGCACTGCATGCGGCATTGCGCCGATGCGCTGAAATCCGCTCCTTCATACGAGGAGGAGGTGCTGCTGCAGCCGGCCAGTGCGAACAGCCCGGCAAGCGCGAAGTTCCGTAACAGCGGCATGAACGTTCCCGGTTCGAGTCGCATGGAAACTAGCAGAAGTTCCGTGCCGGCTCGTTAAACGACAAACGGCGCCAACACGCGCCGTTTGCCATCAAGCGTGTGCCGCGCTTACTCCACCACCACCGGAATCTTGCCGATGCGGGCCTGCCATTCGCGCGGGCCGGTCTTGTGCACCGATTCACCGGTGGAGTCGACCGCCACCGTCACCGGCATGTCCTGCACGGTGAACTCGTAGATCGCTTCCATGCCGAGATCGGCGAACCCGACCACCTTGGCCGCCTTGATCGCCTTGGACACCAGGTAGGCCGAGCCACCGACCGCCATCAGGTACGCCGACTTGTTGTCACGGATCGCCTCGATCGCAGCCGGGCCGCGCTCGGCCTTGCCGACCATGCCCAGCAGACCGGTCTGTTCCAGCACCTGGCGGGTGAACTTGTCCATGCGCGTTGCCGTGGTCGGCCCGGCCGGACCGACCACTTCATCGCGCACCGGATCGACCGGGCCGACGTAGTAGATGAAGCGTCCCTTCAGATCGACCGGCAGTTCCTCGCCCTTGTTGAGCATGTCGACCATGCGCTTGTGCGCGGCGTCGCGGCCGGTCAGCAGCTTGCCGTTGAGCAGAAGCGTCTGGCCCGGCTTCCAGCTGGCCACCTCCTCCGGGGTGATCGTATCCAGGTCCACCCGGGTGCCCTTGGAGGCGTCGTAGGTCAGCTTCGGCCAGTCCTCCAGCGACGGCGGATCCAGCATCACCGGACCGCTGCCATCCAGGGTGAAGTGCGCGTGGCGGGTCGCGGCGCAGTTCGGGATCATCGCCACCGGCAGGTTGGCCGCGTGGGTCGGGTAATCGTTGATCTTGATGTCCAGCACCGTGGTCAGGCCACCCAGGCCCTGGGCGCCGATGCCCAGCGCATTGACCTTCTCGTACAGCTCCAGGCGCAGCTCTTCGATCCGGTTGGACGCTCCACGGGCCTGCAGCTCGGTGATGTCGATCGGCTCCATCAGCGCTTCCTTGGCCAGCAGCATGGCCTTCTCCGCAGTGCCGCCGATGCCGATGCCCAGCATGCCCGGCGGGCACCAGCCGGCCCCCATCGTCGGCACGGTCTTGAGCACCCAGTCGACGATGGAGTCGGACGGATTGAGCATGGCGAACTTGGTCTTGGCTTCCGAGCCGCCGCCCTTTGCGGCCACGATCACATCCACCTTGTTGCCCGGCACGACCTTGACGTTGACCACGCCCGGGGTGTTGTCCTTCGTGTTGATGCGCTTGCCGGCCGGATCCGCCAGCACCGAAGCACGCAGCTTGTTGTCCGGATGCAGATAGGCGCGGCGCACGCCTTCATTGGCCATGTCTTCCACGCCCATGGTGGCGTCGTCCCAGCGCACATCCATGCCGATTTCCAGGAACACGGTGACGATGCCGGTGTCCTGGCAGATGGGACGATGGCCTTCGGCGCACATCCGCGAATTGATCAGGATCTGGGCCATCGCCTCCTTCGCGGCCGGCGACTCCTCGCGCTCGTAGGCAGCGGCGAGATTCTTGATGTAGTCGACCGGGTGGTAGTACGAGATGTACTGCAGCGCGTCGGCGATGGACTGGATGAGGTCTTCCTGCTTGATCGATGTCACGGCTTGCTCGCTTGCTCGAGGCTGGCGGGGGTAATCCGCCCATTTTACCCCCTCCCCGGCTGCGGGTAGAGTCTATGGGGTCAGAACCCTTTCCCGGGGAAAGGGTTCTGACCCCAAGCCCTTGTCACGCCCCTGCCCGCTGCGGCGTCCTTGCCCGCATGAACGCCGAAACCGCCTTCCAGACCCACCGTCCGCGCCTGATGGCCCTCGCCTACCGCCTGCTGGGCAGCCGCGCCGACGCCGAGGACGTCGTCCAGGACGCCTGGCTGCGCTGGTCCGGCGCCGACCCGGCCAGCGTCCGCGATGCCGAGGCATGGCTGGTCACCACCACCACGCGCCTGGGACTGGACCGTCTGCGTGCGGCCAAGCGCGAGCGCGCGCATTACGTGGGCCCGTGGCTGGCTGAACCGATGGCGGTCACCCTGGAGCCCGACCCGACGCCCGGCCCGGCCCAGTTGCATGCCCTGGCCGATGATGTATCGGTGGCCTTCCTGACCCTGCTTGAACAGCTCGGCCCGGAGGAGCGCGCCGCGTTCCTGCTGAAGGAAGCGTTCGACCACGACTATCGCGAGATCGCCGACCTGATCGGCCACAGCGAGGCCAACTGCCGGCAACTGGTGCACCGGGCCCGGCAGCGGCTGCAAGCCGGCCGGCCGCGCTTCAATGCCGACGCCGGCCAGCACCGGCAGTTGCTGGCACGCTTCATGGATGCGTCGCAGCGTGGCGACAGCGAGGCGATCCAGGCCCTGCTGCATGCCAACGCGCTGATGGTCTCCGATGGAGGCGGCGTGGTCACCGCAGCGGTGCGCCCGCTGCGGGGTGCCGAACGCATCGGCCGCCTGTTCTGGGCCATTGCCCGCCGCGGCGGCACGCACCCGGCCCGGCTGGGCTACGTCAACGGCGAGCCGGCGATCCTGGGCTTCGACGGCGATCGCCTGCATTCGGTCACCACCATCGAGGTGATCGATGGCCGCATCGCGCGCCTCTACAGCGTGCTCAATCCGGAAAAACTGCCCGCGGTTGTCACGCACGCAGACGCGGCGGCGTCCTGGTAAGGGAAGGCGGCCATCGGGGCCGCCGTGGAGCCCACGATGTCCAACCCCGCCTCACCCCGCGTTCCCTATACCCGCTTGGCCGCCAAGGCTTTCAAGGGCCTGCTCGATACCAGCCAGGCAGTGCATGACAGTTCGATCGATCCGACCCTGATGGAACTGGTGTTCCTGCGCGTGTCGCAGCTCAACGGCTGCGGCTACTGCATGGACATGCACGGGACGGCGCTGCGCAAGAGTGGCATCGAGCCGCGCAAGCTGGACACCCTGCCCGCCTGGCACGAAAGCCGCTTCTTCGATGCGCGTGAGCGCGCTGCGCTGGGCTGGGCCGAGGCCCTGACCCGGCTCACCGACGCCGCGCCATCGCAGGCGGCGTTCGATGCGCTGGCACCGCACTTCGATGAGAAGGGCATCAGCGACCTGAGCATGGGCATCGCGGTGATCAACGCCTGGAACCGCCTCGGCGCCGGCCTGCTGCCGCCGCTGCCCTGATCCACAAGAGTGCGGGGCCTCGCGCAGCGCGGCTCCGCACCGGTGGCGCGCTGACGCGCACGCTCCCTGCGGGCGTCGCATTCATGCCTTCGCCACGGCTCCGGCGCGCACAATGGCGACATGCCTTCAGTCGAAAAGAAACCCAGCCTGCGCCAGCGCTTCAATGCGATGCGCAACGTGCCACCGTTCCTGCGGCTGGTGTGGAAGACCAGCCCCGCACTGACCCTGGTCAGCCTGGGGCTGCGCCTGATCCGTGCCCTGCTGCCGGTCGCCATGCTGTATGTGGGCAAGCTGATCATCGACAGCGCGCTGCAGCTGAGCCGGCACGACGCCGGCTTTCCGCCGCTGGGCGAGGCCCTGGCCAGCGGCCTGCTCAATCCGCTGCTCGGGTTGCTGGCCCTGGAGCTGGGCCTGGCCATCGTCTCCGACCTGCTGGGCCGGATGGTGGCCTACGCCGATGCCCTGCTGTCGGAGCTGTTCGCCAACGCCACCAGCATCCGGCTGATGGAGCACGCCGCAACGCTGGATCTGGAGGACTTCGAGGATCCGGACCTGCAGGACAAGCTGGACCGCGCACGACGCCAGACGATGGGCCGGATGAACCTGATGAGCCAGCTGTTCGGCCAGGTGCAGGACGCCATCACGGTGGTCAGCCTGGCGGTGGGCCTGCTGGTCTACGCGCCGTGGCTGATCCTGCTGCTGGCGCTGGCCCTGGTGCCTGCCTTCATCGGCGAATCGCACTTCAACGCCGCCGGCTACAGCCTGAATTTCCAATGGACGCCCGAGCGCCGCCAGCTCGACTACCTGCGCCAGCTCGGCGCCAGCGTGGAGACGGCCAAGGAAGTGAAGATCTACAACCTGCACCGCTTCCTGGTGGAGCGTTACAGGAGCCTGTCGGTAGCGCTGTTCAAGGCCAACCGCGCGCTGGCCCGGCGCCGTGCCGTGTGGGGCACCCTGCTGGCCGCGCTGGGCACGCTGGGTTATTACACCGCCTACGCCTACATCGCCTGGCGCACGGTGCGCGGCGATTTCTCGATCGGCGACCTGACCTTCCTCGCTGGCAGCTTCCTGCGCCTGCGCCAGCTGCTGGAGGGCCTGCTGATCGGCTTCTCGCAGGTGGCCAGCCAGGCCCTGTACCTGGACGATCTGTTCTCGTTTTTCCAGATCCAGCCGGAGATCCATTCGCGCGAGGGCGCCGCAGCCGTGCCGCAGCCCATCCGCCAGGGCTTCGTGTTCGAGAACGTCGGCTTCCGCTATCCCGATGCCGAGCAATGGGCCGTCCGCCACCTCGATTTCCAGCTGCATGCCGGCGAAGTGCTGGCACTGGTCGGCGAGAACGGTGCCGGCAAGACCACGCTGGTCAAACTGCTGGCACGGCTGTACGAGCCCGACGAGGGGCGCATCCTGCTCGACGGCCGGGACCTGCGCGACTATGACCTGGATGACCTGCGCGCCAATCTCGGGGTGATCTTCCAGGACTTCGTGCGCTACAACCTGAGCGCCGGGGAGAACATCGGCGTTGGCCAGGTCGAGGCGATGGCGGACCGGGGACGGGTTGCCGATGCCGCGCGCCGGGGCATGGCCCAGGAAGTGATCGAGTCGCTGCCACGCGGCTACGACCAGCTGATCGGGCGTCGCTTCAAGGAGGGCGTGGACCTCTCCGGCGGGCAGTGGCAGAAGATCGCCATCGCCCGCGCGTGGATGCGCAATGCGCAGGTGATGATCCTGGACGAGCCGACCGCAGCGCTGGATGCGCGCAGCGAGTTCGAGGTATTCCAGCGGTTCAGGGAACTGGCGGACAATCGCACTGCCGTACTCATCTCCCATCGCTTCTCGTCGGTGCGCATGGCCGACCGCATCCTGGTGCTGGCCGATGGCCGGATCGAGGCCAGCGGCACCCACGAGCAGCTGATGGCCCAGGGCGGCCGCTACGCCGAGCTGTTCGAGCTGCAGGCCGCCGGCTACCGCTGAGAACGCCTCTCGTTCCGCCTAATGAGAACCCGTCTCATTTGAGATAGAATTACCCCGACGACTTCCAACAGATACGCCCATGTCTTCCGCTTTCGGCGCCGAAACGGTGCTTGAGGTCCGCCACTGGACCGATGCCTACTTCAGCTTCACCCTCACCCGCGACAGCGGTTTCCGCTTCGAGAACGGCCAGTTCGTGATGATCGGCCTGGAAACCGACGCCCGGCCGCTGCTGCGCGCCTACTCCATCGCCAGCGCGAACTGGGAAGAGCAGCTGGAGTTCTTCAGCATCAAGGTGCAGGACGGCCCCCTGACCTCGCGCCTGCAGCACATCAAGCCCGGCGACAAGGTTCTGGTAGGCAAGAAGCCCACCGGCACCCTGCTGATCAGCGATCTGCATCCCGGCAGGAACCTGTACCTGCTGGGCACGGGCACCGGCCTGGCGCCCTGGCTGTCGATCATCAAGGACCCGGAGACCTACGAGCGTTTCGAGAAGGTGATCCTGTGCCACGGCGTGCGCTACGAGAAGGACCTGGCGTACCGCGACTATTTCGAGAAGGACCTGCGTGAGCACGAGTTCCTCGGCGAGATGATCGGCGACAAGCTGCTGTACTACCCGGCCGTCACCCGCGAACCGTTCGCCAACCAGGGGCGCCTGACCTCGCTGATGGAAAGCGGGGAAATGCAGCGCACCCTGGGCCTGCCGGAACTGAGCCCGGAGAATGACCGCGCGATGATCTGCGGCAGCCCGCAGATGCTGGCCGACCTGCGCACGGTGCTCGACGCCCGTGGCTTCCAGGTCTCCCCGCGCATCGGCCAGCCGGGTCACTACGTGTTCGAGCGCGCCTTCGTCGAGAAGTAACCCGTAGCGCCGGGCCTGCGTCCGGCGCTGCCGCGGGAAGCGGCAGCCCTTACTGCCGGGACTGCAACGCTTTCTCGATGTCCCCGCGAAGGCTTTCCGGCTTGTCGGTCGGAGCGTAGCGTTTCAGCACCTGCCCGTCGCGTCCGACCAGGAACTTGCTGAAGTTCCATTTGATCGCGCTCAGCCCCAGCAGGCCGGTCTTCTCGGACTTCAGCCACTTCCACAGCGGGTGTGCACCGTCGCCGTTGACCTGGATCTTCTCCGACAGCGGGAAGTCCACTGCATAGGTCAGCGCACAGAAGCTGCGGATCTCCTCGGCATTGCCCGGTTCCTGGTGGCCGAACTGGTCGCAGGGGAAGCCGATCACCACCAGGCCCTTCGGGCCGTACTCGCGCCACAGCGCCTCCAGTCCCTCGTACTGCGGGGTGAAACCGCACTTGCTGGCCACGTTGACCAGCAGCAGCGCCTTGCCGCGGTACTGCTCCAGGGCCTGCGGCTGGCCGTCCAGGTCGGTGAAACCGAAATCGAACGCAGTGGTCATGGCAGATCTCCGCAATGGGGGCTTCCGATGGTATCCCCGCCCATGCCTTTCGACACAAGCCCGATCCCATTACCCCGGGTTAACCTCGGGCACTTGTCTGCCTTACCGGAGTACCGCCTTGACCACCCGCCTTGCCCTTGCCGTGGCCATGACCCTCGGCCTTGCCCTGCCCGCCTATTCCGCCGGCGCCGCCACCCCGGCTGCCAGCACCACCGCACAGCAGGCCAACCCGTTCTTCGCCGAAAGCCCGCTGGCACTGCACTATCCGCAGTTCGACAAGATCAAGGACAGCGACTTCGCTCCGGCCTTCGACGCCGGCATGGCGCAGCAGCTGAAGGAAATCGAGGCCATCGCCAACAACAAGGCCAAGCCGACCTTCGACAACACCATCATCGCCCTGGAAAAGAGCGGTGACATCCTTGACCGCGCGACCACCGTGTTCTTCGCCCTGGTCGGCGCGGACACCAACGACACCCGCAAGAAGCTGCAGGCCGACTACTCGGCCAGGTTCGCCGCGCACAGCGATGCGATCGCCCTGAACAGCAAGCTGTTCGCGCGCATCCAGGCGCTGTATGACACCCGCACGCAGCTGGGTCTGGACGCCGAAGGCGTGCGCCTGGTCGAGAAGTACTATGACAACTACGTGCGCGCCGGCGCCAAGCTGTCTGACGCGGACAAGGCGAAGCTGAAGGAAATGAACGCCGAGCTGGCCAACCTCGGTACCCGCTTCAGCCAGAACGTGCAGTCGGAAGTGAACGCTTCGGCGATCACCGTTGATGACGTGAAGGAACTGGATGGTCTGTCCAGGGAGCAGATCGCCGCCGCCGCCGAAGCCGCCAAGGCCCGTGGCCTGGATGGCAAGTATGTGATCACCCTGCTCAACACCACCGGCCAGCCGCCCCTGACCAACCTGGCCAACCGCGCCCTGCGCCAGAAGATCTACGAAGCATCGGTCAGCCGTGGCAGCCGCGGTGGCGAGTTCGACAACACCGCCATCGTCTCGCGCATCATGCAGCTGCGTGCCGACAAGGCCAAGCTGATGGGTTTTGCCAACTTCGCTGCGTACAACCTGACCAACCAGACCGCCAAGACCCCTGAGGCGGTCAACGCGATGCTGGGCAAGCTGGCCCCGGCCGCAGTGGCCAACGCCAAGCGCGAAGCGGCCGACCTGCAGGCAATGATCGACCAGGAGCAGAAGGCCGCGGGCAAGCCGACGTTCGCGCTGGAGCCGTGGGACTGGGCCTTCTACAGCGAGAAGGTGCGTCAGGCCAAGTACAACTTCGACGAGTCGCAGCTGAAGCCGTACTTCGAACTGAAGAACGTGCTGGAGAACGGCGTGTTCTTCGCCGCCAACCAGGAATTCGGCCTCACCTTCAAGCAGCGCACCGACCTGCCGGTCTATCACGATGATGTCACCGTCTACGACGTGTTCGACGCCGACGGCAGCCAGCTGGCGATTTTCCTGTTCGACCCGTACGCCCGTGCCTCCAAGCGCGGCGGCGCATGGATGAACTCGTATGTCTCGCAGTCGAAGCTGACCGGCTTCAAGCCGGTGGTGGCCAACCACCTCAACATCCCCAAGCCGCCGGCCGGCCAGCCGACCCTGCTGACCTGGGATGAGGTGACGACCACCTTCCACGAATTCGGCCACGCCCTGCACGGCATGTTCTCGAACGTGAAGTACCCGTACTTCTCGGGCACCTCGGTGCCGCGTGACTTCGTCGAGTTCCCCTCGCAGGTCAACGAGATGTGGGCCGATGACAGCGCCATCCTGAAGAACTACGCCAAGCACTACCAGAACGGCACGGCGATGCCGCAGGCACTGCTGGACAAGGTGATCGCCGCGGCCAAGTTCAACCAGGGCTTCGCCACCACCGAGTACCTGGGTGCGGCCATGCTGGACCAGCGCTGGCACCAGATCGGCCCGGACCAGGTGCCGGCCGCCAAGGACGTGATGGCCTTCGAGCGCGCCGCGCTGGAGAAGGACGGCATCTACTACGCACCGGTTCCGCCGCGTTACAAGACCCCGTACTTCAGCCACATCATGGGCGGCTACTCGGCCGGCTACTACGCCTACATCTGGTCGGAAGTGCTGGACGCCAACACCCAGAAGTGGTTCCGCGAGAACGGTGGCCTGAGCCGCAAGAACGGCGACCACTTCCGCGCCACCCTGCTGTCGCGTGGCGGCAGCGTCGACGCGATGCAGCTGTTCCGCGATTTCGCCGGCCACGAGCCGCAGATCGAACCGCTGCTGGAGAAGCGTGGCCTGACCGGCACCGGCAACTGATCGCCGGTACGCTGTGCTGAAAACAGAACCGCCCGGGAAACCGGGCGGTTTTTTCGTTGTGGTTGGGGTCAGAGCCCTTTTCTGCGAAAGGGATCTGCCCCCGCTCTGGCTTCATCGCGGCGCCACATAGCCTCCCGGCACACCTTCCGGCGAAAGCACCAGCTGCCACAACTGCGCGTGCCGGCAACGGAAGGTCGCCATCGAACCGGCCAGATAGAAGCGCCACATCCGCCGGAAATGCTCGTCATAGCGCGCATCCAGCCGCGGCCACGCCGCTTCCACGTTGCGCCGCCACGCCTGCAGGGTCAGGTCGTAGTCGGTGCCGAAATTGTGCCAGTCCTCCAACACGAACCGCCCCTCGAACGCCCTGCTGATCTGCGCCGCCGAGGGCAGCATCGAGTTGGGAAAGATGTAGCGCGCGATCCACGGATCGGTACGATGCCGCGACACGTTGGTCCCGATGCTGTGCAGCAGCAGCAGGCCACGTGGCGACAGGCAGCGCCGCGCCACCTCGAAGAAACTGCGGTAGTTCTTGTCACCGACGTGCTCGAACATGCCGATCGAGAAGATCGCATCGAAGGGTTCGTCCAGCGCGCGGTAGTCCTGCAGGCGGATCTCGATCGGCAGACCGGCGCACAGCTCGCGCGCGAATTCCGCCTGCTCCTGCGAGATCGTTACACCGACCCCGCTGACTCCATAGCGTTCGGCAGCGAACTTCAGGGCCTCACCCCAACCGCAGCCGATATCCAGCACCCGCTGGCCCGGGCGCAATCCCAGCTTGCGGCAGACCAGGTCCAGTTTGGCTTCCTGTGCAGCGTCCAGATCATCGGCCTGCCGCCAGTAGCCACAGCTGTACACCAGGCGCCGACCCAGCATCGCCTGGTACAGATCGTTGCCCAGATCGTAGTGGCGACGGCCGACTTCGTAGCTTCCCTGCCCGGCCTGCAGGTTGAACAGGCGCGCCTTCAGCGCGTCGGCCACTTCCCGCCAGCCGTGCACCCGTTCGTCCAGATGCGCCTGCATGAGGTGGACCAGGAATTCGTCCAGGACGTTGGCGTCCCACCAACCATCCATGTAGCTCTCGCCCAGGCCGAGCGAACCGTGCGCCATGACCCGTGCGAAGAACCTCGGATCATGTACCTGGATGTCCTGTGGCCGGGAGCCGCCAATGCGGACCCCGGCTTCGTGGAGCAGGCCGCTGACCCGCTCCTGCAACCCTGTATCCACGCCCCCTCCTCGTCTGCGCTCAACCGCGTGCGAACAGCTCCACGTAATCCTTGGCCACGTGCGGCAACAGCACCGCCGCCGGCACATCGGCGGTCTGCGTTCCATCCGAGTATGGACCCACCTGGTAGGGCGGGAAAACAAAGCGCAGCGCGGTGATCTGCCCCTTGTCGTCGGTCAGCGGCTGGAACTGGCTGAAATTGTCGGGCTGCGGGCCGGTGCCATCGGCGATCATGCGCGATGCATTGCGCAGCGACTCCTGCAGCTCGGCCGGCTCCATGTCCTCGCCGCTGAGGCGTGTCGCCACGCGCTCGCGCAGCTGGTCCGCGACGAAATCGCTGATCGCCTTCCAGCCCTTGCTGTCGGTCACCAGCTTGTCGGCGCTGAGCATCTGCTGTTGCTCCGGCAGCCAGACGAAACGTGCCACCAGGGGTTCGCCGTGGGCGCCGCCGGTGTAACGGCTGCCATCGGCACTCACCACCACCAGCTGCGGCGTCTCCAGCACCTTCTCGAAGCTCAGCGAGAGTTCGTAGGGCATGGTCGGCTTGTCGTTGCCGAGCCCATCGAGCGCCTGCTGCAGCTCGCTGCGGGCCGTGGTGGCGTAGTCCTGGAGCGCACGCGCCAGGCCCGGATAACGGTCGATGCCTGCCGGATAGCTGATGCCCACCACCTCGCGTTCGTTGTTCTCGATCACGTCGCGCAGGTCGAGCGGTGCTTCCGCAGCGGGCGCCTCGCCCGTGGCGGAGGCATCGACCGCCGGCGCCGCGTCGGCCACCGGTGCCGGGGTTTCGGCTTCACGCTGGCAGCCCGCCAGCAACAGCACGCCTGCCACACCGGCCAGCACGCTTCCGCGCAGCAGCCGGTTGTTTCCAATCTTCATCGGGATCCCCTGTTCATGTTCATCCATCATCGCCCGCCCTGGCTTAAGCGTAGCCCGCTGGCGTCATCCCGCCAGAAGGTCGTGATACTCCTCATGCCGCTGCAGGAATGCCTCGGCGTAGGCACACGCCGGCACGACCTTGTACTTCTGCTCCCGCGCGAACCGCAGCGCCACCCGGGTCAACTCGCCGGCGATGCCCCGGCCGGCGATCGGCTCGGGCACCTCGGTGTGGGTGATGACCATGCGTCTGCGCTTGATCTGGTAATCGAGCACCGCCACCTGTCCACGCACACGGGCAGTGAAGCGATGGTTGGCCTGGTCATGATCGACCTCGTAGGCCAGACCGGGGGGCGTGACCGAAGCCATGGGACTGTCTCCTGCGGCGACTGCGTGGATGGTGCGCAGCCGGGCGCCATGATCGCGTGAAGCCTGAACAGGGGCAAGTCCAGGCCCTCCACGTCAGTTTGCGACCCTAAAGCTGGAGCGCCCGCGGCCGCTATCGCCTGCGGAGGGGTCCGGCCACGCTGGCACGGCCCTTGCGACCGTAGACCGTGCGACTGCCGTGGAGGCCCCCGATGCACCCCAGCGATTCCCATTCCGATACCGACCGCGCCCTGCTGGAGGGCCTGCTCCAGCTCGCCGTGGAAGGCCAGACCGACGAGCAGGCCTTCCAGCGCATCGGCGAGGAAGTCTTCGCCCGCCTGCTGGACACCTACGGCCAGCAGACCCGGGCCTGACCACGAGCGGGGGCCCTGCCCCGGGGTCGGATCCGGCGGATCCGACCCCAGTCCCTCAACCGCCGCCCAGGCGGAAGGTCGGGTTGGACAGTTCGCGCAGGAAGTGGGTGAAGATGCTCGGCTGCATGGCCAGCATGAAGATCACGCCGAATGCCGCGCCGGCCAGGTGCGCGCTGTGGTTGATGCGGTCGCCACCGCGCTTGTCCATCCAGATGCTGTAGCCGACATAGAACGCGGCATACACGATGGCCGGTGCGGGGATGAAGAACACCAGGATGATCGACCACGGCTTGATCAGGATGAAGGCGAACAGCACCGCCGACACCGCACCCGAAGCCCCCAGGCTGAGGTAGTTCGGATTCTTCTGGTTCTTCAGGTAGCTCGGCAGGATCGAGACCACCAGCGCGCCGATGTAGAACGCCGGATAGGTCAGGTAGCTGCCGGTCAGCTGCGCCATCACGCTCTCGATGAATCCCCCGAAGAAGAACAGGGTGATCATGTTGAAGATCAGGTGCGACCAGTCCGCGTGGATGAATCCATAGGTCACCAGCCGGTCGTACTGGCGATGGCGGTCGATGGCCGGTGGCCACAGGATCAGGCGGTCGGCCAGCGCGCGGTGGTTGAACGCCCTCCATGACAGGATGGCGGTGATGGCGATCAACAGCAGATTGACGGGGGTCATGTCAGGCTCAGGCAGCGCGGTAGTTGTCGACCATACGATAGCGTTTCGCGTACCAACCGAAGGCCAACGCCGCGATGA
Organism: Stenotrophomonas genospecies 5; assembly: GCF_054473825.1. NCBI lineage: Bacteria > Pseudomonadati > Pseudomonadota > Gammaproteobacteria > Lysobacterales > Lysobacteraceae > Stenotrophomonas > Stenotrophomonas genospecies 5. The sequence goes on from NZ_JBTMUW010000001.1 coordinate 1,866,428, forward strand.
AGGCGAAGCCGGCGAAGAAGAACATCAGGAAGGCCGCCTCGCTCAAGCCGGTGCCGGCGATCTGGTGGGTCACCGTTTCGTTGCGTACGGCCGCATTGGACAGCAGCACCCACAGGTTGCCGATGGTGGTGGTCAGGTTCCAGAAGCTCATCACCACCCCCTTCATCGCCTGGGGCGCCTGGCTGTAAGCGAACTCCAGGCCGGTCGCGGACACCAGAACCTCACCGAAGGTCAGCAGCGCGTACGGCAGGATCTGCCAGAAGATCGACATGGCATTGCCGCCATCCATCACCACCTGGATGCTGCCGACGACGATCCAGGCCAGGCCGCTGAAGGCGATGCCGGCGGTCATCCGGCGCAGCGCGGTCGGCTCGAAGCCGAAGCGGCGCAGGGCCGGGTACAGCACCAGGTTGTTGAACGGGATGAGGATCATCACCAGCAGCGGGTTCAGCGCCTGCATCTGCGAGGCGGTGAACCAGCTCGGCATCTGCATCTGCTGTCCCTGCAGCACCCAGGTCGAGGCCTTCTGGTCAAACAGCGAGAAGAACGGCGTGGTCAACGCGAAGATCACCAGCACGCGCAGCACCGAACGCACGCCCTCCACGGCTTCGGCCGGATGGTGCGCGCGGGCGCGGTCCAGCTGCAGCCAGGTGCCGCCACCGACACCAGCCAGAATCGCCACCAGCGCAAGGCACAGGCAGATCACGATGCCCAACGAGCCTACCAGGCCGAACGATGCCACCGCCAGCACCAGGCCGGCCACGGCGATCGCCAGGCCCGGACGGCCCTGGCCCGCCACCCGCGCGGTCAGCGCCGTGCGCGCCACGTTGGCGAACGAATGCGGGTCCTTCGGCGGCAGCGGCACCAGTACGTAGCGCTTGCGGCCAAGCCAGAACACGAAGGTCGCCACGAACATCAGGATGCCCGGAATGCCGAACGCCCACTGCGGGCCCCAGTTCTTCAGCACCAGCGGAATCAGCAGCGACGCAAACAGCGAGCCGAAGTTGATGATCCAGTAGAAGGCATCGAACACCAGCTTGGCCAGGTGCTTGTTGCTCTGGTCGAACTGGTCTCCCATGAACGAGGCCACCAGCGGCTTGATGCCACCGGCACCCAGCGCGATCAGGCCCAGGCCGAGGAAGAAGCCCTGGCGGCTGTTCTCGAACAGCGCCAGGCACAGGTGGCCGGCGCAGTAGACCAGGCTGAACCAGAGGATCGTGTGGTACTTGCCGAAGAACCTGTCGGCCAGCCAGCCGCCCAGCAGCGGGAAGAAGTACACGCCGATCATGAAGCTGTGCATGATGTCCTTGGCTTCACCGGCACGGCCTTCCGCAGTGATTTCCTGCAGCAGCAGCGAGGTGATCAGGAACTGCACCAGGATGTTGCGCATCCCGTAGAAGCTGAACCGTTCGCAGGCCTCATTGCCGATGATGTACGGGATCTGGCGCGGCATCTTTCCCTGGCCGGCGATGGGGGCGACTGCGTCGTGGCTCATCCTGTAAGGCATTCCTGCAAAGCGAAAGCCGCAAGGTTACCGGAACCTGCGGGCTGGAAGCACGCTGCGGGGCTGCATGACAGCGCCGCCGATCCATGGCAGGCGGTACCGGTGCCCTGCCGGAAGTCACGGCACCTGCACGACAAAAGCGTAAACTTATCGTTATGCGCGCCCTCGTCCTCGTCCGCCCCCTGCTCGGCTGCTGCCTGTTGCTGCTTGCATTGCCGGCACCGGCGCGGCCGCAGGCCGCGGACACCGCGACCCTCGACGCGCAGGCCCGGCAGCTGACCGTGGCGGCCCTGGAACTGCCCGGGCGGGACGATGCGCAATGGAAGCAACGCCGCGAACAGGTGGCGCAGCTGTTGACCGAGCTGCAGCCGGACGTCATCTCGGTGCAGCAGGTACGGCAGCAGCAGGGGCGCAACCCGGCCTGCTGGCTGGCCAACCGGCTGCGCTACAGCTGCGACTTCGTCACGGCTGACCCGCCCAGCCAGCCGCTGCGGCACGGCAATGCGATGCTGACGCGGCTGCCGGTCAGCGAGGATGGCGTGACCCTGCTGCACCCGCCCGGTACGTTCAGCGCGGCGGGCATGATGCGGCTGCGGCTGGGCGAGGCCCTGGTCAATGTCTACGTGACCCGCCTGCGCCCGGAGCCGGATGAAGCGGCGGCCCGCCAGCACCAGACCAGCGATCTCATGGCCTGGATCAGCGCGACCGCAGAAGGCCTGCCCAGTGTGATCGCAGGCGATTTTTCCGCCGGCACGGTGGAACTGGTGCGCGCTACGCCGGGCTTCCAGCCGGCCCGGCGCAGCCCGGGCGGCCGGGCGGAAGCGTCAGCCTCCGGTGCCGGCGGCGCCAGCGGTCACGGTCTGGATGTGCTGTTCCAGGTCAAGCATTTCGGCGGCATCCGCCAGCAGCCCATCCTGCTGCCGGCCGACGGCGAGCTGCCTGGACTGCGCCTGGGGATGATGGCCACCCTGCGCCTGCAGGGCGATACGGCCACCGCGGAATAGGCCCGCCCTCGGCCCCGGTGGGTGCCGACCAAGGTCGGCACCCACCAGGTCCCGCCCGACGTCCAGAAGCTGGCAAACAAAAAGGCCGGGGTCTCCCCCGGCCTTCTCATGTCATCCCGTCACCGCCTTCAGGCGATCGCGTCCTGGTAACGGCGCTCGACTTCGTTCCAGTCGATGACGTTGAAGAACGCGCCGATGTATTCCGGACGACGGTTCTGGTACTTCAGGTAGTACGCGTGCTCCCACACGTCCAGACCGAGGATGGGCGTGTTGCCTTCCATCAGCGGGCTGTCCTGGTTGCCGGTGCTTTCCACCACGACCTTCTTGTCGGGGGTGACGCTCAACCATGCCCAGCCGCTGCCGAAGCGGGTCAGCGCCGCCTTGGTGAAGGCGTCCTTGAACTTGTCGAAACCGCCCAGGTCCTTGTCGATGGCCTTGGCCACGTCGCCCACCGGGTTGCCGCCCGCGTTCGGCGCCATCACCGTCCAGAACAGCGAGTGGTTGGCATGGCCACCGCCGTTGTTGCGCACCGGGCCCTGCAGGTTCTCCGGCAGCGACTTCAGCTTCTTCACCAGCTCTTCCACCGGCAGGTCAGCGTACTCGGTACCTTCCAGCGCCGCGTTGACGTTGTTGATGTAGGTCTGGTGATGCTTGGTGTGATGGATCTCCATCGTCGCCGCGTCGATATGCGGCTCCAGCGCGTCGTAGGCGTAGGACAGCTTGGGCAGGGTATAGGCCATGATGCATCTCCTGATTGCGAGGGCACCCGACGGTGTCGGGTGTAGCGCGGTGAATGATGGGGACAGACCACTAGATTACCAAGGGGGATGTAAAGGAAATTGCGTCCTGCCGGTGAGCATGCCGGCAATTGTTACGCAGCGGTGACGCGGCGGTTCCTCATGCAGCGTGCAGCGCACAGGCGCTACAGTGCATGCACCACCCTCACCCGTTCGTGCCCATGCGCAACCCCCGGCTGCTGATCACTGCCATCGCCCTGCTGCTGCTCGGCCTGGTCGTCAACCACGTCATGCAGCGGCCGCCGGCACCGCAGTTCGCGCCGGACCTGCAGGGCGCCCCGGCCCGGACTGCCCCCACCCCGGCACACGGCGATGGCGCACGCAACGGCCTGCCCGCCTTCCTTCCCGCCGAAGCACGCCAGACCATCACCCTGATCCAGCGGGGCGGGCCCTTCCCGCACCGCCAGGATGGCAGCACCTTCGGCAACCGCGAGCAGCGCCTGCCGCAGCGGCCGCGTGGCTACTACCGCGAGTACACGGTCGACACCCCCGGTGCGGGCAACCGGGGGGCACGCCGCATCGTCACGGGCGGCGATCCAGCAGAGGCGTGGTACTACACCGATGACCATTACGGCTCATTCCGCAGCTTCACCGTTCCATCCCCCGGAGACGCTCGATGAGCCACGATGATTTCGGCCTCGGCCTGCACGACATCAACAACGCCGGCGTGTATGCCATCGACAGCGCGGACATCGGCGCGCTTGCCGCTGCCATGCGCGATGCCGGCCTGAAGGTGATCCGCATCGATCTGGAGGGCGTGACCGACAAGCGCACCCTGCTGGCGCGGCTGTCCGCGCAGCTGGACTTCCCGGCCGGTTTCGGCGGCAACTGGGATGCCCTGTCGGACAATCTTCGCGACCTGCAGTGGCTGCCGGCCAGCGGTTATGCGCTGTTCCTGGCGGATGTCGACGCGCTGCGCGCTGGCGCAGCCAAGGATTTCGACACCCTGCTCGACGTGCTGGACGAAGCCAGCCGGGATCGGGTCGGCCGCGACGTGCCGTTCTGGGTGTTCCTGTCACAGAGCGAGTAAAGGGGCGACGCCGACCAAGGCCGGCCGCCCGCAATGGTTCCGGCGAAGAGCCCCCTTGTTGTTCAAAGGGGGCGCGCCAACGGCGCGGGGATAAGGAAACATGCGTGGACAATGGGAGCCGCTAGCGGCTCCCATTGTCTTCCTGCAGTTCCTTCTTGAACGGGATATCCGGCGGCGGCCGGGCCACGGCCGGCTGGTCCTGCATGTTCGGGTCGGTCAGGCCGCAGCCGCCACCCGCCTGCAGAATGGAGATGACGCAGGAAATCCGGGTGCTGGTGCCGGGAAGCGGAATCTCCATCGCCTTGACGCCCTTGCGCACCCACTCGGCCAGCAGCGACTCCTGCGGCACCCAGTATTTGTCGAACGAGGTGGGCGTGTAGTCGTAGGGCGGTCGCCTCAGCCATGTCCCCGACTGGGCGATGCGTTCCTTGCTCCAGCCGTCGTTGTCCCCCCCGGGAGCGCCACGCTCCGCATTGCCGGGGCCGTCCTGCCCCGGTACACGCACGCTGCCGTCGGCGTTGAACAGGCCGTTGCCCCGGCCCGCGCTGCTCGCCTGCGCGGCGCCGCTGCGGGCGCCATCACGAGTGCGATCCGAGGCCCCCCAGTCGTCGCCCCGGGCCGGCGTAGCCCAGTTGCCCGGGGTCGGCGTCGGGCGGGCACCGGCCTGTGCCGGTGTCGTGGCGGCGGCTGATGGGCGCGCCGCGGGACTGCTCACCGCAGCCGCGCTGCCCTGGGCTGCGGGGGCGGAGGTTGCGGCACTGCCACTGGAAGGCGCAGGCGAAGCGACCGGTGCAGACGCCACCTCACGTTCGCGCACCTGCACGTCGCGGCCCGCGGGCGCCCGTACTGCAGGCTCACGGCCTGCGATCGGCGCCATCCGCACCTGCGGATCGACAACCGCCTGCACTTCGCGTTCGCGCACCTGCACATCCTGCTGCGGAACGCGGATCGGTACTTCCGCTGCGCGCACCGCCGGAGCCACAACGGGTGTCTCCACGATGGCCACCTCACGTTCCTGCACCTGCGGCTGGCGGATCTGCGGCACCCTCACCTGCACATCCGGTGTGCGCAGCGCTTGCGGTGTGGGCGGCGCCTCCAGCGGCTGCACGCTGCGCTCGCGTACGCTGGGCGTTGTGTCGCGCGGCACGATGCTCACTTCGGTGCGCGGCACGCTGACCGGCGGCACCACGAAATCGGTCGTGGCCTGCGCCACGTCGGTCGCCTGGACCGGCGAAGGCGGCGGCGTGGCCGGTGGGGCCGGCTCGGTCGGCATGGCTTGCGGAGGCGTACTGGCGGCAGCGGGGGCCGCAGCAGGGGATGGCTGCGGGCGCGCCGCGACCGGTCGCGGCTGCGGCGCAGTTGCCGATCCTGCCGCGTCTCCTGCAGCCGTGCGGCCGGCTGCAGCTGCTGCAGCCGATTCGGCGCCGGGCTGGTCGCCTCCGCCCTCCTGGCTGGCGCGGCCGACAAACTCGATCTGCACGCGCTCACCGTCGGATCCCTGCTCGGCGGGCACCGAGGTGCGGATCACCGCCACCCACAGCAGCAGCAGGAAGAACAGCAGGTGCAGCAATGCACTGGCGACGGCCGACGTCCAGCGCATCCAGCGCTGGTCACGCGGCGCCGGCTCCCAGTCCTGCCACAACAGGCGCCGCAGCGCCTGCCAGCGGGGCAGCGCCGGCAGCGTCCCGGGGCGTCCCGGCAGAGGCCTGGGCAGCAGCACCGCGATCACCTCGCGGGCATGGAACGGGCGTGGCAACGGGCTCAGCGAGCGCAGCCACAGCGCCCAGCCATAAGGCAGGCGCGTGTTCTTCTCCAGGATGATCGGTTGCTGCTGGCGCGCCAGCAGCAGGTCGATGAGTTGCTCGGCTCTGGGCAGAGGCACGCGTCGGCGATCAGGCGGCGTTGCCGCGCGGGATGTACGGTGCGTGGCCGCTGTCGTGGTCGGTCGCGTCGCGCACTGCGGTCACGCCGGGCACCCGGCCCATCAAGGTCTTTTCGATGCCCTGCTTGAGGGTCACATCGGCCATGCCACAGCCCTGGCAGCCACCACCGAAACGCAGCAGCACCACGCCCTCGGCCGAGACTTCCTGCACTGCGACCTTGCCGCCATGGGAGGCGAGCTGTGGATTGATTTCATTCTCCACCACCCAGTGCACACGCTCGACCAGCGAAGCGGCCTCCCCGGGCGCTTCGCCCTTGATGCGCGGCGCCTTGATGGTCAACTGCTGGGCACCTGCCGCGCCGGCCACGATGTCGATCTCCGCGCCATCGAGCCAGCCGACGCTGCCGGCGTCGACATACAGGGTGAACCCGTCGCAGTCCACGGCCCACTCGTCGCCGTGCAGGTCCGAGGGTTCGGCGAATTCCAGCCGCGCATCGGCACGCGGAGTGCCGGGATCAACCGCGCTCAGGCGTACGCCCATGCCGGGCGCGCCCTCGCGTTCGATCAGCTTGCGGAAATGGGTCTGGGCAGTGTCGGAGATCTGGATCATCAGGCTATTCTAGCCAAGTAAGTGTCAACCGCTCATTCGGTTTATACACCGTCCGGCGCATTGTTCAGTCAACACGAGGTGGAGATTCCCATGGCCGACCTGATTCCACTGGCCCAGGCCCGTTGCGTGCCGCGCAAAGGCAGCGACCACAAGCTGGGCGAGGCCCGCCTGGCCGAGCTGCTGCCGCAGATTCCCGGCTGGGAACTGGCCGAGGGCGGCCAGGCGCTGCTGCGCACCTTCCGCTTCAAGGACTACTACGCCACCATGGCCTTTGTGAATGCACTGGCCTGGATCGCCCACCACGAGGATCACCACCCGGACCTGGGCGTGCACTACGACCGCGCCGTGGTGCGCTATTCGACCCACGACGTCGGCGGCCTGAGCGAGAACGACTTCATCTGCGCGGCCAAGACATCGGCCCTCACGGAGCAACTGCCATGAATGTGCGAGTGCTGAGCCTGTCCCTGATCGCTGTGACCGGCCTCGCCGGCTGTGGCGCCTCCGAGCCGTCGCCGCCCGTGCCGCCGCCGACCGAGGTGGCTGCGGTGAAGACGCCGCCACCGCAGTACCCGCTCGAGCTGGCCTGTACCGGTACAGGCGGCACCAGCACCTTCAAGGTGACCATCGGCACCGACGGCAAGCCCAGCGAAGTGACCCTGCTGAGCGGCGCGGGCAACCCGCAGCTGGATGAGCTGGCCAGGAATGCCGTGCAGGGCTGGCAGTTCAAGGCCGCCACCCGCAATGGCCAGGCCGTGCCCGCCACCATCCAGGTGCCGGTCAGCTTCAACCCGCCGCAGCCGAAGCCGGACCAGTGTTTCGCGGTGGAAGAGCGCCTGCGCCGCGGCGGCTGACCGCGCACCATGACGAGGCCAGCCGACGCCCGCCTCGCCCTTGCCGCCCCGGCAGTGCCCGGGGCGGTTGTCTGTTGACCAGGACCGCGTCGGTACATGCTGCAGATCCCCCCCGAAAACATCTGGATCGCGCTGGCGGTCACCCTCGCGGCCGGCCTGGCGACCGCCATCGGCAGCCTGCTGGTGCTGTTCTCGCGCCGCCCCAACCCGCGCCTGCTGGCGTTCGGCCTGGCCTTCGCCGGCGGCGCGATGGTCTACGTGTCGCTGTCGGAGATCCTCAACAAGTCCATCGCGTCGTTCGCCCTGGCCTATGGCGAGCGCACCGGCTTCACCTACGGCACGCTGGCGTTCCTGGCCGGTGTGATCGTTATCGTGCTGATCGATCACTTCATTCCCAATCCGCACGACAGCCTGGACAAGCAGGACCCTGCGTTCCGCGAGAACAGCCGCGAGTACCTGAAGCGGGTCGCGCTGCTGACCTCGGTGGCGATCACCGCACACAATTTCCCGGAAGGGCTGGCGACCTTCTTCGCTACGCTGGAAAGCCCGTCGGTGGGCATGCCGCTGGCCTTCGCCATCGCCATCCACAACATTCCCGAGGGCATCGCAATCGCGGTCCCGGTGTACTTCGCCACCCAGAACAAGCTCTATGCGTTCGGTGCCAGCCTGCTGTCGGGCCTGGCCGAGCCGGTGGGGGCCATGCTGGGCTACTGGCTGCTGTCCGGATCGCTGTCGCACGCCACGTTCGGCTGGGTGTTCGGCCTGATCGCCGGCGTGATGGTGTTCCTGGCCCTGGATGAACTGCTGCCGGCGGCCAAGCGCTACGCCAAGGGTCACGAAACGGTGTACGGCCTGGTTGCAGGCATGGGAACGCTGGCGGTCAGCCTGGTGCTGTTCAAGTGGTGAGCGGGTTGCGACCAACGGGCTGAGCCCCCTCGCGGCTGGCGGAGCGAGTTCCCGGGGTTGGACTAGGCTCTGACAGGCTATAGGCGCGTGCCAGCCGCGCGATGAAAGAATGAAAAAGCGAAGCCCGCGCTGCGCGCGTCAGTCGAGCGTGGCTCGACTCTACAAGGGCTGCGTGCGGGTATGGGTCTACGCTGCGGCTGTCAGGTCCGCCTTGTAGCGAGCCGAGGAGCGCAGGGCACCGGCGCGCAGCGCCGGCGCGGATGGCGGCGTGTTTCTTTGGCTACTTTCTTTGCACGAGCAAAGAAAGTGACAAGCCCACTCATCGCAGGGAAGCGACGGTGCCGACCAAGCGCCCGGCGCCGCCGAATCGCCGTCAGCGCAGGCGGTCCAGCGCCTCGACCAACTCATCCGCCAGCGGAGCGTTCAGCACGTAGGGAGTCTTGCCGTCGTCCAGCGCGAACTCCAGCGAGGCCGCGTGCAGGAACAACCGCTTCAGGCCGATCTGCTCACGAAGCCGCTTGTTCACTGCAGGATCGCCGTACTTGTCGTCACCGGCCACCGCATGCCCCAGATGCTGGGCGTGCACCCGGATCTGATGGGTCCGGCCGGTCTCGATGCGCACCTCGCAATAGGAATGGCCCCCACGCCGCTCCAGCACGCGGAAATGACTGATCGATTCCTTGCCGATCGCATTGACTTGGACATGTCGCTCACCGCGCTGGCGCAGGCCCACGTGCAGCGGCGCGTCCACCGTCATCACCCCGTCGGGCATGCGTCCGGTCAGCAGGGTCAGGTAACGCTTGCGGATGCCGGCGCCATGGTCTTCACGCAGCAGCGCCTGCAGCTCGCTCAGCGCCGAGCGCTTCTTGGCCACCACCAGCAGGCCCGACGTATCGCGGTCGAGACGGTGCACCAGTTCCAGCGTCTGGCCCGGGCGCAGGGCGCGCAGGGTCTCGATGGCGCCGAAGCTGATCCCGCTGCCGCCATGACTGGCCACGCCCGAGGGTTTGTTCAGCGCCAGCAGCCGTGCGTCCTCGAAGACGATGGCCTGTTCCAGACGGCGCATGAACGACTCGGGAGGGCCAGCCTTGTCTCCCTCCTCGGTGAGACGAACCGGCGGCACCCGCACCTCGTCGCCCGCCTCCAGCTTGCGCTCGGCCTTGGCGCGGCCGCCATTGACCCGCACCTGCCCGCTGCGCACCAGCTTGTAGACCAGGCTGCGCGGGGCCCCTTTCAGCTGGCCGAGCAGAAAATTATCCAGGCGCTGGCCGGCGCGGTCGGCGGGAACGGTGATCATGCGCACGGATGGCTTGTCGCCAGCTGGCTTGGTGGAGTCTTGGGCGGTCATCAGGCTGTTTATTCTGTTACACTCGGGGGGCGAGATAAGGGATTGATTTCGTTGGAAGTTACTCAGGGCCAGAAGCCCAGCTTCCGACGAATCCGGCACAGTGCGCGACCACCGCCCGCGGGGCGGCCATGTTAGCGGCTCACCGGCCTTCCCGGCCATCGCCGGATGCCTGACACGCAACCGTGCTGAACATGTCCCGCGTGGCGCTCCAGCCTGGCTGACAGCTGCCTGCGGCCCTGCAACACCCCAAAAACCATATGAGTGAAGCGCTCCCGCGGCCTGCCGTGGTGTCGTAGCGCTGGAAACCCAAGCCCCCCTCCCCGCGCTTGCGCGAATGGGGGGCGAGCCGTATCCAGAGGCGAAACCCCATGGCGTTCCGCGCGGTAGCCGCTTGCGAGGAACGCAACAATGAAGCGAATGCTGATCAACGCCACGCAGGCTGAAGAGCTGCGTGTTGCCATCGTGGATGGCCAGTCGTTGTATGACATCGACATCGAGCAGCCGTCGAAGGAACAGAAGAAGTCCAACATCTACAAGGGCCGGATCTTCCGCATCGAGCCCTCGCTGGAAGCCGCCTTCGTCGAATATGGCGGTGGCCGCCATGGCTTCCTGCCGCTGAAGGAAATCTCCCGCGACTACTTCCAGGCCGGTGTCGACCACAACAAGGCCGGCATCCGCGAGCTGCTCAAGGAAGGCCAGGAAGTGGTGGTCCAGGTCGACAAGGAAGAGCGTGGCAACAAGGGCGCCGCCCTGACCACGTTCATCTCCCTGGCCGGCCGCTACATGGTGCTGATGCCGAACTCGCCAAGTGCCGGCGGCGTCTCGCGCCGCATCGAGGGCGAAGACCGGGCTGCCCTGAAGGACGCACTGGACAAGCTGAACATTCCCGACGACATGGGCGTGATCATCCGTACCGCCGGCGTCGGCCGCGATGCGGAAGAGCTGCAGTGGGATCTGGACTACCTGCTCAGCGTCTGGCGGGCGATCGCCGAGGCGGCGCTGAGCAAGCCGGCCCCGTTCCTGATCTACCAGGAATCGCGCCTGATCGTGCGCGCCCTGCGTGACTACCTGCGCGCCGACATCGGCGAGATCTTGGTGGACACCGAGGAGATGTACGAGCACGCCAGGGAGTTCATGCAGCAGGTGATGCCGCAGACCCTGCGCAAGCTCAAGCATTACAAGGACGACATCCCGCTGTTCAACCGCTTCCAGATCGAATCGCAGATCGAAGGCGCCTACGAGCGCAACGTGCGCCTGCCTTCGGGCGGCTCGATCGTGGTCGACCAGACCGAAGCACTGACCGCCGTCGACGTGAACTCCTCGCGCGCGACCAAGGGCAGCGACATCGAGGACACCGCCTTCCAGACCAATCTGGAAGCGGCCGAGGAAGTGGCCCGCCAGCTGCGCCTGCGCGATCTGGGCGGCCTGGTGGTGATCGACTTCATCGACATGTCCTCCAACAAGCATCAGCGCGAGGTCGAGAACCGCCTGGCCAACGCGCTGAAGTACGACCGCGCACGCGTGCAGGTCGGCCGCATCTCGCGCTTCGGCCTGCTGGAAATGAGCCGCCAGCGCCTGCGCCCGAGCCTGGGCGAATCGAGCCAGATCGTCTGCCCGCGCTGTGATGGCCACGGCCGCATGCGCAGCGTCGAGTCGCTGTCGCTGTCGATCATCCGCGTGGCCGAAGAGCACGCGATGAAGGAGAACACCGGGCAGGTGCTGGTGCAGGCGCCGGTGGAGATCGCCAATTACCTGCTGAACGAGAAGCGCAGCGCGCTGCGCGAAATCGAACAGCGCCATGAAGCGCCGATCGTGATCGTCGCCGACGAGCAGCTGCATACCCCGCACTACACGGTCACCCGCCTGCGTGAGAACGAACTGGGCGAGGAAAGCAGCCGTCCGAGCTACCAGCGTGGCACTCCGCGCAAGCTGCCTGTGCACGCCCTCACCAAGGGCCAGCTGAACATCCCGCCGCCGGTGGTGACCCAGGTCAAGCACACCTCCCCCGCCCCGGTGCGTGAGGAAGTGGAGCCGGCTGCAGCGGCACCCGCGCCGGTGGTGGCTGCGCCCGCCGCCCCGTCGACCGGCGGTGGCGTGATCGGTTGGATCAAGCGCGTGTTCGGTGGTGAGCCGGCACCCGCCCCGGCGCCGCCGGCCGCCCGCCAGCCGCAGCAGGACGGTGGCCGCAGGGAGCGCAACAAGGACCGCAACAAGGACCGCAAGGACCGTCGCGACGACAATCGCGGCAACGGCAATGCGCAGCAGCAGAAGGAGGGCGGCAACCGCAAGGATCGCGGCGAACAGCGCAAGGACGGTCGTCAGGGCGGCAATGGCAACCCGAACGGCAACGGCCAGCCGCAGGGCAAGCAGAAGGACGGCCAGCAGCCGCAGCAGCAGAACAAGCCGCGCAACGAGCAGCAGGGCCAGAACCCGCAGCAGCAGCCGAAGCTCAAGCAGCCGAAGCAGCCACGTCCGCAGCAGGACGGCGACAAGCCGGCCGAGAAGCCGCAGCGAGGTGCCGCAGAAGCTCAGACCGACACGGCGACGGCGTCCGCTGCGGTGGCGGCCAGTGCCATCACCGCTGCTGCGGTGACCGCGCGGGAGGCTACGGCGCCGGTCGCGGCGGTGGCCGCACAGCCGCCGGTCGAAACCGCGGCGCTGGCCGAAGTCGCGCCTGTCACCGCCGTTGAAGGTGACGCCACTGCCGTGACGGGCGAAGAGGCACCTGCCGACACCACGGGCGAGCAGGCCGGCGAAGGCGCGACCCGCCGTCGTCGTGGTCGTCGTGGTGGCCGCCGCCGCCGCCGTGGTGGCGCCGAGAATGCGGCCGGCACCGATCCGCTGGGCGAAGACCAGGATGACGGTGACGAAGGCGATGACGCCGACAGCACCGACAGCGCCGAGCCGCGTGTCGACCACGCTGCCGGGTCAGCACCGGTTGCAGCCACGCAGCCCGCCCGCTCGCAGCCGGAGTTCGACTTCGATGACGACGCCGAGCCGTCCATCGTCGAAGGCGAGAAGCCGGCCCGCGTTGCGGCCGCTGTCGCCGCCGCACCGGCCGCCGTAGTCAGCAGCGACGTGGTTGAAGCCGCCGCGCCGGTGACCGCCGCGCCTCCGGCACCGGTCGAGACCGCTGCCAAGGCAGAACCGGCGCCATCGCCGGTGCAGACCAGCATGCTCGACGCCATCGACGCCGCGACACCCGCACAGCCCGTGGCGGCGGCAACCCCGTCGGCGGACGCCGCACCGGTGATCGAAGCAACGCCGGTCGTGGCCGAAGCGGCCCCTGTGGTGGACGTGAAGCCGGTCGTGGTCGAGCCTGCACCCGTCGTGGAATCGAAGCCGGCGGCTGTTGAGGCAGCGCCCGTGCCTGATACCGCGCCGGTGGCCGTTGAGGCTGCCCCGGTGGTTGAAGTGAAGCCGGCCGTCGAACCTGTCGTGGTTGCCGAAGCCCCGGTCGCACCAGTAGCCGTGGAAGCCCCGCCGGTGGACGCCCCTGCGCCGGTCGCCGATGCCGTCGTGACGCCGACCCTCGACCCGGTCGCGGATGGCCATGCCGATGCTGCCGCCCAGGCGGCCGAAGCCAAGGCTGACGAAGAGGACGACGAGGCCGCCAAGCGCACGCCGCCGGCCAACTGACCGCTCGTTGATCGGGTGACAGCAGAACGGCGGGGATCGATGATCCCCGCCGTTTCTGTTTGTGCATCCGGCTGTATCGTGCCGACCGGGATAGGCTGCTGGGTCGTTCTTCAGGGTTTCGGCGCGAACTGCAATCGCGTCCAGACGCCGTAATGATCCGAAGCCCAGCGGCCGCTGTCATCCGGCTGGTCGAACAGAAGCCTGGCCTCCCGTGCAACCAGCTGATCCTGCTGGAAGAAGATGTGATCGATCCGCGAGGGCGCCTGGTAGTAATGCCGGTTGAGGGTGCTGACAGCCGCCAGGTCGGTGTTCACATGCACGCTGCCATAGCTGTCGCCATAGTGGCTGCGCAGCTCGCTCAGGTCACCCGCATCGACCAGTGCGTTGAAGTCGCCTGCGATCACCACCGGCGCGCCATCCGACGTTGCGGCGATGAAGCGCAGCAGATCTTCCACCTGCGTCCGCCGGATGCGCTTGCCGCTTTCATCGCTGCGCTCATTGAGATGGGTTGCATAGAGGTTGACTGGCCGGCCCTCCACCTCGATGCGCAGGTGCGCCACGGTGCGGTAGTCGTCCAGCGGCAGCAGCAGGTGCTCGCCCTGGGCGAGGATCGGCTGTCGCGTCAACAGTGCGTTGCCGTAGCGCTTGGGCGCGCCGACCGGATCGGTGGACACGAACACGTATCGGTAGCCCAGCTGGCTGGCGAGCCATTGCGCCTGGTTGCGCACGTTGCGCCGCTGGATCACTTCCTGCAGCGCGATGGCATCAGGTTGCAGGCGCTTGAGTTCTGCCAGGATCGTACGACGCCGCCTGGGCCAGTCCTCGCGGTCGTGGTGCAGGTTGAAGGTGACCATGCCCATGCCAGGCGCGTGGGCCGATGCGTCCACATCGTCCGCCGGTGGTACGTCCGCCATCGCCGCGGCAGGCAGCGCCAGCGCGATCGCCATGCCCAGTGCGCACGCTGCCGCGCGCGCACGCCATGCCTTCCTACCCATGCTTACTGTCCCTTGCGCTCGGAGCGACGCACTGCCGCCGGCACTTCGATCTCGACGCGGGCCGGCAGTTCGTGCACATGCAGTTCGCGGTCGATCCATTCACCCGGCGCGCCATTGATGGTGGCGTCACCCGGTTCGCCCGCATAGGGCCACGGAAGCACGACGCCTCCAGCCGGTGGCACCAGGCCGGGCTGCACCTCCAGCACCAGCAGCTTGTCACTGCGCCGCAACCGATAGTTCAACTGCCCCTGCGGCGTACGCAGGCCCTGCACCGCGATGCCCTCACCCTGCAGCCAGGCCGTTGGAACGCCGCCGGCCAGCACCAGTGACTCATCCATGTCGCGGCTGTAGGCGAACATGTCCAGCGCCGAGCGCACGAAATCCGACGCGACCCATGCATGCGGCAGGTCGCCGACGAAGAACGGCTTGCGCGGTGTCCGCGAGACCACTTCCGCCCATTGGTTCCATGCCTGCGGGGCACGGTCCTTGAAGAAGAACTCGGTCGCCTGCCAGGCGCGGTCGCGCCAGCCCAGGCGCACGAAGGCGGCGACGTTGCGCCACTCATACGGCGTGTAGTCTTTCCATTCGCGCTTGCCATCGCGACGCGCGACGAATTCCTTCCAGTAACGCTCGAAGGTTGCTTCCAGGGCCTGCTGCGGCAGCCGGCCCTGCTCGCCCCCGGGCGCCAGTGCGATGGTCGTCGATGTCGCGTCGAAATCGCCCAGCTCGGCCGAGCCCGGCAGGTAATCGATGTTGTGCTGCTGCATGGCCGACAGCAGCGATGCCTGCAGGTCGTCGCGGAACTGATCGCGTGACTCGGCGATCTGCATCGCCTCCACCTTTCCCAGTTGCGTCGCCAGCAGCGCAGCGTCCTTGTAGCCACGCAGCGCCCAGAAGTTGTCCCAGTACGAATGCATCGGCTTGGCCGAGTAACCTTCGTGGCTGATCGAGGCCGGCATCATCCCGTAGAAGGCCGGGTTGCGTGCACGGTTCTCCTCGGTGCGCTCGCTGGCACGCAGCTGCTCCATGTACTGATAGGCCCCCTGCACATGCGGCCACATCAGTTCCATGAACGTGCTGTCGCCGGTGTAGCGGCCATACTCGGCGATGTTGTAGATCAACTCACCATGGCTGTCGTTCTCCGGCACCGGGTCGCTGCCACGTGCGTCGACGCAGCACGGCACCTTGCCATTCTCGAACTGGAACGGCGCATACCAGTTGAGGTAGTCACGCACCGCGTCGCTGCGGCCCATGCGCAGCAACCCTTCGGAGATCATCGCGCCGTCGCGGATCCAGCTGCGCGCATACGAGCGCGTGCCCGGCTGCAGGCTTGGCCCGACGCGCGAGATCAGCATGTGCGCTACCGCGGTGCGCAGCGTGTCGACCATCGGCTGGCCCGCCTTCGGAACCTGCAGCGATACCACGCCGAGCTTGGCACGCCACATGTCGGCAACCTGCTGCTGCGCCTTTGCCACGTCCACGGCCTGCGGCGCCCAGCCACCGGTCTGCGGCAGTACCACCGCCACTTCGCGGCTTTGCCCGGATTCCAGGGTGATCGTGTACAGCAGCGCGCCCGACGCCATGCCGGTGCTGTCCTTCACCGTGGTCGTCGCCGGCAGCTTGCCCGAGGCGAGGTGCATGGCATCGAGCTTGCCGTCGAAAGAGGTGGCAAAACGCGCATCAGGTACCTGCAGCGGGTAGATGCGTGGCTCGCCATTGATGCGGACCAGTTGCTCGCCGACGTCGAGGCTGTCGATGCGGCTGAAGCCGCCGGTGGTGTTGAGGAACTGGGTTGGCGGATTGACCTGCCAGGGGCGGATGGCCAACGCCAGCGTGTACTCGTGGGCCACCTTGTCCGGATTGCTCAGGCGGTAGCGACCGATCAGCTGCGCACGCTCGGGCGTGCCCTGCACGAATCCGGTGACCGCCAGCCCCACCTTCTCATGCACCCAGTCGACATTGGCGATGGGCAGGTAGCGATCCTGCAGCGACTGGGTGATGGCCACATCGCTCCAGGCGATCAGCTTGCCATCCAGGCGGACGAACGGCTCGATGCTGAAGCTGCCCTTGGCAGGCTCCAGCGCACCGTCTTCGCTGATCAGCGCCTGTTGCTGGCCGCCATCCAGACCCAGCAGGGTCCAGTACGGCTGTTCGCCCACGAACGCGCGCGGTACCGCACCGCGTGGGAGATCAGCGGCAACCGACGACAGGAATGCATTGGGCGTGGCTGCGAAGTCCAGTGGCTTGAGCGTGATGTCACGGATGCCATAGCGCCAGTTCGGACCTCCCTGCAGGTCGAAGCGCACATAGCGCGCATCGGTATCCGGCAGCGCCAGCCAGTCACGGCCACCGCCACCGGCGGTCACTTCGCGTGCCGTGCGCCAGTCGCGTCCGTCCACGGACGTGCGCACGGTGTAGCGGGTCGCCTGCAGGTCCGGCAGCCAGTCGATCACCGCGCCGCCGATCTCGCGGCTCTTGTGCAGGTCCAGGCTGATGGTCTGCTGCTTCACCCCACCGCTGATCCAGAAGGTATCGCTCTTGCCGTCCACCATCCGGTCCTGCAGCGCCGTGGCGGTGTCGGCAATCACCTCCGGCCGCAGCGGCGATTCGTCCCGTGCGGGCAGGCCCTGCAGGGTCAGTCTGTCGAAGCACACCGTGCCGCGTCCGCCGACCTTGCTGTAGATCGTGAACTCGACTGCGGCGCTGCGCGCCATTTCCTTCTCCGGCGACGGCCCCCACGCCTTGTCGATCTGCCGACGCCGGTACTCGACCGGCGTCCACGACCTGGGAAAACTGTAACCGGGGCGGTTGACCCACCACACGTTGTCACCGCTGGCGTCGATCAGCTTGAACTGCAGATCATTGGCCGGTGAATCACCGCGCAGCTGGAAGCCGAAGCGGTAGTTGACCGGATACTCGACCGTCAGCGCGCGACGGATGCCGACGTAGCCCGATACGTTGTGGAAGTCGTAATCCAGGCACAGCGCGCGGCCGCCACCCGCGCCGCTGACCGGGCGCAGCGAGCCGCTGACCTGGTCGGACAGCACCAGCTTCCAGGCACTGACATCGTCGAAGTCGTCCAGCACCTTCGGCGCCGGCAGCGCCGGAGGGGCGGCGATCGCCAGGGAGGTCCACAACAGGCCCAGTCCAACGGCGATCGCACCCTTCATCCCTTCACGCTCCCCAGCAACAATCCTTGGATGTAGTACCGCTGCAGCACCAGGAACAGTGCCAGCACCGGAACCACGGTAACCACCGCGCCGGCCATCATCATTTCCACGTCCATGATGTGTTCGCGCGAGAGGGTGGCCAGGGCCACCGGCAAAGTGTAGTGCTCCTGATCGGTCAACACGATCAGCGGCCACATGAAATCGTTCCATGCGCCCATGAAGGTGAAGATCGCCAGGGTCACCAGCACCGGCTTGAGCATCGGCAGCACGATCTGGAAGAAGATGCGCAGCTCCCCTGCCCCGTCGATGCGCGCGGCCTCCAGCAGTTCGTCCGGGATCGACCGCGCGTACTGCCGCACCAGGAAGATGCCGAACACGCTCGCCAGCGCCGGCACGATCACGCCACCGAAGCTGTTGACCAGCCCCAGCTGCTTCATCAGCAGGAACAGCGGCAGCATCGCCACCTGGGCGGGAATGACCAGCGCCGCCATCAACACCTGGAACAGGCGCTCACGGCCAACGAAATTCAGCTTGGCGAACGCATAGCCGGCCATCGTATTGAGCAGCAGCGAGCCCAGCGTGATCGCCAGCGACACCAGCAGGCTGTTGGCGAAATTGCCGCCCATGCCGGTACGCGCGAACAGCTCGTGGTAGTTGTGGGTGGTCACCTGCGAGGGCAACAGCGGAGGCGGGAAATGGCTGGCCTCGCCCTGCGGCATGAACGAGACCGAGACCATCCACAGCAGCGGCGCCAGGCTGACCAGGGCCAGCACCAGCAACGCGCCGTTGATCCACCACGGATGCCAGCGCGACTGGCCGATTTCACGACTCATACCAACTGCCTCCTGCGGCCAAAGCGCAGCATCACGGTGGTCACCGCCAGGATGATCAGGAACAGCAGGAATGCCACCGCGGAGGCGCGTCCCAGGTTCCACCACTTGAAGCCTTCCTCGAACATGAAATACAGCACGCTGACCGTGCTCTGCAGCGGGTCGCCACGCGTCATCACGTAAGGCTCGGCGAACAGCTGGAAGTAGCCGGAGACGGTGATCACTCCGACCACGAGCAGCACCGGGCCGAGCATGGGCAGGGTGATGTGCAGGAACTGCTTCCAGCGCGAGGCACCGTCGATCCGCGCCGCTTCGTACAGATCATGCGGGATCGCCTGCAGGCCGGCCAGGAAGATCACCATGTTGTAGCCGAAGTTCTTCCACACCGCGAACAGCATGATGGTGGGCATCGCCCAGTTCGGATCGCCCAGCCAGTCGATCGGGCTGATGCCCAGATGGCCCAGGCCGTAGTTGACCAGGCCGTAGCTGGTATGGAACAGGTAGCGCCAGATCACCGCCACCGCCACCAGCGTGGTCACCACCGGCGCGAACAGCGCGGTGCGGAACAGCGCCTTGAAACGCGCGGCAGGCGCGTTCAGCAGCATCGCCGCGCCCAGTGACACACCGATCGACAGCGGCACACCGATCAGCACGAAGTAGCTGGTGTTCCACAGCGACTTCCAGAACATCGGCGTCTGCAGCAGGTCGATGTAGTTGCCGAGGCCGACGAAACGCAGGTTGCTGCTGTCGGCCAATGCGTACAGGTCGAAGTCGGTGACGCTGAGCGCCAGCGCCGAGGCGACCGGCAGGCCGAAGAACACCCCCAGCACGATCAGCGAGGGGCCTGCGAAGATCCATCCGGCCAGCGAAGTTCGTTTCATTGCGCGCCCCCATCGGCCAGGGTGCTGCTTGAACGCGTCGGCGATGGCGCGCGCTCCTGCAGGCGTTGTTGTTCATGCATCCAGCGACGCTTGGCCAGCACCTTGTCCACGCGCTGGTCCAGCTCGGCCACGGCGTCGTCCTGGGGCATCCCGCCGCGCACCACCTTTTCGGTGACGATGCGCATTTCCTGCACGATGCGCTCCCACTCAAGCACCTTGGGCGTCGGCCTGACCCGCTCCAGCTGGTCGCGGAACGCCGCCGCCAGCGGATCACCGGCCAGGGACGGTGCATCCCAGGCACTGCGACGCGGCGGCAGATCACCGATGATCGAATGGAAACGGGCCTGGATTTCCGGGCGCGACAGGAACTCGATCAGCTTCCAGGAGGCTTGCTTCTGCTGCGATTTGCGGAAGATCACCAGGCTGGTACCGCCGGCGATGCCCGCACCGGGGCCATCCGGGCCCGGCAACGCGGCGGTGCCCCACTGCCCTTCCAGCGCCTTCGGCTGCAGCTTCTTGAACTCGCGGATGTTCCAGGGGCCGGAGATGTAGAACACGTTGAAGCCGCGGAAGAATTCATCCCAGACATTGGAGATCTGCGTCTCGGACATCTTCGGCGCCCAGCCCTGCTCGAACATGTTGGCGTAGAAAGCCAGCGTGCGGCGGAAGCCCGGGCTGGAGAAGTTGCCACGGGTATCGTCGTCGCGCAGCAGCGGATCGGGTTGCTGCAGCGCCAGCGACAGCTGCTGCTCGAACTCGTTGATCGGCATCAGCACGGCATAGCGGTTCGGCCCCTGCATCCGCTTGATCGCCGCCATCTGTTCGTTCCACTCCTGCCAGGTCCGTGGCGGGTGGTCGTAACCGGCCTTGGCCAGCAGGTCCTTGCGGTAATAGATCAGGCGGGTATCGACGTACCACGGCACGCCCACCAGCTCGCCATGGATCACGTTGGTGTCCCAGATGCCCTGGAAGTAATCCTTCGGGTCGACCACCGCCGAGCGCTGCACGAACGGTTGCAGTGGCGTCAGCGCATCGAGCTCGGCGAATTCGGGAACCCAGGTGTTGCCCAGCTGGCAGACATCGGGCAGGCCATCGGCGGCGAACGCGGTGAGCAGCTTCTCGTGCGCCGCAGTCCATGGGATGTTCTGCACATCCACCTTGATGCCGGGATTCTCGGCCTCGAATTCGTGGATCAGCTCGCTGACCACTTCCGCTTCGCGCCCCATCGCCCAGAAGCGCACGGTGGTGGTGCCCGGTTCGGTACGGGCGCAGCCCGCCACGACCAGCGCGGCCAGGGCCGGCAGCGCCCAGCGGCGCATGCGATGGAGCCAGTTCTGCACAGCGTTACTTTCCCTGGCCTGTGGTGCGGTTGGCATTGTTCTTCTGTTCCTGTGCGGCGGCCGCGCGTGACTCGGCGATGCCGACCGCGCGCGCCGATGCAGCCTTCTCGTCCTTCTGCAGTTCCAGCGGCTGGAACGAGCCCTCGGGGGCCAGCCAGCCGCCGCTGAATCCGGCGCGCTCCAGCCCCTTGCGGATGTAGGGGTTCTTCTTCATGACTTCCCACACGAAGTCGTTGCGGTAATTGGCGATCATGGTCAGGATCGGGCCCTGGTCGATGGCGATGTAGTCGCTGGCGACCCAGCCACGATCCGGCACCAGGCGCCCGGTCTTGATCGGAATGTCGTAGCTGAAGCTGGGATTGAACGAATCCAGGAAGCCGTAGCTGGAATAGATGTAATCGCCGAAGCGCTTGTGCATCTCCAGCGTGGCCGGAATGACCTGCTCCGGGGCGAACACGATCGAGGCCACCGCCGCGGTCGGCGCGATGGTGCCGTCGTCGAAGTTCTCGCGCAGGCCGGCGCCGCGCGAGGAGTAGTGGCGGAACTGGCGCTGCTCGCCGCGATATTCCTGGGTGGTGTTCTGCGGACCATCGCTGGCGGTCAGTCCCCACACGTTCTCACCGTACTCCTTCCACTGCATCGGGTTGGCGATGGCGTACTCGCGCTGGGCCAACGCGGCCGAGCGGCTGTTGAGGAAGTAGGTGCTGCCGCGCTCGCGCATGTAGGCATCCTGGATATCGCGGAAATCGATCCAGACATGGCTGTACTGGTGGCCGAACAGTGGCCCGAAGGACAGGTATTCCTGGCCCTGGTAGACGCCCCAGTCGTTGTCGTAGGTCCGGGTCCACACCGTCCATGCGTCGGGGCTGACCGGATGCGTGGGCGAGCCGAGGGCAAGGATGTACACCATCATCGCCTCGTTGTAGCCCATCCAGTCGTGGTCGATGAAGCCGCTTTCGGGGAACCAGCCCATCGAGATCAGCGGCGCGCGCTGCTGCAGCCACGGCCAGTCGATCTTCCTGTACAGGGTATCGGCAATCTGCCGGATTTCCTTCTCGCGCGGATCATCGCCGTCGTAATAGGACTGCGCGAACAGCACGCCCATCATCAGCAGCGCGGTATCCACCGACGACAGTTCGACCCAGCTGTCGTAGCGGCGGCCTTCCTGCATGTCCAGGAAGTGATAGTAGAAGCCCTTGTAGCCGGCTTTGCCGGTGCGCTGCGGGCCCATCGGCACGTCACGGAAGAACTTCAGCGTCGTCAGCGTGCGGTCGATCGCCTGGTTGCGGCTGACCCAGCCATTCTCGATGCCGATCGGATAGGCGGTGAGCGCGAAGCCGACCGAGGCGATGCTGGCGAACGGGCGTGACGGATAACGGTCCGGTGTCAGGCCGTTCACTTCATTGGTGGTGTCCCAGAAGAACTGGAAGGTGCGGCGTTCAATGTCATCGAACAGCGGCGGCAGTTCCGGCTTCATCGGCCGCGGCGGTGCGTCGGCCTCGATCAGGATCACCGGCGGCCGGGGTTTGGCGGGCTCCTGCTGGGCCGGCTTGCAGGCGGCGATGGCCAGGGTCATCGCTGCGGCGGACAACAGGTGGCGTGCCTGCATGGCGCGGTTCCTCCGGTGGACTGATCGATGGGAAAGCATAACGTCCAATGATCTGAAATCGTTTACAAACCACGCGTTTAAAAAAGCCACGGGAACGTGGCCTGACAGCGCGATCATCGCAGTTGCCGATGCCGCCGGCGAACCGGCGGCATCGACTCCTGCAGCAGGCATACCCGCTTAGAAGCGGAAGCCCACTTCCGCCTTGATCTGGCGGGGCGTACCGATGATGTCACCGGTCTCGTTGTAGCTGGCCTGCAGCTTGCCGTTGGTCTTGACGTAGTTGTAGGTGGAGAAGTTGTCGAAATCGAACACGTTGATGATGTCCAGGCGAGCGTACAGCTCGGTATCACCCGGCATCTTGAACGTCTTCGTCGCCTGCAGGTCGACCGAGCGGTAGCCGAAGATCTTGCCACCCACCAGGAACTTGCCGTTGGCGTTGGGCACGGCCGCCTGAGGGGTCGGCAGGGTGTAGCCGCTGGCCTGCGGCACGGGGTACCAGTCGTTGACGGCCGTCGGCGTTGCCAGGGTGATCTTGCCGCCGAAGGTGATGCCCCAGAAGCCCGCGTACGAACCGGTCACCACCAGGCGGTGACGGGGGGCACCGTTGGAACGGATGGTCGGGTAATCGCCGATCAGGCCACGGTCGAAGGCGTACTTCTCGTTGATGTCGCGGTTGTGGCGGGCGGTGGTCCAGGTGTAGGCGATCGAGGTGCCCCAGCCGCTTTCCTTGGTGAACGGCTTCTGCGCCGACAGCAGCACCTGCGTGGCACGGGTCTTGATGCCCTGCTGGCCGATGATCAGGCTGCCGAAGCCCGGCACGTTGCAGCTCCAGGCCTGGCTCAGACCCGGCTCGGTACCGCCGCACAGGCGCGGATCATCGAAGAACTGGCCGGTCGGGTAACGGTTGCCCAGGGTGAAGGCGAAACCGTCGTAGCTCAGGGTGCGGGCGATGGTGGCATCGGTCAGCCAGTCACCGATCTGGTTGCTCATGCCCAGGCTGAACTGATCCGAGTACGGCGCCTTCAGCTTGTTGTTCAGCAGGTCGACCTCCAGGCCGGCGTTGCTGGTCGATCCCACCAGCGCCTGCAGGTTGCCGATGCCGTTGAGCAGGTTCGGATTCCAGTCGTAGCAGGCGGCCTGACCGTTGATGCAGGTCCCGGTGGCCGGGTTGCGGAAGTAGATGGTCGGCTGCGGCAGGGCCAGCTTGGTGGTCTCCAGCTGCAGGTTGTCGAACAGGTCGCGGTCGTAGGAACGGCCGGCACCACCGTGGATCACATGCTGCTCGTCGGCGTTGATGTCATACGAGAAGCCCAGGCGCGGCTGCCAGGCATCCTTGAATGCCTTGCGGTTGTGACCGTTGCTGATGTAGTCGCTGATGTCCAGGCCGCCCAGCGCCAGCGAATCGGCGTAGGTCTGGCCGGCGGGTGCGCGCGGATCCTGCGAATAGATGGCATCGACCACCTGCTGCGGGGTCACGAAGTCCAGGTAGGACGGGGTCTTCTCGTAGTCCCAGCGCAGGCCGATGTTCAGCTGCAGGTGGTCATTGACCTGCCAGTCGTCCTGGATGAACACGCCGTACTGCTTGGACTTGGAGCGTACTTCGCCGGACACGCCCGACACGCCGGTCACCGGCTTGACGAACTGCGCCTTGTACGGAATGGAATCCGGGAAGTCCGGATCACCCAGGGTGTAGGTGAAGGTCGGGTTGATCTGCGCCGCATCGGAAGCGTACAGGTCGATCTGCTTGTACTTCACGCCCATCTTGATGGTGTGGTCGCCCGCCCACTGGATGCCATCCAGGGTCAGGTTGTCTTCGATCGACCAGCCCTTCTGGCCCTTCACCTGCGAGTCCAGTGCCGAGGCGCCACCGATCTTCACGATCGTGCGGTCTTCAGGACCGTCCGGCGCGGTGTAGGTGATGCCGTTGGCCAGGGTCAGCGGGGTCGGGTTGTTGAACGAATCTTCGTGGGTGACCATCAATTCGTTGTAGTAGCGCTCGCCGCTGTGGTTCCAGCGCAGCGCGTAACGACGGTCGGTATTGACCACTTCACGGCCGGCTTCCGGCGAGGTCTGGCCACTGAACTGCGACTGCGTTTCGTCGCGGTCCTGGAAGGTCAGCTCGATGCGATCGTTGTCGGTCGGCTCGAAGTCGATCTTGCCGAAGATCAGGTCCTGCTGGAACGGCTGGCTGGCCGGGCCGAGACCGGCGGCGCCGGCGGGCGGCAGCAGACCGGCGGCACCGGTGACCGCACCGTCCGGTGCGATGGTGACCGGCAGGTCGAAGCGCTTGGCTTCGTAGGTCACGAAGAAGTGGGCCTTGTCCTGGATGATCGGGCCGCCCAGCGCGAAGCCGTATTCCTTCTCGGCCGACACCTGCTTGTCCTTGCCGCCCTGGCGTTCGGCCGGGGTCTTGGCGCGCATGTCCTCGTCGGTGTAGCGATAGAACGCCTCACCCTTGAATTCGTTGGTGCCGGACTTGGTCGCGGCGGTCACCGCAGCGCTCGAGACCTGGCCGTACTCGGCCTTGTAGTTGCCGCTGATGACCTTGTATTCGCCAATGGCCAGCTGCGGGAAGGGGTTGCCGGCGCTGCCGGACTGGCCGGCCACACCGCCGCCCTTGACGTAGCTCTTCTGGCCAACGCCATCGATGTACACGTTGGTGCCATCGGCATTGGTGGCGCCGCCGCGCAGCGAGGTGTTGCCCTTCGCATCACGGGTGAAGATCAGGCCCGGCACCGCATCGGCGAACTCCAGGAAGTTGCGCGACACCTGCGGAGTGGTCTGGATCTGCTGCAGGCTGACGGTCTTGCCGACTTCGGACGTGCGCACTTCCTGCAGCAGGGTCGGCGCGACGACGTTGACGGTGTCCAGGTTGGTGGCCGCGGTTGAACCCGGGGTACTGCTGGCAGCGCCGGCGAAGTTCAGGGTGGCGGTGGAGGCCACGGTCACGGTGACCTTCTGGGTCTGGCCGTTGGCCACCACGTCGTAGGTGCCCGGGTCCAGGCCCATCAGCGAGTAGCTGCCGTCGGCGCGGACGGTGCCGCGGCGCACGGTGCCGGTCGCAACGTTGGTGGCGGTGACCTCCGAACCGGCCTGTGCGCCGGCAACCTGGCCGCGCAGGCTGGCGTTGGCCGACTGCGCCAGGGCGTTCGGGGCGGCGGCCAGCATCAGGCAGCTGACCAGTGCGGTGCTCAGCAGCCGGCGCGCCGGCGTGCGGATAGTGGAATGCATCATCAACTCAATCTCCGGGTGGCGGCGACCGCGTGTGCGGTCCCCTGCGATCAATCAAAAAAGAAGGAACGCCTCCGGCTTCAACGGCCGGATGGCGGAGTGGTGGAATCGCGAACAACGAGACGGGGTACCAGGGTCTGCTTGTCCCCGGCCCCTTCCGTGGAGGTGCCGTCCATCAACTGCATCAGGCGCGTCATCGCCCGATCGCCGAGCTCGGCGATGCTGACCTGCATGGTGGTCAGCGACGGGTGAACGAAACGTGCCAGCGGAATGTCATCAAAACCCGCCAGGGCGACATCGGACGGGACATGGACGCCTGCCTGCGCGAAGGCGTACAGGCAGCCAAGTGCCATCATGTCGTTGGCGGCGAACACGGCATCGGGCAGCGTGCCGGCTGCCAACAACTCCTGACCGGCGCGATGGCCGGAAGCTTCGTCGAAATCACCGGGCAGCTCGATGCCTTCGGCGCTGCCGCCGGCAGCCGCCAGCGCGTCACGGAAGCCGCGCAGGCGCTCGCGCGCGTCGAAGTTGAGGTCCGGGCCAGAAATGAAGGCGATGCGCCGGTGACCGGCATCGAGCAGATGACGGGTCATCGCCATTGCGCCCGCGTGGTCGTCGATGCTCAACACCGGATGATCCTGCCCAGGCAGATAGGTGTTGATCAGTACGGTGGGCAGCGACTGCGGCAGGTTGTCGGTCAGGAAGCCGGGGCTCTCCGCATAGGGCGAGAGCACCAGCAGGCCATCGACACGCCCGCGCATGGCGCGCAGGGCAGCACCCTGCTGCTCCTGGTCGCCGTGGTAGCTGGACACCAGCAGATGCTGGCGGCGACTGCGGGCAACGCCGTCGATGCCGCGCATCAGCTCGGAGAAGAACTCGCCGTACAGGTCCGGCAGCACCACGCCCACCGTGTTGGTGCGGCGGCTGCTCAGGCTGCGGGCGGCGGCGTGCGGGGTGTAACGCAGCCGTGCGGCCACCTCCAGCACAAGCTGGCGGACCGGTTCGGCGACATTTTCATGCCCGTTGAGCGCGCGGGAAACCGTGGCCACGGAGACCCGGGCTTCGCGTGCGACATCCTTGATTGTAATGGCTGCCTTGTTCACGAAGCCGCCCTCCACGGCTTGGACCTACCAGCATTGGCGCGGAATGTAAGCGTTTCCATCTGGGCTTGTAAACTGTCCGTTAGACGAATGTCCTGAAATGGACATGGAAATCTGTCCCTGACGGTCCACGCACGGACCGGCAATGACAGTGCGGGACAAGGGCTCAGCCCTGTTCTGACGGTGCCAGCGCGCGGATGGACAGCGCGTGGATGTCGGTCTCCATCATCGACCCCAATGCGGCGTATACCGCGCGGTGGCGGGCCAGCGGGCCGAGGCCGGCAAAGCGCTCGCTGACCACATGCACGTTGAAATGGCCACGGCCATCGCGCGCGCCAGCGTGGCCGGCATGACGATGACTGTCGTCCTCGATCTCGAGCACGCTCGGGGCCAGCGCCTGCTGCAGCGCATCACGGATTCGCTCGATCCGGTCCGCGTTCACGGCAGCACCTGGCGGAAGGGCCGCACCTGCACCCTTTCATAGACACCTGCGGCCACATAGGGGTCCGCATCGGCCCAGGCCTGCGCCTCCGGCAGCGACCCGAAGCGGGCGATCACCACCGAACCACTGAACCCCGCCGGGCCTGGATCTTCGCTGTCGATCGCCGGACAGGGCCCGGCCAGCAGCAGTCTCCCCTCATCACGCAGCGCGTGCAGCCGCGCCAGGTGTTCCGGCCGGGCCTGCAGCCGTTGCGTCAGCACGTCCTGGCCGTCATAGCCTTCAATCACATACCACACCGGCATTTCCTCGCTCGCGTTGTCGGGTCCGCCAATTCTAGCCAAAGCCCCCTCGCCCTGGCCGCGGCTGGACACTGGCGCGGCAAAGGCTTACCCTAGAGTCCATTGCACGTGGCTGGATGCAGCAACCCGTCGGTTTTTGCGGCCAACGCAGCCCCCGACGACCGACCTGCCGCTTCCGGGCAGGCCACGTAGACGACCTCCCCGTAGTCCCGTCGCTGCCGTCTCCTGCGGCGCGTCCTGCTGTTTGATATGTGTGGAATCGCGCCGAGACAGGCGCGCCTGGTGCCTTGGGGCCCGCGGTGCACGCGCGGCGCCGGGTGCCGCGACTGGTCCGTTGCAATCCTGATGTCCATTAGATGACTTCCGAACTCGCGCTCGACGCGAACCCGCCAACCCGGCCGCCCGCCCCCCAGCAGCAGGAAATGCCGCTGGCCGTCGTGCATGGGCAACCGGTCCTGCAGATCCCGCAGGACCTGTACATCCCGCCGGACGCGCTGGAAGTCATCCTGGATGCCTTCGAAGGTCCGCTGGACCTGCTGCTGTACCTGATCCGCCGGCAGAACCTGGACGTGCTGGACATCCCCGTGGCCGAGATCACCCGGCAGTACGTGGAGTACATCACCGTGATGCGCGAGCTGCGCTTCGAACTGGCGGCCGAGTATCTGGTGATGGCAGCGATCCTGGCCGAGGTGAAGTCGCGCATGCTGCTGCCGCGTCCGGTCAGCGACGAAGGCGATGAAGCCGATCCGCGCGCCGAACTGGTGCGCCGGCTGCAGGAGTACGAACGTTTCAAGCAGGCGGCGGAGGACATCGATGCCCTGCCCCGCCAGGACCGGGACACCACGGTGGCCCATGCCTTCATGCCCGAACGCGCCACGGTGAAACTGCCGCCGCCGGTGGACCTGAAGGAGATGCTGCTGGCGCTGCACGATGTGCTCAAGCGCGCCGAGCTGTTCAGCGGCCACGCGATCAAGCGCGAGGCGCTGAGCGTGAGGCAGCGCATGGGCGAAGTGCTCGGCCGCATGGAAGACGGCAGGTTCTACCGTTTTGAAAGCCTGTTCACTGCTGAAGAAGGCAAGCTGGGCGTGCTGGTCACCTTCCTGGCCGTGCTGGAACTGGCCAAGGAGCAACTGCTGGACATCGTCCAGGAGGAACCGCTGGCGGCGATCTACGTGAAGTCGCTGGCGGCCGGCAACACCAATGCCCCGCTGCAGTTCAGCAGCGAGTTCGACGACAACGACGCCGCCAACGAGAACGAGTGAGCGCTGCCTGCCGATGGATCAACCGCTGATCAACCGCATTGTCGAAGGTGCCCTGCTGGCCTCCAGCCAGCCGCTGACCCTGGCCCAGCTGAAAGACCTGTTCCCGGAAGAGGAACCAGCACCGCCGGGCAGCATCGAACGTGCGCTGGAGCACCTGCGCGAAGGCTGCGAAGGCCGCGGCGTGGAACTGGTCGAGGTCGCCTCGGGCTTCCGCTACCAGGTCACCGGCGAGGTGCATGGCTGGATCAGCCGGCTGTGGACCGAACGCAAGACCCGCTACACCCGTGCCACCCTGGAAACGCTGGCGCTGATCGCCTACCGGCAACCGATCACCCGCGGCGAGATCGAGCAGGTGCGCGGCGTCGCTGTCAGCAGCAACATCATCCAGGCACTGGAAGAACGCGAATGGATCCGCGTCGTCGGCCACCGCGACGTGCCCGGCAAGCCGGCACTGTTCGGCACCACCAAGGGCTTCCTGGATTACTTCGGCCTCAAGCGCCTGGATGAGCTGCCGCCGCTGTCGGAGTTGAAGGACCTGGGCGAGCTGGAACCACAGCTGGCCCTGGACCGCGATGCACCGGCTGCCGCCAGCGCCGACGGCCCCGACGTTTCGGCCGAGCCGGACGGGGCCGCCAATGATGATGCCGGCCTGGCCGGTGGCAACACCCCGCATTCCGCCGACGCAGTCCCTGCGGCGGCCACCGATGAGCAAGCACCTTCGCCCCTCGATGATGGGCACCCCGATTCCGCGCCGGGCGAGCGCGCGGTGCCAGTGAACGAACGCGAAGACAACGCCGTCGCGACGACGACCGTGGCTGTTGACCAAGCCGATTCCGAACCAGAGGCCGACCTCGAAACCGTCGGCCGGAGCAAAACTGATGAGTGACACCCCTCGCAAGCTGTCGTTGAACAAGCTCTCGCTCAAGCGCGAAGCCACCTCCGAACAGTTCAAGTTGGAAGAACGCCTGCACAAGGTCCTGGCCCAGGCTGGCCTTGGCTCGCGCCGCGCGCTGGAACAGCGCATCGCCGAAGGCCTGGTCAAGGTCAACGGTGAAGTTGCGCAGACCGGCATGTCGGTCAAGAGCGGCGACAAGATCGAACTGGACGGCCGCGGCTTCGTCGCCACGGCGCTGTCCGAACCCTCGCGCGTGCTGGTCTACAACAAGCCGGAAGGCGAAGTGACCACCCGCGAAGACCCCGAAGGCCGTCCGACCGTGTTCGAATCGCTGCCGCCGCTGAAGGGCGCGCGCTGGATCGCGATCGGTCGCCTCGACATCAACACCACCGGCCTGCTGCTGGCGACCACCGACGGTGAACTGGCCAACGCGATGATGCACCCGTCCTTCGAGGTCGAGCGCGAGTACGTGGTCCGCGTGCGTGCACCGGAAGGCCAGGAAAAGGTGGCCGATGCCATCGTCGACCGCCTTGCCCGTGGCGTCGCGCTGGAAGACGGCCCGGCCAAGTTCGACGAGATCGAACGCATCGGCGGTACCGATTCGCACGACTGGTTCCGCGTCGTGGTCAAGGAAGGCCGCAACCGCGAAGTGCGCCGCCTGTGGGAATCGCAGGGCTGCCAGGTCAGTCGCCTCAAGCGCACCCGCTACGGCCGGGTCAGCCTGCCGCGCGAACTGGCCCGTGGCCAGTCGGTCGAGCTGCCGAGCGCCCAGGTCGAAGCGCTGCGTGCTGAACTGAAGCTGGAAGAAGGCGCTCCGTCGGCCCTCACCCTGCAGCCGGTGATCGGCCAGCGCCGCGCCGCCAAGACCACCGTGCGCGTGCGTGAAGGTGGCCGTGGCAACGCCTACGTCAATGGCCACAGCACGGCCGACGAAGGGCGCGAACTGCGCCGTTTCGACACCCTGCGCGAAGACCGTGGCCGTGGACGCAACGGCAAGGGGGGCGGCTTCAAGGGCGGCCTCACGGTCAGTGGCGAGGCCGCGGCCAAGCAGTCGCAGAAGCCGTTCAAGCAGCGCAAGCCGAAGAATGACCGTTCGCTGCCGGAAGGCAATCCGGCTGCGTTCCGCACCTGGTACGTGCCCGATGGCGTCAGCACCGGCCCGAGCGGCCACCGCAACGCCGGTCCGGGCGCGCGTGGTCCGGGCGGCGGCCAGGGCCGTCCTTATGGCAAGCCGAAGGGTCCGGGCGCCGCAGGCGGCCAGGGTCGCGGCGGCGCCGGTGGCCAGGGCCGTCCCGGCGCGGGCAACCGCAGCCAGGGCGCGCAGGGCAACAAGCATCCGTACGGGCATCCGGGCAACGCCCCGAGCTTCCCGTCCGACCACGCCAACCCGGGCTTCAATCCGTATGGCAGCCCGAAGCCGGCGCAGGGTGCCCGTCCGGGCGGCCGCGGTCCCGGCGGCGGCAACCGTGGCCCGGGTGGCCCCGGTGGCAATCGCGGCCCCGGCGGTCCGGGGGGCAACCGCGGTGCGGGCGGCCCCGGCGGCAATCGTGGCCCGGGTGGCCCCCGTCGCGGCGGCCCGCGCGGCGGCTGATCGGCAGCACGCCTGACATGAAAAACCCCGGCATTGGCCGGGGTTTTTCGTTATCGGGTGCCGCTGCGACGGGAACCGGTCAACGTCGGCTGATGGTGAAGGCCGTGCCGTCCACACCCAGGTCCCAGCCCTTGCCGGTACCGGACAGCGCCAGCGAGATGTCGCCCTTGGTCATCACCTGCGCATTGCTGGATTTCACCGCACCGGCATGAGCCCCCACCGACGCGTAGGTACCGAGCAGTTCATCCACGCTGACGGCGCCGGTGAAGCTGCCGCGCCCGTCGGTGATCTTCGATTTGCCAACGGTCAGGCCACCGCCCTTCATCTGGATGCGCACCGGCAGACTGGCACCGTTGCTGCAGATGACGGTGCCGGTGCCCGAGGCCGTCTTGTAGATCAGCGACCAGCCGGACAGGTTGTAGCGCAGGTGGCAGTCGAGGTTGCCACCGGCATGCGCGGCCGGAGCCAGGGAGGTGGCGGCCAGCGCCAGCAACAGGGCAAGGGACTTGTTCATCGGCAGGACTTCCACAGCGTTCGGACTGCCGGCGAATCTAGCAGCGCGCGCGTGCAGGGTGAATGCAGGCGCGCACGGTGATGCGGGCAGCGTTCAGCCCTTCGTTCAGGCCTGCACGTCCAGATGGAAAGCATCGGCATCGAGCATCGCCGGGAAGCGCGCACGGTGCAGCGCCAGCGCGTCGGCCGAGATGGTGGTGGTCACCACCTGCTCGCGCTCGCGGATCTCCACCTGCGGCTGGCCGAGGAAATCCAGCACGGCGCTGTCGCCGGCATAGTGCAGTTGGTTGCCGTCCACGCCGACACGGTTGACCGCAGCGACGAAGCACAGGTTCTCGATCGCACGTGCGCGCAGCAGCGTCTTCCACGCGTAGGCACGCGCCGAGGGCCAGTTGGCAACGAAGATCTGCAGATCGAAATCCAGCTGTTCGGGCCGTTCCACGTTGTAGCGGTTGCGGCAGAACACCGGGAACCGCAGGTCGTAGCAGACCTGCGGATTGATGCGCCAGCCCTTCCATTCCACGCAGAGGCGGTCGCGGCCGGCGGCATAGCGCTCGTGCTCGCCGCCATAGCGGAACAGGTGGCGCTTGTCGTAGTACTGCAGTCCACCGTCGGGGGTCGCGAACAGCAGCCGGTTGTACACGCCCGCGCCGTCGCGCAGCTGCACACTGCCGACCACCGCCGCGTTCAAGGCCCTGGCCTGTTCGCGCACCCACGCCACGGTGGGGCCATCCATGCCTTCAGCCTGGGCAATGGCCTCGTTGGAGAAGCCACTGGTGAAGGTCTCGGGCAGGATCACCAGATCTGTGGTGCCGGCGAGCGGCGCCAGCAGCGCGCCATAGTAGGTGCGGTTGCCGGCCGGGTCGTGCCAGCGGGTGTCGCCCTGGACGAGGGAAATGCGCAGATCCTGCATGGTCGTCACTCCGCTCACAGCAGGCGCAGGCGTTCGATCGCCGCGTCCAGGGTCGCCTCGTTCTTGGCGAAGCACAGCCGTACCAGGCGCTGGCCGGTCGGTGCGGTTTCGTAGAACGGCGACAGCGGGATGGCGGTGACGCCCTTCTCGACGGTCAGCCACTTCACGAATTCGTGGTCGGGCAGATCGCTGATGGCCGAATAATCGACCAGCTGGAAGTAGCCGCCCGGCACCGGCAGCGGCTTCAGCCGCGTACCGGCCAGCTGCTCGCGGAAGCGGTCACGCTTGGCCTGGTAGAACGCGCCCAGTTCCAGGTGGTGCTCCGGTTCGTCGCGGATCATCGCGGCAAAGCCATACTGGGCCGGGCCGAAGCTGGTGAAGGTGTTGTACTGGTGCACCTTGCGGAATTCCGCGGTCAGCAGCGGCGGCGCCACCGCATAACCGATCTTCCAGCCGGTGCAGTGGTAGGTCTTGCCGAAGCTGGAGATGACGAAGGTCCGCTCGCGCAGTTCCGGGTAGCGCAGCACCGATTCGTGGCGGCGGCCATCGTAGATGATGTGCTCGTACACCTCATCGGAAATCAGGTAGATCTGCGTGCCACGCAGCACGTCGGCCAGCGCCTGCATGTCGGCCTCGTCCAGCATCGCACCGGAGGGGTTGTGCGGGGTGTTGACCATCAGCATGCGGGTGCGCGGCGTGATGGCCGCACGCACGCGGTCCCAGTCCACGGCGAACGTCTGCGGGTCCAGCGGCACGTGCACGGCGGTGGCGCCGGCCAGCTCGATGGCCGGCTCGTAGCAGTCATATGCGGGGTCCAGCACGATCACCTCCTCGCCGGCACGCACCACGGCGTGGATGGCGTTGAAGATGGCCTCGGTCGCGCCGCTGGTGACGGTGATTTCGGTGTCCGGGTCGACCTGGGCGCCATACAGGTCCAGTGACTTCTGCGCGATGGCCTGGCGCAGCGGCGCCACACCGGTCATCGGCGGATACTGGTTCAGGCCGGCCGCCATCGCCTTGGCGGTTTCGTCGATCAGGCGCTGCGGCGCGGAAAAATCCGGAAACCCCTGGCCCAGATTGACTGCACCGTGCTCGGCAGCGAGCTGGGACATGACGGTGAAGATGGTGGTACCGACCTTGGGCAGCTTGGTGGTGGGTTGCATCGGCCTGGGCTAATGGGAACAAGGGCTGGAAGTGTACGAAATCCGGACCCGGCCTGCGGCGCGGGCCGGTCGTGACGGGTCATGCCGGGCGGCTGTTTGCACATGCCCTTTCAGCGGGATACCGCGCTTGACGCTCGCCGGGCGTGGCCTGGCGCTACCGGGCAGATTTCATCGCTACAATTGCCGCCGCACTCCGGCATGAAGATCCCTGCCCCTTGGACACCCCTGCATTGCTGGCCGCCAGCGGCCTGAGCTTCTCGCGCAATGACGCGCCCGTGTTCGGCCCGCTGGACTTCCACGTGGATGCTGGCGAGGCGCTGCTCGTGCAGGGCGGCAACGGTGCCGGCAAGACCACCCTGCTGCGCGTGCTCGCCGGCCTTGCGCGACCCGGCGCCGGCCAGGTGCGGATCGACGGCAGGCCCGCCAGCAACGCCGAACGGGCGCGCTACGTCGCCTATCTCAGCCATCTTCCCGCGCTGAAGCCGGACCTGGACACACTGGAGAACCTGCACTTCCTGTGCGGCCTGCACGGGCGCCGGGCGCGGCAGATGCCGGGCAATGCACTGGCCATCGTCGGCCTGGCCGGGTATGAGGACACCCTGGTGAGGCACCTGTCGGCCGGACAGAAGCGGCGGCT
The DNA here is from genome assembly GCF_054473825.1 of Stenotrophomonas genospecies 5. Classification (NCBI taxonomy): domain Bacteria; kingdom Pseudomonadati; phylum Pseudomonadota; class Gammaproteobacteria; order Lysobacterales; family Lysobacteraceae; genus Stenotrophomonas; species Stenotrophomonas genospecies 5. Next base: position 1,900,870 of record NZ_JBTMUW010000001.1, read on the forward strand.
GGCGCTGGCCCGCATCTGGCTCTCGCCCGCCCCGCTGTGGCTGCTCGACGAGCCCTACGCCAACCTCGACCTGGAGGGCATCACCCTGGTCAACCGGATGATTTCGGCACACCTGCGTGCAGGTGGCGCCGCCCTGGTCACCACCCATGGGGCCTACGCCGCACCACCGGTGCGTACCCGCCAGCTCGACCTCGGCGGTGCCGCATGATCGCCCCGGGTACCGAACCGGGCCTGTGGCAGACCGCGCGCGCCCTGGTCAGGCGTGACCTGCGCCTGCTCTGGCGCCGCCGCGGCGATGCGTTGCAGCCGCTGCTGTTCGCCCTGCTGGTAGTGGTGCTGTTCGCACTGGCACAGGGACGCGATCCACAGCCGCTGGCGGCGACCGCTGGTGCAGTGCTGTGGCTGGCGGTGCTGCTGGCCGGGCAGCTTGCGCTGGATTCGCTGTTCCGCTCCGACGCCGAGGATGGCTCGCTGGAGCAATGGCTGCTGGCACCGGTGCCACTGGCGTGGCTGGTGCTGGTGCGGGTGCTGCTGCACTGGGCCACCACGGCCCTGCCACTGATCGTACTGAGCCCGCTGCTGGCGGAAATGCTGCATCTGCCGCATGACCAGCTGCCGATGTTGCTGGCATCGTTGCTGCTGGGAACACCGTTGCTGAGCCTGATCGGTGGTGTGGTCGCTGCACTGACCGTGGGCATCCGGCGCTCTGGTATTCTCGTGGCGTTGCTGTCGTTGCCGTTGTACGTACCGGTGCTGGTCTTCGGTGCAGGCAGCCTGGCTGCAGCCAGCCGTGGACAGGATCCGGTCGGCGCGCTGCTGATGCTGGGTGCCGGCCTGCTGGTGGCACTGGTGCTGGCACCGCTGGCGACTGCCGCTGCGATTCGTATTTCTCTGAGTTGATCGAGCTGAGAGCCAATCCACCCCTGCTGGATAGCCGTCACGCATGAATCCGATTGTCCGCTGGTTCCACCAACTCGGTTCTCCGCCCACGTTCGATCGTTTCGCCGCCCGCTGGTCGCGGGTGTTCTACCTCGCGGCCGTGCCGGTCCTGCTTGTCGGAATCTGGCAGGCATTGCTGGTGGTGCCGCCGGAAGCCCGGCAGCTGGACAGTTTCCGCATCCTCTACATCCATGTGCCCAGCGCCTGGATGAGCCTGTTCGTATTCGCGCTGATGGCGCTGTACGCCGCCATTGCCCTGATCTGGCGGATCAAGGTCTGCGAGATCCTGGCCATGGCGTGCGCGCCGATGGGCGCGGGGTTCACGCTGATCACCCTGCTCACCGGCAGCATCTGGGGCAAGGGCACGTGGGGGACCTGGTGGGACTGGGACCCGCGAATGACCAGCGAACTGGTGCTGCTGTTCCTGTATCTGGGCGTGATCGGCCTGTACCACGCCATCGAGGACCGCCGCAGTGCCGCCCGTGCGGCCGGCCTGCTGGCCATCGTCGGCGTCAGCCTGCTGCCGGTGATCCGCTATTCCGTGGACTGGTGGGGTGGGTTGCACCAGCGCCAGTCGATCAACGTGTTCGGTGAATCGGCCATCGACAGTGCGATGATCGCCCCGCTGTGGTGGATGGTGATCGGTACCAAGTTCTGGTTCGCCGGTTCGGTGCTGGCCAAGGCGCGCGCCGACAATCTCGACCGCGAGGCCGGCAAGGCCTGGGTCGGTGGCCGCATCGACGCCGCGCAGGCTGCTGCGGAGAACCCGCAATGAGCCACCTGCCCTACGTGATCGGTGCGTACGCGGTGTTCGTGCTGGTGCTCTGCGCCGACGCGCTCGGTTCCTGGCTGCGCCTGCGCGCCGCCCGGCGCATGGCACAGGCCCGGCAGCAGCGGCAGCAGGCACGTGCCAGCGCCCAGGATGTCCCACCGTCGCTGTCCACGGAGCTGGAACGATGACACCGGTCCAACGCCGCCGCCTTGCCTGGGTCCTGCTGGCCCTGCTCGCTTCCGGCCTGGCCACCGCGCTTGTGGCGATGGCACTGGAGCGCAACATTGCCTACCTGTACACGCCCTCCGAAGTGCTGCGTGGCGACGTCGAGCCGCAATCTCGGTTCCGCCTCGGCGGCATGGTGGTGAAGGGTTCCTTCAATCGCCCGCCCGGCTCGCTGGAAGCCCACTTCTTGGTCACCGATGGCGATGCCCAGCTGGCGGTGACAACCTCGCGCATCCTGCCGGACATGTTCGCCGAAGGCACGGCCGTGGTCGCCAGCGGCCGCCTGCAGGAGGGCGCGCTGCAGAACGCCGTGTTCGTCGCCGACGAAGTGCTGGCCAAGCACGACGAGCAGTACGTGCCGAAGGAAGTGGCCGACAAGATGGGCCAGGCCCATCTCAAGCACGACGTGCCGGTGACGGCACCCGAGGTCCGCTGAGTGCTGCCCGAACTGGGTCAGATCCTGCTGCTGTGCGCACTGCTGGCGTCGCTGCTGCTGGCCGGCCTGCCGCTGGCCGGCGCCCATCGCGGCAACGCGGCGTGGATGGCGGTGGCACGGCCGGCCGCTTACGCGCAGCTGCTGCTGGTGGCCGGTGCATTCGCGGTGCTGACCGCCACCTTCGTGCAGCAGGACTTCTCGGTGCGCTACGTGGCCGAGAACTCCAACTCACTGCTGCCACTCATCTACCGCTACTCGGCGGTGTGGGGCGCGCACGAAGGCTCGCTGCTGATGTGGGCGCTGGTGCTGGCGCTGTGGACTGGAGCGGTCGCGCTGTTCTCACGGCACCTGCCCCGGCACGTGCAGGCGCGCGTGCTGGCGGTGATGGGCATCGTCAGCATGGGCTTCCTCGCCTTCCTGATCTTCACCTCCAACCCGTTCCTGCGCTTGAACCCGGCCCCGCTGGAGGGCCGTGACCTCAATCCGCTGCTGCAGGATCCGGGACTGATCATCCACCCGCCGATGCTGTACCTGGGCTACGTGGGTTTCGCGGTGCCGTTCGCCTTCGCCGTGGCCGCGCTGCTGGAGGGACGCGTGGACGCACGCTGGCTGCGCTGGACGCGGCCATGGACCAATGTCGCCTGGGCGTTCCTGACCCTGGGCATCGCCCTGGGCAGCTGGTGGGCCTACTACGAACTGGGCTGGGGCGGCTGGTGGTTCTGGGATCCGGTCGAGAACGCCAGCTTCATGCCATGGCTGGTCGGCGCCGCACTGATCCACTCCCAAGCGGTCACCGAGAAGCGCGGCACCTTCGGCAGCTGGACCCTGCTGCTGGCGATCGCCGCATTCGCGCTGTCGCTGCTGGGCACGTTCCTGGTGCGCTCCGGCGTGCTGACCAGCGTGCACTCGTTCGCCGCCGATCCTTCGCGGGGCCTGTTCATCCTCGTGTTCCTGTCACTGCTGGTGGGTGGAAGCCTGCTGCTGTACACGCTGCGCGCGGGCCAGCTGAGCATCGACGCCGATGATGCCCGCCGCGGCTTCACCGCAACCTCGCGCGAAACGCTGCTGCTGGCCAACAACCTGCTGCTGGCCACCGCCTGCGCGATGGTCCTGCTCGGCACGCTGTACCCGCTGCTGGCCGATGCGCTGGCGCTGGGAAAGATTTCGGTCGGCCCACCCTACTTCGGCAGCCTGTTCCTGCTGTTGATGGCGCCGTTGGTGCTGCTGCTGCCCTTCGGCCCGCTGGTGAAATGGCAGCGCGACCAGCCTTCGCACACGATGGCCCTGCTCGCCCCCTGGTTCGGCCTGGCGGTACTGCTCGGTGCGCTGGCCTGGTGGCAGGCGCCGCAGAACGGATGGAAAGCCGGCATCGGCGTCGCCGCGGCGGCCTGGGTCGCGCTGGGCACCGCCCGCTTCGTCTGGCAGCGGTTGCGTGGCAATGGCCGCTTTACTGCCGAAATGCTCGGCATGATCGTTGCCCATGCCGGCGTCGCCGTGTTTCTGGCGGGCGCGTTGCTGGTGGAAGCGCTGAACGTGCAGCGCGAAGTGGCGCTGGCACCGGGCCAGCAGATCGTGGTCGGCGGTCACGAAGTGCGCTTCGAAGGCGTGGATCACCGCGAGGGCCCCAACTTCATTGCCGACCGCGGTCATCTGCGGGTGTTCCGCGACGGCCGCGAACTGGCCCTGCTGCATCCGGAGAAGCGGCAGTACGCCAGCGGTGGCCAGGTGATGACCGAGGCCGGCATCGATGCGCGCATCGGCGGTGATGTCTACGTGGCATTGGGTGAGCCGCTGGGCAACAATGCATGGGCGGTCCGCGTCCACATCAAACCGTTCGTGCGCTGGATCTGGCTGGGCGCGCTGCTGATGGCCCTGGGTGGATTCATCACCGCCGCTGACCGCCGCTTCCGTCGTCCGTAGGAGTTTCCATGTCCGAGTCCCCCGCCCCGCGCCCCTCCCGCCCGCTGCCGCCGGTCGCCATCGTTATCGGCGTGCTGTTCTTCTTCGGCCTGCTCGGGTTGATGATCTACGGCGTGATGAAGTCGGGCGACCCGCAGCGCGACGTGCTGCCTTCGGCCCTCATCGACAAGCCCGCCCCCGCCTTCGCGCTGCCGGTGCTGCACGATCCGCAGATGATCGTGCGCAGCGAAGAACTGCGCGGTGCGCCCTATCTGCTGAACGTCTGGGGCAGCTGGTGCGCGGCCTGCCGCGAGGAACACCCGGTACTCACCCGTTTCGCCGAGAGCAAGCGCGTGCGCGTGATCGGCTACAACTGGAAAGACGACCCCACCGATGCCCTGCACTGGCTGGAACAGCTGGGCAATCCGTTCATGGTCGTGCTCAGCGACATCGAAGGCCGTACCGCGATCGACTGGGGCGTAACGGCCGCGCCGGAGACCTTCCTCGTCGACGGCAGCGGCATCGTGCGCTGGAAGTACAGCGGAGCGATGACGCAGAAGGTGGTCGACGAGAAGCTGATCCCGGCGCTGGAGAAGATCGAGAAGGCTCAGAACGATGCGGCCGGTTCGCAGCGCGTTGCTCCGTAGCGGCCTGCGCGGGCTGCTGGTACTGCTGCTGGCCGGGTCGTTGCCCGGCCTGGCGCAGCAACCACTGCATGACCCAAAGCCGCTGCAGTTCCGTGATGCAGCGGAGGAGCGTCGTTTCCACGACCTCGCCGCGCAGCTGCGCTGCGTGCAGTGCCAGAACCAGTCGCTGGCCGATTCCAACGCCCAGATCGCCCAGGACCTGCGCCGGGAGGTACTGCAGCTGATGCAGCAGGGCCATGACGATACGCAGATCAAGCGCTTCCTCGTCGCCCGCTATGGCGACTTCGTGCTTTACCAGCCCCCACTGCAGCCGGGCACCTGGTTGCTGTGGGGTGGTCCGCTGCTGGTACTGGGCGCCGGCGCGCTGGTGGTGGTGGGCATCGTCCGCCGTCGTGCCCGTACCGTGGCCGCCGCACCGCCGACATCGGCCGACGTGGGAGAGGACTGGTGAACGATTGGCTGCTTTTCGCGGCTGCCGCCAGCGCTGCGCTCACTGCGCTGCTGGTGTTGTGGCCGCTGCGGCGGCAAGGCCGCACCGGCTTCCTCGTCGCCGTGGCTGCCGTGGGCATCGCCGGCGCCTGCCTGTACCAGCTGGTGGGGAACCCGCAGGCGGCACGGGTGCAGCCGGCGCCATCGGTGGCGACCCTGCGCGAGGGCGTGCAGGCCCTGCAGGGCGCGCTGCAGCGCGATCCACAACGTGCCGATGGCTGGGCCCTGCTCGGCCGCTCGCAAAGCGAACTGGGCAACGCCGCCGCGGCTGCCGAAGCCTTCGCACGCGCGGTGGCACTGGCACCGGACGACCCGGGCGTGCTGGTGGAAGCGGCACAGGCGCGCGCCCAGGCCGATGCCGGAAAGCAGTTCGACGACACCGCCGTATTGTGGCTGCAGCGGGCGCGCACGCTGGCGCCCGAAGCCGAACGGGCCAGCTGGCTGCTCGGCATCGCCCTGCGCCAGCGCGGCCGCAACAGCGAAGCCGCCGATGTCTGGAGTGGCCTGCTGCCGCACCTGGAACCGGGTGCCGCGCAGGCGCTGCAGGCACAGATCGCCATTGCCCGCGAAGCGGCCGCACAGGCGCATGATCCGGCCCCGGCGACCTCGCCTGCACTGCTGCAGGTGCGTGTGCAGCTGCCCGTCTCCGTGCAGCATGCGCAATGGCCCGCGGGCGCGCAGATCTTCGTGCTGGCACGTGCGGTCGGCGGCCCGCCGATGCCGGTCGCGGTGCGCAAGCTGCCTCTGGCTGGTTTTCCCGGCACGGTCGGACTTGGCGACGGCGACAGTCCAATGCCCACCGCCCCCCTGTCAGCGCATCGCGAGGTGGAAGTGCTGGCGCGGATCTCGCGCAGTGGCAGTGCCAATCGCGGCGACGGTGACCTGCAGAGTCTGCCGGTAAAGGTGACCCTGCCGCATGAGGACGTGGTGGAACTGCGGTTTCCGTAGCACCGCACCGCTGCGCTCGCCGGGCACGGCCCGGCGCTACCTGTGCGCTTGCCATCGGTAGAGCCGGGCCATGCCCGACAGAGGGTTGGCGTGCGACATTCGCCCGCTGATGGAAACCAGCGTGTCGCCAGCTCCACATGTGGCCCCGCTAGAATGCCCGCATGACCGAATTCATTCCGCCCGGCACCCGCTTCCATGCCCTGCCTTCGCCCTTCCCGTTCAAGCGCGGCGGCGCCCTGCACGGTGCGCGCGTGGCCTACGAGACCTGGGGCACGCTGGCTGCCGATGGGGGCAACGCGATCCTGATCGTCACCGGCCTGTCGCCGGACGCACATGCCGCCGGCAACGCAGGCAATCCCGCACCGGGCTGGTGGGAGGCGATGCTCGGGCCGGGCAAGCCGATCAATACCGACCGCTGGTTCGTGGTCTGCGTGAACTCGCTGGGCAGCTGCAAGGGCTCGACAGGACCGGCATCGATCAATCCGGCGTCCGGCGAACCGTACCGGCTCGACTTTCCCGAACTGTCGATCGAAGACGGCGCACGCGCCGCCGTCGAGGTGGTGCGTGCGCTGGGTATCGAACGGCTGGCCTGCGTGATCGGCAACTCGATGGGCGGCATGACCGCGCTGGCGGTGCTGATGCTGCATCCGGGAATCGCGCGCAGCCACATCAACATTTCCGGCAGTGCGCAGGCGCTGCCGTTCTCCATCGCCATCCGATCGCTGCAGCGGGAAGCGATCCGTCTCGATCCACGCTGGAACAGTGGCCGCTACGACGACACCCAGTACCCGGAATCCGGCATGCGCATGGCGCGCAAGCTGGGGGTGATCACCTACCGCTCGGCGCTGGAATGGGACGGCCGCTTCGGTCGCGTGCGCCTGGATTCGGACCAGGCCGACGACGATCCGTTCGGCCTGGAGTTCCAGGTCGAAAGTTATCTCGAAGGCCACGCGCGCCGCTTCGTGCGCTTCTTCGATCCGAACTGCTATCTGTACCTGAGCCGCTCGATGGACTGGTTCGACCTGGCCGAGTATACCGATGGCGATGTCATGGCTGGACTGGCCAGGATCCGTGTGGACAAGGCGCTGGCCATCGGTGCCAACACCGACATCCTGTTCCCGGTGCAGCAGCAGCAGCAGGTGGCCGACGGCCTGCGCGCCGGCGGCGCCGATGCACGCTTCATCGGACTGGACTCGCCGCAGGGCCATGATGCCTTCCTGGTCGATTTCGATCGGTTCGGCCCGGCTGTTCGCAGCTTCCTCGACACGCTCTAGTGGGATGGCGGCGTCATCTCGCGCTGGCCGCCTTCGGCGCGCTGATCGCACTGACGATCAGCGGCGTTCTGCCCCTGTGGCTGGGCGGCTGGTGCCTGCTGGCCAGTGCCGTGTCGTTTGGCCTGTATGGCCATGACAAGCGCGCCGCACAACGCAACCACCGGCGCATTCCGGAACGGACACTCCAGCTGCTGGCCTTCGCCGGCGGCTGGCCCGGCGCATTGCTGGGCCAGGCGACGTTCCGCCACAAGCATCGCAAAGCCGCATTCCAGTGGGTGTTCGGGTTGTGCGTGCTGGCCAATGTGGCCTCGATCGCCGTGATGCTGCGCGAATTTTCCTGATGAGGCGCGCCGCTCACGCCTCGCGGATCAGCACGCCATCGCGCAACCGGTACTGCGCGTCGACCACGCCATCGGGCAGGTCGTCATGGGTGATCATCAACAGGCTGCGACCGTCCAGCAGGCCGGCCAGATCCTGCAGCAGCGCATGGGCCGTGTCCACGTCCAGGCCTTCGGTCGGTTCGTCCAGCAACAGGATCGGCGCGTTGCGCAACAGCGCGCGGGCCAGCGCCAGGCGTCGCGCCTGACCCGCGGACATCGTCGCACCGTTCTCGCCAACCCAGGCCAGCAGGCCACCATTGCGCTCGGCCCACTCGCCCAGCCGCACCCTGTGCAACACGGCCCACAGTGCAGCATCGTCGGCATCAGGATCCCCCAGGCGCAGGTTCTCCGCCACGCTGCCGGCGAACACCGGGGCGTTCTGCGGCAGCCAGGCCAGCTGCCGATGCCAATCGGCCTGGGCGAAATCACGCAGGTCCCGCCCGCCATAGGTCAGCCGGCCCTGCTGCGGATCCCACAGGCGCAGCAGCAGGCTGGACAACGTGGTCTTGCCGCAGCCACTGTCGCCACGGATGGCGATGCGCTCGCCGGGCGCCAACGTCAGCTGCAGCCCGCGCAGCACCGGGCGTACCGCCCCCGGCCACTGGAAGTGGACGTCATCCCAGTGCACGCGTGCGTGCACCGGAACCGGCTGCGGTGCCAGCGGTTCGTCCACGGCCGGCGGCTGCTCGACGATGGACTGCAGGCGATCGGCCGAGATGCGACCGGACTGCAACGACTGCCATGCCAGGCCCATCCCCGCCCACAGCTCGATCAGCGCCACCGTCAGGAACACCAGTCCGGCTGCCATTTCAGCGGCGATGCGCTGTTGCTCGGCCGCATGCAGGGCCAGTGCCAGCATGGCGACCAGGCCAAGTCCGGCCACGCTGCCGTGCAGTGTCGACGCGGCGACCAGGCGCCAGCGGCGACGGCGATCACGCGCGGCCAACTGCTTGGCGGCCACCCGCACCTTCAGCTGCCACGCCGCATCGGCATGCAGCGCCGCCAGATCACCCGCGCCTTCCAGTCCTTCAAACGCGGCAGTGCGCAGCGCGGCTCGATGCGCGGCGCGATCCGCTTCCTCGCCATCGCGGCCACGCACGCCCAGCCACGGCACACCGAAGGCAATCAGCGCGGCCAGCACCGCCAGCAGCACCGCTGCGGACGGCAGGATCATCGCCGCCGACAGCACGGCCACCATCGACAGGGCACCCAGCGCGACCAGCGGGCCCAGCGCGCGGACCAGCAGGCCGTCCACTTCACCGATATCACCGAGCAGGCGCGCGAGCAGCTCGCCGGTGCGCGTGGCACCCAGCCGCGCGGGCGCCAGTGGCAGGGCGCGCCGGAAGAACCATACCCGCAGGTCGCGGGCGATGCGCAACGTGGCATCGTGGCCAACCAGCTTCTCGAAATAGCGGGAAACGATGCGTGCCATGGTCAGGCCACGGATGCCGGCCGAAGGCGAAAAGAAGTTGAAGCCCTGGCCGAGACCGGCGGCACCGGCCAGCGCAGCTGCGGTGAGGAAGCCACCGGACAGGCCAAGCAGGGCGGTGCCTGCCAGCATCGTGGTCCACAGCAGCAGCATGGTCAGCAGCAGACGCGGCCGCTGCTGCAGGAACACCGCACGCAGCGTGTCGGGCGAGCGGCTCATGCGTGCACCGCCTGCGCCGGCTCGACGAGACGTCCTTCCGGCAGCAGCAGGCAGCGATCAGCCCAGGCGATCACGGCCGGGCTGTGGGTGGCAACCACCACGCTGCGACCGCGCGCGTAGGCGGCAAGACTGCGCAGCAGCGCGGCCTCGGTATCTGCATCGAGGAAGGCGGTCGGCTCATCCAGCAACAGCACCTGCGGATCGCGCAGCAGCAGGCGGGCCAGGCCGATGCGTCGTGCCTCGCCCCCGGACAGGCCGAAGCCGCGTTCACCGATGATCGTGTCCAGCCCCTGCGGCAGCCCCTGCGCGAACGTGAGCACCTGCGCTGCCTCGGCCACCGCGCGCAATCGTGCATCACTGGCGCCAGGATCGGCCAGCCGCAGGTTGTCGGCGATGCTGCCGTGGAACAGATAGGGGCGCTGGCTGGCATAGGCCACCTGCACGCCGGGGCGCAGCATCAGCCTGCCCGCGCGCGGCGGCAGCCAGCCGGCCAGCGCCTCCAACAGCGTGCTCTTGCCGCTGCCGCTGGCACCTACCAGTGCCAGCCGCTGGCCTGGTTCCAGCAGCACATCCACGCCCTGCAGCACATCCTGCGACGCGCCCAGCGGGCGCAGCACCAGGCCCTGTGCCTGCAGCGGCGGCAGTGCGGCCTCGGCCGGCTCCACTGCCAGCGGCACGACCTCGTTCTCGATCAGTCCCTGCTCATCCGGCAACGACTGCAGCAGGCGCTCCACTTCGGCTGCCGCGGCCAGCGCGTTGGCACGATCGTGATAATGCGCGGCCAGCCGTCGCAGCGGCGCGTAGAATTCCGGTGCCAGCAGCAGGCAGAACAGGCCTGCGCCCAACGTCGGCACGGCCGCATGCAGCGACATCATGCCCAGATAGCTCAAGCCCAGGTACAGCGCAACCATCGCCACGCTGACGGAAGCGAAGAACTCCAGCACCGTGGACGACAGGAACGCGATCCGCAGCACTTTCATCGTGCGCAGCCGCACGCCCTCGGCAGCGGCTTCTATTCCCGCCAGCTCGGCCTCGCCCCGTCCGTACACGCGCAGCAGGCCCAGGCCCTTGATGCGGTCGGCGAAATGGCCGCTCATGCGCGCCAGCTCACCCAGCTGCGCGCGACCTGCCGCTTCGGCGCCCCACCCCACCAGCATCATGAAGAACGGCACCAGCGGCGCCGTGAACAGCAGGATCAGCGCCACCACCCAATCCACCCAGGCCACCGCGGCCAGGATCAGCACGGGCACCACCACCACTTCAGTGCGCACCGGCAGGAAACCGCTGTAATAATTCTCGATCGCATCACCGTGATGCAGCAGCAGCTCGCCCAGCTCGCCGGTGCGGCGCTGCCGCAGCCACAGCGGCCCGTGGCCGAGCAGGCGCGCGAACACGCGCTCGCGCAGGGCCAGGCGGGCAGTGTCGGCAACATCGCCGGCGGCAGCCTGGGTCGCGCTGCCCAATGCCGTGCGCAGCAACAGGATCAGCGCCAGTGCGGCCAGCACCGGCAGGCCCGAGGACAGCGGCGCCTGCTCCACCAGCACCTGCTGCACCAGCCAGGCGATGGCGGCGGCCTGGCCGATCAGCAGCGCGCCGGACAGGCTGATGCATACGGCCGCCAGGCGCTGGCGGCCCCGTGCCCCCCGCGCAAGGTCGGCCAGCCACGCGGTGCGGGCACGCCGCTGCCGGTTCGTCTCGGCTTCCGGCGAAAGGACGGTCGGTTCGGCAGCGCTCAAAGGGTCTTCACAGGGAGTGGAGGATGGATGGCATTGTAGGCACAGGCAACAGCCTCCCCCTGCGGCCAGGGGTCGCAGTTTTCACAGGGCCCGCATACGATCTCTTCGCGTACCTGTTCATACATTGATCTGGATCAAGGCTGTCTGAAGTAGTCGGTCACATCATTCACGTCGTAGACCACCCTTCCCGCCACCTGCAACGGCACTATCCAACGAGGTAGCCAGGCCATGATTGATCAGACAGTCGTAGAACTGTCGCGGCTGCAATTCGCGCTGACCGCGATGTACCACTTCCTATTCGTACCACTCACCCTGGGCCTGTCGTTCATGGTCGCCATCATGGAGAGTGTCTACGTGATGACCGGCAAGGAGATCTGGCGCCGGATGACCCTGTTCTGGGGCGTGCTGTTCGGCATCAACTTCGCCATGGGCGTGGCCACCGGCATCGTCATGGAATTCCAGTTCGGCATGAACTGGTCGTACTACAGCCATTATGTGGGTGACATCTTCGGTGCGCCGCTGGCGATCGAAGGGCTGATGGCCTTCTTCCTGGAAGCCACCTTCGTCGGCCTGTTCTTCTTCGGCTGGAACCGCCTGAGCAAGGTCAAGCACCTGACGGTCACCTGGCTGATGGCGCTGGGCACCAACCTGTCGGCGGTGTGGATCCTGATCGCCAACGGCTGGATGCAGAACCCCACCGGCGCGGTGTTCAACCCGGAAACCATGCGCATGGAAGTGGTCGATTTCATGGCCGTGGTGTTCAACCCGGTGGCGCAGGCCAAGTTCGTGCATACCGTCAGCGCCGGCTACGTGACCGGCGCGGTGTTCGTGATGTCGATCAGTGCCCTGTTCCTGCTGCGCAACAAGCACAAGGACCTCGCCCGCCGTTCGTTCGCGGTGGCCGCTGCGTTCGGCCTGCTGTCATCGCTGTCGGTGGTGGTGCTGGGCGATGAGAGTGGCTACGCCGCCAGCGAGCACCAGAAGATGAAGCTGGCCGCGATCGAGGCGATGTGGGAGACCGAGCGTGCCCCGGCGGACTTCACCGCCTTCGGCATTCCCAACCAGCAGACGCACCAGAACGACTATGCGGTGAAGATCCCGTACCTGATGGGCCTGATCGCCACCCGTTCGCTGGACCAGCCGATCCCGGGCATCCTGGAACTGGTGGAGCGCGCCGAGCACCGCGTACGCGGCGGCCAGCTCGCCTACGGTGCGCTGGAACGCCTGCGCGCCAACAAGAACGACGTCGAAGCCCGTGAGATGTTCGACCGCCACTGGCAGGATCTGGGCCATGGGCTGCTGCTCAAGCGCTACCGCGAGGACATCCTCAACGCCACCCCCGAACAGATCTCGCAGGCGGCAATGGATACCGTGCCGCGCGTGATGCCGCTGTTCTGGACCTTCCGCGTGATGGCGGGCCTGGGCTTCTATCTGATCGCCTTCTTCGCATTGGCCTTCTACTACTCGTGCCGCAACAACTTCCAGGACAAGCGCTGGTTCCTCACGCTGGCCCTGTGGACGCTGCCGGCACCGTGGATCGCGATCGAATGCGGCTGGTTCGTGGCCGAGTACGGCCGTCAGCCCTGGGCGGTTGATGGCGTGCTGCCGACGTTCTACGCGGCATCGGGCCTGGCCCTGCACCAGATCGTGCTGACCCTGGCCGGCTTCACCGCGATCTACACCGCACTGATCGTGGTCGAGATCAAGCTGATGCTCAAGGCGATCCGCAAGGGTCCGGACGAGGTGCTGCCGTCGCTGCAGTCGCCCCGCCCGCATGCTTCCCACAATGCCGCAGCGCCGGCCGCCGGCCAGGCCTGAGGCAGGAGAAAACCAAGATGGATTTCATTCTTCTGGACTACACCACGCTGCGCGTGATCTGGTGGCTGCTGCTCGGCATCCTGCTGATCGGCTTCGCGGTGATGGATGGTTTCGACCTGGGAGTGGGCACGCTGCTGCCTTTCGTGGCCCGCACCGACGCCGAGCGCCGGCTGGTGATCAACACCATCGGCCCGGTATGGGAAGGCAACCAGGTGTGGCTGATCCTGGGTGGCGGTGCGATCTTCGCCGCCTGGCCGCCGCTGTACGCGGTCAGCTTCTCAGGCTTCTACCTGGCGATGTTCGTCATCCTGTTTGCCCTGATCCTGCGCCCGGTCGGCTTCAAGTTCCGCAGCAAGATGCCGGGCGAGCGCTGGCGCAACACCTGGGACTGGGCGCTGTTCATCGGCGGCTTCATCCCTGCGCTGATCATGGGCGTGGCGGTGGGCAACGTCCTGCTGGGCGTGCCGTTCCACTTCGATGACAGCATGCGCATCTTCTACACCGGCTCGTTCTTCGGGCTGCTGATGCCGTTCGCGCTGCTGGCCGGCCTGCTCAGCGTTTCCATGCTGGTGGCCCACGGTGCCGCGATGCTGGTGATCAAGACCGATGGCCCGGTGGCTGAACGCTCGGCACGCTTTGGCAGCATTGCCGCGCTGATCGCCTTCGCACTGTTCGCGGTGGGGGGAGCCTGGGTGGCCTTCGGCCTGCCGGGCTACCAGATCACCTCGCAGGTGATCACCGACGGCGCCACCAACCCGCTGCTGAAGAGCGCCGAGCTGGGCGCGGCCGGCGGCTGGATGCGCAACTACAGCACCATGCCGGCGACCCTGCTGGCGCCGCTGGTCGGCCTGCTTGGCCTGCTCGCCAGCGCGGTGCTGCTGCGTGCCCGTCGCGGCGGCCTGGCCTTCATCGCCTCCGGCGCAGCCATCGCCGGCATCATCCTGACCGTCGGCTTCGCGATCTTCCCGTTCCTGCTGCCGTCCTCCAGCCAGCCCACCTCCAGCCTGACCGTGTGGGATGCCTCGTCCAGCCATCTGACCCTGTGGATCATGCTGCTGGCCACGGTGGTGTTCCTGCCGATCATCCTCGCTTACACCACCTGGGTGTACCGCGTGCTCAAGGGCAAGACCACCAGCGATGAAATGGGCAGCAACCCCAACGCCTACTGATCCCCTGCCTCCCAAGGAGAACCGAACATGTGGTATTTCGCCTGGATCCTCGGCGCCGGCCTCGCCTCGACGGTCGCCATCCTCAACGGCATGTGGTTCGAAGCCCGCGAACAGAACCGCATCGACACAGAGAATCGTCGCTGAAATGTAAAAAAACCTTGCCGCCCAGGCCTTCACACGGTATCTTAGGCGGCTCCTTCGGGGTGTAGCTCAGTCTGGTAGAGCGCTACGTTCGGGACGTAGAGGTCGCAGGTTCGAATCCTGTCTCCCCGACCACTTCGGTGGTCGCATTGAAGCCTGGTGAAGTCGTCCAGGCTTTTTTGTTCCCTGAAGAGCCGCTGCCCCGGCAGCGTGAAGGAAACGGCGTTCACCCCTTGCCGCCATCGGGGTGAATGGCTAGAATAGGCGGCCCCCTTCGGGGTGTAGCTCAGTCTGGTAGAGCGCTACGTTCGGGACGTAGAGGTCGCAGGTTCGAATCCTGTCTCCCCGACCACTCCGGTGGTCACCAAGAAGCCTGGAAGACGCCATCGTCCTCCGGGTTTTTTTGTGTCTGCCGTCCAGCGACCCGCCGGACGCAACGCCGGAGAGGCGCGCCGCAGCGCGCCGGAAGGTGCCGATAGCGACAGATTGCGCCGACGGGACCTCGCCCCGCCAGCCACGTACAATGATGTCCACTCCCCCACCTGCCGCGTCGGCGTAGACCGATGCCGGCGCTGCACGCCACTGTGGCGGCGTGCGACACCTGCAAGGACCACCATGAGCTCCTCCTCATCCGAATCGCCGTCGCTGCTGCACGGCCGCGTTCTGGCATTCGCCGCCATCCTGCTGGCGGCGGTCAACCTGCGCACTGCCGTCACCTCGATCACCCCGCTGCTGGACGTACTGGGCCAGCAGTTCGGATTCGGCACCACCATGACCGGCGTACTGGGCATGCTGCCGACCGCCTCGTTCGCACTGTTCGGCGTGGCCACGCCGGCTGTGGCCCGGCGCCTGGGCCTGGAGCGCACCACCCTGCTGGCGATGATCCTGGCCACGGCAGGCCTGCTGCTGCGCTCCAGCGCCGGCAACGTCGGCACCCTGCTGCTGGGCGCGGTCGTCGCGCTGGCTGGAATGGGCATCGGCAACGTGGTGGTGCCGCCGCTGGTGAAGCGCTACTTCGCCAACAAGGTCGGCACCATGAGCACGCTCTACATCAGCGTGCTGCAGCTGGGCACCATGCTGCCGGCACTGCTGGCGGTGCCGGTGGCCAGCGCGGCCGGCTGGCGCGTATCGCTGGGCATGTGGGCATTGCTGGCATTGGCCGCCGCGCTGCCGTGGCTGGTACTGGCCAGGCGCGCGCCGAAGCCGCAGGCCGACGCTGCCGATCCCACCGCGCAGCCTCACGGCAAGGTCTGGCGCACCTCGTTGGGCTGGAGCATGACGCTGATGTTCGGCATGACATCGTTGATGACCTATTCGATGTTCACCTGGCTGCCGCGCATCGTGGTCGAAGCCGGCGCCACACCTGCGTTCGGTGGGGTGATGGTGGCGGTGTTCTCGGCGCTGGGCCTGTTGCCGTCGCTGGTCATTCCGTCGATGGCGGTGCGCCTGCAGAATCCGTTCCCGCTGGTCCTGATCGGCTATTCGTCATTCGTGATCGCCTTTGCCGGCCTGCTGCTGGCCCCCATGAAGGCGCCGCTGCTGTGGGCCTGCCTGCTCGGCGTGGGCCCCTCGACCTTCCCGCTGGCGCTGACCCTGATCAACCTGCGCACGCGTACCCCGACCGGTTCCGCCGCGCTGTCCGGCTTCATGCAGGGCGTGGGTTACAGCTTCAGCTGCCTGGGTCCGTTCCTGGTCGGTTGGCTGCATACCGTCAGCAACGGCTGGACGCTGCCGTTCGGCTTCCTGTTCGGCTGCGCCACGCTGATGCTGTGCGCATCGTGGGTGGCCTGCAAGCCGCGAAAGCTGGAAGACCTCTGGTAAACGGCTCGCCGCCGGCGCAGGCCTGGCGGCTGCCGGGTCAGACCCGCGTCTGACCCTCGCCGCGGACCACGAAGCGCTCGACCGTCAGTGCCTCCAGCCCCATCGGACCATAGGCATGCAGGCGCGTGGTGGAGATGCCGATCTCGCTGCCCAGCCCAAGCTGGCCGCCGTCCGAAAAGCGCGAGGACGCGTTGACCATCACCACCGCCGAGCGCAGCGCATTGACGAACCGCTCGGCATTGACGGCATCGGTGGTCGCGATCACTTCGGTGTGATCGGAGGTGTAGCGGCGGATATGCGCGATTGCCGCATCGAGATCATCGACGACGCGCACGGCCAACACCAGATCGAGGAATTCGGCTGCGTAGTCCTCGTCGGTCGCCTCGGTGCTGCCCGGCAGCAACGGACGCGCGTGGGCATCCGCGCGCAGTTGTACGCCCCGTTCGCCAAGCGACTGCGCCACGCGCGGCAGGAACTCCGCCGCCACGTGCCGATGCACCAGCAGCGTCTCCAGTGAATTGCATGCGGCCGGCCGGCTGCACTTGCCATCGACCAGCAGGCCGACGGCCTGGTCGAGATCGGCGCTGGCGTCCACGAACAGATGGCAGACGCCCTTGTAGTGCTTGATCACCGGTACGCGCGCGTGTTCGGCGACAAAGCGGATCAGGCCTTCGCCGCCCCGCGGAATCGCCAGGTCGATCAGCTCGTGCAGCTGCAGCAGCTCCAGCATCGCCTCACGCCGCAGGTCGGTCAGTACAGTCACCGCTGCGGGGGGAACACCGTTGGCCTGCAACGCACCGGCCAATGCCTGGGCAATGGCGGTATTGGAATGGATCGCCTCGGAGCCACCACGCAGGATCACGCCGTTGCCTGCCTTCAGGCACAGTGCGGCCGCTTCGGCGGTCACGTTCGGGCGCGCCTCGTAGATCATCGCGATCACGCCCAGCGGCACCCGCACTTTCTGCACGCGGATGCCATTGGGGCGGACGTCGTCGCGGGTCACCTGCCCGACTGGATCGGGCAACGCGGCAACCTCACGCACCGCGTCGGCCATCGCCAGCAGACGCGGCGGGTTCAGTGCCAGCCGGTCCAGCATGGCACTGCCGACGCCCTTGTCGCGCGCGGCGGCCAGGTCGCGCGCATTGCCGGCCAGGATCTGGCCGGCATTCACTTCCAGTGCCTGTGCCATGGCCTGCAGCAGCGCGCGCCGCGCTTCGCTGTCGAGGCCTGCAACCGCCTGGGCCGCGTCACGGCAGGCGCGTGCCTGTGCTTGGATGTCACTCATCGAGGTGTCCTGCGGTCCGGTCATGGCAGCACCAGATCGTCACGATGGACGACGCTGCCCCCATAGTTGTAGCCCAGTACGGCCTGGATGTCGCGCGAATGGCGGCCAGCGATGCGGCGCACGTCGTCAGCCGCGTACTGGCTGACACCACGGGCAACGCAGACCCGCCCTTCGGCGGTGTTCCAGCACACCTGCACCATGTCGCCCCGGCGGAAATCACCGTCGGCACCGGTGATGCCACCGGGCAGCAGCGAGGCGCCCTTCTCACGCATCGCCTGCGCCGCGCCGGCGTCGATCACGATCGCGCCATCGGCCAGGGGGGCATGGCGCAGCCAGTGCTTGCGCGCCGCTTCACGGCTGCGTGCGGCATGGATCCGGGTGCCGAACAGGCGATCCTGCGCCAGCGCGCGCACCACCTCGCCGCTGCGGCCGTTGAACAGATAGGTTTCGATACCCAGCCGGCCGGCCTTGGCTGCGGCCTCCAGCTTGGTACGCATGCCCCCGGTGCCCGCGCGCGAGCCGGCGCCGCCGGCCATCGCCAGCACGTCCGGGCCCAGTTCCGGCACATCGTGCAGCGGCCGTGCGTCGGCCACGGTGCGCGGATCGGCGCTGTACAGGCCATCGATGTCGGTGGCGATGAACAATGCGTCGGCATCGACCAGCGCCGCCACGGTCGCGGCCAGGTTGTCGTTGTCGCCGAGCTTGAGTTCATCCACCGAGACGGTGTCGTTCTCGTTCACCACCGGCAGCGCACCCAGCCGCAGCAGTTCGGTGAGGGTGGCGCGGGCGTTGAGGTAGCGGCGGCGGTTGCGCAGGTCGTCGTGGGTCAGCAGCACCTGCGCGACCGGGCGCTCGAAGAAGCGCTGCCACAGGCCGATCAGCTGCGCCTGGCCAAGCGCAGCCAGTGCCTGCCGCGCGGCCATCGCAGCGCCCGGCTCATCGGCACGCGGCAGGATCGCGCGGCCGGCGGCGACCGCGCCGGACGAGACGATCACCACTTCGCGGCCGGCCAGCACATTGGCCGAGACGAACTGGGCCAGGCCCAGCGCGTGGCGTGGCGACAGGCCGCCTCCATCGGCAGCGAGCAGGCTGCTGCCCACCTTCAGTACGGCACGTCGCCATGGCGGCAGCGCCTGTTCGGGAAACGGCGAAGCGACGGGGGCGGCGTGCGGGGTCATGGCCGGGCTCTCAGCGCGTATTCCATTCGTGCACGGTCAGCTCGGAGGCCTGCATCGTCACCAGCGGATCCGTGGCGACGATGGCCTGCGCCTGTGCGAGGCTCTCCACGTTGCACAGCACGTAGGCACCGCCGCTGCCGTCGGCGAAACCACCGGTGAGCTGCAGTTGGCCCTGCGCACGCAGTCCATCGAGGAAATCCAGATGCGGCTGCACAGCGGTGGCACTGAAGCCGGGCCGGCGCATGGCCAGGACCAGATAGACGGTGCCCGCCATCAGGACAGCGCCTGCCAGCGCGCGCGCAGCTCATCCAGGCGCAGGTCCGATGCCGAACCCGGCGAGACACGCGCGGCCAGGCTGCCCTCCGGCGTGCGTCCCTGCCCTGCGCTGTCGGCACCTGCCGCGGCGGCCTTGTAGGCGTCGCGGAACGGCACGCCGGCCACGGCGGCCTCGACCGCGACGTCGGTGGCATACATGCCGGAGTCGATCGCCGCGCGCAGCCTGTCCTCGCGCCATTCCAGGTTGGCCAGCAGCGCCGGCAGCAGTTCCAGCGCGGCCAGGCCGCGACCGAAGCCGTGGAAGATGGCCCCCTTGGACGACTGCAGATCACGATGGTAGCCGGACGGCAGCGACAGCAGCTGTTCGATTTCGGTGCGCGCCGCCGCAACGCTGGCATGGGTGGCACGCATCAGTTCGATCACATCGGGGTTGCGCTTGTTCGGCATGATCGAGCTGCCGGTGGTGTACTGCGCCGGCAGTGCGACGAAGCCGAATTCGGCGCTGGTGAACAGGGACAGGTCCCAGGCGATGCGACGCAGGTCCAGGGTAGCGCCACCCAGCGCCTCCAGGGCGGCCAGCTCGAACTTGCCGCGCGACAGCTGTGCATAGATCGGTGATACCTGCATGCGCGCGAAACCGAGCGCAGCCGTGGTGTGTTCACGGTCCAGCGGCAGGTTCACGCCATACCCGGCGGCGGTACCCAGCGGGTTGGCATCGACCAGCGCATGGGTGTCACGTGCACGGATGGCATTGTCGATGAAGGCTTCCGCCCAGCCGGCCCACCACATGCCCGCCGAGGACACGACGGCTCGCTGGATGTGCGTATAGCCCGGCACCGGCAGGTCCTTTTCCGCCTGAGCGCGGTCGAGCGCGACCTTGGCCACCTCGGCGCTGAGCTGGGCGACGCGCTGCAGCTTTTCCTTCAGCCACAGGCGCGTGGCGACCAGGATCTGGTCATTGCGGCTGCGACCGGTGTGGATCTTGCGGCCGGCATCACCCAACCGCTCGGTCAGGCGCGCTTCGATCGCCGAGTGACCGTCTTCATAGCGCGTATCCAGCACGAAACGGCCTGCGCGGAAGTCGTCTGCCAGCACCTCCAGCTCGCGCAGCAGGCCCTCCAGCTCGCTGGCGGCGAGGATGCCGATGTGCTGCAGGCCCTGTGCATGCGCGGCGCTGGCCGCGATGTCATGCAGGAAGAACTCACGGTCGAGGATCACGTCATCGCCGGCGAGGAAGGTCTGGATCTGGGCGTCGACAGCGACGCCGGGTTTCTGCCAAAGAAGGTCTGCCATGGGGGCTCCGGATGCGGGTTCAGTGCGGGATCGACGTCAGTTCGTCGATGCCCAGCGCAAGGTTGAGATTCTGCATGGCCTGGGTGGCCGCGCCCTTCAGCAGGTTGTCCAGCGTCGCCACCACCACCACCCGCTTGCCACCCGGGGCCAGGGTGAAGCCACCGATCTGGGCACCGTGGCGGCCGGCGATGCGGCTGACCCACGGCGCGTCATCCACCACCTCGATGAGTGCTTCGCCGGCATAGGCCTGCTGGAAACGCTCGACGATCTGCTCGCGCGTCTGTGCGCGGTTCAACCACAGATTGGCGGTCAGGGTGATGCCGCGGAAATGGGGCGCCACATGCGGCATGAACTCCACTGCCACCCCCAGCTGCACCGACACCTCGCGCTCGTGCACGTGGTTGGTCAGCGCGTACGGCATCAGGTTGTCGGCCAGCAGTTCGACGTTGTTCTTGTCGGAGGGCGTGGTGCCCGCACCGGAGTAGCCGGACACGCCGAAGCACTGCGGGGGCCCGGCCAGCAGGTCCAGCAGCGGATGGATCGCCAGCTGCATCGCGGTGGCGTAGCAGCCAGGATTGCTGATGTGCTTCTGCCCGGTGTAGCGACCGCGGGTCAGCTCCGGCAGACCGTAGTACCAGCTGTGGTCGAAGCGGTAATCGGCCGACAGGTCCACGATCACCGTATCGGGCCGGGCGCTTTCAAGCGCGGCCACGAACGGTGCGGCCAGGCCATTGGGCAGCGCCAGGATCACCGCGTCCACGCCCTTGGCCGCCACCGCGTCGGCGTCGAGGTTCTCGTAGCGCAGATCACCCTGCACTTCCGGGTGATGGTCAGACAGGCGCTGCCCTGCACGTTCGCGCGAGGATACGAACGCCAGGCGCAGGCGCGGATGCGCGGCAACGAGCTTGATCAGTTCGGCACCGGTATGGCCGCGGGCACCGATGATGCCCAGGGAGAAAATCGAATCGTTCATGCGTGGCTGTCCAGACGGTACTGCAGGTGGCGCTTCACGCCCTGCCATTCCGCATCGATGATGGAAAAGATGACGGTGTCGCGCGGCGTGCCGTCGGCATGCCGTTTGTGGTTGCGCAGCACGCCATCCTGCTTGGCCCCCAGGCGGGCGATGGCGGTGCGCGAGGTGGTGTTGAACCAGCTGGTTTCCAGCACCACGCTGATGCAGCCCATGACTTCGAAGGCATGCTGCAGCAGCAACAGCTTGGCCTCGGTATTGGCACCGGTACGCTGCGCGCGCGGTGCATACCAGGTATAGCCGAGACTGAGCCTGGGCACGGCGGCATCGAGGTCATAGAAGCGGGTGCTGCCGACGATGTCGCCAGCGGCATCACGGATGACGAAGGGCAGCACCCTGCCCTCCGCCTGCGCCTGCAGTGCGGCCTGTACGTAGGCGCCTGCCTGTGCCGGCGCCGGCACCTGGGTGTACCAGAGCCGGTCCAGTCCGCTGCCTTCCAGCGCGGCACGCAGGCCGTCCACGTGTCCCTGCTGCAAGGGCTGCAGCGTCACATGCTGGCCGCGCAGGGTCGGCACCGTCGCCCAGGTGTCGGTGACGGTCATCGTTCAGCCCTGCAAGCTCGGTGCGCGTGCAGCGCAGTGATCGACATAGGTGCGGATGCGGTCGATGCCATCGGCACCGAACCAGAACACCTTCCACTGGTCCTGCTTGTAGCAGCCGTCGGATTCGGCGTAGTAGAAGTGATTGATCGGATTGCCGTGACGCGAGCGCCAGAACAGCTGAGGCGTTTCCTCCAGCATCACGTTCCAGACGGCACGCCCCAGGCCCTCGCCCTGCGCATCATCGAGCACGGCGAACTTGTCCAGATAGACTCCTTCGGCCTCGTTGGTCAGGATGACGGCCGTCCGATAGTTCTCGCTGACGTACGCGCGCAGCAGCCTGGTCTTCTGGAAGTAGTCCGGCACCAGGGTGCGGCCGAAGCTGGATTCGATCAGGCCCTTCAGGCGTGGCAGATCCAACTCGTCCCACGTGGCCGCACGCAGCACCTTCTCGCCCTTGCGCACCAGCGTGCCTGAGCCCTTGTGGGTGAACAGTTCCTTGGCCAGATCGGCCGGGCGGGTGATCGACACCGACGATTCCAGCGGCAAGCGATCGAGCAGATCCTTGATCTGTTCGATCTTGACCTTCATGCCGCCGTGAATCCACGGCTGTGCGATCAGGTGGTCGTACTCGGTGGACAGGTTGATCGAATCGATGACGTTGCCCGCCTCGTCCAGCAGGCCACCGGTACCGGTCAGGAAGATGATCTTGTACGGCTGCAGTTCCTGCACCAGTTCGTTGGCGGCAAAGTCGGCATTGACGTTCAGGATCTGTCCGCCGGCGGTCTCACCCAGGCTGGTGATGACCGGGATCGATCCGGCGCGCAGGCTGGCTTCGATCGGCGCCAGGTTGACCTTCTTCACTTCACCGACCAGGCCGTAGGTGTCCACGTCCAGGTACTCGGCCTCGAACACGCCACCGGTGATCGAGGTGGCACGCGCTCCATTCTGCTGCAGGGCTTCGACCAGGCGCAGGTTGGATTGCTGGAACACCCGGCGCACGATCGCCAGTGCTTCCGGCGAGGTCACGCGCAGGCCGTTGACGGTCTGCTTCTCGATGCCGGCGGCAGACAGCTCGGCGTCCAGCTGAGGGCCGGCACCGTGCAGCACGATCGGGGTCAGCCCGACTTCCTGCAGGAAGGACAGCGAGGAAGTCAGCGCTTCAAGATCGTCGCGTAGCACGGCGCCACCGACCTTGACCACGGCGAAGCGCTTGGCGTCCAGCTGCGAGAAGCGCTTGAGGTACTGGCTGATCTCCTTCGCGCTGGCCATGCTGGACAGCAGGCGCACGATGGTCTGGCGGGTCTGGCGGTGGGGCTGGAGGGCAGGAGACATTTCGGTTTCGTCACGGGCGGCGGTCGCCGCGTTGCAGTTCCACCATGCCGGGGCATGGCGGCGTTGTGGGGTTGATCAGGCGCCGGCGCCGATGATGCGGTGCACGGCGTCGGTATAGCGTTGCAGCTGCTCCAGCGTCACGAACTCATCGGCCGTGTGGGCCTGGGCAATGTCGCCGGGGCCGAACACCAGCGTGGTATAGCCTGCCGCGGAGAACAGCGATGCCTCGGTCCAGAAGTCCACCGCGTTGCCGATCGGCAGCTCCAGCGCATCGGCCACGTCACGCGCCAGCAGACGGCGGTTCTCGGCTTCGGCGATGTCACCGGCCGGGAGGCTGGGGCCACGGAAGGTTTCGGTGAACAGCGCGGCTTCCGGTTCGGCAAGAGCCGCGAAGGTCGCCAGCAGCGCATCGATGTCCATCGAGGGCAGGGGGCGGAAGCCGAAACGCACTTCGGCTGCCGGTGCGATCATGTTGGCCTTGATCCCGCCTTCGACGCGCCCGATGTTGAAACGCAGGCCGGTCAGGCCACCGAAGCGTGCAGATGCAAGGGAATCCACATGATCCAGGGCCCGATTGCCCCAGCGCATCGCCTGGTGCAGCGCACTGGCGGCGGCATCCTGCCTGCCGGACGCATGGCCCGCACGGCCGGTGAACTGCATCAGCACCGAGCTGATGCCACGGTGCGCGAGCACGGCCTCGCTCATGGTCGGCTCGGCCACCAGCACCGCGTCATAGGCAATGCCACGGGCCAGGAACGCGGCGATGCAGCGTGGATCGTTGGCTTCCTCGTCGCTGGAGAACAGGAACGCGGCGTCGCCGTCACTGGCATTGGCCGCAGCCACCAGCCCCGCCGCAGCGCCCTTGATGTCACACACGCCCAGGCCGACCACACGATCGTCCAGGCGGCGCATCACGTGCGGGTCGGCAGTCCAGTGTGGCGAATCCGGCACCGTATCCAGATGCACGTTGAACAGGTACTTCGGTGTGCCGCGCACGGCATACAGGCTGACCGCACCGGCCCCGTGATCGATCACTTCAACGGTGAAACCCGGCAGGTTGGCGCGCAGGTAATCGAAGATGCCGGCGGTGCTGATCGCGCGCGGTGGGTTGCGGGTGTCGAAGGACACCAGGGCCTGCAGGTGATCGAGTGTCTGTTCAAGCATGAATCAACAGTTCCTGTGAAATTCCGCCGGGCATGGCCCGGCGCTACCGTATCGCCTCTGCTGGAGCGCCCCAGCGCAATCGCGGTCAACCGCGATTGACCTGCGCGTACAGCGTGGAGCTCATGCCGAACAGCTTGATGAAGCCTTCCGCCTCTTCCACGCCCCAGTCGGCCGACTGCGCATAGGTGGCGCCCTTGGTGTTGAGCAGATGCGGCGACTTCACCGCCACCGCGTCCACGCGCCCGCCACGGGTCTCCAGTACCACTTCGCCGTTGACCTTGGCCTGCGAGGACTTCAGGAACGCTTCGATGTCGGTCTTCAGCGGGTCGTGATAGAAGCCTTCGTAGACCAGCTCCACCCACTTGCGCGCCACGTCCGGCTTGAAGCGGTTCTGCTGCTTGGTCAACACCGCGTCTTCCAGCGCGCGGTGGGCGGCCAGCAGCGAAACCAGGCCAGGGGCCTCGAACACGATGCGGCCCTTCAGGCCGATCACGGTGTCGCCGGTGTACACGCCACGGCCCACGCCGTACGGAGCGAACAGCTTGTTGAGCTGGGCCAGGATCTGGTCGCCCGGCAATGCCTTGCCGTCGAGCTCGACCGCTTCGCCCTCGACGAACTTCAGGGTGACGGTCAGCGCCTGTTCCGGCCATTCACTGCGCGGCGAGCACCAGCCACGTGCGCCCTCGCCCGGAGCTTCCCAGCGGTCGATCTCGCCACCGGACATGGTCACGCCCAGCAGGTTCTCATTGATGGTGTAGGCCTGCTGCTTGGCGCGCACGCCGAAACCACGCTCTTCCAGGTACTTCTGTTCGTAGGCGCGGGTCTGGGTGTGCTCCTTCTGGATCTCGCGGATCGGCGCGATGATCTGGTAGTCGCCCAGCGCCTTCACCGCCAGATCGAAGCGGACCTGGTCGTTGCCCATGCCGGTGCAGCCGTGGGCGATGATGTTGGTGCCCAGCTCGGCGGCACGCTTCAGCGCGGCATCGACGATCAGGTAGCGGTCCGAGACCAGCAGCGGGTACTGGCCCTGGTAGCCCTCGCCCGCCCACACGAACGGCTTGACGAAGCCCTCCCAGATGGCCGGGCCACCGTTGACGGTGACATGGCTGGTCACGCCCAGCTCGGCGGCACGCTTCTCGATGAAATCACGCTCTTCATCATCCACGCCGCCGGTGTCGGCGAACACGGTATGCACGTTGTAGCCGCGCTCCTGCAGGTACGGCACGCAGAAGCTGGTATCGAGGCCACCGGAGAAGGCGAGGACGACGTCTTTGTTGCTCATGGGGGGTAATGTCCTGGTAGCGCCGGGCCATGCCCGGCGGGGTTTTTGAATGGGAAAGAATCAGCGCCCGGCAACCGCCGCCATGATCGCCTTCTGTACGTGCAGGCGGTTCTCGGCCTCGTTGATGGCGATGCACTGCGGCGAGTCCATCACCGCGTCGGTCGCCTTCACGTTGCGGCGCAGCGGCAGGCAGTGGCTGAAGACACCGTTGTTGGTCAGTGCCATCTTGCGTTCGTCGACGATGAAGTGCTTGAACTGGTCGCGGATCGGCTTTTCCGGCTCCCAGTTGCCGAAGAACGGCAGCGCGCCCCAGCTCTTGGCGTAGACCACATCGGCACCGGCGTAGGCGCTGTCGATGTCATGGCTGATCTTCAGCGAACCGCCGCTCTCGGCCACGTTCTGCTCGGCCCAGCCCATGTAGCGGTCGTCGAGAATGTAGTCGGCGGTCGGGCACAGCAGGGTCACGTCCATGCCCATACGGGTGGCGATGGTCAGCGCCGAGTTGGCCACGGCGGTATTCAGCGGCTTGGGATGATAGGTCCAGGTCAGCACGTACTTCTTGCCGCGCAGGTCCTGGGTGCCGAAGTGCTCCTGCAGCGCCATCACGTGAGCCAGTTCCTGGCACGGGTGGGTGATGGTCTCCATGTTGATCACCGGCACCGGCGAATACCTGGCGAAGCTGTTGAGCACGATGTCCTGGCGGTCATAGGCCCAGTCCACGAACTTCGGGAACGCGCGCACGGCGATGATGTCGCAGTAGCGGCCCAGCACCTTGGCCACTTCGGCGATATGTTCTTCGGTATCGCCGTCCATCACCGTACCGAGGTTGAACTCGATCGGCCACGCATCCTTGCCCGGTTGCAGCACCACCGCGTGCGCACCCAGCTGGAACGCGCCCAGCTCGAAGCTGGTGCGGGTGCGCATCGACGGATTGAAGAACACCAGCGCGATCGACTTGCCCTTGAGCTGGTCGCCGAGCTTGTTGCGCTTGAACAGCGCTGCCTGGGTCAGCAGCGCATCAAGCTCGCTGCGGCTCCAGTCCTGGGTGTTCAGGAAGTGCTTGGGGGACATCATCTTTCCTTGCGTGGCGGCGTCAGGTTCGACGCGGTGGAAGGGAAATGCGGAAACCAAAGGTGGGGTGAAATCGTTGCAGTTGAAGCTTTCAGGAAGCGGAAACGAAAAAACCCAGCCGGCGGGCTGGGTTTCTATCGGACGAACAGCAAAAAGCTCCGGTTACCCAGCGAGAATGTGGGGTTCCGGTCGACGGGCACGCGAGGTCATGCCCGACGCCTGTCGGGCTGCGCTGCTGTCGTGCTGGAAGTCGGTGAGCTTCATGGCCGGGCATCTTTGCACGCGGCCGGCGCCGGCGCAAGGGGCCGGGGTCCCAGAATCAGGGATTGCTGGCGCTGCCCTGCTCCGGGCCGACCCAGGGCGTGATCGAGACCCGGACCTTGAGCCGGTTACCAGGGTCTTCCGGCAGGCGCGAGCGGTACTTGGTGCCCCTGTAGACGTAATCCACGTCGTAGGCGATGGGCCGACGGAACTCGCGCCCGACGGGAACGATCCGGCAGTCGCGGGTCAGCATCGGCCCGTTGTTGGTGGGACCGGTGGGCGCGGCCGGCGTCTCGGCTGCGGTCTCGTCCACCGCCTCCTCGTCGCTGCGCTTGAACATCGAGCGCACCGAGTCCCAGAAGCGGCTGATCCGGCCCTTGTCCTCCGTCGGCTCCTCGCCGGTGACGTTCACCGGGGCCAGGGTCCGGGTCGACACCGGCTCGCAGTGCTCCTCGGTCCGGGTCGCGCGCAGGGTCTGGAACACCGGCTCGACGTTCAGCACCTGGGCGTAGTCGAACTTCACGTTCTCCACGATCACCACCCGGTTGCGGGGCTCCCCCTCCTGGGCCAGAGCCACGGCCGGCAACGCCGACAGCCAGGCCAGGGTCAGCAACGCGGTGGATTTCATTGGCGACGGGAGCAAGGACACGGCAATAGTGTAGGCAGTGACGAGCGCAAGGGGCTGAACATTACCCGTCCGCGCCGCTCCTGCCCACCCCACCTGGGTGGCCCCCGGGTCCACCGGTGGCAGGCGGTCGCCCCAAAGGGGGCCGACACGTTCTAAAATCGCAGGCTTGTCCCCCAGCCACACCCCCATGACCCTGCGCCTGCACAACAACCTGACACGCCAGCTCGAACCGTTCATTCCGCTCGACCCGGCCTGTCCGACCCTGTATGTGTGCGGCCCGACGGTCTACAACTACGTGCACATCGGCAATGCCCGTGGGCCGGTGGTGTTCGGCGTGCTGGCCGACCTGCTGCGGCGGCGTTTCGGCGCCCTGCGCTACGCCCGCAACATCACCGACGTGGATGACAAGATCAACACGGCCGCGCGCGAACAGGGGGTGCCGATCAGCACCATCACCGACCGTTTCGCCGCCGCCTACCGCGAGGACATGGCCGCGCTGGGCGTGGTGCCGCCGGACATCGAACCGGAAGTGACCGCGCACATGCCGCAGATCATCACCATGATCGAGCAGCTCATCGCCAACGGTCATGCCTATGCCGCCGAGGGCCACGTGCTGTTCGCCGTTGCCAGCTTCGATGGCTACGGCAAGCTCTCCCGCCGCGACCCGGAAGAAATGCTGGCCGGCGCCCGCGTCGATGTCGCGCCGTACAAGCGCGATCCAGGCGATTTCGTGCTGTGGAAGCCGTCCACCGACGACCTGCCGGGCTGGGCGTCGCCGTGGGGCCGTGGCCGCCCCGGCTGGCACATCGAATGCTCGGCGATGGCTGCCGCCCATCTGGGCGAGACCATCGACATCCATGCCGGTGGTGTCGACCTGCAGTTCCCGCACCACGAGAACGAAATCGCGCAGAGCGAATGCGCCCATGGCGGAAAGATCTTCGCCCGCTTCTGGCTGCACAACGGCATGCTCAATTTCGGCGGTGCCAAGATGAGCAAGTCGCTGGGCAACATCGAACGCGTGCACGACCTGGTGCGCCAGCACCCGCCGGAAGCGCTGCGCCTGGCCCTGCTGTCGGCCCACTACCGGCAGCCGCTGGACTGGTCCGACGCGCTGATCGAACAGTCGGTGCGCACGCTGGACCGCCTCTACGGCACCCTGCGCGAGCTCGCCGCGGTTCCGGCCGTGGCGGTGATCCCGGCCACGATCGAGGCAACCCTGGATGACGACCTCAACACGCCGCAGGCACTGGCCGAACTGGCGCGCATCGCCGCCGAAGCACGCCGCGCCATCGAGCCGGCCGAACAGGCGCGCCTGAAAGGCGAGCTGCTCGGTGCGGGTCTGGCGCTGGGCCTGCTGCAGGCCGACCCGGCGCAGTGGTTCGGCACCGTTGCCCACGATGATGGCGAGGATGCGCGCATCCAGGGCCTCATCGATGAACGCGCCGCCGCCAAGAAGGCGCGTGACTTCGCCCGCTCCGACGCCATCCGCGACCAGCTGGCCGCCGAAGGCATCGTGCTGGAAGACACCCCGCAGGGCGTGCGCTGGTCGCGCAAGCGCGGCTGATCCGCGCCCGCCACGCCCCCACCGAAGAGATTGCAGTGATCGACTCCCCGTTCCCGCTTGAACCCACCACCGCCGAGGCCCAGGCCGCCATCGCCGAGGAATTCGGCTTCTTCGGCGACTGGTCCGAGCGCTACCAGTACCTGATCGACCTCGGCCGCAAGCTGCCGGCCTTCCCCGAAGAGTGGAAGACCGAAGAACACCGCCTGCTCGGCTGCCAGTCGATGGTCTGGATCGTTCCGGAAGGCAATGCGCAGTCGCTGCGCTTCCACGCCATCAGTGATTCGGCGATCGTCTCCGGCCTGATCTTCCTGGCCCTGCGTGTCTATTCCGGGCGCTCGGCACAGGAAATCCTGGACACGCAGCCGAGCTACATCCAGGACATCGGCCTGGCCCGCCATCTTTCGCCGACCCGCAGCAACGGCGTCGCAGCGATGCTGGCCTTCATCCGCGAGACGGCGCAGGCCCAGCTGCAGCGCGGACACCCGTGAGCGGGACCGCCCCGGCCGAAGACACGGCGCTGGGCCTGCTGGCCCGGCCGGGCTTCGCCAAGCTGCTGGCCTACCGCATCTTCGCCATGTTGTCCTACCAGGTGGTGGCCGTCACCGTCGGCTGGCACATCTACGAAGTTACCCGCAATCCGTTCTCGCTGGGCCTGATCGGTCTGGCCGAAGTGCTGCCGTTCTTCTGCGTGGCCCCGTTCGCCGGCTATCTGGTCGACCATCTACCGCGGCGCAAGCTGGGAATGGTCGCCTGCTCCGGCCTGATCGCCACCGCACTGGTACTGACCAGCGTGGCCAAGGGCTGGCTGCCGTTCCACGGCGTATGGCCGATCTATGCGGCGATCGCACTGACCGGCATGGTCCGTGCCTTTCTTTCGCCGATCTACAATGCATTGTTCGCCCGCGTGCTGGCGCGCGAGCAGTTCGCACGCGGTGCGGGACTGGGCGCCGTGGTGTTCCAGGCCGGCATGGTGGTGGGTCCGGCGCTGGGCGGCGTACTGGTCGGCCTGGGAGGCAAGGGGCTGTCCTATGGCGTGGCGACGGCCTTCGCGCTGGTGGCAGTGGCCTGCCTGGCCACGCTGAAGGTGGAGGAACCGGTGCACAGCGGCCCCGCAGCACCGATCTTCCAGAGCATCGCCGAAGGTGCGCGCTTCGTGGTCGGCAACCGCATCATGGTCGGCGCGATGGCGCTGGACATGTTCTCGGTGCTGCTGGGCGGTGTGGTGGCAATGCTGCCCGCCTTCCTGCATGAGATCCTGCACCATGGACCCGAAGGGCTGGGCATCCTGCGCGCTGCGCCCGCTCTGGGCTCGATCGGCGTGGGCCTGTGGCTTGCTCGGCACCCCCTGCACCGCAACGCCGGCCGGGTGCTGTTGTCTGCGGTCGCGGGCTTCGGGCTGTGCGTGATCGGTTTCGGGCTGTCGCAGCACTTCTGGCTGTCGGCGCTGATCCTGCTGTTCTACGGCGCCTTCGATGGCGTGTCGGTGGTGGTCCGCTCGACCATCCTGCAGCTGGCGACGCCCGAGGAAATGCGTGGGCGGGTATCGTCGATCAACGGCATCTTCATCAGTTCGTCCAACGAACTGGGCGCCTTCTATGCCGGCACGATGGCACGACTGCTGGGCCTGGTACCGGCAGTGGTGCTGGGGGGCTTCGCGGTGCTGAGCGTGGCCGGGATCACCGCGTGGAAGAACCCGACGCTGCGCAAGTTGAATCTTCGCGACCTGCAGTGAACCTGTAGAGCCGAGCCCATGCTCGGCTGCGCATTTCCGTGCGCCCACGCAGCGGTTGCGCCGGGCCGCGCCCGGCGGGCTTCTTCCGCGACCGCGGCGGGGTGTAACTTTCTTTGCTCGTGCAAAGAAAGTCACCAAAGAAACACGCCGCCATCCGCGAGCCGGCGCTGCGCGCCAGTGCCCTGCGGTGCTCGGCTCGCTACAAGGCGGACCCAACAGCCGCGAGCGCACGCATGACCGCTCCTGGTAGAGCCAAGCCATGCTTGGCTGCTTTTGCTTTTGCTATTCCTTGCCCTCCGGCTTCGGCCTGAGCCGAGCGTGGGCTCGGCTCTACATCGGCCGCGCACGCAGGGAAGCGTCGAGAGCCTGTCGGTGGGGCCGGGCAGAACCGTCCGCGGCATGGATACCGCGGCCGAGCTTACACCCGCGGGCTCCACCCGATACCCGGAAGGCGCTGCTCTACACAGCCAACGTGAACCCAACAAAAAACCCGGCCAAGGCCGGGTTTTTCTGCATGACCAGACAACGACCGGGAATCAGTCGCCCTGCTGCTTCTGCAGGTGTTCCCAACGCTCCTGGGCGTCGATGGTGCGCTCGGCCGTGAGACGGGCTTCCAGGCGCTCCAGACCGATCTCTTCACCCGTGTCCACGCAGTAGCCGTAATCACCGGCTTCCAGGCGCTTGAGCGTGCTGTCGATCTTGCCGATCAGCTTGCGGTAGCGGTCGCGGGTGCGCAGCTCCAGCGAGTTCTCGGTCTCACGGGTCGCACGCTCGGCCTCGTCGCCGATGTCACGCACTTCCTCGCGCAGATTCTCGATGGTCTGCTTGGACTCCTCCACCAGATCCGCGCGCCAGTTCTGCAGGCGCTGGCGGAAGTACTCCTGCTGCAGCGGGCTCATGTATTCCTCTTCCGACGACGGCTTGTAACCGGCCGGCAGGATCGGGCGGCCGGTGGCCTCGTCGGTCTTGTACTCGACGACCTTGTACTTGCTGCGCGGGGCCGGGGCGGCCGAGCGGGCGGCGACGGCCACGGCGACCTTGCCGACAGGGCGCGACACGGTCTTCGGAGCGGGATCGGATTTCACGGCGGTTTTGGCAGGCGATTTCGAAACGGGCACGGGATTCTTGGATTGCGGGGCGGTCGATGCGGAAGATGCAGCGGCCGAGGCCGGCTTGGATGCCGGTTTGGCTGCAGCACCTGCCGCGGTCTTGGCCGGGACAGGCTTGGCCGGAGCCTGCGTTGCGGCAGGCTTCGGTGCGGACTTCACTACGGGGGCCGGTGCCGGCTTGGCAGCCGGCGTGGCGATATTCTTGGTGACCTTCTTTACAGCGGCAGGCTTGGCCGCCGGCTTGAGCGCCGCGGCCTTCTTTGCCGCTGGCGCTGCAACCGGCTTTTTCACCGCCGCCTTCGGCGCCGGCTTGGCTGCCGGCTTCTTCGCAGCCGGTTTGGCAGCAGCCTTCTTGACCGGCACCGCCTTGCTGGCGGCCTTTTTCACTGCCGGCGCCTTCTTGCTGGCAGCAGCAGGTTTGGCCTTGACCGGCGCAGCGGCCTTCTTGACGGCCGCTTTGCTTGCCTTGGCCGGCGTTTTTTTCGCGGTGGCCTTCCTGGCCGCCGGTTGCGAGGACGCTGCCTTGGTCGCCGGCTTGGCCGCCGGCTTCTTGACAACGGGCTTTGCCGCCAACTTCTTCACAACAGGCTTGGCGGTTTTCTTGGCGGCCTTTGCGGCCTTCTTTGCAGTTTTTTTAGCAGCCACGAAACGCTCTTCCTTGGATTCCCCGGGGCCCGGGAAAGCGGGCCTTTATAGCCTACCCGACCCGCAGCAGCAACCTCGACAGCCCCGCTCCATTCAGTCCTGGAGTCAAGGCCCCCAAGGGGCAGTCCGACGAACACGGACCGCCTCGCGCGGTACGGAACCTGGCCGGCACCCGAAGGTGCCGGTACCGGTCGCAGGCCATCGGCGACATGCGACCAACGGCCCATCCTGCACAAATGCGGCCTTCATGCCAACTGGCATAAGATGACTGGGTGATCTCGCGCCTGCTCATTGCCCTGCTGCGCTTCTACAAGCGCTTCATCAGCCCCCTGCTGGGGCCACGCTGCCGTTTCGTGCCCAGCTGTTCTGAATACGCGATGGAAGCCATCTCCCTGCATGGCCCGCTGCGCGGCAGCTGGCTGGCCGCGCGCCGGCTCGGCCGCTGCCACCCCTTCCACCCCGGCGGTGTCGACCTCGTGCCCGAACGCACCGACACCCCTTCATGCCGTTGCACAGGAAAACACTGACATGTCCTCCACGCTCATCACCAATGCCCGCATGGTCAATGAAGGCCGCACCTTCGACGGCGACCTGCGCATCGAGAACGGTCGCATCGCGCAGATCGGCACCGGGCTGGCGCCGCGCGAGGGCGAGCAGGTGGTGGACGCCGCCGGCCGCTGGCTGTTGCCCGGCATGATCGACGACCAGGTGCACTTCCGCGAGCCGGGCCTGACCCACAAGGGCGATATCGCCAGTGAATCGGCAGCGGCCGTGGCCGGTGGCCTGACCAGCTTCATGGACATGCCCAACACCAATCCGCCGACGCTGGACTCCACCATCCTGGAAGCCAAGCACGAACTGGCGCGTGGCCGCGCCTGGGCCAACTACGGCTTCTACCACGGGGCCAGCAACGACAATCTTGAGGCCATCCGCCAGCTCGATCCGAAGAAGGCGCCGGGCGTGAAAGTGTTCATGGGCGCGTCCACCGGCAACATGCTGGTGGACAACCCGGAAACACTGGACGCGATCTTCCGCGAGTGTCCGACCCCGATCATCACGCACTGTGAAGACACGCCGATGATCGATGCCAACCTGAAAGCCTTCCAGGAAAAATACGGCGACGCGCTGACCCCGGACATGCACCCGGACATCCGTTCGCGCGAAGCCTGCATCAAGTCGACGCGGCTGGCGCTGTCGCTGGCACGCAAGCACGGCACCCGCCTGCACGTCCTGCATATCTCCACCGCCGACGAACTGGCACTGTTCGAGAAGGGCCCGCTGATCCGGGCCGATGGCAGCCGCAAGCAGATCACCGCCGAAACCTGCGTGCACTTCCTGCACTTCGCCCGCCCGGATTACGCCACCAAGGGCAACCTGATCAAGTGCAATCCGGCCATCAAGGACGTGGCCGACCGCGAGGCGATCACCGCCGCGCTGGCCGACGACGTGCTGGACGTGCTGGCCACCGACCATGCCCCGCACACCTGGGAGGAGAAGCAGAAGCCCTATGCGCAGGCGCCGTCCGGCCTGCCGCTGGTGCAGTACGCGCTGGTGGCCGCACTGGAGCGCGTGCACGAGGGCAAACTGACCCGTGAGCAGGTGGTGCAGAAATTCGCGCATGCCCCGGCCCAGCTGTTCGACGTGGAGCAGCGCGGCTTCCTGCGCGAAGGCTATTTCGCCGATCTCGTGCTGGTGGAAGACGTGCCGTTCACGGTCAAGCGCGAGGACGTGCTCTCCAAGTGCGGCTGGTCGCCGTTTGAAGGCACGACCTTCCGGTCGCGCATCGCCTCCACCTGGGTCAACGGCCAGCGGGTGTGGGACGGCAGCACGCTGGTGGGCGAGCCGGCCGGCCAGCGCTTGACCTACGACCGCTGATGCGTGGGTTCCTCATGCTGGGGGTGCTGGTTGCCGCCCCCCTCTGGGCCGTATCTGCGGCACAGGCCCAGGATGGCATCGGCAGCCTGATCGACAGCCGCGTGGTGTTTCCTGCCAGTGCGTCGCAGGGCGCGCTGGTGATCGGCAAGGTTCCCGCCGGCAGCCGCGTGCAGTATGCCGGCCGCTCGCTGCGCGTGAGCGGTTACGGCAGCGTGGTGTTCGGTATCGGCCGCGATGAAAAGGGGCCGCTGCGCGTGCAGGTGCAGCGCCCGGACGGCGGCAGCGAAACGGCCACCATCTCGGTGACGCCGCGCGACTGGCCGACCGAACGGGTCAACGGTGTACCGCCGAAGACGGTCAATCCTCCGCCCGCCATTGCCGAACGGATCAAGCGCGAGCAGGCACAGGTAACCGCCGCGCGTGCCCGCGACGATGACCGCACCGACTTCACCCAGACCTTCATCTGGCCGGTGCAGGGCCGCATCAGCGGCCGCTTCGGCAATGCCCGCGTCTACAACGGCCAGCCCGGTGCCGGCCATTCCGGCATGGACATCGCGGTACCGACCGGCACGCCGGTGAAGGCACCCGCCGCCGGGGTGGTCACCTTTGCCGGCCCCGACCTGTACCTGACCGGTGGCACGCTGCTGATCGACCATGGCTACGGCGTCAGCTCGAACTTCCTGCATCTGTCGCGCATCGACGTCAAGGTCGGTGATCGCGTCGAGCAGGGCCAGGTCATTGCCGCGGTTGGCGCCACCGGCCGTGCCACCGGCCCACACCTGCACTGGGGCATGAACTGGTTCGACACCCGCATCGATCCGCTGCTGGTGCTGGAGCGGAAGTAACCCGCGTGCACCCTCGCCGGGCCATGCCCGGCGAGCGCAGCGGCAACGGAATCAACAACCTGCAACCCGGTAGCGCCGGGCCATGCCCGGCGAGCGCAGCGGCAACGGAATCAGCCGCGTGCGGCCCACCACGCCCGCAGCAGGGTGCGCAGCGGGGTCGCCTCGATCGGCTTGCCGGCCGCCTGGGCCGTCAGGCGTGCACGGGCCAGGCTGGACCACACGCGGCGCGGGCGCGGGCCTGGCACGCGCGTGCCCCACCCCTTCAACAGGTGCTGCGCCCAGCGCTGCGCGGCGGAGCGGGTGTCCTCGTCCAGCAGGCTGCGCGGCACGCCGGCCACGCCTGCGTCCTGCAGGCGCTGGGCCAGCGTCTGCAACTGCACGGCCCGGCCCGCACCGGTCCGCGGCCTGTCATCGAACAACACCACTTCCACGGCCGCGACCGCTTCAGCGTAGCGGGCCAGCGCAGCTTCGGCACTGGCCGCATCCGGCGCGACGGTGCGTGCCTCCACCAGATCCGGCAGCGTTTCCGCCAACCGCGCCCACGGCGCACGCACCGGTTCCAGCACACGACCCAGCGGATGGCGCGAACGCTGTCCTTCCCAGCTGCGCAGCTCCTCGCCCCACCATGCCAGCTTGGCATCGGCCGGCAACGGATCGCCGCTGGTATTGAGCATGTCGTCGAATTCCTGCAGCAGCGCGAACCACGCTACGGCCAACTCACGGTGCGATTCGGCCACGAACGGCGCGGCCACCGACCATTCCGGCCAACGGCTGCGCCATTTGTCGAGGAAGCTTTCCAGCGCGGTGCTGCTCACTACGATCGTCCTTACGGGTGGGCCGGGCGTGCCGGCCGGGTTGGCCACAGGCTGGCCAGTTGCAGAAGTGCGGCGTTCTCGACCAGTACATCGGCCTGCCAGGCCAACGGGTCGTCGCTGTGCAGGCGGTAGCCCCACAGCGCTGCCACCGATGGCATGGCCGCGGCGCGCGCCGCGATGATGTCGCGCTCGTCGTCGCCGACATACACGCAGTCGCTTGCCGCGACACCGATCGCCTGCGCAGCGTGCAGCAGCGGCAGCGGGTGCGGCTTGCGCTCGGCCAGGCTGTCGCCGCCGACCAGCACGGCGCAGCGCTGCTGCCAACCGTGCTGCGGCAGGATCAACCGCGCCAGGTACTCGGGCTTGTTGGTAACGATGCCCCATACCGTTCCAGCAGCATCGAGCGCGGCGAGCATGCCGGCGACGCCATCGAACAGCACCGCGTGCTGGCCGATCAACGCTTCATAGCGCTGCAGGAACTCCGGGATCAGCGCGTCGCGCGCATGCGCATCCAGGTCCGGGAAGGCCGCCGCGATCATCGCCCGCGAGCCCTTGGACACCACCGGGCGCAGCTGCGCCGGATCGATCGGCGCGCGTCCACGCTCGGCCAGCATGGCGTCGCAGGTGGCAACGAAGTCCGGCGCACTGTCCAGCAGGGTGCCGTCCAGGTCGAACAGCACCGCGCGCGGGAAGTGCGTGGCGGTCATGCCGGCTTGACCGCGTAGGCCAGGTAGTTGATGTCGGTGCGGGTGCTGAGGCGGGCACGGTTGCGCCACGGCTCGTATGCCATGCCGCTGACATCGGCCAGCTGCAGATCAGCCTCGCGCAACCAGCGTGCCAGTTCGGCCGGCCTGATGAATTCCTGGTAGTGGTGGGTGCCCTTCGGCAACAGGCGCGCCACGTATTCGGCACCGACAATGGCCACCGCGAATGCGGCGGCCGTGCGGTTGATGGTCGACAGGAACAGGTGCCCCCCCGGCTTCAGCAGCCGCCTGCAGGCCTCGATGATCGCGCCGGGGTCCGGCACGTGCTCGAGCATCTCCATGCAGGTCACCACATCGAAGCTGCCCGGCTGTTCAGCGGCCAGGTCCTCGGCGGCCTGCACCCGGTAGTCGACCTTGGCACCACTTTCCAGTGCGTGCAGCCGCGCGACCTTGACCAGCTCCGGGGCCAGATCGATGGCGGTGACATCGGCACCGGCCTGGGCCAGTGCTTCGCTCAGCAGGCCGCCACCGCAGCCGATGTCGAGCACGCGTGCGCCGCGCAGCGGCACGCGGTCGGCCACGTACTTCAGGCGCACCGGGTTCAGCGCATGCAGCGGCTTCTGCGGACCATCGGCGTCCCACCAGCGGTTGGCCAGTGCGGCGAACTTGTCCAGCTCGGCCTGATCGAAATTGGAGGAAGCATGGGGGACAGTCATGGGGAATCCTTGCAGCGCCAGGGTTCAGGCGCGGATATGGCGGATGCGCTCGCGCCACTGGCGCGCGTTGGCGATGATGCCCGGCAGGTCCATGCCGACCAGCTCGCGCTGCACCAGCTTGGGCTTGCCGGCAATCCAGACGTCGCTCACCTGCTGCCGGCCGGTGGCGTACACCAGCTGCGAAAGCACGTTGTGCAGCGGCTGGGTTTCCAGCGCGGACAGGTCCACGCAGACCAGATCGGCCTGCTTGCCCACCTCGATCGAGCCGATCCGCTCGCCGAAGCCCAGCGCACGGGCACCGCCGAGCGTGGAAGCGCGCAACGTGGTGGCCGCGTCCAGCGCAGTGGCGTCGTTGGCGACAGCCTTGGCCAGGATCGCCGCGGTGCGGTTCTCGCTGAACATGTCCAGGTCGTTGTTGCTGGCACAGCCATCGGTACCGATGGCCAGGTTCACGCCTGCGCGCTGCAGGGCGCAGGCGGGGCAGAAGCCGGAGGCCAGTTTCAGGTTCGATTCCGGGCAGTGCACCACGCTGACGCCACGCTCGGCGCACAGGTGGATCTCCGCGTCGGTCAGCTGGGTCATGTGCACCGCGATCAACCGGTCATTGACCAGGCCGAGGCGATCGAGTCGCGCCAGCGGACGCTGGCCATGCAGCCTGATCGAGTCGCTGACTTCCTGCGCGGTCTCATGGGTATGCAGGTGCACCTGCATGTCGAGCTGGTCGGACAGCATCCGCACCCGCTCGAAATTGGCATCGCTGACCGTGTAGGGCGCATGTGGTGCGAACGCGACGCCGATCAGACTGTCGTTGCGCCACTGGTCGTGCAGTTCACCGGCCTTGGCGAAGTACTCGTCGTCGCTCTTCGCCCAGGCGGTCGGGAAATCGATGATGACCGCCCCCACCAGCGCGCGGAAACCATGCTTCTTGTAGACCGCCGCCTGCACGTCGCCGAAGAAGTAGTTCTCGTTGGCGCAGGTGGTGCCGCCGCGCAGCATCTCGGCAATGGCCAGCGTGGTGCCGTCGGCGACGAACTCGGGGCCGATCACCGCCGCTTCCACCGGCCAGATGTGCTCCTGCAGCCAGGTCATCAGCGGCAGGTCATCCGCAACGCCGCGCAGCAAGGTCATCGGGTTGTGCGTGTGCGCGTTGACCAGGCCCGGCATCAGCGCGGCGTCCGGACGGCTGACCACCTGCGCGGCGCGGAAGCGCGCCCGCGCTTCGGCACGCGGCAGCACGG
The DNA here is from genome assembly GCF_054473825.1 of Stenotrophomonas genospecies 5. NCBI lineage: Bacteria > Pseudomonadati > Pseudomonadota > Gammaproteobacteria > Lysobacterales > Lysobacteraceae > Stenotrophomonas > Stenotrophomonas genospecies 5. The sequence goes on from NZ_JBTMUW010000001.1 coordinate 1,939,797, forward strand.
CCACGATCTCGCCGCCACGCACGGCTACGGCATGGTCTTCCAGCACCACGGCATGCGGTTCGATCGGAACGACGTAGCCGGCTTCGATGAGCAGGTCGCAGGCTTCGGGGAGGTGCGGGCTGTCGCTCATGCAGGCTCACTTGGCTGGGGGGAGAACCTCACGGGAGGCGGTAGCGCCGGGCCATGCCCGGCGGCTGTCCGTTGCGGCGCCGTGGACGCCGGCAACGGGTTCCAGGCGATGCCCGGAAAGCCGGGCCTGGGCCCGGCTCACAGGTCATCCGGCTGCGCCGGATTACTTCACGCGCGAGGAGTACTCGCCCGAACGGGTGTCGACCCGGATGACTTCATCCTGGTTGACGAACAGCGGCACGCGGACCACGGCACCGGTTTCCAGCGTGGCCGGCTTGCCGCCACCGCCGGAGGTGTCACCGCGGACGCCCGGATCGGTTTCGGTGATCTTCAGCTCGACGAAGTTCGGCGGCTGCACGAAGATCGGCGCACCGTTGAACAGGGTCACGATGCAGGCTTCCTCGCCCTTCAGCCACTTTTCGGCGCCGCCCATGCCGGCCTTGTCGGCCTGGACCTGCTCGAAGGTCTCCGGATCCATGAAGTGCCAGTACTCGCCATCGCTGTACATGTAGTTCATGTCGGTGTCGACCACGTCGGCCACTTCCAGGTCGTCGGTCGCCTTCATGGTCAGTTCGACCACGCGGCCCGAACGGATGAAGCGGTACTTGACGCGGGTGAACGCCTGGCCCTTGCCCGGCTTGACGTATTCGGTATCGGTGATGACCGCCGGTTCATTGTTGACCAGGATCTTCATCCCGTTCTTGACGTCATTCATGCCCACAGTGGCCATGCTCAAGCTCCTCAAATGGCAAAACCGCCGCGGGTGCGGCGAGCCGGTAGAATGGAAAGCCCACCGGATGCCGGTGGGCGACTGTTTTTCTGCCCCCATGATAACCGCAGGCCCCCTCTCCATGCAGCTTTCCGCCTTTCCCCGCCCGTCGTCGCCGGGTGCACCCGCACGCTGGCAGGAACTCTGGCGCCAGGCGCTGCGCGACCCGCACGCACTGCTGGCGCGGCTGGAGCTGGATCCGGTCGCACTGGGCGTGTCCGAGGCGGCCATGGCCCAGTTCGCGCTGCGCGTACCGGACGGGTTCGTGGCCCGCATGCGCAAGGGCGATGCGGCCGACCCGCTGCTGCGCCAGGTGCTGCCGGTCAATGACGAGATGCAGGTCGTTCCCGGGTTCAGCTTCGACGCGGTGGGCGATGGTGCGGCCAGGAAGGCGACCGGGGTCATCCAGAAGTACCGGGGCCGGGCGCTGCTGATCGCCACCGGCAGCTGTGCAATCAATTGCCGCTACTGTTTCCGCCGGCACTTCGACTACGCCGCTGAGAATGCCGCCAAGGGCGGCTGGTGGGAAGCGGTGGACGCCATCGCCGCCGATCCGGATATCGACGAAGTGATCCTGTCCGGGGGGGATCCGCTGTCGCTGGCCACCCACAAGCTGGTCGAACTGACCGACGCGCTGCGGCGGATTCCGCACATCCGTCGCCTGCGCATCCACACCCGGCTGCCGATCGTGCTGCCGGAACGGGTCGACGACGAGCTGCTGGCCTGGCTGGGCAGCCTGCCGTGGCCGCTGGCGATCGTGGTCCATGCCAACCATCGCAATGAGTTCGATGCCAGCGTGGACGCGGCAATGGCGCGCCTGCGTGGCACCGGCGCCCAGCTCCTGAACCAGGCAGTGCTGCTGCGTGGCGTCAACGACAGCGTGCAGGCGCTGCAGGAACTGAGCGAACGCAGCTTTGCCGCCGGCGTGCTGCCCTATTACCTGCACCAGCTGGACCGGGTCGAGGGCGTGGCCCACTTCGAGGTGGATGACACCCGCGCCAGGGAGCTGATCGCCGGCCTGACCGCGCGCCTGTCCGGCTACCTGGTTCCCAAGCTGGTGCGGGAACTGCCCGGCGACCCGAGCAAGCGCCCGCTGTAGCGATCCCGCCGGGGTCAGAGCCGTTTCCTGCAGAAAGGGATCTGACCCCTGAACCAGGATTCAGACGCCGGACTCGATCATCCGCACCACTTCGGTCGCGGTGACCGGGTGGCTCAGCCAGTAGCCCTGGCCAAGATCGCAGCCGCGCTGGGCCAGCAGCTCGAATTGCGCCTGCTGCTCGATGCCCTCGGCAACCACCGTGATGCCCAGCGCGTGGGCCATGGCGATGATCGCCGTGGTCAGCGCCAGGTCGTCCGGATCACGCTGCATGTCGGCAATGAAACTCTTGTCGATCTTCACGCCGTCCACGGGCACCTGGCGCAGGTGGCTCAAGCCCGAGAAGCCGGTGCCGAAGTCGTCCAGCCACACCTTGACGCCGGTGCGATGCAGCTTGTCCAGCAACTGCGCGGCCACCATCTCATCACCGATCACGGCGGTCTCGGTCAGTTCCAGATGCAGGCGCGAAGCCGGCAGCCCCGACTCATGCAGGCACTGTGCGACCAGTGACGGCAGCTCGCCGCCACGCAGCTGCCGGGGCGACACGTTCACCGACACGAACAGATCATCGCCGCCCGCACTGCGCGGCCACTGCGACGCTTCCATGCAGGCCGCGCGCAGCACCTTCGGCCCGATCACCTCGATCAGCCCGCTCTGCTCGGCCACTTCGATGAACACCGACGGCGGGATCGTGCCCAGAGTGGGGTGCTGCCAGCGCAGCAGCACCTCGACGCCGACCATCCGCCGGTCGCGGGTGCGGAAGATCGGCTGGTAGGCCAGGCGCAGCTCGCCGCGCTCCCAGGCGCCGCGCAGTTCCTGTTCCATGTGCACGCGGCGCTCGACCGCATGGTCCATCGCCCGGCTGTAATACCGGTAGCAATTCTTGCCGGCCATCTTCGCCTGGTACATGGCGATGTCGCCGTTCTTCAGCAGTGTGGTCGCGTCTGCGGCATCGTCCGGGAACAGGGTCACGCCGATGGAGGTGCCCAGGAACAGCTCCCTGCCCTGCACCACCAGCGGCTTGCCCAGTTCGCGCACCAGCACCTCGGCCAGCAGCCGCGCATTGGCAGCGACATCGCCGTCGCCGACTAGGATCACGAACTCGTCGCCGCCAAAACGGGCCAGCAGCGCCTCATCGCCGCCGGCCTCGGCGACGGCGCGGCCGATCCGCTGGGCAAACTGCAGCAGTGCTTCGTCGCCCGCTTCATGCCCGAGCGTATCGTTGACCCGCTTGAAATCGTCGATGTCCGCAAACAACAGGCCCAACCGCTGCTTGGACGCACGCGCGGCCATCAGCCGGTGGTCCAGGGCTTCGCGGAACGCCAAGCGGTTGGTCAGGCCGGTCAGTGCGTCGGTGTAGGCCATGTGCCGCACCTCGCGGTCGTGGCGGGCGATGGCATCACGCATGCGGGCGAATCCCCGCACCAGCTCGCCGACCTCGTCGTCGCGGGTATTCTCCAGCAGCGGCGCCTGGTAGTCGCCGGCTTCGATGCGACGGGCCGCCACCGCCAGGTCGCGGATCGGCGCGACCAGGGTGCGCTGCACGTAGAAGATCACCGCCACGCCGATCACCACCAGCAGGCCGAGCATCAGCAGCAGCCAGCCCAGATGACGGCTGCCGACCTGCTGCAGGCGCTCGCCCAGCGTTGCGTTGGCGGCCTGCTCGCGCTGCTGCACTTCGTCCAGCGCCATGCCGACGCGGACGCCGCCGATGCGCTGGTTGCCGACCATGATCGGCATCGTGTTGTCGAGCACCTTTGGCGACTGCTGCACCACCAGCGTCCGCGCGGCGATCGCGCCCGGCGCAAGGGGATCTCCCATGGGCTGACCGAAGGCGGCGACCTCCACCGAACCGTCGTGCACCAGCCGGCCACGTTCGTCGAACACCAGCACATAGCGCACCACGGGCTGCCGCGACGTGCTGCGCACCAGTGCGCCGACCTGGTCCAGATCGTGGTAGTACAGCGGGTTGGCCAGCGCATCGGAAAGCTCACGGGCGATCGCTTCGCCGCGGCTGCGCACGCTGCGGTCGAACAGTTCATGGATGACGCCGCCGCTGAGGTTGCGCACCTCGCTCTGCATCGCCGCCTGCCGCCCCAGCAGCACCGCCAGGATCGCCACCACCACAAGCATCGCCCCGCCCATCGCGAGCAGGAACCGCGCCTGCATTCCCGAGCCGAGCCACTTCATTCCACTTCCATCCGCACGCGCGTCAATCCTTGTTTCAATTCATCCAGCCGCTGCTGCGCATGCGCGTCGACGCGGTGGAAACCGGAAGTACCAAAAAAACGGTGCAGCGCTGCCTGTGCCTGCGGATCACTGGCCGCCTGCAGCAGGACCTCCTGCAGGCGATCACGGACGCGTGCATCCAGGTCGGCGCGCACCACCTCCACGGCGCGAGGATAGGGCTCCGTGCGCAACAGTTCGCGGAAGTCGCGCCGGAACGCCCGCGGCATGCGCCGCTCATCGTTCCAGTCCACGCTGCTCACCGCGCCCGCATCGGCCACGCCCTTGTGCACGTAGGTGGCGATGTTCAGCTCGCTGCGGGCGAACACATAGCCGACGCTGTCCGTGCCCGGAGCGTCCCACGTACCCGCGAGGATCTGTGGGGACAACCCGTGGCCCAGCAACGTCATCACCGGCACCAGGTAGGCGCTGGTGGATGCGGTGTTCTGCAGCGCAAGGCGGTGGCCCCGCAGGTCCTCCAGCCGCTGGAACGGGCTGTCGCGGCGCACGAAGAATACGGTCTGGTACTCACGCACGCCATTGCGCTCGGTCAGTAGCAACGGCCGCGCACCGCTGCGCTGCCCCAACGCCACTGCGGTTCCGGCGGTTTCCGTGACCCAGTCGACCTGCCCCCGCCGCAGATAGCTGGCCATCTGCTGCGGATCACGCGCCATCAGTATCCTCCCCTCCTGGATGCCGACGTCCTGCATGCGTGCCACCACGTAGTCCAGCAGCGGCTGCAGCTGCTGGTAATGGGCCTTGGGATCGTCGCTGATCCGGCCCAGCACCAGCACCGGATCCGGCGCAGCACGCACCGTTCCGGCCAGCAGGACCATGGCCAGGCTCAGCAGCGCCCCCTGCATTGCCGTTCGCAGACCCGACACCGGTTTCATCCCCCCCCTGGGTATCCGGACAGACTACCCGAAAAAATGAGAACGTCGTCAGCCGTTGTGACTGCCCGGCTTGGCCAGACGCGCCATGCGCTGGGCATCGGCCAGGATGCCGCGCAGCAACCGCACTTCCTGCTCGCTCGGCTCGCTGCGCAGGAACAGGCGGCGCAGCTTGCGCATCGCCGACTCCGGCGCACGGCCCTTGTGGAAATCGATCTCGTCCAGGGTGTCGCCAAGCTGGGCGAAGAAGCTCTCCATCTGTTCGTGGCTGGCCACCTGCTCACGAAAGCCCGGTTCGGCGCCAACGGCAGGCTGGGCGCCGAGCAGCTGCATGCGCACCTCGTAGGCCAACACCTGCACGGCGGCGGCGAGGTTGAGCGAACTGAACGCCGGATCGGACGGAATGTGCACCGCCGCGTGGCACAGCTGCAGCTCCTCGTTGGTCAGGCCGGTCCGTTCCCGGCCAAACACCAGCGCCACCTCGGCACCCTCACCGGCCTTGGCGACCGCACGGGCCGCTGCGTCGGCGGGCAGGTACTCCTCCAGCTGGACCCGGCGTGCGCGGGCCGTACACCCCAGCACCAGACGGCAGTCGGCGACGGCCTCGGCCAGGGTGGCCACCACGGGCGCATCGCCGAGCACATCCTCGGCGCCGGCCGAGCGGCGGAATGCCTCCTCGTCCAGCGGTTTTTCCGGGGCCACCAGTACCAGGCGGGCCAGGCCCATGGTCTTCAGGGCGCGGGCGGCGGCGCCCATGTTGCCGGGATGCTGGGTTCCGACCAGGACGAATCGGAGGCGGGTGGCGGCGGGGAACTGGGACATGAACAGGGAAAAGGTCGAGCTGGACGATGACCAATGGTAAACTGTGCGGCCGGCCACTGCGCCGGACCCGCTCTTTTCCCCCGCCAGTCCTACCCTTCTGCCTTTCCGGGAGCCCACGCCATGCAGAAACCCGCCGTCACCGTCATGGTCAAGGCCGCCCGCCTCGCCGGCAACGTCCTGTTGCGCAACATCAACAAGCTCGAGGCACTGAACGTGGTGCAGAAGGGGCGGATGGACTACGCCAGCGAAGTCGATGCGGACGCGGAAAAGGTCATCGTCAAGGAGCTCAAGCGCGCGTATCCCGAGTACGGCGTGTTTGGCGAGGAAGGCGGCGTGCAGGGCGAACATCGCCACATGTGGGTCATCGATCCGCTGGACGGCACCAGCAACTACCTGCGCGGCGTGCCCCACTACTGTGTATCGATCGCCCTGGTCGAGAACGGCGAGCCGACCGACGCGGTCATCTTCGATCCGCTGCGCAACGAGCTGTTCACCGCCAGCCGTGGCGCGGGCGCCGTGCTGAACGACCGTCGCATCCGCGTGGCGGATCGCAAGGACCTGGGCGGCACCATGATCCAGACCGGCTTCGCTCCGCGCGAGCGCGCCCGTGCCGGCGCCCAGTTGAAGGCGGTCGATGCCCTGCTGGTGCAGGCCGAGGACATCCGCCGTACCGGTTCCGCTGCGCTGGACCTGGCCTATGTCGCCTGCGGTCGCGCCGACGCCTACTTCGAGGCCGGGGTGAAGGCCTGGGACATCGCGGCCGGCGTGCTGCTGGTGCGTGAGGCCGGTGGCAAGGTGTGCGATTTCAAGGGAGCGCCGCTTGCACGCATGGACAACCGCGGTCCGGAAACCCAGCAGGTGGTGGCGGGCAACCTAAAGGTGGCCGAGTCGCTGCAGAAGGTGCTGGTCAACACGGGCTATGCGGCCGAGTTCGACGCGAAGTTCTGAGCTTCCCTGTAAAGCGGTTCATGGAGACGGCACCTGTGAAGGTGCCGTTTTCGTATCCGCAGTGATCGTGCTTGTCACTTTCTTTGCTCGTGCAAAGAAAGTAACCAAAGAAACACGCCGCCAGGACGCGAGCCGACGTGCTGTGCACGCCGGTTCCCTTCGCTCCTCGGTCCGTCGAGGGACGGTGCGGGAACTCGCTGCGCTCAGACACCCGCACCTCTTCGCCCTCGCCGGACCTGCGGTGCTCGGCTCGCTCAAGGCGGACCCAAGGTCAAGAACCACAGCTGCACGACGATGACGGGTAGCGCCGGGCCATGCCCGGCGAGCGAAGCGGCCGCTTCGCCTTCGACCTTGAAAGTGACACCCCTCCGCAGTCGCGGAAACGATCCTGCGGGCACGCGTCGATGCTGCCGACGCGCAAACAGAAACGCCCGGCACGGGGCCGGGCGTTCCTGTAGCAGTGCGTTGCAACCGGAGGCTTACACCACCGTCGAGGCCCGCAGCGCGGCGATGCGCTCTTCCAGCGGCGGATGGCTCATGAACAGCTTCTTCGCGGTCGAACCGGCGATGCCGAAGGCGGCGATCTGGGTCGGCAGCGTGCTCTGGCCGTGGTTGAGCTGCAGGCGCTCCAGCGCGGCGATCATCTTCTGGCGACCCGCCAGCGAGGCACCACCGGCATCGGCGCGGAACTCACGATGGCGCGAGAACCACATCGAGATCATGGTCGCGAACAGGCCGAACACCATCTCCAGCACGAACACGATGATGTAGTAGGCGAACCCGCGGCCGCCGCCTTCGCGGTTGCCCGACAGCGCGCTGTCGATGACGCCGCCGACCACGCGCGCCAGCACGATCACGAAGGTGTTCAACACACCCTGCAGCAGCGCCATGGTGATCATGTCACCATTCGCCACGTGGGCGATCTCGTGGCCCAGTACGGCTTCGGCCTCGTCTTCGCTCATGTTCTGCAGCAGACCGGTGGACACCGCCACCAGCGCGTTGTTGCGGTTGGCGCCGGTGGCGAATGCGTTGATCTCCGGGCCATCGTAGACCGCCACTTCGGGCATGCCGATGCCTGCCGCCTTGGCCTGGCGCTCGACGGTGGCCAGCAGCCAGCGCTCGGTCTGGTTGCGTGGCTCGGTGATCACCACCGCGCCGGTGGAGCGCTTGGCCATCCACTTGGACAGCAGCAGCGAAATGAAGGAACCGCCGAAGCCGAAAATCGCAGCCATCACCAGCAGGCCGCTCATCTGGTTCGGATTGACCCCCAGCAGCGACATCACGATGCCGGCCAGGATCAGCACTGCAAAGTTGGTGGCTAGAAAGAGTGCGATGCGGGTAAACATGGGAAATTCCGGCTCGGAAGGGGTCGATATCCGCCAATTTGCGGTGCGGTCAGCTTGAATTCAAGCACCAACCTGACCGACGATTCAGCCAGCATGACCTCCCCCCTTTCCTGCGGCCGCTTCGCGCCCTCGCCTACCGGCCTGCTGCACCCCGGCTCCCTGCTGGCTGCATTCGGCAGCTGGCTGCTCGCACGCCATCACCATGGCCTGTGGCGGCTGCGCATCGAGGACATCGATCCCCCACGCACCGTGCCCGGGGCTGCGCACGCGCAGTTGCAGGCACTGGCGGCATTCGGCCTGGCCCACGATGGTCCGGTGCTGTGGCAGAGCGAACGTGGCGATGCTTACCAGCAGGCTCTGGACAGGCTGCTGGCCAGCGGGCAGGCCTTCATCTGCCACTGCAGCCGCAGCGAACTGGCAGCCCGGGGTGGCATCCACCATCGCTGCGTCGCGCGGCAGCCCCGACCGGACCCTGCCGTCCGCTTCCGCGTACCGGCCGGCAGCGTGGTGCAGTTCGAAGATGGCCTGCGCGGCCGTCAGGTGCAGGACGTCCACGCCGAGGTGGGTGATTTCGTGCTGCGCCGCGCCGACGGGTGCTGGGCCTACCAGCTGGCGGTGGTGGTCGACGATGCCGCGCAGGGCGTCACCGACGTGGTGCGCGGCGCCGACCTGCTCGACTCCACCGCGCGGCAGATCCTGCTGCAGCAGGCACTCGGACTGGCAGTGCCGCGATACTGGCACCTGCCCCTGCTGCTGGACGCGCCCGGGCACAAGCTGTCCAAGTCGCTGGCCGCGCTGCCGGTCGACAGCGCCCGCCCGGTGCCGGTGCTGCGTCAGTTGTGGGGCCTGCTCGGCCAGTCGCCCGCCGCACTCGAGGGTCACGACGATCTGCACGACCTGCTCGCGGCGGCCCGGCAGGCATTCGATCCGGCCCGCCTGCCACGCACGGACATCCTGTTGCCGACGGGCGCACTTTCCGCGCCGATGTTGCAGAATCCCCCTTCCCCCACCTGAAACCCGGACTGCATTCCATGACATCTCGCGTCGCACTGGTCACCGGCGGAACCGGCGGCATCGGTACCGCCATCTGCCAACGCCTGGCCGACCAGGGCCACCGGGTCGCCACCAACTATCGCGATGAAACCAAGGCCCGCGCCTGGCAGCAGGCGATGACCGAACGCGGCTTCAACGTGTCCATCTTCGCCGGCGACGTGTCCGATCCGGACAGTGCCGAAGCGCTGGTGCGCGCCGTCGAAAACGAACTGGGCCCGGTCGAAATCCTGGTCAACAACGCCGGCATCACCCGCGATACGACCTTCCACCGGATGCGTGCGGACCAGTGGCATGACGTGATCAACACCAACCTCAACTCGGTGTTCAACGTCACCCGCCCGGTCATCGAAGGCATGCGTCGCCGCGGCTGGGGCCGGGTCATCCAGATCAGCTCGATCAACGGTCTGAAGGGCCAGTACGGCCAGGCCAACTACGCCGCCGCCAAGGCCGGCATGCACGGTTTCACCATCTCACTGGCGCGCGAGAACGCGGGCTTCGGCATCACCGTCAACACCATTTCACCGGGCTATGTCGCCACGGACATGGTCATGGCCGTGCCGGAGGAAGTGCGGGCCAAGATCATCGCCGACATTCCGACCGGGCGCCTGGGCAAGCCGGAGGAGATCGCCTACGGCGTGTCCTTCCTGGTGGCCGAGGAGGCCTCATGGATCACCGGCAGCAACCTGGACATCAACGGCGGCCACCACATGGGCTGGTGAGCCGCGCGGGGGCGGCCGGTCACGTGCCGGACCGCACCTGCCTGCGGTCATGCTGCGCAGCACGCAAACCCTTGTTGCGCAACATGATCCGCCGTGAAAGCCAAGCCTGGCGGGGGCTGGGGCGGTTGCAACGGCTGCTGCACTGCGCCATGCTGCGCGTCTACTGTGACGAGTGACCGCTTCATGGCTGCGACCCGCATCATCAAGAAGTATCCGAACCGCCGTCTCTACGACACCGAGATTTCCAGCTACATCACCATCGAGGACGTCCGCCAGCTGATACTGGACGGTGAAGACTTCGAGGTCCGCGACGCCAAGAGCGGTGACGACCTTACCCGTTCGGTCCTGCTGCAGATCATCGCCGACCAGGAGCAGGACGGCGAGCCGATGCTCTCCACCCAGTTGCTGAGCCAGCTGATCCGCTTCTACGGCGACTCCCTGCAGGGATTCATGGGCAACTACCTGGAACGCAGCATGCAGGTGTTCCTGGACCAGCAGCAGCAGTTCCGCCAGCAGATGGGCAACCTGCTGGGCCAGACGCCGTGGGCGATGATGAACCAGCTGACCGAACGCAACCTGGAGCTGTGGCAGGAATTCCAGCGCAGCATGGGCACCGGCTTCGGCGGCCCCCGCCCTGGCGGAACCGGTACGGGAACCGGAACCGGCAGCAAGCCGAACGAACCGGGCACCGGCACCGGCGGCAAGACCCGCCGCTGAGCTGCGGCAGGGACTGACATGAAAACGGCGCGCCACTGGCGCGCCGTTTTCGTCTGCGGGTCATCCGCAGGCAGACGTCAGCGCTTCGCCTTGCACGCTGTGCAGACGCGCTCGACCTTGTAGCCCTTCGCCCTGAGCTTCTCGACCACGCCATCGCTGCCGAGCAGATGCAGCGTGCCAACCACCACCAGCGTGCCCCCCTGCCCCGCCTGCAGATAGGGCACCAGCTTCGGCACCCAGGCATCATTGCGGCCGGTATTGATGCGCTGATACAGCTGCGGATACTGCTGGCGCATCTCGGCAGCCATTTTCGTCCACAGCAGGCGCTCGTCACCGCGGCGCCATGCGTCGTGCAGCATGCGCGCCTGCTCATCGCCCTTGTCGGCCTGATCGAGGGCTTCGGACAGCATCTGCCGCTGCTCCTGCACCGACATCCCATCAAGCATGCCGATCTGCGTATCGATGTCCTCCAGACCACCGGTGCTGCGCCCGGTCGCCTGTGCGCGCTCCATGAAGTGACGGTCCAGACCGAGGGCCGGGTCCAGGCCCATCTTCTGCATCTGCCCCACTGAAATGCTCAGACCGACAAACCAGGGTTTCATGCCCTGCATCTGCGCCAGCGGCAGCTTGTTCGCGGTGGCGAAGGCCTGCAGCTTCTGCCAGGTCGCTGCATCGAGATCACGCTTCAGCTCGCTGCCGTCGGTGCGCACGGCGGCCTGCACCATGCGGCTGGCCAGCTGCGGCGACTGCATGTCTTCCGGCGAGAGTTCGAACAACACGCGCTGCGAGGCCCCGAAGGCCTGCTCCACGTCGGCCGACAGCGGATAGTCCTGCGGCTTCAACAGATGGAACGAGCCCAGCAGATACAGCCGTGAATCGCCGGGGCCGGTGACCTTCCACAGCAGCGGTACCGGCGGCTTGACCGACGCACCTTCAGCGGCCGGCGCATTGCGGGCCTGCGCCAGTGGCGCCACCGCGCAGGCCAGCAGCAACAGGGCGGCGTGTAACAGGTGTCTGATCAGCATGTCAGCCTTCTCCTTCAGGCAGGTGGTAGGCCTTTTCGCCCGCGTCCACGCGAAGGTCCAGCCGGTTCTCCGGCGGTGCCAACGGACAGGTCGCGTAGGGCGTGAACGCGCAGGGCGGGTTGTAGGCGTGGTTGAAATCGATGAGCACGCGGCCATCGGCGCCGGGGGCGCCGGTATCCAGATAGCGTCCAGCGGGATAGCTGCCGCGGCCGCTGGTGCGGTCCGCGAAGATCAGGAACAGGGGCTCGCCGGGGGCACCGATTGCCTCCAGCCGCCAGGTCCGGCCATCACGCTCAAACTCGACGGCACCGGCATTGGGCATGTCGGTGGTCAGTCCGGTGATGTCGACGATCGGCAAGGTCTTGCCCGGTGCGTGCGCAACGAAGCGCGCCTGCACCTGCCAGCCGGGACCTCCCGGCCAGTACTGCAGGCCGGCGAAGTCTCGGCGTGCAGGCGCGTCGGCATGCTTGACCCTGAGCGCATCGCGCGGACCACGCCGGATCAGGCTGAGCTGGCCCTTGCCACCGTCGAAGGCAAGCAGGGTGGGCTGCGGATCCTTGTCGGTATCCATGCGGATGCGCCCTCTTACCGGCTGGCCGTTGTGGGTGAGCTCCGCCCCGGCTTCCGGCGTGAACCACCATTGCCGGCCCTCGCGCCGCAGCAGGCCGAGCTTGTCCGGCCCCACTGCCAGGCGGATGCCATTGGTGGCACCGCTGCCAACGAAGTGCGAGCTGTTCTGCAGCCAGTGCAGCCCGACCAGCGCCGTCCAGCCATCAGGCCGCGTCAGATCCTGATAACGCGCCACGCGCCATTGCTGCTGCGCGGCGGCGTATGCCGGGTCCTCCACCACCGCAGGCGCCGGCGGCGGCGCCGGACTGCAGGCTGCCAGCAACAAGACAGCCAGAAGCCCGCCCATTCCCCGATACGCCATCGATGCTCCCCTCAACGTCCGCGCAGGAACCAGCGGTCGATCTCCGCCAGCGAAAAACGGGCCCAGGTCGGCCGGCCGTGGTTGCACTGGCCGGATCGCTCGGTGATCTCCATGTCGCGCAGCAGGGCGTTCATTTCCGGCACCGTCAGCCGGCGATTGGCACGCACAGCGCCATGGCAGGCCATGGTCGACAGCAGTTCATCGCGCGCGCTCGCTACGCGGCGGCTCTGGCCGTGCTCACGCAGGTCGGTCAGCACATCGCGCAGCAGCCCCTCCGGCTCGGCGTGGGCCAGCAGCGCGGGAATGCTGCGCACATGCAGCGAGCCCGGGCCGGCCCGCGTCACCTCGAAACCAAGCGAGGCCAGCGTCGCGGCCTCGCTCTCTGCGGTATCCGCTTCGCGTTCGCCCACCGCCAACGTGATCGGCACGAGCAACGGCTGCGACTGCAGGCCGATACCATCGTGCGCGTTCTTCAGCCGCTCGTAGCCGATGCGTTCGTGCGCCGCGTGCATGTCGACCACGATCAGGCCTTCGGCATTCTCGGCCAGGATGTAGATGCCGTGCAGCTGCGCGATCGCATACCCCAGGGGCGGCACGCCCGCGTCCGCACGGGTGTCCGGCAGGCCGTTTCCGCTCTGCATCGCAGGCTGCGCGGTGTCGCCTTCGCCTGCAGCAGGCGTGGCATAGAGCGCAGCGTAGGCGGCCGGCGCATCGGCAACCTGCAGGCCCAGCGGCTGCTGCGGGCGCCATCCCTGATATCCGCCACCGCCGCCCGCCCCCGAAGCAGGACCACGGACCAGACCGAATCCGGACGCGCCCACGGTCGATGCCGCCGCTGCTGCCCCGGCGTCCGCTGCCTGCCCGGCACCTGCACCGATCTCCTGCGCCGACACGCCGGCTCGGGTATCGGCCAGCGCGTCCTTCAGCGTGCGGTAGACGAAATCATGGACCAGCCGCGCATCACGGAAACGCACTTCGTGCTTGGCCGGATGCACGTTGACGTCAACGCGCGTGGGGTCGAGTTCCAGGAACAGCACGTAGGCCGGCTGCCGGCCATGGAACAGCACATCGCCGTAGGCCATCTTCACCGCATGGGCAACGCTGCGGTCGCGCACCGAACGGCCGTTGACGTACAGGTACTGCTGGTCGGTACTGGCCCGCGAATAATGCGGCTGCGCGATCCAGCCGTGCAGGCGCAAGCCCGCGCCGCTGTGGTCCACGCGCACCGCCTGCAGCGCGAAGTCATCGCCCAGCGTCTCGGACAGGCGCGCATCCGAATACAGGTCACCCGGCTTGTAGCGGCGTGATGCCTTGCCATTGTGCGAGACCCGCAGCTCGACGTCCGGCCGCGCCAGCGCCAGCGAGCGCAGCCATTCTTCGATGTGCCCCAGTTCGGTGCGCTCGGCGCGCAGGAACTTGCGTCGCGCGGGCACGTTGTAGAACAGCTCGCGCACTTCCACCGTGGTACCCGGTGCGTGCGCGCGCGGCGTGACCTCGCCGATCTTGCCGCCATCGATCTGCAGCGCGGAACCGTGCTCGTCATCTGCGCGGCGCGACGCCAGGGTGAAACGACTGACCGACGCGATCGATGGCAACGCTTCGCCGCGGAACCCGAGCGTGGCCACCGACTCCAGATCGTCCAGGTTGGCGATCTTGCTGGTGGCATGCCGCGAGACGGCCAATGGCAGCTGCTCCGCTGCGATGCCACTGCCGTTGTCGCGGATGCGGATCAGGCGCACGCCGCCTTCTTCCAGGTCGATGTCGACACGGCTGGCGCCGGCATCGATCGCATTCTCGACCAGTTCCTTGACCACTGACGCGGGGCGCTCGACCACCTCGCCGGCGGCGATCTGGTTGATCAGGATGTCCGGCAAGGGCCGGATCGGGCGCGGGCCGGGCGCGCTCATGGGGCAAGGTAGGCAGCAGACTTCATGCGCCGATGATAGCGGACGTACCGCGTGGAGAGTCGAGCCCGGATCACCTGTGCGATGCCGATGATGCGCCACGCCCCAGGCATGGCCGGTCAAACAGGGTGTGGCCTACTTGCTGCCGCCGGCCATGGTGGCGGCCGCGTCGATCTCGGCCTGTGCGCGGGCCGCGTAGAGCGTCCCCGGCGGCGGCTGCCGGCTGAAGAACGTGTGCACGCCATCGAGCACCGCACCGGCGATCTTGCGCTGGTAGCCCGGGTCGATCAGGCGGCGCTCCTCGTCCGGATTGGAGATGAAGGCGGTTTCCACCAGCATCGCCGGCATGTCCGAGGTGCGCAGCACCGCGAAGTTGGCGCGCTCGATGTTTGGCTTGTGGTTGTTGCCGATCCGCTTCAGTCCACCCAGTACGTGGCCGGCCGCATCCTCGGAGGCCTTCATGTAACCGCTCTGCGCCAGATCGAGCAGAACGTTGGCCAGCGTGCCTTCGGTCTGCTGCAGGCGCACGCCACCGACCAGATCGGCGGCGTTTTCCTTGTCCGCCAGCCAGCGCGCACGCTGCGACGAGGCACCCTTGGTGGACAGCACGTACACCGATGAACCGGTCGCCGAGCGGTTCTCGGCGGCGTCCGCATGAATCGAGATGAAGATGTCAGCCTTGTTCGCGCGGGCCTTCTGTGCGCGCATCGGCAGCGGGATGAACACGTCGCTGTCGCGGGTCAGATAAGCTTTCAGGCCCGGCGTGGCGTTGACCTGACGGGCCAGCTCACGCGCCACCGCCAGGGTGACGTCTTTCTCGCGCTTGCCGGTGGGCCCGATCGCGCCCGGATCCTGTCCGCCGTGGCCGGGATCGATCGCCACCACCAGGTGACGCATGCCAGGCTGCATGCGGATGCGCGAAGCGTCGCTGGGCATCGCCGGACGCGGCGGTTCGGGCGGCGGCGATGCCGGTACCGGTGCCGGGGCTGGCGGATTGCTCACCACCGCAGCGGTGCGCTGGCCGGCCAGGATCGCCGCGGGCGACGATGCCGGCGGGGTGCTGCTGGCGCTGGTGCCCGCAGCGGCCACCTGCACGGGCGCGGTGGACGGCGCCGGCGTGGGCGCGGCCGGGGCGGCAGCCGTGGCGCTGGCCTGCTGCTGCACCTGCGCGGTCAACAACGCGGTAGCGCGGGCGGCGTCGCTGCGCGTCTGCATGCTGGGTGCCGTCGTCTGCGTGGTCGTGGCAACCGGAGCCGGCGCCGCAGCGGCCACGCCCGGGCTGTCACCCGGCCATTCGATCACCAGCTTCGACGCCTCTCCTTCGCGCTGCATCTGCGGGCGGAACGGCGCCACGGACTCCGCAAGATCGAAAACAACACGGAAGGTGCCCGGAACCGGTTGTCCGGTGCGCACTGCCGTCACCACGCCCTGCGCGGCCGGCATCTTCAGGTTGCGCACGGCAGTGGAGTCCGGGAAATCGACCACCAGCCGGTTCGGGTTGGCCAGCGACAGCGTCTTGTAGCCGCCACTGCCGACCAGAGAGATTTCCGCGCGGGTGCCGGTGGAGCCTGTATTCAGCTGTACCTGGCGGACTTCACCCGCCCACGCGCTGAGGCTCGCCAGACCCAGTCCGACGGCGGCACAGATGGCGATGAGACGGTTCCCCAGGCGCATGGCTCAGGATTCAATCACCGCGCTGAACGGAATGCAATACCTTTTTCCTTAATAATCCGTAACCTGCCGATCTTTGTTCTCGTCAGGCGACAGAAACAGGCCGCAAGTCTCCACCTTCGGCCAACCGCTGCAGCCATTCCCGGCCGGCGTCGCTGAGCCCACTGAGACGCGCCCGGCGCCCCTGGCCCTCGATCTCCAGCGCCACGACCAGGTCCGTCGGCGGCAATGCGCCCGCCCCCCGTTCCGGCCACTCGACCAGCCACAGCACCGCACTGCCCTCGTCCAGGCCCAGGAAATCCAGTTCCCCGGCCTGGCCGATGCGGTACAGGTCCAGATGCCACGCCTCGCCACCACTGGCCAGCGGATAGCGCTCGACCAGGGTGTAGGTCGGGCTGCGGATCGCACCCTGCACGCCCAGCGCACGCAGCAGCGCACGCGCGGTGGTGGATTTGCCGGCGCCGAGGTCGCCGCGCAGCTCGATCAACGCCTGCGGCGGACGCGTGGCCGCCAGCCACTGCCCGAGACGTTCGGTGGCATCGCTGTCGGCAAGGAAGTATTCGTTCATGGGGAGCGTTCCGGATTGGCCAGCCGCCGCAGGGGCGCCAGCAGGTCGGTGGGAAGCAGACCACGCGCGCCGTCGATGGCAGCGGCGTCGCCGGCAAGCGCGTGCAACAGGGCGCCGCCTGCTGCGGCATCGAATGCGTCCAATCCCTGCGCGCGCAGTCCAGCAATGACGCCGGTCAGCAGATCTCCCATGCCGCCGACCGCCATGCCCGGATTGCCGGCCGCGATCAGCCGCGGCAGCCGCGCAGGTGCCGCGACTACACTGCCGGCACCCTTCAGCACCACCGTGGCGTGATAGCGCTCGGCCAGCGCCTGCGCGCTGCCGAAGCGATCGGCCTGTACCTCGGCGGTACTGCAGCCCAGCAGGCGTGCAGCCTCTCCCGGATGCGGCGTCAGGATGGCATCAGGCACCGCGTGCGGGTTCTGCGCCAGCAGATTCAGGGCATCGGCGTCTATCACCAGCGGACGCCCGCAGGCGAGCACGCTGGCATGCAGCGCACGCGCCCAGTCGTCCTGGCCAAGGCCCGGCCCGATCGCAACGACCCGTGCGCGGTCCAGCAGCGCAGGCAACGCCGCGCCATCTTCCAGCGCATGCGCCATCGCCTCGGGCAGGCGCGCAAGCATCGCCCCCACATGCTCACGACGGGTGCCGACACTGAGCAGTCCGGCACCGGCACGCAGTGCGGCCTCGGCCGCCATCACCGCTGCGCCGCCACTGCCGTGGTTGCCGCCCACACACAGCACATGCCCGGACTCGCCCTTGTGGGTATTGGCCCGGCGCGGCGGCAGCAGCGCCCGCAGACGGTCGCCGACCCAACGCTCCGCGCTGGCCGCGATGCCTTCCCGCGCCGCCTCCGGCAGATCCAACGGCGCCAGCCGACGCTGGCCGACATGATCCAGCGCGTCGCCGGTGTACAGGCCACGGTGGCAGACAATGAACTGCAGGGTGACCGCCGCGCGCACCGCAACGCCGGGCACGCCGCCCTGATCGGCATCGACACCGCTGGGTACGTCCAGGGCCAGCACCGGCGCCGGACAGGCGTTGAGTGCTTCGATCAGCGCCTGCGCCATGCCGGCCGGGGCCCGATCCAGGCCGAGACCGAACAGCGCATCCACGCCGACGTCGGCGACCGGCAGCTGGCCGTCGAACTCGATGCTGCTGCCGCCGGCGGCAGCGAATGCGGCCGCCGCCTGCTGCGCCAGCGGCGTGGCGGGCAGCCTGCCCGGCAGGGTGATCACCTGCACCTGGCGGCCCGCCTGCAGCGCATGGGTCGCCAGTACGTAGCCATCGCCGCCGTTGTTACCGGCGCCAGCCACCACATACAGACTGCGGGCATCCGGCCATTGCTGCAGCAGGCACTGCCAGCCCGCCAGGCCAGCCTGCGCCATCAGGCTCCAGCCACCATCACCGGCAAGCACCGACGCGCGGGCATCCAGCGCGCGCGCAGCAGCGGTGTCGAACAGAAGAGAGAGATCGGGCATGCCGGGATTTTATACTGGTGCATATGTCCTCCGTCCCCGCCCCTGCCCCAGCCGACCCGGTCCAGGCCGTGCAGCGCATCCGCGAACTGGCCCGTGCACACGGTTTCCAGCGCTGCGGCATTGCCGGCATCGAGCTGGGCGAGGACGAGGCACACCTGGCCGACTGGCTGGGCCAGGGCCTGTACGGGACCATGGACTGGATGGCACGCCACGGCACGCTGCGCGCACGCCCGGCCGAACTGCTGCCGGGCACGGTGCGGGTCATTTCCGTGGGCATGGACTACAGCCACCGCGACGATACCGAAGCCTGGGCGACCCTGGCCGATCCCGGCCGCGCCTACGTAGCGCGCTACGCGCTGGGGCGCGACTACCACAAGCTGATGCGCAACCGCCTGCAGAAGCTCGCTGCGCGGATCAACGATGAAGTCGCGCCACTGGGCTACCGCGTTTTCGTCGATTCGGCACCGGTGCTGGAACGGGCCCTGGCCCGCAACGCCGGGCTCGGCTGGATCGGCAAGCACACCTGCCTGATCGATCGCCAGGGGGGCTCATGGTTCTTCATCGGCGAGATCTACATCGACCTGCCGTTGCCGGTCGACGCGCCCGCCACTGCGCACTGCGGCACCTGCACGCGCTGCATCGACATCTGCCCCACGCGCGCCATCACCGGCCCGCAGCGGCTGGATGCGCGCCGCTGCATTTCCTATCTGACCATCGAGCATGACGGCGCGATCCCCGAGGACATGCGGCCGCTGATCGGCAATCGCATCTACGGCTGCGACGACTGCCAGCTGGTCTGCCCGTGGAACAAGTTTGCCAAGCGCACCGATGAAGCCGATTTCCGCGCACGCAACAACCTGGACACCGCGCGCCTGGATCAGCTGTTCGCCTGGGACGAGGCGGAATTCCTGCGCCGCACCGAAGGCAGCCCGATCCGTCGCAGCGGCCATGAGCGCTGGCTGCGCAACATCGCCGTGGCACTGGGCAACGCGCCGACAGCACCGCAGACCCTGGCCGCACTGCAGACCCGCATCGATGATCCCTCGCCGCTGGTGCGCGAGCACGTGCAGTGGGCACTGGCACAGCACCGCACGACCTGAGCCGGGCGTGCCCGGCGCGCGCCAACGTGCGATCCTGAGTGCCCGCTCCACCCGCAGCGCGCCGTACCCATGCAGCCACGTAACAACGACATTCTCACTCCCAGCCAGCTCAACACGCTGGCACGCGACCTGCTGGAAGGCAGCTTCCCGGCGATCTGGGTCGAAGCCGAACTGGGCAGCGTGGCCCGCCCTGCGTCCGGGCACCTGTACTTCACCCTGAAGGACGCACGGGCACAGCTGCGTGCGGCGATGTTCCGGATGAAGGCGCAGTACCTGAAGTTCGTACCGCGCGAGGGCATGCGCGTGCTGGTGCGTGGCCGGGTGACCCTGTACGACGCACGCGGCGAGTACCAGATGGTGCTCGACCACATGGAGGAAGCCGGTGAAGGCGCGCTGCGGCGGGCGTTCGAGGAGCTGAAGGCGCGCTTGGACGCCGAAGGCCTGTTCGATCCTGCACGCAAGCGGGCGCTGCCCGCGCATGTGCGGCGGCTGGCGGTGATCACCTCGCCGACCGGCGCCGCCGTGCGCGATGTGCTGAGCGTACTGGGCCGTCGTTTCCCGCTGCTGGAGGTGGACCTGCTGCCGACCCTGGTGCAGGGCTCCAGCGCCGCCGCGCAGATCACCCGCCTGCTGCAGGCAGCCGATGCCAGTGGTCGCTACGACGTGATCCTGCTGACCCGCGGCGGCGGTTCACTGGAAGATCTATGGGCGTTCAACGACGAAGCGCTGGCGCGCGCGATCGCCGCCAGCGATACGCCGGTCGTATCGGCCGTCGGCCACGAGACCGACTTCAGCCTGAGTGATTTTGCCGCCGACCTGCGCGCGCCGACACCTTCGGTGGCGGCCGAGCTGCTGGTCCCCGACCAGCGTGACCTGGCCCTGCGCCTGCGCCGCAATGCCGCGCGGCTGGCACAGCTGCAGCGCCACGCGGTAGGACAGGCCATGCAGCGCGCCGACCGTGCGCTGTTGCGATTGAATGCGCAGAGTCCGCAGGCCCGGCTGGACCTGTTGCGGCGCCGTCAGCTGGAGCTGGGCCGGCGGCTGCACGCGGCCTTCAACCAGCAGCAGGAGCGCCGTGCCGCGCGCCTGCGCCATGCCGCCGCGGTGCTGCGTGGCCATCATCCGCAGCGCCAGCTGGACGCGATGCAGCGTCGCCTGTCGGCCCTGCGCGGACGCCCCCATGCAGCGATGCAGCGGCTGCTGCAACGCGATGCGCTACGCCTGCGCGGCCTGGCCCGGTCCCTGGAGGCGGTCAGTCCATTGGCCACGGTGGCACGCGGTTACAGCATCGTGACCCGTGCCGATGATGGTGCACTGGTACGACAGGTTGAACAGGTCCAGCCCGGCGACGCACTGCAGGCACGCGTGGGCGACGGCGTCATCGACGTGCAGGTCACCTCGGTCAGGTAAGCGGGGGCCAAGGCGCAGCCCGGCGTGCGCCTTCCTACCTGGCCGCCTCGCAGAACTGCTTCCGGTACTCCAGCGCCTTCGGCATCAGGGCCTGCAGATTCTGGATCCGGGTTCCCGGGTTGGGATGGGTGGAGGCAAACTCCGGCGGCGACTGACCACCACTGGCCTGGCCCATCCGCTGCCACAGCGGCACCGCTTCGCGCGGATCGAAACAGGCAGCCGCAGCCAGCATCAGCCCCACCTCATCGGCCTGGGTCTCGTGGCTGCGTGCGTAGGGCAGCAGATAGCCATAACCCATCGCCGACATCACCATCTGCTGCTGCTGCGCATCCATGCCACTGGCAGCCCCGGCCATCTGCCCGATCTGGGTCAGCTTCTGCTGTGCCATGCGCTGCGCTCCATGGCGCAGCAGCGCATGGGCGATCTCATGCCCCATCACCACCGCCATCGCATCCTTGGTCCGCGCCACCGGCACCAGACCGGTATAGACCGCCATCTTCCCGCCCGGCAGGCAGAAGGCGTTGGCCTGCTCGGAGGGGATCACGTTCACCTCCCACTGGAAGCTGCGCGCGAAATGGGCCGGCTCCACGCCATGCTCCCGCGCCAATGCGGTCTCCACCACATCGACCTTGGCGATCAACCGCTCGGCAATCGCACGCACGTCACGCGAGATCTGCGCGTTCGGGTCCAGTGGCCGCTCCTGCGCCAGGATCTGCTGGTAGGCCTGCAGCCCCAGCGCGGTTTCCTGCTGGGCATCCAGGCTGCTGTCGATCATGACCTTCTCGCCGGTATAGGGATCGACCGTCCGGTTCGAAAACCAGTAAAAGGCCGCGTAACCCGCCGCCAGCAGCAGTACCCACCAGCGGATGTTGCCGAACAGGCCACGCCGCTGCGGGCCCTGCGGCGAGCGGGAAAATGGGTCGTTGCGCATGCGGTGGTCTTCCGGCTGGCCCCGCCGGCCGGCGGGCACGGCGCAATCTTAGTGTGCCGGAGCCCGCGCCGGGTGAAGCCGGCCGCTCAGATGCCGCGTACCAGGCGGAACCCGATGCGGGCGTTGGTGGTGTCCGAGTCCTGCGACTGCCGCCAGGCCGCCCGGGTCTGCTCGGGAGAGTTCGCCCAGTTGCCTCCGCGGATCACCCGCGCCCGACAACCCGGGTTGAACCAGGCCACGCCGTCGGAGGGCGCACGCCGGTAGCTGGAATGCCAGCAGTCGGCCACCCATTCGCTGAGATTGCCGGCCATGTCGTGCAGGCCGAACGCGTTGGCCCGGAAGTTCGCCACCGGCGCCGGGCCCCACCAGCCATCGCCATAGCCGATGAACGCGTTGTGCCAATGCCGGCCAGACGGCGAGACATCCTTGCTGCCGGTGAAGTTGCCGCTGCCCGGCGGGGGCGTGCCTGTATCCCCCCAGGGATAACGGCCGCTGCTGCCGGCGCGCAGCGCATACTCGAACTCGGCCTCGCTGGGCAGCCGGTAGCTGTAGCCGGTCTGCTCGGACAGCCACGCGGCATAGTTTTCCGCGTCGCGCACGCTCACATGCATCACAGGCGCGTTGCCCAGCGCGCGCGCGCCGTCGTAATCCGAGCGCCAGTCGACACCGCTGCGGCGGATGAAGTTGCCGCTGCGCTCGTCATAGACCACCGAATGACCGCGACGGGTCGCGCGTGGGCGGGCATTGGTGGCTTTGACGTAGCGCTCGAAATCGCTGACGGTCACCTCGGTGATGGCCATCGCGAAACCGCGGTCAAACCGCACGTAATGCGAAGGGCGCTCGGCATCGGTGGCGCCGGGCTCGGCATCCCCTGCACCCATCTGGAAGCCGCCATGCGGCACCACCACCATCTGCGGGCCACGCCCGCCATCGCGCATCGCGTCGCTGAACACCTGGCCGGGACGGAAGCTGCCGTAATGGGTTGCCAGATCGATGCGCTCGCGCAGCTGCGCCACGACCGCGTCGCCGGGCAGCGCGATGCGCAGTGCTTCGGCCAGCTTCTCGCGTGCAGGTTTCAGGCCCTGCGGCGTCGCCAGGTCGCGCAGGCCCTCGTCGCGCAGCTGCGCCAGGGTGTTGGCCCGGATCTGCTCGATGCGCTCGAAGGCGTCGGCGATGGTCGGCGAGGAATCACGGACCTTGCTGGCTTCGGCCAGCCAGGTGCCGGCACTGGCGAAGTCACGGCGGCGGGCGGCCTCCTCGGCACGCCGGATCAGGCCGCTCTCCGCCGCAGCAAGGCCCTGGCGTGCGCGGCGGTTGCCCTCGTCAAGCGCCAACGCCTCGCGGAAACTGCCGATCGCGCCGTCACCGTCCTCGCCGATCCGGTCCGCGCGCAGGTCCTCCTCGCCGGCCCGGTTGTAGGCCACCACGCGTTGCGCGATCTCCACCCGCGCCTGCAGGGCACGCACCTTTTCATCGTCAGGGGCCAGGGTCAGCAACACCAGCGCCTGGCGTCCCGCTTCGGCCAGCGCCTCGCGCTGCTGCAGCGGCCGCACCAGCAAGGCATCGGTCTGCTGCAGCAGGCGCTGGCGGGCACGCTGCAGGCCAGCACGGGCCTGGCGGTCGTCAGGCACCTCCTCCTGCACCGCCAGCCACAGCGGGATGGCGGCATCGCCATCCTCGTACAGCCGATCCTGGGCAAACGCCTGCTCGGCGGCCCTGCGCAGCTGCGCCAGGCTGCGCCCCTCCCGATCGACACGGGGCGGCGTCCACTGCTGCACGTCTTCGGCGGCATCCTGACCGGCGATGGTCACGCTGCCCTGCACCGCCGGCCGATCCTCCGGCGCCGGCGGCGATGCCGCCTGGCCGGAACCCTCGCCGGCCTTGCCTGCCGGTGTCGGCGGTGACGGGGTGCAGGCGACCAGAGCCAGGGCCAGGCTGGCGCACAGCGCGGACGACAGCGGAAAACGCAAGCAGAGCCTCCTTCGGCACGGACGCGGACCGACGTTAGGCTATTCTCCCCTGCCTGAGCAAACCCGAGTAGCAGGCCCTGACCCGTGGCAATCTGGATCACCACCCCCGCCGAGCTGGATGCGTACTACCAGC
Source organism: Stenotrophomonas genospecies 5 (assembly GCF_054473825.1). Lineage (NCBI taxonomy): Bacteria > Pseudomonadati > Pseudomonadota > Gammaproteobacteria > Lysobacterales > Lysobacteraceae > Stenotrophomonas > Stenotrophomonas genospecies 5. The sequence goes on from NZ_JBTMUW010000001.1 coordinate 1,963,636, forward strand.
AGCGTCCCACCCGCATCGGTCTGGACACCGAATTCATCCGTGAACGCACCTTCTGGCCGCAACTGGCGCTGGTGCAGATGGCGGTCGGCGAGGACATCCTGCTGATCGATCCGCTGATTCCCGGCATGCCCGAAGCACTGGCCCCCTGGCTGACCGATACGTCGATCATCAAGGTGATGCACAGCGCCAGCGAGGATCTGGTGGCCTTCAAATGGACCTGCGGCGTGCTGCCACGACCGCTGTTCGATACCCAGATCGGCGCGGCGCTGGCCGGCATCGGTGCCGGGATGGGCTACCAGAAGCTGGTGCAGGAGATCACCGGCGTGACCCTGGCCAAGGGCGAGACCCGCTCGGACTGGATGCGCCGCCCGCTCTCCGAGTCGCAGCTGCAGTATGCCGCCGATGACGTCGAGCACCTGTTCGCGCTGCATGACGCGATCGACGCGAGACTGCAGGCGATGGGACGCCAGCAGTGGCTGCACGACGACGCTGAACGCCTGTTGGCCAGCGTCGCCAACGATGAGGACCGCTGGCCGCACCTGTCCATGCGCTCGGCCCAGTTCCTCGATGCCGAGGCACAGCGACGCCTGCTGCGCCTGCTGCGCTGGCGCGATGTGCAGGCACGCCAGAGCGACCGGCCGCGCAGCTGGATCCTGGACAACGAACTTGCCGCCCTGCTGGCGCGCTCGCCACCGGCCGATGTCGACGCGCTCGCCAAGCTGTTCGAGCCGTTCCCGAAGGCGCCGCGCAAGCTGACAGCCGCCGTGTGGCAGGCCCTGGACACTCCGCTGGCCGATGAGCAGGACGCGCCGCTGGCAACCCAGCCCACCGACAGCAGCAAGAAGACGCTGAAGAAAATGCAGGACGCCGTGGCCGAATGCAGCCGCGAGCTGGGCCTGGCGGACGGCGTACTGGCCTCGCGCAAGCACCTGGAAAGCTACCTGGAGCACCGCCAGTGGCCGTCGGCGCTGGCCGGATGGCGCCAGCAGGCGCTGGAATCGCGCCTGCAGCCATTGTTGCCGGTGCGCTGACAACCCGCTGCAGCAACGGAAAGGGGCGGCCAGGATCACCGGGCCGCCCCTTCCCGCAACCGTTCGATTACCAGTTCATGTTCAGCGACACGCCCACGGTACGCGGCTCGTTGTACACCGCGGCCATGTAGTTCTCGATCACGCCCTTGAGAGTCTTCTCGTTGGTGATGTTGCGTGCGAACAGCGCGACTTCATAGGCACCGTAGTTGCCGGAGTAACCGATCTTCAGGCCGCCCTCGAAGTCCCCCTTGGAGTTGAACTCCTTGCTGTCATACAGCACGAAGCTGGTATAGCCCTGCTTGTTCCAGTCGGTGGACACGAACATCGTGGCCGCGTCGCTGACCGGGAAATCGTAGCGTGCGGCCAGGTTGACGTTGTACTTCGGTGCGTTCGGCAACGGGTTGCCGTCGATCTGCGCGAAGGTGTTCGCACCCACCTTGATGGTCGGATCATCCACCGTGCACACCACCTGGCCATTCAGGCCGCAGACCTGCGCGTACACGCGCTTGTCCTTGATTTCGCTGTGCAGCAGGCTGACACCGGCGCTCAGGGTCAGGTTGGGAACCGGACGCAGTTCCATGTCTGCTTCGAAACCATACGCCTTGGCCTTGTCTGCGTTGAACAGCACGCCGTTGCCGTCCGAATCGTTGCCGTTGAGCTGGATATCGTTGACGGTGTAGGTGAACGCGGTGGCGTTCAGGCGCAGGCGGTTGTCCCACAGGCTGCTCTTCACGCCGGCCTCCCAGGACAGGATGGTCTCCGAGTCGGCGGTGGTGAAGTCGGCATTGAACACGGCCGAACGGCCCTGGATGGTCGGCCCGCGGAAACCGCGCGCCACCTTCGCATAGACGCTGACGTCCGGCGTGATCTGGTACATCGCACTCAGGTCCCAGCTGGGCGTGGTATCGGACATCCTGACGTCGGTGCGGCCCTTGTAGGTCACCACCCCGGCAGCGGTGTCGGCGGTCTTCAGCAGCCGGGTGTGCTTCTCGTCGCGGGTCTGGCGCAGGCCGGCGGTCACCGTGAACCTGTCGGTGAAGGCGTAGCTGAGCTGGCCGAAACCGGCCCAGGAGGTGTTCTTGTTGCGCAGGCGTACCCAGTTGTTCGGATTGCGCGCAGCGCCCTGCAGGAACCAGGCACGCTGGTAGAAGTCGGTGGTGTCGCTGCCGTTGAAATAGAACGCGCCGGCCTGCCACTGCAACGCGCTGTCGTCATGGCTGGCCAGACGGAATTCCTGGGTCCACTGGTCCAGGTCGCGGATCCGGCCCATCGACTGGCCGTAGCCGTTGGGCACGCCGTTGACCGGATAGTTCACCGCAGCACCGCCATCGGTATCGCCACGGCTGTAACCGGAGGTGGTTTCATACGCGGTGATCGAAGTGAAGTCGATCGCGCCGAAATCATAGCGCGCCTTCACCGAGCCACCGTAGGTCTTGTAGGCCTGCGGGTTGTTGTCGGCTTCGTCGTAGGCGACCTGGTCGCGCGGCACGTCGGTGCGGTTGGAACCCTTGGTCAGCGCGCCGCGCAGGAACAGGGTCGAGGTGCCTTCGTAATCGCGCGCGTGTGCCGAGGCCAGGATCGAGAACTGCTCGCTCGGCGTCAGCAGCAGCTGGGCGCGGACGTTGCGGTCATCGAAACCGCCCATGGCGTTCTTCTTCGGGCTGACGGTGCCATCCGCACTCGGGCCGCTGTAGGTGTTGTCGACATAGTCGTCGCGATGCTGGTACAGGGCCGACACGCGGAACGAGGCGATATCGTTGATCGGACCGCCAAAGCCGCCATCGATCGACACGCTGTTGTAACTGGCGTAGCTGGCGCTGACGCGGCCGGTGTAGTCCTGCGTCGGCTTGAGCGTGTCGAACTTGACGATGCCGGCCGTGGTGTTGCGGCCGAACAGCGAACCCTGCGGGCCGCGCAGCACTTCCACCTGGTCCACGTCGTAGACCGGATTGGACTTGAGCACCACGTGCTCCAGCACCACGTCATCCTGGATGATCGACACCGGCTGGGAAGCTCCCAGATAGAAATCGATGTTGCCCAGCCCGCGGATGTAGAAGCGCGGGAAGATGCGACCGGTGGTGGTTTCCGCATACAGGCTCGGCACGCGGCCGGACAGCGCCAGCAGGGTGTCGTCGCCGCCGGCGGTGAAGTCGCGCATGCGCTCGCCCTGCACGACGCCCACCGACACCGGCACCTCCTGCAGGTTCTGCTCACGGTGTTCGGCGGTCACGGTGATGGTATCCAGCCCGGTGGGGGTCGGCGCACTGTCCTGCGCCGCGGCGCCGAAGCTGCCGACCAGCGCCAGGCCTGCGCAGGCCAGCGCGAGCGGATGGCGACGGAAGGAAACGAGGGAAGACGACATGCCCGACAGACGGCGGGAATCGGTATGGGAAGGCATCGAAAGCTCTGAGGAGACGTCCGGGCGGCCTGCGCGGGCCGGGCGGCGAGAAAGGGAACTGCTGCGCAGACTGGGGATTATCCTCCAAATTGTTACGATTTCGTTTCGCGCAACGGCATCGCACGAAAGCCGGCGGACTCGGCACAGTCGCCTCGGGCGGGCGCGTCGCTTGGCAAGGCCGACCGCCAGCGATACAATGACAGCGCACTACGGGGCCATAGCTCAGCTGGGAGAGCGCGTCGTTCGCAATGACGAGGTCAGGAGTTCGATCCTCCTTGGCTCCACCATCCACATGCCCACCAGGGCATGAAAAAGGCCGGAACTCCTGACACCCAGGGTCCGGCCTTTTTCGTTGCACGCCCCGGGCTACCGGGCCGATGAGACGCGCGACCTGCTCATGACCGAGCCCGGTGGCGACACACCCAGCATCGGGCAGCCGCTGGCTCGGGCCGAGGGCGCTTGCAGCAATGACGCGTCAGGCAGGCTCCTGCCCACCATCCTTGCGCCGTGGACTGCGCGAGTGGGTGTCACGTACCTGCTGGTCGCGCTGTCCCGGACGCTGCTTGGCGACGTCGTCCTGCTTCCGGTCCTGGCGGCTTTCCTGCACCCCCTGGCGTGGATCGGGCGTGTCCTTTTCGTGTCTGCTCATGCGTGGCTCCGCCGCCGGCGGAGGCCGGCGCTGGAGCCACGCTAGAGGTCGCCGGGTAACGGACGGGTCAGTCCGGCGCGAACGCCATGTGCAGCCGCCGGCCGTCCCCTCAGGTGCGATTGATGGATATCCCGCCGTCCACGCGCATCGCACTACCGGTCACGAAGCTGCCTTCATCGCTGGCCAGGAACAGCGCAGCGTTGGCGATCTCTTCCGGCCCGGCCAGGCGCTTGAGCGCATGCAGCGACCGTACGAAGTCCAGCGCATCCTCGTCTGGCGCAGCCTGCCGGCCCATCTCGGTGTCGGTGCCGCCGGGCAGCAGCACGTTGCAACGCACGCCCCGTGCGCCGTACTCCGCGGCGATCACCTGGCTCAGGCCGATCAGCCCGGCCTTGCTCGAGGCGTAAGCGGCCATGCCGGGCAAGCCGACGGTATGGCCGACGATGGTGCCGACGAACACCAGCGAGCCGCCGCCCCGCGCCAGCAGGGCTGGCAACTGCGCACGCGCGGCGTGGAAGGCTGCATCGAGGTTGGTGGCCATCACCTGCCTCCAGGCGTCCACCGGAAACTCCGCAGCGGGCACGCCCGGCCCCAGCATCCCGGCATTGTTGATCGCGATGTCCAGGCCTCCGAAGGCCCGCTTCGCCAGGTCGACCAGCACCTGTGCAGTGTCCGGCCCGGCGACATCGGCGGCATGCACCACCGCCTCGCCGCCGGCAGCACGGATCTGATCGGCCAGCGCCTGCAACGGCTCCGGCTGCCGCGCGTTGAGCACCAGCCTTGCGCCCTCGGCGGCGAAACGCAGCGCGCAGGCGCGGCCGATGCCGGCGCTGGCACCGGTGATGAGGGCGATCTTGTCGTGCAGGCGCATGTTCGGGGTCCAGGCAGTGAAGTGGACCCTACGATGTCGCGCCTCTGCCCCGTTGACACTCCGTTTCCGGGCCCTGCCGGCGCGTGCAGGAAACGGAGTTTCCGCCAGCGGGGCACGTGCCAGAATCGACGCATGGACACTGCCATCGCAACCACCGATGCCCGCGTCGAACGCGTCTGCCGCCACCTGCAGGCCCGTCTCGACGAACCCTCGCTGCAGGAGCTTGCCGAACTGGCGGGCTGCAGCCCCACCCGGCTGCATCGCCTGTTCAAGCAGGCCACCGGATTGACCCCGAAGCAGTATGCGGCGGCCCTGCGCGCCGATCGGCTGCGCACAGGACTGCAACAGCAGGCGCGCATCACCGATGCTTTCCACGACGCCGGCTTCGGCTCCAGCGGCCGCTTCTACGAGAACGCGCCGCGCCTGCTGGGAATGACGCCCCGGCAATGGCGCAGCGGGGGACGCGGTGAGGTGATCCATTTCGCCATCGCCGAAAGCTCGCTGGGCAGCGTACTGGTGGCCAGCAGCAGCATCGGCGTGGTGGCGATCCTGCTCGGCGACGATCCGGAGGCGCTGCTGCAGTCGTTGCAGCAACGCTTCCGCCAGGCGGAGCTGGTCGGCGCTGACAGTGGCTACGAGCAGCTGGTGGCGCAGGTGGTCGGCCTGGTCGAGGATCCGGCACGTGGCGCGACACTGCCACTGGACATCCGCGGCACCGCCTTCCAGCAGCGCGTCTGGCAGGCGCTGCAGCAGATTCCCCAAGGGCAGACCGCATCGTATGCCGACATTGCCGCGCGCATCGGCGCACCGCGCTCCAGCCGCGCGGTCGCGCGTGCCTGCGCCAGCAATCCACTGGCGGTGGCAGTGCCATGCCATCGCGTGGTGCGCCGCGATGGCGATCTGTCCGGCTATGCCTGGGGTGTGGCCCGCAAGCGCGAACTGCTGCGCCGGGAGAAAGCCGCCAACGGCTGATGCCGCCGCATCAGGACCGGTGGATGCCGACCGTGGCCGGCTCGCGCCGTGGCAGCGCCGGGCCATGCCCGGCGGACACCGGCGAGAGCTCAGTCCAGCTTCACCACCAGCTTGCCGAAGTTGCGCCCCTGCAGCAGCCCGAAGAAGGCATCCGGTGCGCTCTGCAGCCCTTCGACCACGTCCTCGCGGTACTGGATGCGCCCTTCCCGAAGCCAGTGCGCCATCTCGCGCTCGAACTGCGGCCACAGGTGGCTGAAGTCGTGCACGATGAAGCCGCGCACCGTCAGCCGCTGCCGCAGGATCTGGCTGAACAATGCCGGCAGGCGATCGGGCCCGGGATGCTCGACGCCGCGCGCGTTGTAGGTGGCGATGGTGCCGCAGACCGGAATGCGGGCGAAATCGTTGAGCAGTGGCAGCACCGCGTCGAGTACGTGGCCGCCGACATTCTCGAAGTAGACGTCGATGCCGTCCGGCACGGCGGCGCGCAGCTGCGCGGCGAAATCAGCCGCGCGATGGTCCAGCGCCACATCCACGCCAAGCGATTGCAGGTAGGCACGCTTGCCATCGCCGCCGGCAATGGCGACCACGCGGGCGCCCTGCAGTTTGGCCAGCTGGGCGACGGTTGCCCCCACCGGCCCGGTCGCAGCGGCGACCACCAGCGTCTCGCCCGGCTGCAGCCGGGCGATTTCATGCAGGCTGGAATACGCGGTGAATCCCGGCATGCCATACACGCCGAGTGCCGTGCTCAGCGGCAGGCCCGCCGGGTCCAGCCGACGCCCCAGCACCTGCGCATCCAGCACCGCATGGGTCTGCCATCCACCCGGCGCCAGGAACAGCTCGCCCACCGCGATTCCCGCCGCATTCGACTGCAGCACTTCGGCGACGGTCTGCCCTTCCATCACCGCACCCACGGCAACGGGAGGCGCATAGGAAGGTCCCTCGTCCATGCGCCCGCGCATATACGGATCCAGCGACAGATAGCGGTTGCGCAGCAGCACCTGTCCTGCTGCCGGCGCCGGCAGCGGCGACTGCTCCAGGCGGAAATTGGCAGCGATCGGCGCACCCTGCGGCCGCGAGGCGAGCACGATGCGGGTGGTGGTCGGTTGATCAGCCATGGGATGGACTCTGCTGCGGACAGCATTGGACAGGAGGGGCGACAATACGCCGCGACGATCGGCGCGTGCGGCGGCGAAAACAGCGTTCCATCGCCTGCCTGATGCAACCGCGGCCGCATGCCTTGCCCCTGCATGTTTGCCGATGCGGGCGGCCCGCTGATTTCCGCTGCAGGCGACGATCCTCGCCGCCGCCGCGACCACCCGTCTCGTCCGCCATCGACCGGCGCCGCCACCTCGGCACGACGCAGGATCAACCACTTGCGCCCGCGCAGACGGCAATGTGAAGGTTTTTTTCCAAAATGCTTGCCGAAGACAGCCGACCTCCGTAATATGCGCGTCCTTGGCAGCGACGTCGCTGCAACGAAACACGTGGCCGAGTAGCTCAGTTGGTAGAGCAGGGGATTGAAAATCCCCGTGTCGGCGGTTCGATTCCGTCCTCGGCCACCACGTTCGAAGGCCTGCAGAAATGCAGGTCTTTTTTTTCCGGCCACCGCTGTCGATCGCGGTCTGCCGCACAATCTGGCCGAGTAGCTCAGTTGGTAGAGCAGGGGATTGAAAATCCCCGTGTCGGCGGTTCGATTCCGTCCTCGGCCACCATGCTTGAAGACCTGCAGAAATGCGGGTCTTTTTTTGTTTCCGGCGCGCCATGCAGGCGGTTGACGAAACATTCACACCGGCACGCAGCACGCCCCCTACGCTCCAGTGTCCTGCCGGAGTCTGCCGATGCATCTGCGCCCTGCCCTGTTCGCCTGCCTGCTGCTGGCTTCGCTGTCCGCGACCGCCAGCGAACCCGTGCGTGCCGTCGATGCGCTGGACATCGACCGCTATGCCGGCCAGTGGCACGAGATCGCCCACCTGCCCGTGTCGTTCCAGAAGCGCTGCGTCGGCGACATCACCGCACACTATGCATTGCGCCGCGATGGCCGCATCAGCGTCACCAATGCCTGCCGCAATGGCGACGGCGAACGCGTGGTGGCTGAAGGCGTGGCCCGGCCCGTGGCCGGACATCCCGGCCAGTTGCAGGTGCGCTTCGTCCCCGACTGGCTGAGCTGGGTGCCGCTGGTCTGGGCCGACTACTGGGTGCTGGCGCTGGATCCGGACTACCAGTGGGCGATGGTCGGCGGCCCTGACCGCAAGTATCTGTGGATCCTGTCGCGCCTGCCGGAGATGGACCGCGCACGGTTCGAACAGCTGAAGGCCAAGGCCGAGGCGATGGGCTACGACCTGGCGCCGCTGCGCCTGATGGCGCCGATACGCGACGCACCGGCCGACTGAGCCGCCCTCCGGCTGCGCGCAACGCGCCCGCTCCGGCGCTGTGCGTGCCCGGCCGCCATCTTCACGCGCTACCCTCTGCGGCGGGTCGCCACAGGCGATCCACTGAACCATACGCCGTAGTATGCTTACGCCAACGCACCCCCTTCAGAGGACTTGCGCCCATGTTGCACCGTTTCCGTACCGTCTTGATCGTCCTGTGCACCCTCGCCCTCGCCGCCTGCAGCGACGGCATCGTCAAGCGCGTCTCGGAACCGGCCGCCAGCCTGCAGCAGCTGACCGTCCGCGCCGACGGCAACTGGACCGTGGCGCTGCGCCTGCAGAACTACAGCTCGATGCCGATGACGTTCGACGATGTGTCCCTGGCGCTGAGCGTCGGCGACAGCGAAGCCGGCACCCTGCAGGCCCGTCCCGGCATCTCCATCGGCGGCACCTCCGCCGACGTCATCACGGTCGACCTGGTGCCCAGCTCGGCCGCACGCCTGGTGGTGGCCGATGCGCTGGCCGGCAACCGCACCCTGGCCTATGGCCTGAAAGGTTCGGTGACAGCCACGCCGCAGGAAAAGAAGCAGCGCAGCTTCGACGTCAGCAGCCGCAGCACGTTGAACCAGGCGCCGGGCCTGCCGGGCGTGCTGCGCTGAACACCGCTTTCCATCGCGGCGCACCGCGCCGTTCTCCCTGTCCCTGATCGAGACGTATCCGATGAGCAGCTACACCGCCCCGCTTTCCGACCTCCGTTTCGCCCTGCACGACGTGCTCAAGGTCGAACCGCTGTTCGCCCGCCTGGGCTTCACCGACGCCACCGCCGATGTGGTCGATGCCGTGCTGGAGGAAGCCGGCCGTTTCAGCGCGAGCGTGCTGGCCCCGCTCAACAGCGTGGGCGATGAAATCGGCTGCGTGCTCGACCAGGCCACCGGCGAAGTCACCACCCCGCCTGGCTTCAAGCAGGCCTATGACCAGTTCGTCGACGGCGGCTGGACCGGCCTGACCGCCGCACCCGAGCTGGGCGGCCAGGGCCTGCCGCACACCCTGGGCGTGCCGCTGAATGAAATGATCAACGCTGCCAATCTGGCGTGGGGCAATTTCCCGCTGCTCTCGCACGGCGCCATTGAAGCGCTCAAGCAGCACGGCGAAGCGTGGCAGCACGACGCCTTCCTGAAGCCCCTGATCGAAGGCCGCTGGACCGGCACCATGTGCCTGACCGAACCGCACTGCGGTACCGACCTGGGCCTGCTCAAGACCAAGGCCGAGCCGAACGCCGATGGCAGCTACGCGATCACCGGCACCAAGATCTTCATCACTGCCGGCGAGCACGACCTGACCGGCAACATCGTGCACCTGGTGCTGGCCAAGCTGCCCGACGCGCCGCCGGGTGCAAAGGGAATCTCGCTGTTCGTCACCCCGAAGTTCAAGGTCGACCGCGAGGGCAACGTCGGCGAGCGCAACGCGCTGCGCTGCGGCTCCATCGAGCACAAGATGGGCATCAAGGGCTCGGTCACCTGCGTGATGAACTTCGACGGCGCGCAGGGCTATCTGGTCGGCCAGCCGCACAAGGGCCTGCAGGCAATGTTCACCATGATGAACACTGCGCGCCTGGGCGTCGGCCTGCAGGGCATCGGCCTGTCCGAACGCGCCTATCAGAACGCGCTCAAGTACAGCCGTGAGCGCCTGCAGTCGCGCGCCCTGAGCGGCGCGAAGTTCCCGGACAGGCCGGCCGACCCGATCCTGGTCCACCCGGACGTACGCCGCATGCTGCTGACGGTGAAGTCACTGGTCGAGGGCAGCCGTCTGCTGGCCCTGCACGCGGCCACCCTGATCGACATCGCCCACCGCGCCGACGACGCTGCCGAGCGCGAGCGCGCCGACACCCTGGTGAGCTTCCTGACCCCGATCTCCAAGGCCTGCCAGACCGAATGGGGCATCGAGAACACCTACAACGCCCTGCAGTGCTTCGGTGGCCACGGCTACATCCGCGAACACGGCATGGAGCAGCTGGCGCGCGATGCACGCATCACCACGCTGTATGAAGGCACCACCGGCATCCAGGCGCTGGACCTGATCGGCCGCAAGACCGCCTCCAGCCAGGGGGCCGGCCTCAAGCTGATGCTGGCCGAGATCGAGGCCTTCGCCAGGGAACACGAGGGCAACGAAGCGCTGGCCGAGTTCATCGGCCCGCTGCGCGCCAAGGCCGCCGAATGGGGCAAGCTGACCATGGACGTGCTGCAGCGCGCCGCCGGCAACCCGGACGAGCTGGGTGCGGCCAGCTACGACTACCTGTTCTATTCCGGCTACGTGGTGCTGGCGTACTGGTGGGCACGCAGTGTCGCCGCCGCCGACGCCAGTGTGCACGGCGCGGCATTCGCGCAGGGCAAGCGCGAGACCGCGCGCTTCTACTTCGCCCGTGTGCTGCCGCGTACGCTCAGCCATGCTGCCGCGATCCAGGCCGGTGCGGCGCCGCTGATGGCGATGGACGACGAGCGCTTCGGCGCCTGAGCCCATCCCGCCGGTAGATCCACGCCATGCGTGGATGAGGGGTCAGAGCCCTTTCCTTCGGAAAGGGATCCGACCCCGGCCTGACCGCCCTCGATCATCCCTCTGGAGAAAAGCCCCCCTTTGTTAAGGGGGGCGCGCCAACGGCGCGGGAGACAGGAGGAATGCGCGGACCTGAATCTTGCGATTTGCGTATCGCCGACGGGCGATACACAAATCGTCAACATTCAGGTATAAGCTGTTCTCCCGATGGAGACAGACACTACACGCTTGGGTCTGATCGAAGCCGGAGCCCCGCTTTCTGCTCCGGGCGTCGAAGCATCGCCCAACGTCACGACGTTGCACCGCCCTGGTTCGGTCCGGCTGCTCTCGCTCGACGCCCACGGACGCGTACTGGACTGGATCACCTGGCAGGATGCCGCCTGCCTCTACGCCCGCGAGGCCGTCGCCTGGACCCTTGGCGACCCCTGCCTGCACATCCACGGCGGAACCAACCGGTTCAGCGGCCTGCAGAGTGGCCTGGACCTGCATCCGATCATCGCCGCGCGGGGCCACGCGCGATCCCGTGCCATCGACCCTACCCCGAACCTGACCAACCCGGCCCTGTTCGCCCGCGATTCGCACCTGTGCCTGTATTGCGGCCAGCAGTTCAACCGTCCCTCGCTGACCCGCGACCACGTCATGCCGCTGTCCAAGGGCGGGCTGGACTGCTGGGAAAACGTAGTCACCGCATGCTTCCACTGCAACTCGCGCAAGAGTGACCGTACCCCCCAGCAGGCCGGCATGCCGCTGCTGGCGGTGCCCTACCGGCCCAGCTGGATCGAGCACCTGATCCTGTCCAACCGCAACATCCTGGCCGACCAGATGGCGTTCCTGAAAGCGCAGCTGCCCAAGCGTTCCAAGCTCAGCACCTGAACCTGCCGGCCGGCAACCCTCACCGTCCTGTCACGGACGGCGGCGTTTGCTTGCCCCACCCCCGTTTGAGGGCGAAAATGGTCGTTCAGAACACGTGCGAACATGATGATCGACTCTGCCCGCTATCCCCGCCTCGCGCACATCCAGACGCCGGATGACCTGCGCACGTTCGACGAATCCGAGCTGAGGGCGGTCGCCGACGAACTGCGCGCCTACCTCATCGAATCGGTGGGCAAGAGCGGCGGACATTTCGCCGCCGGCCTGGGCGTGATCGAACTCACCGTCGCCCTGCACTACCTGTACCAGACCCCGCATGACCAGCTGGTCTGGGATGTGGGCCATCAGACCTACCCGCACAAGATCCTCACCGGCCGCCGTGACGAGATCCACACCGTCAAGCAGAAGGACGGCGTGGCGCCGTTCCCCAAGCGCGAGGAAAGCGAGTTCGACACCTTTGGGGTCGGTCATTCCTCGACCTCGATCTCCGCCGCACTGGGCATGGCCATCGCCCGCCAGTCACAGGGTGACGACCGCAAGATCGTGGCAGTGATCGGTGACGGCGCGATGACCGCCGGCATGGCCTTCGAGGCGCTGATGCACGCGGGCGGCATGGAGCCGGAGCCGAATCTGCTGGTGATCCTCAACGACAACAACATGTCGATCTCCGAGGCCGTCGGCGGGCTGACCAAGATGCTCGGCCGCGCCACCGGCAGCCGCACGCTCAATGCACTGCGCGAAGGCGGCAAGAAGATCCTGGGCGACAAGAAGAACAATCCGGCGCGCTTCGTGAAGCGCTGGGAAGAGCACTGGAAAGGCATGTTCGTGCCCTCCACGATGTTCGAGGAGATGGGCTTCCACTACACCGGCCCGATCGACGGCCATGACCTGCCCGCCCTGCTGTCCACGCTGAAGACGCTGCGCGCCTCCAAGGGCCCCAAGCTGCTGCACGTGATGACCACCAAGGGCAAGGGCTACGAGCCTGCCGAAGGCGACCAGATCGGTTATCACGCAGTGGGCCCGTTCGATCCCGACAAGGGCCTGGTGGCCAAGACCGGCGCCAAGAAGCCGACCTACACCGACGTGTTCGGCGACTGGCTGTGCGACGCTGCCGCCGCGGAGCCACGCCTGTACGGCATCACCCCGGCGATGCGCGAAGGCTCCGGCTTGGTGCGCTTCAGCAGGGAATACCCGCAGCGCTACTTCGACGTGGCGATCGCCGAGCAGCACGCGGTCACCCTGGCCGCCGGCATGGCCACCCAGGGCGGCAAGCCGGTGGTGGCGATCTATTCCACCTTCCTGCAGCGCGCGTACGACCAGCTGGTGCATGACGTGGCCATCCAGGACCTCGACGTGCTGTTCGCGATTGATCGCGCCGGCGTGGTCGGACCGGATGGGGCGACCCATGCCGGCAACCTCGACCTGAGCTTCCTGCGCTGCGTGCCGAACATGGTGGTGATGGCCCCGTCGAACGAGGCGGAGTGCAGGCAGATGCTCAGCACCGGTCTGCAGTACGCCGGTCCGGCCGCCGTGCGTTACCCGCGTGGCAGCGGTACCGGCGTCGCGGCCGGCAGTGACCTGTCCACGCTGCCGATCGGCAAGGGCGAGCTGCGCGTGCAGGGCAGCCACATCGCCCTGCTGGCGTTCGGCAGCACCGTTGCCGCCGCCGAACAGGTGGGCCGCGAGTTGGGCCTGAGCGTGGTCAACATGCGCTTCATCAAGCCGCTGGACCGCGATCTGGTGCTGGCAATGGCCGCCCAGCACGAAGGCCTGGTGACCATCGAAGACAACGTGGTGGCCGGTGGCGCCGGTTCCGGCGTGGCCGAGCTGCTCAACGCCGAAGCGGTGCTGCGACCGATCCTGCATCTCGGCCTGCCCGACGCCTACCAGCATCATGCCAGCCGCGAGGACCTGCTGGCTGAAGCCGGCATCGATGCCGCCGGGATCCGCGCGGCCGTGCTCAAGCGCTGGCCGCAGCTGGCTGCCACCACTCCGCCGCTGAGCGCGGCAGGCTGACCGTTCCGGGTGGAACCGGGCAGGCGCCCGGTTTCCCCGCGCCTGCTGCGGAACGACGCGCGGTCCCTGTTCAACCGTAGCTGATCGCTTCCACGAACGCGCCGCTGGCTTCCACGCGCACGGCGGCGCGCTGCCCGGTGTCCACGAAGTGCAGCCTGGCCAGGGCCTGGGCGAAATCGAAGGCGCGGGCGCCGTCGCGGAACTCGATCGGCTCCGGTCTATCCGGATGCAGAACACGCCATTGGCGCTGTTCGCACTGAAGGCGGATCAACATGCAGCTCACTCCTTGAGGCAGCGTATCGATGAAGGCGGAAGGCGTGCACCGGTGACGGCACGGACTGCCGATGCAATCAGGGCACCCGTGCCCTGATTGCAGACGATACGGCGTTCAAACTGTGAGCAATATCAGATTTTTCTGATTTTGACGCAGATGGCCAGAAGGATCAGTTCACCTGGAACTGGGCGCGGCACCCATCGCTGACCCAGATGCCGCGGCGGTCCCAGCCCCAGGTCCGGCCCTCGATACAGGCACTGCGGGAGTCCTGCCGGATCAGGCGTACGCTGCGGCGGACGCGGGTGTCACAGTATTCCTGTCGATGGCCATTGGAATGACAGGCGATCACTTCGCCACCGCGGCCATTGCCGTTGCCCCATCCACCACCCCAGCCGCCGCCACGACGCGACTCGCCGACGAACTCGGCCCGGCAGCCCCGGGTCACCCACACGCCGGAGCGCGACTGGCCCCAGGTCTCGCCCTCCACGCACGGCGAGCCGGACAGCTGGCGGATCAGCCGGGGCCGTCCTTCCAGGCGGCACTCATTGCTGCGGTTCTTGACCGATTCGCATCGCACGATGCCGCTGCCGTCGCGGCCGCCATGGCGATCGTCGTCATAACCATAGTTCTGCGCCTGCGCGCCCCCGGCGGCGGCCAGCATCGGCAGCAGTGCGCAGGCCAGGGTGCGCCAGGTGAGTGCGTTGCCCATCGAGATCTCCAGATGAATGCGTGGCGGCAAGCATCCGGGATTCGCGGCGCGGCGCACAGAGGGCAACGCGCCGTCGGTTCTTTCCCCATTCAAACAGCTCAACCGCGGCTGACTGCGCCGCAGGGTCGGCCGCTAGGCACCGATCCGCAGTACATCCACTGCCCCCCCCAGTGCCTCCACACGCACGATGCAGTGCTGGCCCGTGCGGCGGTGATGTTCCTGGGCCAGTTCGGTGGCGACATCGAACGCGTCGGCGCCGCGGGCGAACGAGGCGGTGGTGCGCGCCTCGGGGTCCAGCACGAACCAGTGCTGGGCATTGCAGTGGACGGTAAACACCATGATCGACTCCAACGGAGGGAATGGACGCGGCGCCGGGGATGAGGTGAGAGCGCCGATACCTGTTCAGGCTAGCGAGCGCTTCAGGCAGGGCCTATCAGATTTGTCCGAAAAATCCCCGCCAGCGGATCGGAATTCGCGCTTCGTCACATCCCTGAGCCCGTTCACCCCATGACTTTCGTGATTCTTGTCACGAAGTCAGCTTGGCTTCACACTATCGTCACCAACAGGGGCCCCTTCCACATGCGCACCTTCCAACCGCCGCAGCGCTCGACGCTGCTGAAGTTCTACTTCGCAGCCTGCTACCTGGTCCTGATCGAGGAACTGATCCGCGCGTCGATGAGTTGAGCGCTTGCCGCTGCTGCTGGCCCGCCGCACACTGACGGTTTAGGCCACGGAGTGTCCTCGATGAAAGCCCTCATGCTGGCGCCGCTGTTGCTGGCCCTGGCCGCCTGCGCAGCACCGCAACAGACGCCCGTGCGCGAAGCGGCGGCCACTTCGGCACCCGTAGTCGGCGGTGATCGCGATGCCCATGGCTGCATCGGCTCGGCTGGCTACCAGTGGTGCGAGCGCAGCCAGCGTTGCGAGCGTCCCTGGGAACTGGCCCAGGCGCAAGGCCTGGCCAATACCGCCGAGGCGATCGACGCCTACTGCGCGACGCCGGCACAGCCGGCGCGCAGATGAGTGCTGCACCCATGACGGCGCTCAGTCCCCTGCCCACGCTTGCGCGCGGCCGCTATCGCCATTTCAAGGGCGGCGAGTATGAAGTGATCGACATCGTGCGCAGCAGCGAGACCCTGCAGCCGATGGTGCTGTACCGCGCCCTGTATGGCGAAGGCGGATTGTGGGTGCGGCCCTACGCCATGTTCGTAGAACAGGTACCGGACGCACTTGGCACACAGCCTCGTTTCGCACGTATCGACGACTGACGGCTGTGCGTCTCGCGTGGCAGCGCACACCTGCGCGCGCTGCCACGCGGTCAGCCGCTAGCTGACCTTCTTCGCGACGGTCATGCCCAGCAGGAACAGCACCACGGCAATGATGATGCCGGCCCAGAACAGGAACTTGGCGATACCCACCGCGGCACCCGCGATGCCGCCGAAGCCGAGCACGCCGGCGATCACACCGATGATGGCGAAGATGATGGCCCACTTGATCATGTCGATCCTTTCCCCACAGGGACTGAAAACAGTGCGATCAGCCTAGGCCGCAGCCGATGCCAGCCTCGTGAGGGAGCCGCGCGTGCGGCGTGAAGCCGCATACGGATCAACGGGGCCGGAAGCGCAGCAGGGCCACCGCGAACGCCAGGAACACGCTGCCCACCAGCCGCTCGAACCAGCGCCGGGCGAACGGCCGGCCGAGCCAACGGCGCAGGCCATGGCCACCGGCGGCATACATCACGTACCAGAACAGCTCGCAGCTGGCGAAGGTTGCCACCAGGACGCTGTACTGCACGGCCTGACCCCGCGCGGGATCGACGAACTGCGGCAGGAACGCCGTGGCGAACAGCAGCAGCTTGGGATTGCTCAGGCCCACCAGCAGGCCGCCGCGGAATACCGCCCAGGCTCCGTCCGCTGACAGCACCGTCGCCGGGGCCTCAACGTCCACCGGCGCTGCCGGCCGGCTGCTGTCGCGCCACGCTTTCAGGCCCAGCCAGGCCAGGTAGGCCACGCCCAGATAGCGCAGCACTTCAAACAGCATGGGTGAGGAGTGCAGCAGTGCGCTCAACCCGGCGGCGGAGGCCGCCAGTACCGCCAGCATGGCCAGCAGGCAGCCGGCCATGGCCGGGAGGCTGGCGCGGAATCCCAGGCCGACGCTGCGTCCGAGGATATGCAGCATGTTCGGTCCAGGGGTGCCACACAGCACGAACACCGTAGCCAGGAACCACCACCAGGTCTGCAGGGACATTCGGCCATCCACGAAAGAGAACCGTCCCAGCATAGGCGGTGGCTCACCGCGACGTCACATACAGCGCGATGCCGATGCGACGGTTACAGGCGGCCACTCACGCATGAACCTGCCGTGCCGCGCGCAGCTCCGACCACGCCGTACCCAGCACACGCATCGCCGACCGCAGAAACAGCACCAGCAGTGCGGCCGCCACCAGCAGATCGGGCCAGCCCGCACCGAACAGCGCCACCAGCCCTGCAGCCAGCAGCACCGCCGAGCCCTCGTACAGATCGTTGCGCGAGCACTCCCAGGCGGACGCCAGGTTGACGTCATCGTTGCGATAGGGTGTGAGCAGCCACAGGCACAGTGCATTGGCTGCCAGATTGAGCAGGGCGGCCAAGCCCATGCTGGCGAACAGCGGCACCTCCGGATGCAGCAGGCGCCAACCGATCTGCACCGCCACGGCCACCGCTGCGGCAAGGATCAGCAGCCCCTTGAACAGCGCCACACGTGCCTTGGCGACGATGCCCGCACCCACCACCGCGAGGCTGAGCGCATAGGTGGCCGCGTCGCCCAGATTATCCAGCGCACCGGACAGCAGTGACGAAGAATGGCTGTACCAGGCAGCCAGCACCATCATCGCGAACGTGGCAAGGTTGACCAGCAGCACGATCCGCAGCACGCGGCGGTGACGCGCCTGCATCGCCGCCAGGTCCATCGTCCTGCCGCAGCCACAGCATTCGCCCATCACCCTGCCCTCGATCATCGATGGCCGCATTATCGCGCCTGTCAGCGGTCGCGGCGACATCGCCGCCCGCCTGTGCTGCAATGGCGCCTCCCCACCTGGAGCGGCACATGAAGACCCTGGGCCTGATCGGCGGCATGAGCTGGGAGAGTTCGGCGCAGTACTACCGCCTCATCAACGAAGAGGTGCGCCGTCGCCTGGGGGCCGCGCACTCGGCGCAGCTGCTGATGTGGTCGGTGGATTTCGCTCCGATCAAGCAGTTGCAGCACGACGGCGACTGGGATGCGCTTGCGCGGCACATGGTGGATGCGGCAGAGCGGTTGCAGGCGGGCGGCGCCGATGTACTGCTGATCTGCACCAACACGATGCACGCGCTGACCGCACAGATCGAAGCAGCCTGCCCGCTGCCGCTGCTGCACATCGCCGACCCGACCGCCACCGCCATCGTGGCGGCCGGTTGGCGCAGGGTGGGCCTGCTCGGTACTGCTTTCACAATGGAACAGGACTTCTACCGGGGACGCCTGGCCGGTCGCTTCGGGCTGGAAGTGCTGGTACCCGACGCCGAAGATCGCCAGCAGGTCCACGACATCATCTACCAGGAGCTGATCGCCGGCGTGGTCAGCGAGCGCTCGCGACAGGTCTACGCAGACGTGATCGCGCGGCTGGTGGCGCGTGGTGCCGAAGCGATCATTCTCGGCTGTACCGAAATCATGCTGCTGGTACGCCCGCAGGACAGTGCGGTGCCGCTGTTCGACACCACCAGCCTGCACGCTCAGGCAGCGGTTGACGCCGCGCTGGCGGGATAGACGGCCGGCGTGGACGCGATCACTCTGCCCCCTGCACTTCCAGCGCCGTGACCAGCCAATTCACCACTGCCTGCGAGTCGCACAGGAAGAAGATCGCATCCCCGGACCGGGCCTCGGTCAACAACCGATAGACCGTGATCGCCACCGCCGACTGGTTGGCGATGAACACTTCGGGGCTGCGCGGCCCCTCGTTGTGCCGGGAAACGGCCTGCAATGCGCGGCGCGCAGCCACCGTTGCGGCCGGGTCGGCACTGCGGGTCAACTCGGGCCCACGCAGGCCCCAGCTGACAAAGACGTGCTTGCCCTTGAACGTGGTGTCCAGGACCTGCACCTCGGCGGCACCTGCCTCAGCCGAGCGATGAATGACGGTACTGCTGATCAACGCAACCCCCTGTGGTCGTCGTGGTCCGCGCATCCACCTCCACGGACCCGCTGCACGCCCGTGACCGCAGCCACATGCTGCGCCAGCGGACGCGGAAGAGAGACGGAAGGAGAAACCGATGCGATCGGATGTGCAGCGATGATACGGGATGTCGGTCACGCATGGGCCGGCGTACGCGGCCGCATCGCCCATCGGTTCACCCACAAAAAAGCCCACGCATCGCTGCGCGGGCCTTCTGTTCCATCACAGTGGTCGGGACGGCCGGATTCGAACCGACGACCCTCTGCCCCCCAGGCAGATGCGCTACCAGGCTGCGCTACGCCCCGACTGATGCTGCGATGTTCCCGCCAGTGCGGCGGGGCGTGAAGTATAGCGGATCACGCGGGATTTGGGTCACCGGCGAAGCAATTGCAGCACTTCTTCCAGCTCCATCCGCACCTGCTTGATGATCTGGTTGCTCAGCGCCGATTCCTCGCGGGCATCAGGACCCTCCAGACGCAGGCGGGCACCGCCGATCGTGTAGCCCTGTTCGTACAGCAGGCTGCGGATCTGCCGCACCATCAGCACGTCATGGCGCTGGTAGTAGCGGCGGTTGCCGCGGCGCTTGGCCGGCTCAAGGCTGGGAAACTCTGTTTCCCAGTAGCGCAGCACGTGCGGCTTGACGTCGCACAGCTCGCTCACTTCACCGATGGTGAAGTACCGCTTGGCCGGGATCGGCGGTAGTTCGCGGTTACTGCCCGGATCCAGCATAAGCTTCCACCCTTTCCTTGAGCTTCTGGCCCGGACGGAAGGTGACCACCGTACGGGCGGAAATCGGAATTTCCTCGCCGGTCTTCGGATTGCGGCCCGGGCGCTGGTTCTTGCGCCGCAGGTCGAAATTGCCGAAGCCCGACAGCTTCACCTGACGTCCCTGTTCCAATGCTTCACGCAGCACATCGAAAAACGCGTCGACGAATTCCTTGGCTTCACGCTTGTTCAGACCGACTTCGTCGAACAGCTTTTCCGCCATCTCCGCCTTGGTCAATGCCATTGCCTGCTACCCCCGAGTGCTGCCCGCTCAGCCGCGGATCCGGGCGTGGTGTTCACGCTCGATGGCGGTGACCGCCTCGGCCACCACCGCATCCACGTCGCGGTCCGTCAGAGTGCGCGACTTGTCCTGCAAAATCAAGCCCATAGCGAGACTCTTGAATCCCGGCTCGACCCCTTGGCCCACATAGCGGTCGAACAGGTTCAGCTCGCGCAGGAGCGGGCCGGCGGCCTTCCGGACCGTGGCGGCCAGATCGCTCCAGGCCACCTGCTCCGGCACCAGGAACGCCAGGTCGCGGCGCACCGCCGGGAAGCGCGACAGCTCGCCGGCACGCGGCAGGCGGCGCGCCGACAGCGGCTCCAGGTCCAGCTCGAAGGCGTAGACGTCGGCCTCGATGTCCATCGCCTTGGCCAGGCGCGGGTGGATCTGGCCGATCCAGCCGATCGCAACCCCGTCGCGGAACACCTCGGCCGAGCGCGCCGGGTGGCCATGCGCACGGCTCGACGGGCGGAACTCCAGCGAGGCACCACTGGCAGCAGCCAGGGACTCCAGATCACCCTTCAGGTCATGGAAATCGACCTTGCGGGAAGGCAGACCCCACTGCACCGCCTGCGCATCGCCGCACACCGCGGCAGCAACACGCGGAGTTTCCAGCGGCGCCGGCTGGCCCTCCCCGGCCTGGCGGGCGAACACGCGGCCGATCTCGAACAGGCGCACCCGGCCCAACTGGCGCGCGGCGTTGCGGCCCAGCGTGGCCACCAGGCCCGGCAGCAGCGACGGGCGCATCACTGCCAGTTCGGCCGACAGTGGATTGGCCAGCGGCACCAGATCGTCGCGCAGCTGCCACTGGGTCAGCAGCGCATCGTCGACGAAGGCGAAATTGAGGGTTTCCTGCAGGTCGCGCGCGATCAGCTGGCGACGCACGCTGAGGGTGTCGAGCTGGGTCTCGCTCGGCATCGCCACGCGCGCGGCACCGCCCGGCAGGGTGGTGGGAATCTGCTCGTAGCCATGGATGCGGGCCAGCTCTTCGATCAGGTCCTCTTCGATGGCGATATCGAAACGGCGGCTCGGTGCGGTGACCTGCCAGCCGTCGGCCGTGGCGACCACCTCCATGCCCAGCGCGCGCAGGATGCGCTCCACTTCGGCATCCTCGATGGTGATGCCGAGCACGCGGGTAATGCGCGCGCGGCGCAGCGCGATGGTGGCCGGCTGGGGCAGGTCAGCCTCGCGCACGGCCTCGGTGACCGGTGCCGGGGTGCCGCCGGCCAGGTCCAGCACCAGGCGGGTGGCGTACTCGATGGCGGTGCGCGGCAGCGCCGGATCGACGCCGCGCTCGAAGCGGTGGCCGGCATCGGTGTGCAGGCCCAGCTTGCGGCCACGGCCCATGATCGCTGCCGGTACGAAGTGCGCAGCCTCCAGGAACACGCTGGTGGTCGCGTCGGTCACACGGGAATCGAAGCCCCCCATCAGACCCGCCAGGCCCACCGCGCGATCAGCATCGGTCACGACCAGGAAACTGTCGTCCAGCACGGCATCGCGGCCATCGAGCAGCTTCAGGTTCTCGCCTGCACGTGCGCGCCGCACGGCGATGCTGCCCTGCAGGGTGCCCAGGTCATAGGCATGCATCGGCTGACCCAGTTCCAGCATCACGTACTGGGTGATGTCGACCAGCAGCGACACCGGACGCACGCCACTGCGGCGCAGGCGCTCGGCCATCCACAGCGGGGTCTTCGCCGCAGGGTTCAGGCCCTCGATGACGCGCCCCAGGTAACGCGGCGCCTCGGCGCCGGCGTCGAGCCGGATCGACAGCTCGCGGCTGCCGACGGCGGCGACCGGTGCTGCAGCGAAGTCCAGCACCTGGCTGCGGGTGGCGGCCGCTACGTCGTAGGCGATGCCGCGCACGCTGAAACAGTCGGCACGGTTCGGGGTCAGCTTGATCTCGATGCTGGCATCGGGCAGGCCCAGGTAGTCGACCAGGGCCTGGCCGACCGGGGCATCCGCGGGCAGTTCCAGCAGGCCGGAAGCATCGTTGTCCAGGCCCAGCTCCTTCGCCGAGCACAGCATGCCGTTGGACTCGACACCCCGCAGCTTGGCCGGCTTGATCTTCAGTTCGCCGATCTGCGCACCGACCATCGCCAGCGGCGCGACCAGGCCCGGACGCGCGTTCGGTGCGCCGCAGACGATCTGCAGCAGCTCGCCCTGCCCGGCATCGACCCGGCAGACCTGCAGGCGGTCCGCTTCGGGATGGCGCACGGCCTCGACGATGCGCGCCACCACCACGTGCTGCAGGCCCTCGCCCAACGCGGTCACGTCTTCCACTTCCAGGCCGATCGCGGTCAGCACCGCACTCAGCTCATCGCGCGACGCGCGGGTGGGGACGTGGCTGCGCAGCCAGTTTTCGGAGAATTTCATGTTGTCACCCTGGTGGACCCGGCGCAGGCGCCTGGGCCGTCGAATGTTTGAGTCCGCCAGGCTGGGCCCGGCGTTGCCGAATGCGTTACGCGAACTGCTTCAGGAAGCGCACATCGTTCTCGAAGAACGCGCGCAGATCGTTGACGCCGTAGCGCAGCATCGCGAAACGCTCCACGCCCATGCCGAAGGCGAAACCGGTGTAGCGCTCAGGATCGATGCCGACGCTGCGCAGCACGTTCGGATGGACCATGCCGCAGCCGAGCACTTCCAGCCAGCGGGTGCTGCCATCGGGCTGCTGCCAGGCGATGTCCACTTCCGCACCGGGCTCGACGAACGGGAAGTAGCTGGGACGGAAGCGCATCTCGAAGTCGCGCTCGAAAAAGGCACGGACGAATTCGGCCAGCGTGCCCTTCAGGTCGGCGAAGGTCGAATGCTCGTCCACCAGCAGGCCTTCCACCTGGTGGAACATCGGCGAGTGGGTCTGGTCGCTGTCGCTGCGGTACACCTTGCCGGCGGCGATCATGCGCAGCGGCGGCGCATGGTCGCCCATGTAGCGCACCTGCACACCGGAGGTATGAGTGCGCAGCAGGCGGCCGTCACCGAAGTAGAAGGTGTCATGCATGGCGCGCGCCGGGTGGTGCGGCGGGAAATTCAGCGCCTCGAAGTTGTGCCAGTCATCCTCGATCTCCGGCCCTTCCGACAACTCGTAGCCCAGTCGGCCGAAGATGCCGGTGATGCGCTCCAGGGTACGGGTGATCGGGTGCAGGCCGGCGCGTTCGCCATTGCGGCCCGGCAGGGTGATGTCGATGGCTTCGGCGGCCAGGCGTGCATCCAGTGCCGCATCTTCCAGCAGCGCCTTGCGCTCGCCGAGCGCGCGGGTCAGCGCGTCGCGGGCCTGGTTGATCGCTTCACCGGCAGCCTTGCGCTCGTCGGCCGGCAGGGCGCCGAGCTGCTTGAGCTGCGAGGTGATGCTGCCACTCTTGCCAAGCAGGGCCACGCGCAGCTGTTCCAGCACGTCGGGGCTCTGTGCAGCAGCCACCTCGGCCAGCGCCTGGGTGGTGAGGGATTGGATGTCGCTCATGGGGGGCCGGAACTCCAGTCGATCTGCCATCGCGGCAGGCGAAGGGCCGACCCCTGTCGCCACCGCCGTCCCCGCGTCGCCGTGGCCACGCCGGGACCCAAAAAAGAATGGGGAAGGACTTGCGCCCTTCCCCATGCATTGCCTTGACCTGACACCGTTCCGGATGAACGGCAACGGCATCGGGAAGGACTTATGCCGCCAGCGCGCCCTTGGCCTTTTCGGCCAGCGCGGCAAAGCCGGCTGCGTCGTGCACGGCAATGTCAGCCAGGACCTTGCGGTCCAGGGTGATGCCGGCCTTCAGCAGACCGTTCATGAAGCGGCTGTAGCTCAGACCATTGATGCGGGCAGCCGCATTGATACGGGTGATCCACAGCGAACGGAAGTTGCGCTTCTTCTGCTTACGGCCGATGTAGGCGTACTGCTGTGCCTTGATGACCGCCTGCTTGGCGACGCGGAAGACCTTGCGGCGGGCGTTGTAATAGCCCTTGGCGAGATCCAGAATCTTCTTGTGGCGGCGACGCGCCTGTACGCCACGCTTAACTCGTGCCATTTTTCAGTTCCTCAGAGGTAAGGGAGCATGCGGTCCAGACGGCCTGCGTCTTCTGCACGGACATGGCCCGTCTGACGCAGATTACGCTTACGCTTGGTCGCTTTCTTCGTGAGGATGTGGCTACGGTTGGCGTGGCCGCACTTGTACTTGCCCGAGGCGGTCTTGCGGAAACGCTTGGCCGCTGCCCGGTTGGTCTTGATCTTGGGCATTGCAATGTCCTTGATGGGATTTGACCCTGGTTTCTGACTGATCTGGCGGCGGCCTGGGCCGCTCTTTCCGTCCTGCCATGATCGGCGTACGACCCGTCCTGGGTGGGTCGAGCCGGGCATGATACAGGCAAAACCGCCCTGCCACCAGCCCCAGCACCCCTTGCGCCGGCATTTCACCGGCATCCTGCAAAAGCAAAGGGACGCCAGTGGCGCCCCCTTACCCTGAACCATTCAGCCAGGCGCCCCGGAAGGCGGCCCGTCAGGCCTCAGGTCTTCTTCTTCGGCGCGATCATCATGACCATCTGACGCCCTTCCAGGCGCGGACGGGATTCAATGACGATGTCCTCGCCCAGATCGGTCTCGATCCGGTTGGCCATTTCGCGACCCAGTTCCTGGTGGCTCATTTCACGGCCACGGAAACGGATGTTGACCTTGATCTTGTCGCCTTCTTCAAGGAACCCGCGCATCTTGCGCAGCTTGATCTGGTAGTCGCCCTCGTCCGTGACCGGACGGAACTTCACTTCCTTGATCTCGACCTGCTTGGTCTTCTTCTTGGCCTCGCTGGCCTTCTTCTGCGCTTCGAACTTGAACTTGCCGAAGTCCATGATCTTGCAGACCGGCGGATCGGCCTGCGGCTGGATTTCGACCAGGTCCAGGCCTTCATCTTCGGCCATGGACAGCGCTTCGTCGCGCGACAACACGCCGATCATTTCTCCGTCACTGCCGATCACGCGGACGCGCGGCACACGGATTTCCTGATTCTTGCGGTTCTGTTTGTTGTCAGGGGTGCTGATATTACGTTCTCCCAAGGGTATCGAACCGGTCCGGGTGCCTGTGCCCCCGGACCGGACCTTTGCTTACGCGCCCTCGGCCTGGAGCCGCTCGATGAAGGCCTGCAGGCTCATGCTGCCCAGGTCTTCGCCAGAACGCGTACGCACCGCCACAGCCCCATTTTCCTTCTCGCGGTCACCAATGACCAGCAGGTAGGGCACGCGCTGCAACGTATGCTCGCGGATTTTATAGCCGATCTTCTCGTTACGCAAATCCGAGCTGACGCGGAAGCCTTGCTCCGCAAGGGTTTTGGTCACGCCCGAGACGTAGTCGGCCTGGGCGTCGGTAATGTTGGCCACCACCACCTGGGTCGGCGCCAGCCAGGCCGGGAACTGGCCGGCATGGTGCTCGATCAGGATGCCGATGAAACGCTCCATGGAGCCGACGATCGCCCGGTGCAGCATGACCGGATGCTTCTTCTGGCTGTTCTCGTCCACGTACTCGGCGCCCAGGCGGCCGGGCATCATGAAGTCGACCTGCATCGTGCCCAGCTGCCAGGTACGGCCGATGGCGTCCTTCAGGTGGTACTCGATCTTCGGGCCGTAGAAGGCGCCCTCGCCTGGCAGCTCCTGCCACTCCACGCCGCAGCTGGCCAGCGCCGAGCGCAGTGCGCCCTCGGCCTTGTCCCAGGTGGCGTCATCGCCCAGACGCGATTCCGGCCGCAGCGCGATCTTGATCTGGATCTCCTCGAAGCCGAAGTGCCGGTAGACCGCCAGCGCCTGCTGGTGGAAGGCGGTCACCTCGGATTCGATCTGCGCCTCGGTGCAGAACACATGGCCGTCATCCTGGGTGAAGCCGCGCACGCGCAGGATGCCGTGCAGTGCGCCGGAGGGCTCGTTGCGGTGGCAGGAACCGAACTCACCGTAGCGGATCGGCAGGTCGCGGTAGCTGTGCAGGCCCTGGTTGAACACCTGGACGTGGCCCGGGCAGTTCATCGGCTTGACCGCGTAGGTGCGCTTCTCCGACTCGGTGAAGAACATGTTGTCCTGGTAGTTGTCCCAGTGACCGGACTTCTTCCACAGGCTCACGTCCAGGATCTGGGGGCAGCGCACTTCGCCATAGCCGCTGTTGCGATAGACCTTGCGCATGTACTGCTCGACCACCTGCCACAGCGCCCAGCCCTTGGGGTGCCAGAACACCAGGCCCGGTGCCTCTTCCTGCAGGTGGAACAGGTCCTGCTGCTTGCCGATGCGGCGGTGGTCGCGCATTTCGGCTTCCTCGATGCGCTTGATGTAGGCATCGAGCTGCTTCTTGTCGGCCCAGGCGGTGCCGTAGATGCGCTGCAGCTGCTCGTTCTGCGCGTCACCACGCCAGTACGCACCGGAAATGCGGGTCAGCTTGAAGGCCTTCAGGAAGCGCGTGTTCGGCACGTGCGGGCCACGGCACATGTCCACGTACTCCTGGTGGTAGTACATGCCCATGGCCTGGATGTCGTCGGACATGTCCTCGATCAGGCGCAGCTTGTAGTCCTCGCCACGCGCCTTGAAGATCTCGATCACTTCCGCGCGCGGCGTCATCTTCTTGATGACGTCGTAGTCCTGGGCGATCAGTTCACCCATGCGCTTCTCGATCGCGGCCATGTCGTCCGGGGTGAACGGGCGCTCGGAGTAGATGTCGTAGTAGAAGCCCTCGGCGATCACCGGGCCGATGACCATCTTCACGTCCGGGTACAGCTGCTTGACGGCATGGCCGACCAGGTGGGCGCAGGAGTGGCGGATGATCTCCACGCCCTCCTCGTCCTTGGCGGTGATGATGCGCAGGCTGGCATCGTGATCGATGACGTCGCTGGCATCGACCAGCACGCCATCGACCGAGCCGGCGATGGTCGCCTTGGCCAGGCCGGCACCGATCGACTGGGCGACGTCCATGACGCTGACGGGGTTTTCGAACTCGCGGCGGCTGCCGTCGGGAAGGGTAATGTTGATCATCGCAGTGGCTTCGTGCGGGGGCCCGCGCTGCGGGCTGGAAAGCGGCTCCGGGCAGGCGCCCGGGCAATAAAAAAGCGCCGCGAGGGCGCCTGGAACGCAGGGCCTTCGGGGGCAGGTCAACCGTGGGCGGTGGTAGTGCTCATGTCGCACGCTCGGCCGGCGCTGGGCGCGGGCCACCTTGTTCCAGTCAGGATAATGACTGCGATTTTAGACCAGTGCGCGGGAAAGCCCAAGCACTCCCCGTCGCGCCCCTGAATGGCCGTCGCTGGCAGCCTGAAATCGCAATGATTACCATATCCAGGCAGCCCGCCCCGTGCCAGCCTGCCCGCTTTCCCCCAGGACCTCGTGATGCGCCACCCGCTCCGACCGGCCTACGCCGGCCCCGCCCGTGTCCCGCGTTCGCCGCCCTCGCGCCGCGCAGGCTGCCGGCAATGATCACTGTCGGCCTTTCCACGCTCGGCTTCTGCAGCCTGGGCGTGCTGTCTGCGATGTTCTCGGCGACGGCCTTCTATGCCGCCTCGCCGCATTGCCGCTGGCCGCGCCTGCGCCGGGCTGGCCGGCTTGGCCGACAGATCGGCCTGGTTGCCGCTGCGGCCGCACTATGGCTGTGGATGGCCGAACTGGGCTTCGCCGCGGGGCTGGTGGCGATGCTGTGCACCTGGATGCTGGCGGCGATGCTGCTGCCGGCCATCGCCGCCTGGCACCGCCCCGGCACGGAGCCGCGCTGATGTGGGCCCGCGCCCTCGCCGGCATCTTCGCCGGCTTCCTGCTGGCCGCGGCCGCCACCGGACTGGTGGCCTGGCTGCCGCCCGGCCCATGGCAGCACGCCCTGGTACCGGCCCTGATCGCCTTCATCCCGCTGTGGATGCTGGCCGCCCTCTGGGCGTTCAGCTTCCGCCGCGCCGCACACGCCTGGCTGGCCCTGGCCGGCACTGCTGGCGCCGGCTTCGCCGTGCTCGGCCTGCTGCGCCTGGCCGGTGCGGTGCAATGAGACCGTCCCCATGAAGTTCTCCTCGCAGACGCTGCGAACGTTCACCACCCTGCACACCTGGGTCGGCCTGGTCGCCGGCTTTGGCCTGTTCGTGGCCTTCTATGCAGGCGCCCTGACCCTCTTCCACCATGACCTGCCGTTGTGGCAGACGCCGGGCGCGGCGACGGCATTGCCCGCGGACCTGGATGACGCACAGCACCTGCTCGAGGACGTGCTGGCAGCCCACGCGGAGGCACGCCGCCATGTCGGCATGACCTTCCCCGGCACCGACCATCCGCAGCCGCTGGCCTACTGGCAGACCGATGACGGCAGCTGGCGCTATGCGTGGCCGGGACACACCGCCGGCAGCCCGACGCCGCCGCAGACCGGTCTGGCCGAACTGGTCAACGAGCTGCATTACAGCCTGGGCCTGCCGGTGGCCGGCGTGTATGTAATGGGCATCGTCAGCCTGCTGTACGGCATGGCCCTGCTCAGCGGCCTGGTGATCCACCTGCCGAAACTGCTGGGTGACCTGTTCGCGTTGCGCCCGGGCCGCAACCTCAAGCAGCAGTGGCAGGATGCGCACAACGTGATCGGCGTGCTCAGTCTGCCCTTCCATCTGATGTTCGCCGTTACCGGCGCCCTGCTCTGCCTGGCGTTCGTACAGATGGCACTGCTCAATCCGCTGATCTTCGATGGCAAACTGCTGCAGGCCGTGCCGACCGCGATGGATACCGCTCCGGTGCGCGAGGCCAGCGGCGTTCCGGCACCGCCGGGCAGCCTGCAGGTCCTGCATGCGCGCGCCCTGGAAGTGGCCCGCGCCCAGGGCGTGGCCAACTTCGAACCGGCCTATCTGAAACTGGCCAATGGTGGCGACGCCAAGGCCACCATCGAGATCACCGGCGAATCCACCGGCACGCTGGGCCCGCTGGGCGCGGTCGCCCTGGACGTGACCACCGGCGACGTGCTGGCCACGCAGCTGCCGGGCCAGCGCGATGCCAATCACGCTACGCTGAGCGCCGCCTATGCGCTTCATTTCGGTGAGTTCGGCAACGGCGTGGTGGTCTGGTTGTACTTCCTGATGGGGCTCGGCGGCGCCTTCCTGTTCTATTCCGGCAACCTGCTGTGGATCGAATCGCGACGCAAGCGACGCCAGCCCGAGCAGTCGCGTGCGGCCGTCAACATGGCGCGTGCCACCGTCGGTGTCTGCATCGGCCTGTGCGTGGCGATCTCGTTGGCGTTCGTGGTAGCGCTGGTGCTCGAACGCGCAGCACCCGCGGCGGTCGACCCGGGCATCCGTTGGGCCTGTTTCAGCAGTTGGGCCGCGTGCGCGCTGTGGGCATTCCTGCGCAGGCCCGCACAGGCTGCCCGGGAACTGCTGTGGGCCGCTGCGGCCGCGACCGCGCTGGTGCCGGTCGTGCATGGTGCATTGAACGGTGACTGGCTGTGGCGTGCCGCCGCTGCCGGGCACTGGCCGCTGTTCTGGATCGACGCCGTCGCCCTGGCGATGGCCTTCGGCTTTGCGCGCCTGGCGCTGGCCAGCCAACGCCGGGCGCGCAACGGCGACCCCAACAGCGTCTGGGCCGACTGACCGCCCCGCCGGGCCATGCCGGCGGAGCGCGGCGCCTTCAATCGCCCACGCGGGCCTTGTGCCAGGGTGCCAGCATCGCGTTGAGCAGGCTGGCCTGTTCATCGTCGCCGGTCAGCTCCCACATGAAGACACCGGCCAGCCCCTGTTCGCGGGCGAACTGCGCCCGCAGGCCGATCGAACGCGGGTCTTCATAGCTGATGAAGACGTTCTCCCGCGGGTTGTACAACCACGGGCTCTGCGCCTGCGGGTGCCAGTGCCTGGTCCAGCCCGGCTGATCGAGGTAACGCGCCTTGATCACCCGCCAGTCGCCGGCATCGGCCGGCGCACTGTAAGCCTGGTACAGGCCGTCGGCAGTCTCCCCGGTCACCTTGAAGCCGCGCCCGTAGAACGGCACGCCCAGCACCAGCTTGTCCGCCGGCACGCCATGTTCGCGGTAGTACTGCACCGCACCGGCCACGTTGTTCCAGCGCCGCAGTTCCGGCGCCAGCGGGTCGGCCGGCACTTCATGCAATGGCGCGTTGAAGGTCGACACGGCCGAAAAACCGGTACCCATGTCGTAGCTCATCAGGTTGATGAAATCGAGTATCCGGGCCAGCGCCGGCAGGTCGTAGCTGGCGGCGGGATCATAGGGGCCATCGGTCTGCAGCCGGCCAGCGGCCAGCGCGGCGGTCAGCAGCATCGGCTGCCCTGCCCTGCGCCCGTACGTATCGAGCGCGGTACGGAACGCCTGCGCCAGGCGCGTCATGTTGGCCCGGTCCTGCGGACGATGGGCCAGTTCCTTCGGGCCGCCACTGACCGGAAACTCCCAGTCGATGTCCACGCCATCGAAGCTGCCTGCGTGCCGTTCGAAGAACAGCGCCATGCAGGAGTCGACCAGGCGCCTGCGGCTGGCTTCGGTCAGCGCGGCATCGGAGAACCCACCGGCGCCCCAGCCGCCGATCGAGATCAGCGTGCGCAGATGCGGATGCGCTTTTTTCAGGTCAGCCAGCTCGGCAACGTTCTTCGATGCGTCCGCACCGATCACGCATCGGCCGTCTTCGATGGTGGAGAACGCGTAGAACAGATGCGTCAGGCGCTCGGCTGGAATGCTCGAAACCGGATAGCGCCCGGCCGAGCCACCGGGGTAGTAGGCGCCGAAGATCGGCGACTGCGCCGGCGCAGCGTGCACTGCGCCGGGCACGGCAGCGGTGACGAGTACGGCAAGGACGGCCAGGGTCTGGCGGAACATGGGATCTCCCGGTTCGAAGGCGCAGCCACGGTAGCAAACCGATCACGCCCCGGCGCGGCTTCATCGAATGTCGTCCACTGGACAGGCACGGACGCCCGCAGGATGACATCGGCATGTCCCTGACGCCCCACGGCAGGACAGCGCGCTGCCGTCGCCGGTACTGGCCCTTCAGAATTCTTCAGACACGCTTCCAGCACTTCAGCGAAGGACCGGGCTCAATCCAGTCTCCTTTCCGATGGAGCCCGACCATGCGTCCGTTGATGCCCTTCCTCCTTCTGCTGCTGGCATTCATACCCCACACCACCGGCGCCGCAACGCCTGCCTCCGTCCGCCTGCCCGCCCTGGAGCAGGCCATCGCCCGCGATGACCTCAAGCAGATCCGCAGCGTGCTGCTGCAGGTCGACGGCAACGTCGTCTACGAGGGCTACTTCAACGGCGCGGACGCGGGCACCCTGCACGATGTGCGCTCGGCCAGCAAAAGCGTGACCGCACTGCTGATCGGCGCCGCCATCGGCGAGGGGGCGCTGCCGGGCGTGCAGGCCCGGGTCTACGACTACTTCCCCGGATTCACCGCGCGCCACGTCGTCGACCCGCGCCTGCGCGCCATCACCCTGCAGGATCTGCTGACCATGAGCAGCCTGTGGGAATGCGACGACGAGAACCCGTTCTCGAGCGGCCACGAAGAGCGCATGTACGTGAGCGAGCGCTGGCTGGACTTTGCCCTGTCCCTGCCGGTGAAGGGCTTCGCGCCCTGGATGCAGCGACCGGAGGACAGCCCTCATGGCCGTTCCTTCGCGTACTGTACGGCCGACTCGTTCGTGCTCGGCGCCGTGCTCGAGAGGGCCACCGGCATGCCACTGTCGGACTATGCCGCCCGGGCACTGGAGCGTCCGCTGGGCATCACCGAGAGCCACTGGAACCGTTCACCGGAGGGCATCGGAATGGGAGGCGGCGGCACGCGCTACCGCAGCCGCGACCTGGCGCGGCTGGGGCAGCTGGTGCTGGATCAGGGGCGCGGCAATGGCCGGCAACTGGTTCCCCGTGATTTCATCGCTGCAATGATCCAGCCACAGGCCCGCACTGGCGATGGCAGCGAGTACGGCTACCAATGGTGGGGCCTGCAGCTGACGGTGCAGGGCAGGCAGCGGACCGTGTGGGCGATGTCCGGCAACGGTGGCAATTATGTCTTCCTGATTCCTGACAGGAATGCCGTGGCCGTAGTCACCAGCCAAGCCTACAACCGCAGCTTCGCCCATCCGCAGTCGCGGCGGATTCTCACTGAGTTCCTGCTTCCCGCACTGCGCTGAGACCGGACAGATCGGAGGGTCGCCATGCGGCGGCGAGGACCTGCGCGCGCTGCCTGGCGACATCCGCATCGATACGCGCCAGCAGCGGCTCCCACTCCGGCGCGCTGCGCAGCGGAGCATACAGCGGCGTGGCACGCAGCCATGCCGCATCGCGGAAGCCATCGTCCACCGCCTGGTGCAGCGCGGCCACGGCGGCCTTCGCATCACCCACCGACTGCAAGAGCAGAGCCCGCTCGAGCGCAGCATCGGCCCAACCATCACCCCTCCCCGCCGGCAGGCGCTGCAATCGCGCACGTGCCCATGCCGGATCGATGGCCGTCGATCCGTACAGGCCCGCCAGCGTCTCTCCCAACGATTGCTGCGGCCGCAGCCGGTGCGCCGTCGCGAACGCCTCGGCCGCCGCCGCGGTGTCACCGGCCAGCAATGCCAGTTCTCCCTGCAGGCGCAGCAGCTGGGGGTGTGGTGTGCCACGCGTCAATGCGATGGCCAGCTCCTCCCGGGCGCGCCCGGCGGCCCCGGCAACGTACAGGCTGCGCGGCCACGCGATGTTGGCGAACACGTTGTCCGGGTAAAGCTGGAAGTTGCGCGCATGGCGCTGCGCTGCCGCCTGGGTGAAACCGAGCAGTTCCATTTCGCGCGCCACCTGCACATCACGGAAGCGGATGCGTTCGGGTGCCTTGAGCGCGAGGTTGGCGCGCAGCGCCAGCGACAGGTGGCCCTGCTCCTGCTGCAGGTAGGCCAGCGATGCGCGCGTGCGCTCGTCCGCAGGATCGAGCTGGATCGCGCGCGCGTAGTCGGCTACCGCATCGTCCATCCGCCCAAGGCAATCATGCGCATACCCGCGCAGGGCGTACGTGGCACCGTCATGCGGCGCTCGTGCACGTTCGGAGTCGGCCAGCGCCAGCGCTTCGCGCATCTGCTGCGGAGAACCGTTGAACAGGCATCCCTGCGCCGACAATGCACGTGCCAGCCCACGCCGGGCCGCACTGGATTCTGGATCGACCTGGAGTGCCTGGCGGTAGAGGGCGATCGCGCGTTCGTTGTTGCTCGCCTGGCCGATGCCGGCGTAATAGTCCGCGCGCTGCAGCAGGGACGTCGCTGCGGCGGGCGGAGCCTGGTCCGGCCACGCCAGCACCGCCACCGCCAACCCGCCCACCGCCACCAGCGCTGCAGCCCACCACCAGCGCCCTCGTGACGATCCGATCACTGGCGGCGGTGCCATCGGTATCGGTGCGGCGCACAGCTGATAGCCGCGCCCGCGCACCGAACGGATGTAGCGCGGCCGACGGCTGTCATCGCCGAGTGCCTGCCGCAGCAGTTTCACCCGCTGACTGACCGCATCCTCACCAACCACCGCAGGTGCCCAGACCTGGGCCGCCAACGTGTCGAAATCCACCACACGGGTGCCGTGTGCAAGCAGCACGTCGAACAGGGTCCAGCTCAGGCCACTGATGGGCAGGGCCTCACCGGCCCGGCTCACGCGCTGCGCCGGGCGGTCGATGTCCAGGTCGAGCAGGCGCAGGAGGTCCATGACAACAGCATAGCGGCAAGCCCGCTCAGGATGCCGGACAAAGAAAAAGCGGGCCGAAGCCCGCTTTCTCATTCCAGCGATGTCAGCGGCGGTGCTCAACCGGGGTTGACACCTGCCGTGATCGACCGTGGGTCGATCATTCGGCGCTGGCGCCCTCGCCTTCTTCCACGGCCTTCATCGACAGGCGGATACGGCCCTGCTTGTCGACTTCCAGCACCTTGACCTTGACCACATCGCCTTCCTTCAGCTTGTCGCCGACCTTCTCGACGCGCTCGCTGGAGATCTGCGAGACGTGGACCAGGCCGTCCTTGCCCGGCAGGATGGTGACGAACGCGCCGAAGTCCATGATCTTGGCGACCTTGCCTTCGTAGATGCGGCCCGGCTCGACGTCCGAGGTGATCTGCTCGATGCGGGCCTTGGCGGCCTGGGCAGCGATCGCGTTGACCGAGGCAATGACGATGGTGCCGTCATCCTGGATGTCGATCTGGGTGCCGGTTTCCTTGGTGATGGCCTGGATGGTCGAGCCACCCTTGCCGATCACTTCGCGGATCTTGTCCGGGTGGATCTTGATGGTCAGCAGGCGCGGCGCGTAGTCGGACAGTTCCGAACGCGGAGCGGTCAGGCCGTGGGCCATTTCGCCCAGGATGTGCAGACGGCCAGCCTTGGCCTGCTGCAGCGCCTGCTTCATGATCTCTTCGGTGATGCCTTCGATCTTGATGTCCATCTGCAGGGCGGAGATGCCCTCAGCGGTACCGGCCACCTTGAAGTCCATGTCGCCCAGGTGATCTTCGTCACCCAGGATGTCGGACAGGACGACGAAGCGGTCGCCTTCCTTGACCAGACCCATGGCGATACCCGCCACCGGGGCCTTCACCGGCACGCCGGCGTCCATCAGGGCCAGCGACGAACCGCAGACCGAGGCCATCGACGAGGAACCGTTCGACTCGGTGATTTCCGAGACGACGCGGATGGTGTACGGGAAGGCTTCCAGCGACGGCATGACAGCCAGCACGCCGCGCTTGGCCAGGCGACCGTGGCCGATCTCGCGGCGCTTCGGACCCATCATGCGGCCGCACTCACCCACCGAGAACGGAGGGAAGTTGTAGTGGAAGAGGAAGTTTTCCTTGTACTCACCGGCAACGGCATCGATGACCTGACCGTCGCGGGCGGTGCCCAGGGTGATGGTCACGATGGCCTGGGTTTCGCCGCGGGTGAACAGCGAGGAGCCGTGGGTACGCGGCAGCACACCGGTCTTCACGGAGATCGGGCGGACGGTATCCAGCGCACGGCCGTCGATGCGGACCTTGGTGTCCAGCACCGAGTCGCGCATGGTGCGGTATTCCAGTTCGCCGAATTCCTTCGACAGCTCGGCCGGGTTCCAGCCTTCGGCAGCCACGCGGCCGGCCAGGGCTTCGACCACGTCCTTCTTGATCGCCGAGATGGCATCGCGACGCTGCAGCTTGTCACGCACCTGGAAGGCTTCGCCCAGGCGCGGGCCGATGGCTTCCTTCAGGGCGGCGATCAGCGCTTCGTTCTTGGCCGGGGCTTCCCAGGTCGACGGCTTGGTGCCGGCTTCGACGGTCAGCTCGTTGATCGCGTTGATGACCTTCTGCATTTCGCGGTGACCGAAGGTCACGGCGCCCAGCATCACTTCTTCCGACAGCAGCGCGGCTTCGGATTCGACCATCAGCACGGCGTTGGAGGTACCGGCAACGACCAGTTCCAGCTGCGAGTCAGCCAGTTCACTGACGGTCGGGTTCAGGATGTACTCGCCGTTCTTGTAACCGACCTTGGCAGCGCCGATCGGACCCATGAACGGGGTGCCGGCCAGAGCCAGGGCCGCCGAAGCACCGATCAGGGCCGGAATGTCACCGTCCACGTCCGGGTTCAGCGACATCACCGTGGCGATGATCTGCACTTCGTTCTTGTAATCTTCCGGGAACAGCGGACGGATCGGACGGTCGATCAGACGCGAGATCAGGGTTTCCTTCTCGGTCGCACGGCCTTCGCGCTTGAAGAAACCACCCGGAATACGGCCGCCGGCGTAGAACTTCTCCTGATAGTCGACGGTCAGCGGGAAGAAGTCCTGGCCTTCGCGCGCGCTCTTGGCGGCGACGGCGGTGACCAGCAGTACGGTGTCGTCCATCTTGACGATGACGGCGCCGCTGGCCTGACGGGCGACTTCGCCGGTCTCAAGCGTGACGGTGTGCTTGCCGTACTGGAAGGTTTTGGTGATTTTTGCCACGGAGGGTGTCCTTGGGGATGCTGTCTGCGAATTTGGACCGTCGGCGACCCTTGCCGCCAGCGGGTGACCGGATCGTTCCGGCCTGAATCGGGGATTGCGGTACTACAAAACAAAACCGCGGCGCATCGCTGCGCCGCGGGGGATTCGTTGCTTAGCGACGCAGGCCAAGCTTCTCGATCAGGGCCTTGTAACGCTCGACGTCCTTCTTCTTCAGGTAGTCGAGCAGGCTGCGACGGCGGTTGACCATCTGCAGCAGGCCGCGGCGGCTGTGGTGATCCTTCTTGTGGGTCTTGAAGTGGCCGGTCAGCAGTTCGATGCGGGCGGTCAGCAGGGCCACCTGGACTTCCGGGGAGCCGGTGTCGGCGGCGCTGCGCTTGTTGTCTTCAATGACCTTCTGGGTGTCGATCGACATGTCTTTTTCTCAGTGATGCGTGGCCGGCAGGAACGCGCTTCGCGCACCGCCAGGCTCGCCGTGGACTACAGGGATGAAACCTGCGCGGGGCAGGCTGCCAGAAAATGGCCGCGAAATTGTAACGGCCAGGGGCTCCGGGGACAAGGACCGGGGCTGAACCGCCCCGCCCTGTTCAGAGGTTGAATCGGCGCTGCGGGGCCAGCAGGCCACTGTCATCGACCTGACCGAGGCCCTGGACAGCGGCGTCCGGACCGAACACCGCCACCAGACCGCGCGGCCAGCCGGCATCGCGCAACCGCTGTCCCATGCAGAACCGTTGCGTCTGGGCGGCGTCCAGCTCGACCCGCGGATACCCGGCCAGACCGTCGGCCAGCGGCAGCAGCAGCGCATCCATGGCCGCCAGGTCGCCCGTTTCGACCATGGCCCGCAGCTGGTCCAGGGTGACCATCGCCGGCTCGCGGAACGGCTCCACCCACAGCCGGCGCAGGGCGCTGATGTGCGCACCACAGCCCAGCGCCTCGCCGAGATCACGCGCCAGGCTGCGGATGTAGGTACCCGAGCCACAGGTGACGCGCAGGCGCAGCCGCTCGGGCTGCTGTTCCAGGACCTCGATGGCATGCACCTGGACCTGCCGCTCCGGCGCCTCGATGGCGTCGCCGCGGCGGGCCTTCACGTACAGCGGCTCGCCTCCCTGCTTCAGCGCTGAATAGATCGGGGCCCGCTGGCGGATGCTGCCGGTCAGCGGTGCCAGCGCGGCCTGCAGGACGTCAGCAGTGATCTGCGGCACCGGACGCTGCAGCAGCACCTCGCCCTCGGCGTCATCGGTGTCGGTGGTCTGGCCGAGCACGATCTCGGCGTCATAGGCCTTGGCCGAGCCCAGCAGCAGGCCGGCGATCTTGGTCGCCTCGCCGAAGCACAACGGCAGCAGGCCGGTGGCCAGCGGGTCGAGACTGCCGGTATGCCCGCCCTTCTCGGCACGGAACAGGCGGCGCGCCACCTGCAGGGCAGCGTTGGAGCTCATGCCGGTCGACTTGTCGAGCAGCAGGATGCCGTCCAGGCGGCGGAACTGAATTCGGGTCATGACAGATACGGGTGTAGCGCCGGACCATTCCCGGCAAGCGCGCGGCGCGGCCTGCATCAGACATCGCGCAGCCGGAATGCAGCAACGCCGGGCATGCCCGGCGTCGCGCGGTTATTCTTCGTCGCTTTCGCGGCGCTTCTCGGCAGCCACGGTGTCGGGCAGATCGCGCAGGATGTTGTCGATGTGCTCGCCCCGATCAACCGAGTCGTCGTAATGGAAATGCAGCTCCGGCACGTGACGCAGCTTCATCGCCCGGGCCAGGTCCATGCGCAGGCGATAGCCCAGTTCCTTCAGGCCGGCCACCGCTTCGGCCGAACGTTCCGGCATC
Organism: Stenotrophomonas genospecies 5; assembly: GCF_054473825.1. NCBI lineage: Bacteria > Pseudomonadati > Pseudomonadota > Gammaproteobacteria > Lysobacterales > Lysobacteraceae > Stenotrophomonas > Stenotrophomonas genospecies 5. The sequence goes on from NZ_JBTMUW010000001.1 coordinate 2,001,235, forward strand.
AGCGCGGTGACAAAGACCTTGGCATGGGCCATGTCGCGGGTGATTTCCACGTCGGACACGCTCACCGAGGGCAACCCGTGCTCGCGCACGGCGTTGTGCACCAGGGTGCCGAGTTCACGGCGCAGCTGGGCGGAGACACGGTCGGTTCGATGGAAAGTCTTGGGCACGCGGTCGGGCTCTTGAATTGAATGTGACCCGACCAAGGTCGGGCCCTACCGGGAGAGACGGCCCGACCGGGGTCGGGCGCCACCAGGGGTGGACCCGCCCGCGAGGGCCGGTCCGTTGCAGCATTACAGGGTACGCGGCACTTCGATGCGCTCGAAGCACTCGATCTGGTCGCCCGGCTTGACGTCGTTGTAAGCCTTCACGCCGATACCGCATTCGGTACCGTTGCGGACTTCCTCGACGTTTTCCTTGAAGCGACGCAGCGATTCCAGCTCGCCTTCGAACACCACCACGCTGTCGCGCAGGACGCGGATCGGCTTGCTGCGCTTGACCACGCCTTCGATGACCATGCAGCCGGCGACGGCGCCCAGCTTGGAGCTGCGGAAGACATCGCGGACCTCGGCGATACCGATGATCTCTTCGCGGATCTCCACGCCCAGCAGACCGGAGGCCACCTGCTTCACCTGATCGATCACGTCATAGATGATCGAGAAGTAACGCAGGTCCACGCCGTTGGATTCGATGATGCGACGGGCCGAAGCATCCGCACGCACGTTGAAGCCGATGACGGTGGCCTTGGAGGCGGCAGCCGAATTGGCGTCCGACTCGGTGATGCCGCCCACGCCGGAGTGGATCACGTTGATGCGGATGTCGTCGTTGGACAGCGCGACCAGGGCCTGGCTCAGCGCCTGCACCGAACCCTGCACGTCGGCCTTGATGACCAGGTTGAGGACCTGCTGGCCCTCACCCTTGCCCAGGGTCGCCATGATGTCTTCCATCCGGCTGCCCGCCGTGGCGACCAGGCGCGACTCGCGGCGCTTGGTCTCACGCTGCTGGGCAACGTCCTTGGCCAGACGCTCGTCCTCGACCACCACGAAGTCGTCACCGGCCTCCGGCACGCCGGACAGGCCCAGGACCTGCACCGGGATGGACGGGCCGGCGAACTCCGGCTGCTTGCCGGTTTCGTCGAACAGCGCTCGCACGCGGCCGTACTGGATGCCGCACACCAGGTAATCGCCCTTCTTCAGGCGGCCCTGCTGCACGAGCACGGTGGCGACCGGGCCGCGGCCCTTGTCCAGCGACGATTCAATCACCACGCCGGACGCGCGGCCTTCATCGACAGCCTTCAGCTCCAGCAGTTCGGCCTGGATCGAGATGGCGTCCAGCAGGTCGTCGATGCCCAGGCCGGTCTTGGCCGAGATCTCCACCATCTGGGTGTCGCCACCGAAGTCTTCGGCCACGACCTGCTCGGTCAGCAGTTCGTTCTTGACCCGCATCGGATCGGCGTCGGACTTGTCGATCTTGTTGATTGCCACGATCAGCGGCACACCGGCGGAACGGGCATGCTGGATCGCTTCCTTGGTCTGCGGCATCACGCCGTCATCGGCCGCGACCACCAGCACCACGATATCGGTCAGCTTGGCACCGCGGGCACGCATCGAAGTGAAGGCTGCGTGGCCCGGGGTATCCAGGAAGCTGATCACGCCCTTCGGCGTATCCACGTGGTACGCACCGATATGCTGGGTGATGCCGCCGGCTTCGCCGGTGGCGACCTTGGTGCGGCGGATGTAATCCAGCAGCGAGGTCTTGCCGTGGTCGACGTGGCCCATGATGGTGACCACCGGCGGGCGCTGCACGGCTTCGCCCTGGTTTTCACCGGTCGATGCCAGCAGTGCGTCTTCGGCGTCGTTGTCGTTGGCACGGATCGCCTTGTGGCCGAGTTCCTCGGTCACCAGCGCCGCCGTGTCGTGGTCGATGGACTGGGTGATGGTGGCCATCACGCCCATCTTGAACAGCGCCTTGACCACCTCGCCGCCCTTCAGCGCGAGCTTCTGCGCCAGGTCGGCCACGGTGATCGTGTCGCCGATCGCCACTTCACGCACGACCGGTGCGGTCGGACGTTCGAAGGCATGCGGACCGGCGTTGCTGCCACCGCGCGACATGTCGCGACGGCCGCCGGCCTGGTTCCGGCCGCTCGGACGACCACGGGTCGTGCTGTTGCTGTTGCCACGACGTGCACGGTCGGCGGCCGACAGGTGCATCTGGCCGGAGAAACGATCGCCCGGGCCACGCTCGTTGCGCGGCGCGCTGCGGTTGTTGCGGTCCTCGCTGCGTGGCGGAGCGCCACGCGGGGCAGCCGGGGCTGCGGCCGGGGTACGCGGCGGACGCGGTGCGGTTTCGTCGATCGGAGCGCGCGTCTTCGGCTGGCTGGCGGCCAGCGCCTCGGCGGCCTTGGCGGCAACCGCTGCTTCCTCTGCAGCCTTCTTCTCGGCTTCGGCACGCTCCTTGGCGGCAATCTCTTCCTCGCGTGCACGGACGATGGCCTCGTCGCGCAGACGGTCCTTCTCGGCCAATGCCTGCTGTTCGGCGAGGTTGCGGGCGCGCGACTCTTCCAGCTTGCGCAGGATGTCGGCGCGCTCTTCGTCCGGAGTCATCGCACGACCACCATCGGACTTGACGTAGGTACGCTTCTGGCGCACCTCGACATTCACGGTCGTCTTGCTGCGACCGGAATTGACCGTCACTTCCTGCTGTTTACGGCGGTTGAGGGTGATCTTCTTTGCAGACTGATCGGTCTCTTCCGGCGCCTGCTCGGGCTTGCCGTGCGAACGACGAAGGAAGCCCAGGAGCTTCACCTTCTCGGTGCTGGTCACGACCTGGTCGGGACCGCTGAACTTCATGCCGGCACCGGCCAGCTGTTCAAGCAGTTTTTCGACCGGTGTGTTGACCAGTTCGGCAAGCTTGCGGATGGTGGTTTGCTGCGACATTCGGATCCTATGATCTTGTGGGCGCCCCCCCCGCATCTGGAGGTGGCGCGGATTCTACGCCCTGAGCGGCTCAGGGCCCTGTTCATTGCCGGCTCATTCGCCGCGTTCCAGTCGGGCGATCTCCTCGGCACGCGCGGCCAGGATCAGCGCGGCGGCGCGCTCCTGGTCCAGCCCTTCGATGCCGAAGTCCACGACCTCGTCGGCGGCCAGGTCGGAGAGATCCTCGCTGGTGCGCACGCCGTGGCCGGCCAGCGCATACGCGGTGGCTTCGTCCATGCCCTTCAGGGACAGCAGGTCCTGCGCCGGCTGGCCGTCTTCAAGGCCTTCCTCGACTGCCAGGGCCTCATTGAGCAGCGCATCGCGGGCACGAGCGCGCAGCTCTTCGACGATATCCTCGTCGAAACCTTCCACGGCCAGCAGTTCGCCGACCGGGACATAAGCGATTTCCTCGACGGTGCCGAAGCCTTCGCTGACCAGGATGCCGGCGATCTCCTCGTCCACTTCCAGCTTGTCCATGAACAGCTGGCGGGCCGAAGCCTGCTCGGCCTCCGACTTGGCGGTGACCTGGTCCTGGGTCATCACGTTGAGCTGCCAGCCGGTCAGGCGGCTGGCCAGGCGCACGTTCTGGCCACCCTTGCCGATCGCCTGGGCCAGGCGGTCCTCGGCAACGGCCAGATCCATCGAGTGCTTGTCCTCATCGACGATGATCGACTGCACCTCGGCCGGCGCCATCGCATTGATGACGAAGTTGGCCGGGTTGTCGTTCCACAGCACGATATCCACGCGCTCGCCATTGAGCTCGTTGGACACCGCCTGCACGCGCGAACCGCGCATGCCGATGCAGGCACCGATCGGATCGGTGCGCTGGTCGTGGGCCAGCACGGCGATCTTGGCGCGGTCGCCCGGATCGCGGGCACAGGCCTTGATTTCCACCAGGCCCTGACCGACTTCCGGCACTTCAAGCTTGAACAGCTCGATCATGAACTCCGGCGCGGCGCGGCTGATGAACAGCTGCGGGCCACGCGGCTCCGAGCGCACTTCGGCCAGGTAGCCGCGGACGCGGTCACCGGCGCGCAGCACGTCGCGCGGAATGCCCTTGTCCTTCGGGATGAAGCCTTCGGCGTTGCCGCCGAGGTCGACGTAGATGTTGCCACGCTCGGCACGCTTGACCACACCGGTGATCAGCTCGCCGACGCGGTCCTTCCATGCGTCCACGACCTGCTGGCGCTCGGCTTCGCGAACGCGCTGCACGATCACCTGCTTGGCGGCCTGGGCGGCGATGCGGCCGAAGTCCGGGTTCTCGATCTGCTCTTCGATGTAATCGCCGACGTCCACGCCCTCGGCTTCATCGATGGCGTCCATCAGGCGGATCTGGCGGTCGGGCGACTCCATGACCACGTCATCAGCCACCACTTCCCAGCGACGGAAGGTTTCGTAGCTGCCATCCTTGTGGTCGATGACCACGCGGGTCAGCACTTCCTCGTCGGGATAGCGCTTCTTCGCTGCCGAGGCCAGGGCGGCCTCGATGGCATCGAAGATCACTTCACGCGGCACGCCCTTCTCGTTGGCGACCGCGTCGACTACCAGCAACAGTTCCTTGCTCATTGGCTCACTCCGCGCGCGGCTTCTTTGCCGCCGGCTCGTTGGAAGAAGAATTCTTGTTCGGCTTCGGACGCTTCGGTGCCGGACCGGTCGGCTTGCTCGGGGCCAGCCCCAACGCCACCCAGTCGGGCAGGATCCGTGCCTTGTCGATGTTGTCCGCCGACACGACCACTTCGGCCTTGTCGACGATGAAGGTGATGGTGCCCGCAGCCTCGTCGGTCGCTTCGATACGGCCCTGCAGGCGACGTCGGTTGTCCTGCGGCAGCTTCAGGGTGACCTTGGCCGACTCCCCCAGGTGGCGAGTGAACTGCTCCAGGTTGAACAGCGGACGATCGACGCCCGGCGAGGACACTTCCAGCGTGTAGTTGCCGCTGATCGGGTCTTCGACGTCCAGCTGCGCCGACACTTCGCGGCTGACCCGCTCGCAGTCGTCGACATTGATGATGCGCTCGGGCTGTTCAGCCAGCGGCACGTCGATGTAAAGGCGCAGGGTCGCACCGCCGGGGGCCGGCAGATACTCAACGCCCAGCAGCTCCAGGCCCAGCGACACAACGGTCGGGGCGAGCAGATTCGCGATGTCGGTTGCCTTGTCGCTCACAGCCTGCCTTGATCTCTTGGTTGGGTGCCGGCCATGGCCGGCGTGAACATGACGCCCCGGAAACGACAAAGGGCCCGCAGGGCCCCTTTTTCCGGAAAGACTCCGGTGACTGGATTCCGGTTGCAGCACGCCGCGAAGGCATGTTGCGAGCCCTCCTTCCGGGTGAGGTCTCCCCAGGGGAGCGCCGCCTTCAGGGGTACTGCTTAGGCCGATGATGATAGCGGCTGCACCGCGCTGGTGCAAGGCAGGGACCCGGGGTCAGATCCCTTTTCCACGGAAAAAGGATCTGACCCCGAACACGTGGAAAGCACACAGACCTCAAAGAAAAACGCCTTCGAAGCAGGACTTCGAAGGCGATCTCTTTACTGTA